>NZ_BAABFT010000003.1:0-675010 GCF_039541195.1 Mucilaginibacter gynuensis
GACAGTTGAAAGCTGATGAACAACTTTTCCTGGTGGCTTTTCTTCCCTTGCATATTACAAGATAAGAAACACCTCGCCTTTCATTATTAATGTCTTTTCAACATTGTGTTAGTTGTGCAACAGCCACTTTCTCTCAAAAGAAAAAAGTACCAAAAAAGAAAAGTCGCGGCTGCGCAAGGAACTTTGAAGGCTGTGCTTAGGCAGGGCTTGTGCTATCCGTTCCTTACGATGCCGCATTTTATGCGGTATGTTAGGTTTGTGCTTTTGTTTGGCGATTACCCAAAGCCCTTCTGCCTTACTCCAATCCTCCCTCATCTCACCCTACAAATCCTCCGTGTAACTCCGTGCAAACCTCTGCTATCTCCGCGGTTAAATTATAAACCCGTGCAATTAGAAAGCCTACAACTCACCCCGCCAAACTCTGTTCTCCACCCTTATCCTAACGTTAAGCATAGCCGCGTTGAGCAAAGTGAATATTACAGCAGTATAATACAGGTGAAATACCAGCGGAATAATGGCAATTTCGCAGATCACCTCCATATAGTTGGGATGTTTGAAGTATTTGAAAGGTCCTTTGGTAACGGGCTGAAAATTGGGTATGCGAAAGATCCGCGTGTTCCAGTATTTACCGAGCGATGAGATCACCCAGAATTTAAACAACAACAGCCCTATAAAAATAACCAGGAAAAGCCAGTTGATTGGTGTGCCGTCACGCCACTGGTATTCGGCAATGAGCGATACAATGAACAACGTGTGCATAGCCACCATAAAGGGGTAATGCTCCCGGCCGTATTCAATAGCCCCTTGTTGCAACAAAAAATGCTGGTTGCGTTTGGCTATCCATAATTCGGACAAGCGTTGCACAATAAACAGACTGATGAATATGGCGAAATACATTAGGCTTAGTTGTTTTCCATTTTTAATAATACCATTTCGCTGGAGAACCCCGGCCCCATAGCCAGCATTAATCCGTAACCATCATTAAAGCCTGCGCTCATGAACTTTTCCAGTACATACAACACTGTACAGCTCGACATGTTGCCATAATCGGCCATTACCCCACGGGTAAAGGTGAGCGCCTGTGGTTCAAGTTCAAGGGCGGTGGTATAAGCATCCAGTACTTTTTTCCCTCCGGGATGAAAGATGAAGTTTTTAATATCGCTTAGCTGTAACTGATGTTTACTTAAAAAAGCGGTAATGTCGACCTTAATGTTATTGTTGATAAATGTAGGGATATCTTTAGAGAACAGCACCTTAAAACCGGTATCCTGAAAATCCCAGCCCATTACTTCCAGCGAATCATAATACAACTTACTGCCCGATGCCAGGTATTGCACCCCGGTATCGTCAACATGGTTATTGCCTTTGATAATGCAGGCGGCTATTCCATCGCTAAATAAACTCGAACCTATAAAATTGCTCTTACTATAATCATTACGGATCAGCGTAAGCGAACATAACTCGGCCGACACCAACAGCACCACGGCATTCGGATTAGCCTGCGCGGCCGTATTGGCCTTTGCCATGCCCGATACCCCACCGCCGCAACCCAGCCCCCAAATGGGTGTGCGGTTAATGTGCGGATTAAGCCTCATTTTATTGATAATGAGCGCGTCCATACTGGGGGTGGCCAGTCCGCTGGTAGATACGAAGATGATATCGGTAAGCTCACTTTCGGTAACGCCTGCTTTGGCAAGGCATTCTTGCACCGCCTGTACCGAGTAGGCGAGCGTGGTTTCAATATAGTCGGCATTACGCTCCTCAAACGTATGCTCTTCTTTGTAGTAACTTAAAGGCTTGCAAAAATTACGAGTAATGATTTCGGTATTGTCAAAAGCGTATATCAGCCTGTCAACCTGCGGAAAATTGGCCGCGAACATGGCCCTGGCCTGTTCCTTTACTTCCTGCTGATCGGCACGATAGGGTAGATCTATTTTTGATACTGCTGCTATAAATGGCATAAATAAGTTTTACAGCAGCATTATTGAAGCCGCCGGGGGTAATAGTATAATTTACATCTGCTGTAAATTGTTTCGGCCGCGCTAAAGTATAAATTGCCGGTAAGCGTGCCTGTACTATACATACGTATGTAAACGCCGCGCAGTTGCCTAAGTAAATTTATATTAAATTATTACCAGCCCTTCATAAACCTGTTTTTAAAATTGTATTTTTATACTACGCTGTTTAGCGTGCCATTATAAACCGTGAGATTATTAACCTGTTCAATATTATGCCTGTTGGCAGCAATGGTTGTGTTAAACACATCATGCAATGTAGGTGCTCAAAAAAGTGATGCCGATAATAATAATACAATTGATGGTAACCGGTATATCCCCTTTAATTCGGCAAGTAAAACCATACATGTATTTGTAGCCCTGTGCGATAATAAATACCAGGGCATTGTACCCGCACCTGCTAAAATAGGTAACGGGCAAGATGCCGAAACTAACTTATACTGGGGCGGATTATGGGGTGTACGTACCTTTTTCAACAAAAGCCGTGAATGGCAATTATTAAAAAGCTACAATATTGATACGCTTATTTTACAGCGTCTAATTTATAAACACAAAACCGCCAATTTTTATTTAGTGGCCGATGCCTATAACGGTAAATACATAAAACGTTGCACTGCCGATTTTTTAAACAGCTGCGCGGGTAAAAGTAAAGATACACTCACGGTGAATAATACCATCGGCATAAACGGTAATGCCAAATTACTGGCTTACATTGGGCACGATGGATTGATGGACTTTAAGCTGAACGATGAATACATGAATGTTGATAGGCAACAACGCGACGCTATTATTTTAGCCTGCATC
Source organism: Mucilaginibacter gynuensis (assembly GCF_039541195.1). Taxonomy (NCBI): domain Bacteria; kingdom Pseudomonadati; phylum Bacteroidota; class Sphingobacteriia; order Sphingobacteriales; family Sphingobacteriaceae; genus Mucilaginibacter; species Mucilaginibacter gynuensis. The sequence continues at coordinate 2,820 of NZ_BAABFT010000003.1, forward strand.
AGTCAGCAATATTTTGCGCCCTATATGCGATCGAGCAACACCCGGCCCTTGGTGTGGACCACCGGACTCATGTGCCCCGAGGCTTATACCCTTCACGATGCACTATCGGCTTATGTTAAAGGCGATAACGCGACCATAGTGCGCAAACAGGCAGCTATGGCTTATGCTAAATACCAGCACTGCGGCGATAAAGCTGCTTTGGATTTGCTGGTATCGGGGGTAAATTAATCCAGATGCTCTTTCAAACGTTGCACCAGTTTCGAAGCGCCCGAATCTGAATACGTTCCAAAGGCGTTTACCACCACGCCTTTAATGCCATAGTTTGGTGATGATACCGCGTAAACTACCATTTCATCGCCCGGGTCGGTTTCGCCTTCAAAACGATGGGTTTCATCAATCTCAAAATCTTCCGGCGAAAGGCTCACTTGTTGCTCGGGGCAGTTAAGGAAGTCATTTTGGGCATCTACATTAAAATTGGCAGTATATCCGCGTTCAACAAGGTCGTTAACGGCTTCGCTTACGGTATCATAGTTTTTCATGACACTAAGTTAGCAATTATGCATGGCATGTAGTGTTACGTAAACCTGGTTTCGCTAAATCTGAAAGTAATTTTTTCTCAATATCCGCTTGCTTAAATGTGTAAACTACAATACCCTTTTATACTTCCGGTATTCTTTGTCGGTTATCCAAATGTCCCTGCTTTTAAGGCATCGGGCACAAAAAAAACGGCGTATCGGTAAAAAGAACAAAAAGTTCCTCCCAATCCAATTTCGTTTTTTTGGATAATGATATGGGGTGCCGCACTTATAGCACCGCAAATCTGGCTTCTCATCGCTCATATAATTGGTTAGTACAATTGATTACGCTACAAATTAACAATTTGTTAATACAATATTTAGGTTTTGGCAATAATATTAACACCTATATAATAAAATTGTTACTAAATGCACACGCTATTGCCTCAGCAATATTGCGCTTATCATGTATTACAAAATATTATGCTTAGGTTAAAAATCTTCGTTTACAGCTTCACAGCCTATATTTTGTTGCGGTAAATGGTGTTCACGCGCCAGTTCTGCAAGCTTATCGGTTAATTGGTCGTCAATATTAAGGTCGGGGTCAAGCCTTAAGGTATAAGTATATATGGTGCTGTTATCGGCTTTATTATAATATCTGAAGTAGCTTAAATTGGTGTCCATATATAACAGAACACCTGCAATATAAAAAAAGTTTTATTAAAAATATCAGCCCTTTATGCCACGTACATTAATTACAATTACGCTGCTATGGGGTATACCCAGGGTTGTACCGGGCGTAACATTGAGGTATAGTTTTAAATAGCCGTCAACAATGCCGCTCATTACACGTACGGTGGCTTTATAGTTTTCGGGATAAATAAAAAGTTTAGGTTTACGAAAATGCAGCACGCCCTTATCATCCACATAAACGGTGAACGCGTAGCCAAAATTAGCATAAGCCTTGTTGATGGTAATGTTATATTCGGGCAGCAAATAATCGGCAACGGCATCCAGGCTATTGGCCGAATCTATCTTCATATAATTACGTTCAACCTTCACCAACGGACTCTTGCTTTTTACCGTAGCAGGCTGAAGCGCGGCAAATGAACTATCGGGCACCTTAACGGCAAGTTGTGTTCTGCTGCGGATGTAATCGGTATCTTGTTTTGAGGGCTGCCCCATGCGGGCGATCTTACCGGCAGGTTGTTTTTTCAGGTATTCTTCGGAGTAGAGTAATACGTAAATGTTTGAGCGCAGATTGTATATCGTTTTGCCGTCCACATTCATTACCTGCAATACCATGCTATCCCTGTTGGCCGTTTTCAGTTTGTACCAGGCATTAGCCATGTTGAAGATAGAATCGTGATCGAAGTATACCTTAAAATTGAAGTACTTATCGCGCTGCGGACTATACATGCTCACCGAATCTTCCGTCAGGAAATGCAATTTGTATGATGGCACCAGTTGAAAACCCTGGCTATCAAACTTCAATCCATTGGCATAAGCACGCCGTACCTCGGTATATTTTACACCTACTATGGGCGCGAAAGATGGTTTGCCATCGTCGGCAAGGGTACCGGGTTTACCTTTTTGGTTACATGAAATATAAACGGCAGGAATTATTAGCAGCAGCAGTAACTTAGCAATTTTCATACATCCCAAAATAAAGAAAAAACCTGTGCATGAGCACTTAAAAATTGCAAAAAGCTTTTAGGCTGATGAATGCTGTTATTTTTTGATGGTGATATAGAAAGTAGCCCCTTCGCCCACTGCCGATTTTACATGGATACTGCCCTTTAAAGCCTTCACCAGATCTTTAACCGTGGAGAGGCCTATGCCGTTACCCTTTTTATTGTAGCGGTCGGTTATTTTAAGGGTGAAATTATTGGCAAATATTTTTTCGTGGTATTGTTCGGTTATACCCATGCCATTGTCTTGTACCTCGAAACGGTAATAGTCATCGTCCTGATCAAAACGGATCTGTAACACCCCCTGTTCTTTATCATTGTAACGGATGGCATTACTTATCAGGTTCAGAAAGATCTGCTCAAAAGCTACCGATGATATATTGAGCATGTGATCGCCCTCAGGCAGTTTTACCTCAAAACTGTGCGGAATTACTACCATACAAAGCACCCGCTGCAACAAATCTTCCAGGCTTGCGCGTTGCTTTTTGGCCAGCAAAGTAGCAGGCGTTTGCGAGTAGGTGAGCATTTCATCAAGCATGGTAATAAGCCGATTGGTTGATGTGATATTAAGATCAACCAGTTTGCCGCAGCCTTCATCCTGCAATTTGTGCAGACGAATTTTTAAGGCCTGCGAAGTAAGCAATATACTGCTCAGCGGATTTTTAATATCATGCGCCGCCATCGAGGCAAATTTTTTGATAAACACGTTGCTATCCACCAATTCCTGATTGGTTGCTTCGAGTGCAGCCATTTTGCGGCGGAGTTCCAGCTTGTCCATCACCTGCTTGGCGAGTATCCTTAAAGCGTTGGCCTGCTCGGCCGTAAGTTTTTTTTGCTGATGATCAATGATACAAAGCGTACCCAATGCAAAACCATCCTCATTAACTAAAGGCACTCCCGCGTAAAAAACAATATTGGTATCGCCGGTTACCAGCGGATTGTTGGCAAAACGCACATCGCTGCGGGCATCGCTGATCTCCATTATATCGGCAGGCTTCGCGATAGCATGCGCGCAAAAAGACTGGTCTTTCGGGGTTTCAGAAACATCAACTCCAGGGTGCGATTTAAACCATTGCCTTTCGGCATCAACTAAACTGATAAGCGCTACTGGTGTATGGCAAATTGCCGAAGCGAGGGTTGTAATTTCGTCGAAGTCAATTTCTGCGGCGGTATCTAAAACACCATAAGAATTGAGCGCAGCTAATCTTTCATCTTCATTAGCAATTACTGGGAATAGCGGCATAAGAGGGGTACGGTCAATAGTTTTAATTAAAGCTAACCTACGTAAATTTGGTAACTTGTAGTTTGGGTTTATCTATATTTAACACATACCTTAACATTTAAACACTGAGGTTGTTTAAATCAATTAAATAAAATATCCAATTGTTGCAATTCCGCTGAAATTAAGCATCTTTAATGGATAGAAAAATCCTAAACTGTTTATGTTAACCACATTAAAGCATCACACCTTACTCATAGTACTATTGGCCATCTTATCAGCAGGCTGTTCACCGCTGGTGGTACCATCTGCTTACCAGGTACCAAATGTAAAAGAGCAGGGTGACGTTAACCTTACGGTAGTTACCGGTGTATCGGCATTAAATGTACAGGCAGCGGTAGTGCCTGTAAAGCATTTACTGCTTACATCTGCCTATAGCAATAACATACACCATACTTTAAAGGGGAATATTTATAACCATACTACTTTTGGTATAGGGTATTTAACCAGCCCGGCTAAAGTGCAGTTTGGTACGCTGTTCATATACGGCTTTGGCAAAAGCCGCGATAATAGCATCGACGAAAACGAGGGCAACAAAATATATCACCATACCGGCGTAAAGTATAAAGATTACCAGCTACAGCCTTACATGAATGTTAAAGCAGGCGAACATATTGATTTTTATACAGGCGTACGTTCGTCGTTTATTGATACCTACGCTTATGATAGTAACGAAACCAGCCGCAAAAACCCGGGTAACATGTTTACCGCCGAGCCTTTTTTGGGCATGCGCTTAGGGTTTGAAAATTTAAAGATTGATTATCAGTTCGGTATTTATAAACATAAAAGAACCTATGTAAGCAGTGTTTCGGGCGACGCGTTACTTAATATGCATATAGGCCTCACCTACACTGTAAACTGGAAAAAGGTTTTTAAACTTTAGCATGCCTATTTGCCGGCATCTACATCTTTTATAAATTTAATTATCCCGTTCATATATACCTGCTGATCATCCCACATAGCTAAATGGCTGCCGTTAGGGCAATACAGGTAATTGGCATGGGGCATTTGCTTGCTCATCCATTCCATATAACCGGGATCCATGGTATCATATTTGGCGCCTACGGTTAGGGTGCGCACCTTAATATCTTTCAGCCTGGCGGTTATATCCCAGTTAACGAGCCTGCCACCTGTTTTAAATTCGCTTGGCCCCTGCATCATTACATATATTTCGTTGTTGATATGTTTAAAGGTTCGCGCTACAGGCTCGGGCAGTTCGGGCAGGCGGCAAAGGTGCTGACTGTAAAAGTGTTCGGCCACCAAGGCCTGATAGGTGCTGTCCTGGTATAGTCCCTTTGCTTCGTAACCTTCCAAACTATCCACCAGCGATGGGCGCATTTGGTTGCGCAACAGTTTATTATAGTCGGCGTATGCCGGTATGCTGGCCATCATGTTGCCAACTATAAGGCCTTTCAGGTTGTTGGGATATTTAAGCGCATACTCCATACCCAGCATACTACCCCATGAGTGACCTAAAATGTAGAAGTTGCTGTTATCCAGTTTCAGTGCTTTGCGCACCTGCTCAACCTCGTCAACAAAGCGGGGGAGTGTCCACAAGCTGCTGTCACGGGACTGATCGCTGTAATACGATCCCAGCTGATCGTATTCTATCATCTCAAAACCCTCCTTAGGAAAAAAGCTTTCAAAGCACTCCATATACTCATGCGTAGTAGCCGGACCGCCGTGCAACAGCAAAATTTTAATACGAGGATTGTTGCCAATGCGCTTGGTCCACACCTTAAATTTACCCACAGGCGTTTCAATAGTCACCATTTTAATACCACCGGCCTGTACGCCGCTGTCAACAGGTGCAAAGTAAGTAGCCACGGTTGTCCCCTGGTTATTGCAGGATAATAAACCCGCAAGAAGTACGGCAAATGCGAGGTAAAGGAACATTTTCATAAAACTAAGATATTAATATTCTGATAATTAAACGCTCACACCTTTTGGTTGTCTTAATTATGTTGTGATTGGCTTTTTTAATTTTTATAATTGCAACATAGTTGCATGTAAAATGAAGTTAGACTACGAAGTAATCATTATAGGCGGAAGTTATGCCGGTCTTTCTGCCGCCATGACGTTAGGGCGTTCGCTCAGAAAAACGCTCATCATCAATAGCGGTAAGCCCTGCAACCGGCAAACCCCGCATTCGCATAATTTTATTACGCAAGACGGCGAAGCCCCGGCCATGATAGCCGCCAAGGCCATGACCCAGGTAATGAAATACCCTGATATTACCTACCAAACCGGGCTGGCAACCGGCATTGAAACCATATCCGAAGGCTTCCGTATAACTATCAAAGAGGGTGGAGATTTTACCACACGCAAGGTTATATTCGCTACCGGCATTGCCGATACCATGCCTGCCATACCCGGCTTTGCCGAATGCTGGGGGATTTCGGTTTTGCATTGCCCGTACTGCCACGGTTACGAGGTACGTAATAATAATTTAGGGCTATTGGTAGATGCCGGTACCGCTACCGATTTTTACAAACTGATCCGTCACTGGAGCCCCATCATCACCCTGTTTACCAACGGCGCCAAACTTACCGAAGAGCAATACTCTCTTTTTGCCAAACGCAAAGTAACCGTAAGGCACGAGCATATAAAGCAAATTGAGCACGACAATGGTTACATGAGCGATATCCACCTGTCGGACGGGACTACGGTAACCCTCGATGCCCTGTTTGCCCGCGTACCCTTTAAACAGCATTGCGAATTACCGCAAGCTTTAGGCTGCACCCTCACCGAAATGGGCTACCTGCAGGTTGACGAAATGGGGCACACCAACATACCGGGTATATACGCGGCCGGCGATAATACCACCCCAATGCGCTCGGTTGCCACGGCTACCGCGGCAGGCAATAAAACTGGTGCTATGTTGAATAAGGATTTGATAGATGAGGATTTCCTGTAGTTTTTTTAATATGGGTTTAAGCTTGGTTTAGATTTTACCGCAGAGTGCGCGGAGGTTTGCACGGAGTTGCGCGGAGCCTTTATTAGTTGTTATGAGTGAAGAGAGTTAAGTCATGTATCAATTAAAATCATAAGCCTGACATAACCAAAAAATGCGACATTATTAGGAACGGTAAACAAGTAAATCCCAATAAATCTCTTTGACATCAGCAATATAATTTGTAGTATGCAGCGGTTTAGCCATACCAACAAACCATATTAATAATGAAACATAAAGGATACTTTGCCGGAGCTACGTTACTGATAGGCTGCCTGATTTGCATGGGTTTTGCTACCATACACAACAAACCTAAAAAGGAACATTGGGTACAGCTTTTCAACGGTAAGGATATTAAGGACTGGAACGTTAAGATCAACCACCACGATTATAACGATAACTTTGGCAATACCTTCCGGGTGGAGGATGGCATTATAAAAGTGCGTTACGATAAATATGGCGCGTTTGATAACCAGTATGGTCACTTGTATTATAAAAAGCCTTTTTCGCACTTTAAACTGCGTGTAGAGTACCGCATTACCGGCGACTGGAAAACAGATGCGCCCGGCTACACCATTGGCAACAGCGGTATCATGTACCACTCGCAGGATCCTAAAACGATGCTGAAAGATCAGGATTGGCCAATATCGGTTGAATTTCAATTGCTTTGCGGTTTAGATGACGGCAAGCCCCGCCCAACAGGTAATATGTGCTCGCCGGGTACCGATATTGTATACAAAGGCATTATCGACGATAGGCACTGTATCGAATCATCCTCAAAAACCTACAAAAAAGAAGAATGGGTAAATGCCGAACTGATTGTACTGGGCGATTCACTTGTTACCCACATCATCAACGGCGATACCGTACTGCAATACTCAAAACCCCAAATAGGTGGCGGAGTGGTAAATAACTACGACAAAAACATAAAGATCGACGGTAAACGCCTTACCCAGGGTTTCATCGCCCTGCAAAGCGAAGGCCAGCCGGTTGATTTCCGCAAGGTAGAGATATTGGATCTGTCGGAAAAGAAGAAGTAAGCTAACTGAAACACAGTGCGTTTTTGGTTTAAAAGACTTTTAGTCTCTCTTGTGCTGGTTTTTTGCTGCTTACACAGTGAAGCAAGCTCAATACAGTATGCTTATAAAAATTTTGTTTTAAATAAAGACCAGATATGGGTGCTGTTGTATGATGGCAGGATAAAGATTTTTAGTACTGTCGATGGCAGATTGATTAAGCAATATGCACCGGCTAATAAGATACAGTGGCTGCTGGACGATAATTTGGGTAATATAATTATTGTTAATAATGGCAGGGAGATGCAGCAATTTGATACAGAAAACCAATCATGGAAAAACTTAGCGCTACTAAAATATAAAACACTGTATGGTATTGCCTTTAACAGTTTAAATGAATGCATTTTACTAACTGATGAGGGTATTGTAAAAGAAGGCGTAAATAGAAAAGTTTATTTGCCGGCATATGAATTTTATAATTCAGAAGCAGGTATGCGAGGAGCTGCCGGATGGGAAACGGATGAAAAAATGCAGTTTTATATGGACTCGCGAGATAATTTGTGGGTAACAACATCGCATGGGGAGTGGGGCGACGATCTTTTTATATTTAATACTATTGCCAACAAATTTATAAAATGCGAATATCCGTTAACGTCTCCATCATTAGAGCTAAACGGTCATCTTTATGCACTTTATGGTAGTATGTTTGATTATGTGGTTGTTCAATATACTCAAATACAAAACGACTCGTCAACTTCTTTTAAAGGCAAGCTTGTATACGAGTTAAGTAAAGATCCGGGCTTTAATAGCAAGGGAAAGAAACTCTCAGACGGATGGATAAGTAAATGTATCTTTAACAAAACAGACAGTAAATTGTACCTGCTAACTTCTAACGGATTATTTAAAGCAAAACCCGATAAGGAATTATCATTGTTGAAATATTGGACTAAAGTAGAAACCTTTTATCCTACCCCCAAGCAACTAAAAGGCTCATTTGGTTACCTGGATGGAAAAAAATATTCGACAGACCCCAAGGATGAATATTTAACAATGGATGATGATAAAGTTCCCGGACGTGTTAAAAAATGGAAAACATCTTCTAAAGATGATTACGAAGGATTCAATTTTGTTATAAAAATGCAATTTGCTGCTAACGGTAAGTTGGTTCTTTTATCGGGCTATAGCGGAGTTGGGTTGTTTGATGGTAAGCAATTTAAACTTCTTAGATAGGGATGTATGCTAATTTAGTATATGAGCTTTTGTCGATAATTACTTAAAAAGCTTCTTGCACAAGCCAGCCTCAAACTCAACTGCTTATTTTGCTACCTTTGCGCTATGGTAAAATATAATAAGTTAAGCAACCCTGTTACACTCTACTGAATTTCGTTCCAAACTACTTTTCATAGGCAAGTATGATATGCCCAATAACAATGTTGTTTAAATTTTAATTGATAAGGGATGAAGCCTTATTTACGTCTTTTTGATTTTTCGCAAAAAATAAATTATAAAAATGAAGTGCTGGCCGGTTTAACCGTTGCCATGACCATGATGCCCGAATCCTTATCGTTCGCTATACTGGCAGGCTTGCCGCCGCTGGTTGGCTTGTACGCGGCATTTATAATGGGGTTGGTTACTGCTGTTTTCGGCGGCCGGCCGGGATTGATTTCAGGAGGTGCCGGGGCTACTGTGGTAGTGTTGATCGCGCTCATGAAATCGCATGGAATTGAATATGTTTTTGCTGCCGTAATAGTGGCCGGTGTTATACAAATACTGGTTGGCGTGTTTAAACTGGGCAAATTCATCAGGCTGGTGCCGCAACCGGTAATGTATGGCTTTGTAAATGGACTGGCTGTAATTATTTTTATGGCACAGCTGGAACAGTTTAAAACTATAGTTGGCGGGCAGCAGGTATGGCTAAGCGGACCGGCGTTGTATGTTATGGCTGCCTTGGTAGCGCTTACAATAGGCATTGTGTTTATAGTGCCGCGTATTACTAAGGCAATTCCGCCCTCGCTGGTGGCTATTGTGGTGGTGTTTTTGCTGGTGCTGATATTTGGTATACCTACCAAAACCGTGTGCGATATTGCGGCTGTTAGCGGTGGCTTGCCGCCATTCCACATCCCTGCGGTACCACTAAGCGCCGATACCTTAAAGATCATATTTCCGTATGCGCTGATAATGGCCGGTGTTGGGTTAACTGAAGGCCTGCTTACCCTAAACCTGGTTGATGAAATTACCGCTACACGCGGCAACAGCAACCGCGAAAGCATAGCGCAGGGAAGCGCCAACATACTAAACGGTTTCTTTTTTGGTATGGGCGGTTGCCCTATGATAGCGCAAACGTTGGTTAACTTATCGGCAGGGGCAGGGGCGCGGTTATCGGGCATCATAGCCTCATTAACCATATTACTCATCATATTAATTGGCGCGCCGGTAATTGAACGGGTACCCATGGCCGCACTCACCGGCGTAATGATCATGGTGGCGATAGGTACTTTCGAGTGGATCAGTTTCCGCATTATTAATAAAATGCCCCGGCAGGATGTGTTTGTAGGGATACTGGTAGCCGTAATTACCGTTTGGCTGCATAATTTGGCATTAGCGGTTTTAATTGGCGTAATTATATCGGCATTGGTATTTGCCTGGGAGAGCGCCAAACGCATCAGGGCTAAAAAGTATATTGATGCTAATGGTGTAAAACATTATGAAATATACGGGCCGTTGTTTTTTGGTTCGGTAACAGCATTTAACGAAAAGTTTGATGTAAATGGCGACCCTGCCGCAGTGGTTATTGATTTTAAAGATAGCCGCGTGGCAGATATGTCGGGCATTGAGGCGCTTAATAAACTTACCGAACGCTACCATAAAGCGGGCAAAACATTACACCTGAAACACCTGAGCGATGATTGCCGCCTGTTACTTCAAAATGCGGCAGACGTTATCGACGTAAACATACTCGAAGACCCCGCTTACAGGGTGATGGATTAGGCGGATAATACAGCTGTGTGATAGAAAATTATTTCGCCCCCTTATTAGCTATAACCCTTTTAAAATCCTATTTTTAGCGCCCGAAATTGATACAGCAATATCAATTATTGATGCTAAATAAAAACACATAAATGAAAGTTTTAAAATTTGGCGGAACATCAGTAGGCAGTCCCGAAAGGATGAAAAAACTGCTTGATATTATTGATGCTTCGCAAAGGCAAATTGTAGTGCTGTCTGCAGTATCGGGCACTACCAATAGTTTGGTTGAAATTGGTCAGGCGTACCTGGCCGGCGATAAGCCCAGGGCTATTTCGCTCATCAATACACTAAAGGATAAGTACGAAGTATTTATTAAGGAACTTTTTGCCAAGCCGGAGTTTTTGGCCGAAGGTAAAGAAGTGATCGATTATCATTTCAACTTGCTGAGCAACCTCGCTAATGATCTGTTTACTTCTATTGAAGATAAGATCATAGTGGCGCAAGGCGAATTGCTGTCAACCACGTTATACCATGTATATCTGAAAGAGATTGGCGTACCATCTGTACTGCTGCCCGCTTTAGATTTTATGAAGATAGATGAAGACAATGAGCCCATTGTTGACCACATCACTACGCATTTAACCCCGCTGCTGGATAAATACCCAACTAATAACCTGTTTATTACGCAGGGCTATATTTGCCGTAACAGCTTTGGCGAAATTGATAACCTGCGCCGCGGCGGCAGTGACTATACCGCTTCGTTAATAGGAGCAGGCATCCGCAGTGAAGAGGTACAGATATGGACCGACATTGACGGTATGCACAATAACGATCCGCGGATTGTAAAGGGTACACAGCCTATAGCCCAGTTATCATTTGATGAAGCTGCCGAGCTGGCTTATTTCGGGGCGAAAATATTGCACCCGCAAAGCGTGTTCCCGGCGCAAAAATATAAGATCCCGGTTCGTCTGCTCAACACTATGGACCCGCAGGCACAGGGTACACTTATTACTAACGACAGCGAGAAGAATAAAATAAAATCGATAGCGGCTAAAGATGGTATTACAGCCATCAAGATCCAATCGAGCCGCATGCTGCTGGCTTATGGCTTTTTACGCAGGGTGTTTGAGGTGTTTGAGCGTTATAAAACATCTATCGATATGATCACTACATCAGAGGTGGCCGTGTCGTTAACCATTGATGACGTGACCAATCTCGGCGAGATCACCAAAGAGTTAAACTCTTTCGGTTCGGTTGAGTTGGATGTTGACCACACCATTATTTGCGTAGTGGGCGATTTTGGCGCCGAAAAGCATGGTTATGCTGCCCGCGTGCTCGAATCATTAAAACATATACCCATCCGTATGATATCTTACGGCGGCAGCGATCATAACCTGTCGTTACTGGTACGTACCGATGATAAAGTAGAAGCTTTAAGAAGCCTGCACAGCAGGTTGTTTTAAGCGTACCTATTATGTCATTGTAAGTTATAAATCCGGGGAAATATGAAGGTGAGATAATGTGTAAGATCAGATATGGCATGGCCTGTCACCCTGAGCTTGTCGAAGGGTGTGTGGGTGAGGGCCTCTGCGCACGATCCTTCTACAAGCTCAGGATGACCCGTTTTAATATGTAACGGTAGGACTAAGCAATGACAGCTTTAAAAAGAATTAAAACCGCACCTCCGGGTGTGGCACAGGCGGGGAAACCCGGCAAACAAAAAATTACATCATGTTCAATAACGATACTATAACCCGTTTTCAGCAGTTAGAAACACCTTTTTATTATTACGATCTTAACCTGCTGCGCCAAACCCTTAGGGCTTGTCGCGAGGCATCGGATAAATACGGTTTTCATGTGCATTACGCCATGAAGGCCAATTTTAACCCGAAGGTGCTGGAAGCGGTACAGTCGTTCGGTTTTGGTGCCGATTGCGTAAGCGGTAATGAAGTAAAGGCTGCTATTGAGTACGGTTTTGATAAAGGCAAAGTAGTATTCGCAGGCGTAGGTAAATCCGACAGGGAGATCAACGCCGCGCTGGATGCCGAGATCTTCTGCTTCAATGTAGAATCGGTACAGGAGCTGGAAGTGATCAACGAATTAGCGGCCGCCAAAGGCAAAACAGCCCGGGTGGCAATCCGCATTAACCCCAATGTCGACGCGCATACCCACCACTACATTACCACCGGTTTAGATGAAAATAAATTTGGCGTAAATACCTGGCAACTGAACGATGTAGCCGATGCTTTGCGTAAACACAAGAATATCCAGTTTATCGGTATCCACTTCCACGTGGGTTCGCAAATAACCGATATGGATGTCTTTAAAAGCCTTTGCGTAAAGATCAACGAGATTCACCAATGGTTTGATGAGCATGGTTTCACCGTAAAAGTACTTAATGCAGGCGGCGGACTTGGGGTTGATTACTACAGTCCGGACAATAACAATATTGCCGATTTCGACAGCTACTTTAAGGTGTTCAAAGATTTTCTGAACATAAAACCCGGCCAGGAAGTGCATTTTGAACTTGGCCGCGTGCTGGTAGCCCAAAGCGCTTCGCTGATATCAAAGGTGTTATACGTAAAGAACGGCCTGAAAAAGAACTTCCTGGTATTAGATGCCGGCATGACCGAACTGATTCGCCCGATGCTATACCAGGCCTACCACCAGATAGAGAATTTGAGTAAGTCGGGTAGTCTGGAAGTCCGAAAGTCCGAAAGTCCGGAAGCAGCCCCCACAACTCACAACCTACAACATACAACCCAAAGTACTAAGTATGACGTAGTAGGCCCTATATGTGAAAGTACCGATTGTTTCCGTAAGGATGTTGACCTGCCCGAATCATTTAGGGGCGATCTGATAGCTGTGCGTACTGCCGGGGCTTACGGCGAAGTAATGGCGTCGGGCTATAATTTACGCGATAGGGTAGCGAGTGTATACTCAGAATAGTATTTACAGTTTAGATTCCTTTTAAATTATATTTGCATTTTACCGATAAATTATACCTACCTTGCGGCCTTTAATAAAAAATACAATGCAAAAAGAAGGAACAGTAAAATTTTTTAATGAAACAAAAGGTTTTGGTTTTATTACACCAAGCAATGGTGGCCAGGACGTATTTGTTCATGCATCAGGCTTAATTGACGAGATCCGCGAGAACGACAAAGTAGAGTTCGAAGTGGAAAACGGCAGAAAAGGCCTTAACGCGGTAAATGTAAAAGTTATATAATTATAATATATCATTAAATCGTACAAGCATCAGCCTTATTAGGCTGATGCTTTTTTTGTGCTGTTTACACGGCAATTTCGTTTATCGCTTTTTGCAGCGCGTTCTCTTTTAAAGCAGGTATGTTAGTACCTTCCACACGTACGGCGGTAACATCCGTCATGCCGATAAAGCCTAAAAACTTGGTTAGGTAAGGCACTACAAAATCATAGCTCTGCATAGGGCCTTCGCTGTAAACGCCGCCGCTTGATACGGCCAGGTAAACCTTCTTGTTCTTCACCAAACCTTCAACGCCTTTATCTGAATAGCTGAACGTTACGCCCGCGCGCGAAATATGGTCTATCCACGCTTTAAGGGTAGAGTGTATACCGAAGTTGTACAGCGGCGCGCCAATAACAATGGTATCGGCATCCTGTATTTCCTGAATGGCCGTATCTGAATGTTTTACCGCTTCGGCGCTTTCGGGGCTGCGCTGTTCGGCCGGGGTATAAAATGAGGTAATGTGCGATTCCTCCAGGTGCGGAAAAAGCTCCGTAGTAAGGTCGTGAACCTTAACCTCGCTCTCCGGCGATTCTTCTTTTAGTTTATCAATAATGGCGTTACCCAATTTGATACTGTATGATTCGGCACCCCTTGGGCTCGAAATAATGTGCAAGATCTTTTTCATTTGTTTGTGTTTAATTATTTGTTATTTGACACAAACCTATTTAACTTTACTATCAAAAAGATACTACTATCCTTTAGGATACCGGTATCCTAAAGGATAGCAACAAGCTTATGACCTATTTAAAGTATAACCATAATAGTGAAACCTGCATGCAAAGTATCGTAGCGGTGCGCGATGCCTTGTATGTATTGAGCGGTAAATGGAAGCTTCCGCTGATAGTGGCGCTTTCATCGGGCCCGCTGCGGTTTAAGGATATTCAGCGCGCGCTGGAAGATATCACGCCCAAAATACTCTCCAAGGAATTGAAGGAGCTGGAGATCAACGGGTTTATTGAACGTAAAGTGTTTGCCACCACGCCGGTAACCGTATCGTACGAGTTAACGCCATACAGTGCCACGCTTGATAATGTAGTGGGCGCGCTGCGCGAGTGGGGTATGCAACACCGCGACCGTTACCGCACCAAGCCCAAAGAAACCACAGTAACAGAACCTATCCCCGAAACTGCCGAATAAATGAAATATCTGTATCTGGCTATCGCCATTATTGCCGAGGTAATAGCCACCAGCGCCTTAAAGGCATCGGCACAGTTTACCAAACTTTGGCCAACGGTAATTGTAATTGTGGGCTATTTAATAGCGTTTTACTGCCTTAACCTCACGCTTAAAGCATTGCCGGTTGGTATAGCTTATGCTATATGGTCGGGTGTGGGTATTGTACTGGTATCGGTTATTGCCTGGGTGCTGTATAACCAAAAGCTGGATATGCCCGCCATTTTAGGTATCGCGCTGATACTGGCCGGTGTGCTCGTTATCAACCTGTGGTCTAAATCGTCGGCACATTAATTATCGGGATATGGTTTCGGTATTTATTAACTTTCTGCAACTTTTTGGGGATATCCCGGAGGCCGACCGGCAACTAATTGAGGCGGCAATGCACAGCAGGGCATTAAAAGAAGGGGATGTGCTTTTGGAGGAAGGGCGTGTTTGTAAAGAGCTGTTCTTTATTTGCAGGGGTATATTACGCATTGTAAAGCTGAACGATAAAGGCAACCAGGTAACTTATTTCTTTTTAAAAGAGAACCAGTTTTGCTGCATCCTCGATAGTTTTAATAATAAAGTACCTGCCGAAGAAGGTATACAAGCCGCTTGCGACAGCGAGGTGCTAACCATATCGCGCGCCGCGCTCGATGGGCTTTACGAAAAGCTGCCTTACCTCAAAAAACTCATCACCGGTATTATAACACAGGGTTTGCTGGATAAGATAGCCCTGCGAAATTCATACCTCGGCGAAGACTCTACCAGCCGCTACCTCAAATTCATGACACGTCAGCCCGAAGTCGCCCTCCGTGTTTCCCTTACCGATGTGGCCTCGTACCTTGGTATCACTCCGCAGTCGTTAAGTCGTATCCGTAAAAGTATCAGGTGATCGTTTTTACCATATGGTAAGTGACCGCCGCTGCCTGGTGCTGAAATTTGTGCTGTTAAATATTCAATACAATGAAAACACAAACAGCACAACAAACATCAGGCAACTCATTAACCGGTAAAAAAGTAGTTATACTTGGCGGCAGCGCAGGTATAGGCCTGGCTACAGCACAAGCCGCCGCAGCGGCAGGCGCGCAATTAGTAATAGTTTCGAGAAGCATCGATAAGGTAAATAGCGCGCTTAAAAGCTTGCCCGCCACGGCCACAGGGTTAACAGCCGACCTATCAGACGAAGAACAGATCAAGGCATTGTTCGCTAAAATAGGCGGCTTTGATCATTTGGTGTACACCGCGGGCGAAAACCTCAAACTAAGTAATGTGGCAGATACCAATATGGACAATGCCCGCCGCTTTTTTTACACCCGCTATTGGGGCGCTTTCACCGCCGTTAAGCATGCTGCCTCGTAAATTAACGAAGGTGGCTCCATGACGTTAACCGGCGGTATTGCAGGCAGCAGACCGGGCAAAAGCTGGGCCGTGGCATCAAGTATTTGCAGCGCGATGGAAGGCCTCACCCGTGCACTGGCCGTAGAACTGGCCCCGGTACGTGTAAACCTTGTAGCGCCGGGCATAGTAAAAACCGACCTATGGAACGAAATGAGCCCCGCCGACCGCGAAGCCATGTTCAGTAATTTTGATAATACCCTGCTGGTAAAACGCGTAGGCGAAGCCGAAGACATTGCCAAAACCTACCTGTACCTCATGGAACAGCAATATAGCACCGGCCAATGCATTGTTGTAGATGGGGGAGGAGTGCTGGTTTAAAGGGAGGGGAAAGCTGAAAGGAGAAAGGTAAAGCTGAAAGGCAAAAGCGAAAAGCCCAAAAAACTCCCTCTTTGCGCAGCAGAGAGGGATGTCGAGCGCAGCGATGACAGGGTGAGTTAAAATCTTCTCCAGCAATGCCTGTCCTAATTCCTGACTCTTAACTCTTATTTCTAATCACAACCTGTAACACTGGCACCATAGTTGCATCTAAACAGTATAAAACATTAAAATTCAAAACTATGGGCCTGTTAAGATCTATTGCAATTGGTGCAGCTGTGGCTTACGGAGTAAGCTATATTACTAAAAAAAGAGCCGACGGTACATCATTAGCTGATGAACTGGTTGATAAAGCTCCGGAATGGTTTGGTAAAGCAAAAAAATACGGCGAAGAAGCACTCGAAACCGTAAAAGAACGCGTTAAATCATAATTAAACAACAAAACCTGCATTGCAGGTTTTGTTGTTTAAAGTCAAAATTCAAAAAGTTAAAGTCAAAATCCGGCGCATTTTATCTCACATATAAAATCTCACATCTCCTATCTAAATTTACTGCACCGTTATAGTCTTCGTTTGTGTAGTATGCGCGCTAAAATAGCCCAAGGAGTTATTGTTGATATTTGACGGCGGGTTGCCCGGTGTTACGCCGCCACCCGGTCCGTTTTGGGTTTGCTGGCTCAAGGTATACCAATATTTAAAAATATCGTTATCTATACACTGCATCTCCACTTCTACTTCATCGTTAGTGTCCAGTTCTTCATTGTCATCATCGCTACCATAAAATAATTGCTCTTTAACGTTGTTGCCGTTGGTAAGGCGGTCGTTATCGGCATATACGCGCCTGGTGAGTGTGTTGTTCACTTTCATAATAAAGCGGTACTGGTTGGTAGTAGTTTCCGGATCCTGGTAATGAACCGCCACTATTTTACGCAGGCTGCTGCCAAATTTGAGGTTTACAATGCTCAACGAATCTGCCCTAACGGGCGCAGGCATGGTTGACGATGCTGTGTAAATAGCTGTTTCGATCACTACTCTTAAAGTGTAAGTTTTACCCGGTATCCCTTTATACGGACCAAAGGTGTAGTTGCCCGGAGTAGACTCTTTGAAATGCAATACAACGCCATCATTAGTGGTAACCGAAACGTCGGCATTTTGTACCGGCGGATATACATTACTATCGGTATACGGTACTGATTGGGTTATCTTGATAGTTTGCAGATCAAGCTGATCGGTAATATTGCCTTCAATAACCAATTGATTGGGCGGGGTTTTAATATCAACATCAATTACCTTTTCGCACGATGCTAATAAGAGGCTGCCTGTGGCAAGGAGTAGTAGAGTATATATTTTATTAAGCATGATGTTAAAATTTAAAGTTCCAGGTTACTGATGGTATTACGCCGAAAAGAGATATCTGCACGGCTTCGGTACGGGTAGCATCATCCTTTTTATCCCTGAAGTTGATGGCGTAAGGGTTTTGGCGGTTAAGCGCGTTGTATAACCCAAACGACCAGCTCGATTTAAATTTCTTGGTTTCTTTCCCCTTCAGCGTAGCGCTGATGTCAAGTCTGCCGGTATAAGGCATACGGCTGGCATTACGATCAGTATAATAATAAGTAGTAAGGCCACCTATATTATATTTCCCGGCAGGGTAAGTCACCGCGTTACCGGTACTGTATACATAATTGGCGGCAAAGGTCCAGCGTTTACTCAGGTTGTAAATACCTACCAGCGCAAGGTCGTGCGTACGATCCTGCCTTGCCGGGAAGTAATTGCCGCTGTTCAGCTGATCAAATTTACGTTCGGTGCGCGACAGCGTGTAGCTCAACCAGCCGGTAAGCCTGCCCTTGGTTTTTTTAGCGTACAGCTCAAAGCCATAAGCACGGCCGCTGCCATAAATCAGTTCAGATTCTACATTGGCATTGGCAATCAGCTGCGCGCCGTTCTTGTATTCAATTTGGTTTTGCAGCCATTTATAATATACCTCGCCCGAAAACTCGTAAGCATTGTTAGCCGCGTTTTTAAAATAGCCGAAAGCTACTTGGTCGGCAAGCTCAGGTTTAATATTGTTGCTGCTCATCACGTACTGATCGGTAGGTGAGCTCGAATTGGCATTGGTAAGAATGTGTATATTCTGCGTATTTCGGTTGTACGATGCCTTAATAGAGTTTTCATCATCAAGACTATAACTTGCCGAAAAGCGTGGCTCTATGTTGAAATAGCTTTTGGCAAATTCGCCGCTTTTGTAGGTCGCCTCTGATGCTACTTCGCCATCGGCATTGTAGGTATTGAAAGTGCCCGGCCCTAATAACGAGAAACCGCTAAACCTTAAGCCATACAAAAAGCTCAATTTATCGGTCACTTTCCACTCGTCAGACAGGTAGGTGGCCAGCTCAACACCATAACGGTTTTCTATAGAAAGATCGTTAAAGCTGGAACTGCCCGAAGTGGTAATATCCGATGGAGCAATGCGGTGGTGTGTTGCCTGTAAGCCAAAGCGTAAGGTATGCTTGTCGCTGAAATATTGCAGGTCTTCTTTAAAATTGAAATCACGAATAAGCGAAGTTACATCGGCATTATTATCCTCATCAAGCAGCTTAATGCTGTAGCTGTATTTATTGTAAATGAGCGATGTATTGCTGAATAACCGGCTGTTAAACACGTGGTTGAGGCGAATGGTAGCAGTGGTATTCCCCCAGTCGTTATCAAAAAGGTTTTTTATGCCGATGTTATCCTGCCCGAAATAGCCGGATACAAACAGCGTGTTCTTATCATCAAACTTGTAATTTACTTTGGCGTTGATGTCGTAAAAGTTGAGGGTATTGCCACGCGTGGCCGAATCCGGCGATGCTTTCAGCAGGAAATCGATATAAGTACGCCTCGCGCTAATCATGAACGAACCCTTGTTTTTAACAATTGGCCCCTCTACCTTTAATCGCGAAGCAATTAAACCTATACCACCTTCGGCACCAAACTCTTTGTTGTTGCCATCCTGCATCTTTACATCCAGTACTGATGACAGCCTGCCGCCGTACTGCGCGGGCATGCCACCTTTGTACAGGCCAACATCTTTTACAGCGTCGGCATTAAAGGTAGAGAAGAAGCCCAGCAAGTGCGATGAGTTGTAAACGGTGGCCTCATCCAGCAATATCAGGTTCTGATCGGCCGCGCCACCACGTACAAAGAAACCGGTATTACCCTCACCGCCCGATTTTACACCCGGCAGCAATTGAATCGTCTTCAATACGTCCTTCTCGCCAAATATAACAGGGATATTGTCGAGGTCTTTCATGTTGATCTTATCCAAACCCATTTGCGGGCTGCGCACGTTCTCGTTCTTGCGGTCGGTAGCGTTAATGGTAACCTCCTTCAACTCACTGCCCGATTGTAGCTCGATATTCAGCTTTATGCTTTTATCAAGCGTAACCTTTTGCGTGGTGGTAGTGTAACCGGTGTAGGTTACGGTAAACTCATATTCGCCCTCGTTACCGGTTAACGAGTAAAAGCCGTACGCGTTGGTTGCCGCGGCAGTTTGCCCGCTGGTACCCTGTAATTTAACAGTGGCGCCTATGAGCGTTTCGCCGGTGGCCGCGTCGCGTACGGTACCGCTTATGGTATAACGTTTTTGAGCAAAGATAGGTGTGGTACAAAAAAGAGTGATCAGTAATAGCAGGGGAGTAAGGTAGCTGTTTCGTTTCTGCATGTAAATCAATAGATGTGAATGATGTATGTAATAAAATTATCGCAGGTTAAGACGAAAACTACTCTTTTTTGTTACAAGCCTTTCAAAAATTGTAATAAAAAGCATTGGGCTATTAGCTTTCATCCCCCGGTTCCCAAAGCTCAATTTTATTGTCTTCAGGATCATACACCCATGCAAATTTGCCTATCTCGTCGTTATGACGGCTTTCGTCAATACGCACACCTGCAGCTTGCAGCTGTTCCAGCAACGTATCCAGATCGCTAACGCGCAGATTGAGCATAAATTGCTGATCGGGCCTGCCAAAATAATTGGTTGTGGCCTTAAATGGCGCAAACACGGTTGGCCCACCCTGTTGCAGCCATGGTTCGCCGCTCATCATCGAATTAATACCAAAATGTTGTTCATACCATGCGCTAAGCGCCGATGGATCTGCCGCCCTGAAAAAGAAGCCGCCGAAACCTGTTACTAAACTTGCCATAATGTGTGTTTTTAGTTTGCTGTAAATATAAACGCTTTTGTAATTGCCTATGAGGGCAAACGCGTAATAAAGAAGGGCATACGCGACAAATTGTTCACTATTGTTGACAGGCATTCATTATTTGCTATTTTTACAACATCTTACTGTCTTAATAAATATCATCCACTCCCGATGATCGGATCTGCCTCCATGGTTATCCGCACAGGCAACTATTGCCTTCAAATTTCCTATCAAAATTTATAAAAAGACAAAGATCAAATGAATCAGCATATTAAGGTCGCGGTTATTGGCGGCACCGGTAAAGCCGGAAAATACATTATAAAAGAGTTAATCAGCCAAGGGTACAGCATTAAGATGCTATTGAAACGACCGCATTTGCGCGCGCAATTCGAGCATCCGCAAATACAATTTACAGAGGGCAACATGGCCGATGCCGAAACAGCCCGCGCGTTAATTAAGGATTGCACCGCGGTGATCAGCGCCATAGGCCAGCGGCAGGATGAACCACTAATATCTGCCCTTGCTACCACCAATATAATAGCGGCAATGAAGGAGTACGGTATAAAGCGTTACATCCTGATCACCGGCATCACCATGGATGTACCGGGCGACACCAAAAACACGTATACCCAGGCCATGACGGACTTTATGAAAAAATCGTATCCCGAAATAGTGGCCGATAAACAACGCGTGCTGGATATTTTAAACAACAGCGATATCGATTGGACGATTGTGCGCCTGCCAGTCATCAAACAAACAGATGAACGGGGTAAGCTGCTGGTCGATCTGCACGATTGCCCCGGCGAAAGTATCAGCACAGCCAACCTCGCCGCGTTTTTAGTACAGCAGATTACGGATACCGGATATATAGGTAAAGCACCGTTTGTAGCTTCTGAGTGAAAGGTTAAAGCTGAAAGGTAAAAGGAGAAAGCTGAAAGATAAGCTGAAACCAAAAGCTGAGAACTCCCTCTTTGCGCAGCAGAGAGGGATGTCGAGCGAAGCGATGACAGGGTGAGTCCCCCCGGTTTAACTTATTATCAAATAACTTAAACACCACGGCATACTATTTGTTATCAGTACAGTAAAACATCTATATAAAAGTAAAAAAACATGAAAGATCAATCAAAATTAGTTGCTGCACTTTTAATAGGTGCTGCTGCAGGAGCCGCTGCGGCTTTGTTATTAGCGCCTGATAGCGGTAAAGCTACAAGAGACGAAATCGCTGATTATTTCAACGATTTGTTAGATACAACTAAAGAAAAAGCACGTACTGCTGCTGCTGATGCAAAAGAGTACGGATCACATATAGTAGATAAAGCGAAAGCTAAATTTGGTAGCGTGGTTGACGAAGCCGGCGAATATCGCGACAAAGCTGTTGACGCTGTTAAATCAAAAGCATCAGAGCTTAGCGATAAAGCTAAAACTTACGGACAAGAAAAAGTAGAAGGCGCTAAAGATGAAGTGAAAGCTACTGCCGATAACTGGAATAATTCGGTACAAAACGCTTAATTAAGCATTTACTGATAATGAGAAAAGGCCTGCTGTGAAGCGGGCCTTTTCTCATTATATACGACTTATCAGCATTACAATGTAAAGCTATTATCACTTTCGGTAGCATCCATAAATATGCCTCCATCCAGTTTTACGGTTTTAACCGTTTTGCCTGTTTTTACGTTGATAGTGGCCTGTTTTTGGTTCGCTTTCCAAACAACCGGGGTTTGGTGTACGCTTTCGGTTGTGCCATCGGCATAAGTTAATTTCACATCAAACGGAACAACAAAGCCGCCTATGTTTTGTACCGATACGGCATAGCCATCCGCGCTTTTGGTTACTTTATCAATAGCCAGGTCGATATAGTAATTGGTGAAATACCAGTTGTTAAAGAACCAGTTCAAATCCTGGCCCGATACATTGCTCATCGAGTTAAAATAATCCCACGGAATAGGGTGCTTACCATGCCAGCGATCCATATAACCATGCAGCGCTTTCTTAAACAGCTCGTCGCCAAGCATATCTTTCAGCGCGAAATGGCTTAATGCCGGCTTGCCGTAAGCGTTGTTACCGTAACCGGCTTTCAACTCGCTCGATGGAGTGATGATGGGCAGATCCTGCGCGGTAGCAGGGTTATGGATCCAGCCATCCACACGAAATTGTTTAAACAATGCTTCAGCTTTTTCTTTACCTACTTCTGATGTACCTATCAGCAATTCAAAAGTAGTGGCCCAGCCTTCATCCATAAAAGCATAGCGGCTTTCGTTAATGCCCATATAAAAAGGGAAGTAAGTATGCGCTACCTCGTGATCTTGTACAAACTGGGTAAAGTGTGGATCATCGGTATGGCTGTCGTTACACATCATCGGGTACTCCATATCGGCAAAGCCCTGGAATGATGTCATTTTAGGGAACGGATACGGTACGCCCGGCCAGTTGTGTGATAACCAACCCAGCGTATTGCGGCCAAACTGTACCGCCTGGTGAAAATCTGCCGAGGCATCGGCAAAGGCAGCCTGCATACTTGCACGGCGTTTGGTTTTAGGGTCGACGATTACGCTGGCCGCGTCCCACACATAATGGTCGCTTATACCCACGGCCATATCGCTGATGTCGTTAGCGGTCCATGTCCAGGTATTGGTGGCGTTTTGGGTGGTAATATTCTTTTTAGCCAGATCCTGAGCGGTAGCTACGTGAATGGTAGAATCGCTGGTGTATGATTTTTGCAGGCGTTTAGCATACTCGGGCTGCAACACTTGTTTGGTATTTTGTAAGGTACCGGTAGCCCAAACTATATAGTTTTTAGGTACGGTTACATTAAGGATGTAGTTATTAAAGTCGTTGTAAAACTCCTGCGCGTCTGTAAAATCAAGGCGATCCCAACCGTTATAATCATCATAAACTGATACCCTTGGGTAAAAATACGCCAGGAAGTAAGTAGTAGAATCAATCATCCCTTCGCGGCCGCTTTCCAATGAGATCTGGTAGTGCCAGTCAATATCCAGCTTAACCGAATCTTTAGGCAACAACGGCTTTTTAAGCACGATACCCATGTTGGTGGTAGCTGCTTCGTTATTGTAAGTTAAACTTTCGCCATTGGCCAAAAGCTTATCTATTTGAGCGCCGGGCGTTAAATAATCTTTATTGGCACCATAAAACCTTGCCGCGCCGGGTTTATGTATGTTCAATATCATTTTCATGTTCAGCCTTTTCAAGGTATCGGGGCTGTTATTGAAATAGGTAATAGTTTCGGTACCCTTAATATCGCGACTTGGCGGCAGGGCGGTAATACTGATGTTGTAATTACCGGTATTTTGCCAGTATTTGGTGCCGGGTTTACCATCGGGCGAGCGGGTGCCCTTTTTAAATGCCTTTTGAATATCGCGTGGCATATACAGGCTTTGCGCCTGTGTTTGCGTAAAAGCAGCCGCGAGCAGCGCTGCTACAATTAGTTTTTTATACATGAGGTCGTAGAAAAATAAGGCCGAAGATAGTTATAAAATACAAATAGCCTATAGGTGGTAAACGCCTTTACTTCAGCTTTATAACAATTGTGTTACAAAGGGTGCGACTGTGTTAAATTTATTTACGTTTGTATTAAGTTATTTTAATAGGGGTATTAGATAACTGAAAACCTAAACCGGGCTTGTGCCTGGTTTTTTTTGTTTTAGTCCAGATTGATATACTCCTTGGTGATCAGTAAAAATAACTGGTCGTTATCTATCGACTCATCAAAGCACTCTATCAGCAACTGTTCTATTTCTTTATCGTCCAACTGTACCGATAGCGCTTTCAGCATTCGGCACGATATTATATTGATGTGCTCCAGCATCTGCACGTAAAGCAAAACATCGGTATCAAGTAAAACCGACACCGGCTGGGCATCATCCAAACAAAATTTATCTTTTACAATAGCTTTAATGGGGTTACAATTGGCATCTGAAGGGGTTTCTTCTATCAGTTCGTATATTACTGCCATGCGTTTTATCTGGCTGTTAATATCATCGCCAAACTCCTGTAAAGCCAGTTTTAACGAGTTGAATGATGCCAGTTCAATAAGGCTGCCTATAGTTTTGCTGATATATTGCTTGCCAAAGTAAAGCCTGTTAAGGTGATGCAGAAATACTTGTTTTACAAATTGCGGATCTGACGTTTTGGGTGACATACCTGTTTTTTGTGTAAATGTTAATGAGGTGATAATAAAAAGTTTAACAACACGTGGTTGTGAGCCTTGTTTCAAAAATACCATTATAAAAGCGGATAATTTTGAATTTTAATTATAAACTAATTCGCGATGCCGCTTAAGTTAAAAACTTATACATAAGGTGTATTTTTTTAATGCTTATATGACGGTCGTCTGGCGTAATTTACCCGGTAAATAACAACGCATCGCCACACAAAACCTTATATTTGCTATACTATGAAATATAAATTAGGCGATTTTGTACGCTTTGTAGACGAAAAAATGGAGGGTTACGTAACCCGCATTATTGATGAGCAAATGATAGGCGTAACCGGCGACGATGATTTTGAGATACCTGTACTGGCCAGCAAGGTAACCACGGTACATGGCTACGAGGGGGGTAAAAAAGCCGAAACAAAAACAGGTACCGAAGAAGCTGCCATACCGGCAAGCGAATTTATAAGCAAAGGCATATATATTGGTGTGGTTAATGATGCAAAGGCGGGTTCGGTAGTGCATTTTCATTTGCTGAACGAAACATCTTTCCAGTTGCTGGCATCATTTACTACCGATACCGGCGGCAAATACAAGGGCGAGTACGCGGGCATTTTAGCGCCAAATACTTCGGTGCAGATCTATTCGGCCCAACTGGCCGATTTGCAAGTATGGCCAAAGTTTAGCTTGAATGTGGTTTATCATACCAAGCAAAACGTAAAGCCCGAAGAGCCATTAGTGTTCACCGAAAAATTTAAGGCTAAAGATTTTGCCGGGGCGAAAAAGAAACTGCCCGTTAACGGTTTACAAGGCTGGTTGATTCGTGTGGATGAACCCGAACTGGTAATTGATGCCGATAAACTGAAGGAAAGCTTCTTTAAAACAGCCGAAGAAAAGACATCCATACCGGCTAAACCGGTAACCGAGGTTGACCTGCATATTGAAAAACTGCGCGAAGATCACCAGTTCATCAACAGTAGCGAGATATTGAAGATACAACTTACCCATTTTAACAAAACGCTTGATGCCGCCATTGTGCACCAACTGCCCGAAATTACCTTTATACATGGCGCAGGTAACGGCATATTACGCCACGAGCTGCATAAGCTATTGAGCAAACACCCCAAAGTGCAAACTTTTATGGATGCCCGTAAAGAGAAGTTTGGCTATGGCGCTACCAAGGCCATATTAAAATAATACACCATGAATGCCCGGCAGCTACTGCAATACCGCCTGTATAACCAGCAACTATCAAAGTCGCGTTTTAAAAACGCGGGCGAACTGGTAAGCTACATGGGGGCTATACAGGCGCAGGATTACGCCGGAGCGAAATGGGCATTGGGCTTGCGTTTAAATAACGCTACCGATAGCAAACTCGAAAAACAAATAAATGCCGGGGAGGTATTGCGCACCCACGTGTTGCGGCCAACCTGGCATTTTGTAAACCCGGCAGATATACGCTGGATGATAGAACTTACCGCGCCGCGCCTTAATCAGCAAAGCGCGGGGCGCAACCGGCAGCTAAAGCTGGATGCCAAAACCTTTGCAAAAAGTAATGATATACTGGCGAAAGCCTTGCAAGGAGGTAAGCAACTCACCCGCACTGAAATTGCAGCAATATTGGAGCAGGGCGGCATTGCTACTGATACCCAGCGCTTAATTCACCTGCTGTTTACCGCCGAACTCGATTGTGTAATTACCAGCGGCGCGAGGCAGGGCAAGCAGTTTACGTATGCATCCTTTGATGAACGGGCGCCAAATGCGAAATCGCTCCCCAGGGATGAATCCATCGCACGGCTGGCGCTCACTTATTTCAACAGCCGCGGACCGGCAACCCTCCACGATTTTGTATGGTGGAGCGGCCTCACTGTAGCCGATGCCAAAACCGGGTTGGAAGAAATTAAGGAGAAGCTGACCAATATCAGCCTCGACAACCAAACCTACTATCTCCCGCAACACCTGCCCGATACCAAACTGCCCGCACCCATATCGTGCCTGTTGCCCCCGTTTGATGAATACACCATTGCCTATAAAGACCGCAGCGCCGCCATCAATACAAAACATGCCGAACAAGGCGGTTACCTAATTTTCGACCCGGCCATTATGCTCGGCGGCAGTATCGCCGGCAACTGGAAACGCAGCATCGGCACAAAAAACATTACGGTTAATTTAAACCCCTTCGACGTACTAAAACCCGCCCAGCAAGCTGCTGTTGATAAGAGCCTGAAGCACTACGCTAAGTTTATGGGGATGGGTGTTGAAGTGAGGTAAGTGTTTGTGATTGTTGTGCCTAGGTTGTGTTTGTGCTGCAATTAGCGTTAGCCTGCTCTTGGGCGCAGTGCCCCATTACTTTTGAGCCCAAAAGTAACAAAAGGCTTGTCCAGCAAAAGGCTTCTTTGCCGCACAGGGCCCTTGCCCTGCAAACCGTGCAGAACTTGGGGCTGGAACTTTTGCCCCGCCGCTCATTTCCTCCCCACATGCAACAAGTTCCTATGCCCGCCTTTGCGCTCATGGTCTCCACAGTTCTGCCCGTTTTCGCCCGAAGCTGTTTGCTGACGGGAAAAGAAATATTTAAAGCCCTCTCCTATGGAGAGGGTTGGGTGAGGCAAACACTTCATGCTCCGTAACATTTTCATTATTTGTAAATAATTATCACTAAATCCGTTGCCATTATTTATTTTCATGGCAGTATGCGAAAGGCCTTATCCGCAGTTAGTACTGCATTGTTTGTTTTTGTTTTATTGTGGCTGCAACCAGGTTTTGTGCAGGCAGCCAATCCTGTAGTTCATGTTTCGGCTAAGCCTGCCTGGTTAAGCACCGTTAAACCTTATGATAAAAAGCCGCCTGCCCGTACGGTGCAAAACGGGTATTTCTATGCTTTAATTGAACGGCAGGTAAATGTAGAACAGCATGCCGATTATAACCACATCATCCGCGATATCGTATCCGGAGCGGGTATCCAAAACGGATCGCAAATTTCGGTAAGCTTTGAGCCCTCTTTCGAGCGGGTCGATTTCCACGAGATCATCGTATGGCGCAACAATAAACCCATCAACAAACTTAACGCTTCGGCCTTTAAAGTACTGGCAGATGAGCAGGAACTATCCAGCTTTATTTACCAGGGTAGCTACTCGGCCTTATATATCCTAACCGATATCCGCAAGGGCGATAGGATAGAGTATTCGTACACGGTAACAGGCAGCAATCCCATCTTTGCCAATAAATTTATGGGTAACTTTTATTTTCAAAGTCACCAGCCTATAGCCCATCAGTACACCGCATTAATTGCGGCTGATAAGAGGGCTTTGAATATCAAAACGTTCAACGCGGTGCCTAAAGCGGTGATAACACAAGCTGCCGGACTAAAAAAATATGAGTGGGAAGCTTTTATGGTTGCCGCCGGTACTTATGAAGATAAGCAGCCCGCCTGGTACAATTCCTTCCCCTACGTGCAGGTAAGCGAATACAGCAACTGGAACGAGGTGGCCAAATGGGCATTATCCATCAACCCGGTTATCACCAAATTTACCGGCGAACTGGCCGACGAGGTAGCCCAGCTAAAAAAGCAATCGGGCAATAGTAAAGAGAAATATTTCAGGAACGCCGTAAAGGCCGTGCAGGATGAAGTGCGCTATATGGGTATCGAAATTGGCGAATACTCGCACCGGGCCAATAATCCGGCAAAGGTGTTCGCTCAGCGTTACGGTGATTGTAAGGATAAAGCCTTACTGCTTACTTCGCTGCTGCGTGCAAACGGTATTGATGCCTGGATGGTGCTGGTAAACACCAGCATGCGTGGCCGGGTAGATCAGTATTTGCCAACAGCCAACGCCTTTAACCATGCCGTAGTAACCGCGGTAGTAGATGGTAAGCAGGTTTGGGTTGATGCCACTATAGCTTATCAGCGTGGTTCGGGGACTGATATTTATTTTCCGCCGTATGGCAAAGGCTTGATATTGAAGGATGGAACACACGCGTTAACCACCATCCCGGTAAAGACAGGCGGCAAAATGGAACTGACCGAAACATACAACGTTATGGATGCCGTAACACCTGCTACCTTAACGGTGTACACGGCTTATACAGGTTCAGAGGCAGATTACATGCGCGATAAGCTGGCCTCATCGAGCATGGCCGAAACAGAAAAGACGTATATTGATTATTACGCCAAGATTTACCCCAAAATTGAGTCGACAGATTCTGTTACGGTGACCGATGATGAGCAGGAAAATAAGATCGTAACTATTGAAAGTTACAAGATCCCTGATTTTTTTAAAAAGGATTCGGTTGAGGGTGGTTACGTACGCGGCTTTTATGCCAATTACATCAGCGACCAATTATCAGAGATCAACAGCAGGTTAAAAACGCCGGTGTCGGTAAATTACCCTTACAATATTGATTACTCCATAAAAGTAAACCTACCCGGCGGCTGGAGCATAGATGCAAGCCATACCGATATTGAACGTGATGCTTACAGGCTAAATACTTCTACCTCTGCAGACGGCGATATGCTCACGTTGAATTATAAGTTCTCTTATTTGCAGGATCATATCCCGGTGAATAAACTCGACGAATACCGTAAGGATGTTAAAAAGATAAGCGACGACGAGTTAGCCTATACATTTACCTACAATCCGGGTAACGAAACAAAGCCGCTTAATTTGAAGCCCATGCGTGTGAATATGTACATGGTGCTTTGTATAACTTTATTGGGTATTGTTATCGCGGTGGGCGGTGTATTGATCTACCGCAGGGAAACGCCGGGGATCGTGTTTTCATTCGGCTCGGGATTTGAGCCATTGGGCGGATGGCTGATATTGATACTGGTTGTATTTTTCTTTATAACAATAGCCGGTTTCTTTTCCTTATTCTCCGAAGGTTATTTTGATTTAGATAAGTGGAACAAATACGGCACAGCTGCCTTAAGTAATCAAAATAAAACATTGATTACGATTAAAGCGATAGGGCATATTATTTTAACCGGATACTCCATTTTTTGCCTCATCTTATTTTTAAACCGCAGAGATATTTTACCAAAGTACATTATAGGGTTTTTTATATCCGTAGTGGTGGTAAACGCTGTTACCTATATAGTTTCTTCAAGTACATTGCCGGATAAAAATGTATATAACGATCTTATATTTTCAATAGTGATGGGCGCTATATGTATACCTTATTTCATCAAATCGCATAGGGTTAAATACACTTTTATTGTACCGCAACCGGCTAATAACTACAGCTACGAAATGCGCGGTGCCGATGCATTCCCTGCTAATAAAGAGCAACAGTAAAGATGCCCGTAAACAAATATCGCGATGCTTTTAGGCATCGCGATTTAGGTTGAAAATAAATTATAATATCGCATCATAATTTACCTTAAGTTCTTTTGGGTAGTGTAAGGTCTTTTAGTTCGTCAAAACTAATGGATATACGCAGGCTTACCACATAAAGTTTTTAAAACCGATAATAAATTTGGTTGTTTATTCGGCTATTGGTTGCAGGCGTGCAAGGTACTGGCCGTATTCGTCATCTACCAAAATATCGGTGCTCCAGCCGGTCTTTTTTGCCACATCGGTTAAGGTATGTTCGTCCACATATAACCAGTTGAACCAATCTGTTTTTTTGCCTTTGTATTCATATTGATATTTAATTTCGCCATAATACCTGTCCTGCGGCGGGTTGCCCTCGTACAGGTAAGCAATGTCCGACGAATCGAACAGCAATTGCCCTCCCGGTGCCAGCAGCGTTTTAGCGTATTGCAGAAAATTAGCCAGGTTTTCCAGCGAACCGGTAAGCCCTATGCCGTTCATCAGTAAAAGCAGGGTGTCATATTTAGGCCCGGTGTAGGTAAATATATCGGCCTCAATTGCCTGTTGTAAGCCGCGCTTGCGCATCACCTCAACTGCCAGCGGCGAAATATCCAGCGCGGTAATATCCATACCCCGGTTTTGCAGTTCGAGACTGTGGCTGCCTGCCCCGGCACCTATGTCGAGCGTTTTGCCCCGGCATTCATTCAGGGCATGCCATTCCAGGTCGGGCAAATCATCTTCCTTACGGAAATAGGTTGATACCGGCATCTCCTCCTTCGGCCCATATTGATTATGGATCCAAAGTTTATGCTTGCTCAGTTTATGGTAGCGGTCGTAAATGGCTTGTCCTAAAATATCCTTCATGTGTTTACAAAGGTATCAAATCAATATATTTGGGCAATTGCTCAATTATGACCATCAGGAAAATCGCGTTTAGAGTTTTATTCCCCTCTCGAGAGGGGGCGGGAGAGGTTGAGCGTTGGCAGGGGTGTGTACTTGAACATGGCTATTCAAAAATGAACACACCCCTCCACCCCTCTCAAGAGGGGAGTCACACAATCCCGTTCCGCAATGTTTTAAAATCGATTTCACTTTTATGACCATCGCCCACTTTTTACTCATCATCATAATTACTGCCGGTATGATAGGCAGCGTAAAAAGCAGGAAGCTCACACTCACGGCAGCTATTACAGGCGGTTTGGTAAGCATCCTCATTTATATATGCGCTGCTTTTACGGGCATAGCCATCATAACTACCTTCTTTTTGGCGGGTACTTTAGCCACGCTATGGCAACGCGAACTAAAGCAAAGCATAAACGCCGCCGAAGCCAACGGAGGCAGACGAACGGCAGGGCAGGTACTGGCCAACGCGGGAGTGGCCGGGTTAACAGGCATCGCAACACTGATCTATCCGGATTTCCGGGAAGTATTTCAATTAATGCTGGCGGCATCCTTCGCTTCGGCAATGGCCGATACTTTGGCATCTGAACTGGGGATGCTTTATGGCAGGCGGTTCTTCAATATCCTCACCTTGAAAGCAGACATACGCGGCGAAAACGGCGTGATCAGCATAGAAGGTTTGCTGATTGGTGTGGCGGGCAGCAGCATTATCGCGCTAATATACGCCATTGGTTTTGGGTGGAGCTGGGCCATTTTGAAGATCATCATTGCAGGAACCATCGGTAACGTTACCGATTCGGTACTTGGCGCAAGTCTCGAACGCCGAAACCTGATCGGCAATAACACGGTTAACTTTTTAAATACGCTTATTGCGGGTTGTGTGGTGCTGCTGTTTTAAACCGGGCCTCGGTTTATCAACACATCTTTAAAACTACAAACTAATGACCCGGCCTGCTTATAAATATGTGCCGGATATTTTTTAGTTTTGTCGACTGAAAATGGGGTGAAATACTCGCCCTAATCCTTATTTTAATTAGCCCACATAGTGAAAAAACTCACTGAAAGTAATGCAGCGCGGTACGCGTTAACGTTAATCATTATCACATTCATTATTCGCATACTAATAGCCGCTTATACAGGCTTGGGTATCGGCGAGTCGTACTACTTTCGTGGTGCCATTACACTTGAACTAAGCTATTTCGATCAGCCGCCATTGTTTTTTTGGTTGAGCTGGTTAAGCACAAAAATATTCGGCTTAACTACACTGGGGCTGCGCTTCCCGGCAGTATTGCTGTTTGCAGGTACCAGTTGGATGTTGTTTTTACTTACACGCCAACTATTTAACGCCAAGGCCGGTTTTTGGGCGGTAGTGGTAATGAATTTGAGCGCGGTATTCACCGTGGCCATAGCCTGCTGGTTTCAGCCCGATGCGCCGTTGATGTTCTTTTGGCTGGCTGCCGCGTACTGCATAGTACAGGTAATGCAGGTTGGCGAAAATAGGGGCACTATCACTTTTAATAAACGTAAAACCTACCTGTGGTGGGTAAATATAGGCTTGTTGATGGGGCTGGCTACGCTTAGCAAATACCACGTATTGTTTTTATTTGCAGGTGTGTTCTTGTTCATAGTAGCCAATAAATCGCAAAGGCATTGGTTGAGGAACCCGGGGCCATACCTGGCGGTTTTGATCACGCTGATTATGGCGTTTCCTATCATTTGGTGGAACTATCAGAACAACTGGGCTTCTTTTGTTTTCCAGGGATCGCGCGCAGGTACCGGTCAAAAGTTTCAGCTGCATATCGATTGGTTTTTACGCAGCCTTGGCGGGCAGGCACTTTGGTTGCTGCCATGGATCTGGGTACCTACCTTCAGGCAGTTATTTGTATCGTTCAAGCAAAGGGTTACTTCGCTATCATACAGCTACGTGTTTTGGATTGCCGTTTTACCTATTGTTTTCTTCACCGTGATTACCCTTTGGGCCGATCTTCAATATCACTTTCACTGGCAGGCACCCGGCTACATGATGCTTTTCGCGCCGCTGGGTTACGCTATTGATAAAAAGCTGAGTAATACTGAAACCGCACGGGGCACACGCAGGTGGATGAACTTTTCGATATGGTTTACCGTTATCACGATTACCGTATTGAGCCTGCACATGGTAACCGGTTTTTGGACATGGTATGGCCCGAAATGGGCGGTAGGCCTCGCAGGTGATACCGACGACCCGACCGTACAGGGTATCGACTATAACGATATTAACACCCGCTTTGAAAAAGAAGGCTGGTTCAATAATAAAAACCTGTTTGTAGGTACGCCGCGCTGGTGGCTTACCGGTAAGGTAGATTGGGCGCTGAAAGGTAAAAAGGAGATCATCTGCTTTAACCACGACCCGCGTAACATGGCTTACCTTGTTGACCCTAACAAGCTGATTGGGCACGATGCCATTATTGTTTCGCAAGGCGAGTACGAAAGCGTTACCCAGGATGCCAAGCCGTTTTTCGACAGTATTACCGAACTGCCCGAGATCAAGATAATCCGCAGCGGCGTAACCGAGTTGCACATGCAGGTTTATTACTGTAAAAACTTCCACGTAACCAAAGAAACCCGCGAAGATTTACCGCTGTATAAACAGCTCACCGGCAGGCCGCCATTCGGTCCGGGTGAAAAACCGCAGGATTAATACTATCCCATAAAATATTAAAAAGAGGTTGTAATTGTAAAATTATATCCTCAAGTTTGTAATCATCAGATGATATGATGATTCAATTAAAATGGCAATATTAAAACGTAGTTCACTGGCCGATGAAGTAGCCGCCGCTATACAGCACCAGGTTAAAGCCGGGAAATATCAGATCGGCGAGAAGCTGCCTATTGAACCCGAATTGATGAAAAACTTTGGCGTTGGGCGCTCCACAATCCGCGAAGCGATAAAACTGCTGACCAACTCGGGCTTATTGCGGGTGCAGCAGGGTCTGGGTACCTTTGTTGAGGATACCTCGGGTATACGCGAGCCGCTGGCACAGCGTTTTAAACGGGCCAGCGCGCAAAATTTGGATGAGGTGAGGCAACTGCTGGAAATGAAAATAGCCGAAAAAGCCGCTGTTAACCGTACCGATGACGACATAGCCCAAATAAAGGCCATGTTTATACGCCGTACCGAAGCCGCCCGTGCAGGCCTGATGGCCGATTGCGTGGAGGCCGATGTGAGTTTCCACACCGCTATAGCCGAGGCATCCGGGAATGATATCCTGGCCGATCTGTACAAATCAGTTGCTACACACCTCAAAAGCTGGTTTATGGAAAGCTACCCCGATACGCAGATATTTGTGAGCACCACCCATCTGCACGAGCAACTCATGAACAGCATTATTGAAGGCGATGCCAAAAAAGCCTGGAACTGTGCCGCCCGCATCATTGGCCACGTTTCGCAATAAACTACTTATCCATCTATCCGTAAGGATAAAATATATATCTAAAATGAAACCATCCGCAGAAATTACTACCGACTCTACCGCTCCGGGCAGTATCATCAGTACCGAAACCAAACAGGCGGTGCAGCAAACGGTGTATCCTATTTTGTTCGCCATCAGTTTTTCGCACTTACTGAATGATATGATGCAATCGGTCATCCCATCGGTATACCCCATGATCAAAACCAACTTCCACCTGTCGTTCACGCAGATCGGGCTGATCACACTTACCTTTCAACTGGCGGCATCATTACTGCAACCCTTTGTAGGCAACTATACCGATAAAAAGCCAAGCCCGTATTCGCTGGCTATTGGTATGGGTTTTACACTGATAGGTTTGTTGAGCCTGTCAATAGCATCAAGTTTTATATTCATACTGGTTTCGGTAGCATTGATCGGTACCGGTTCGTCGGTATTTCACCCCGAATCGTCAAAGGTGGCCTATATGGCATCGGGTGGTAAACGTGGTTTGGCACAATCAATTTTCCAGCTGGGCGGTAACGCGGGCAGTGCTATCGGGCCTTTGCTGGCCGCGCTTATTATCATTCCGTTCGGGCAGGGTAATATCAGGTGGTTCGCGCTGGCGGCTGTACTGGCTATTTTTGTATTGTTGAAAGTGGCCGGTTGGTATAAAGGCCACCTTGCATTAAGGGCACGTAAAAAGGTTGCTGTTGAAGAGAGCCGCCCGGCATTATCAAAAGGCCGCATCATTACGTCGGTAGTGATCTTGCTGCTGCTCATCTTCTCCAAATATTTTTACATGGCCAGCATGACGAGTTATTTCACCTTCTACCTCATCGGTAAGTTCCACCTGTCGGTACAGCAATCACAAATGTATTTGTTCGTTTTTTTGGCGGCAGTAGCTGCGGGTACCTTAATTGGTGGTCCGCTGGGCGATAAGTTTGGTCGTAAATACATCATTTGGATCTCGATATTAGGTGTGGCGCCATTTACACTACTGTTGCCTTATGCCAGTTTATTTTGGACAGGCGTATTATCTGTATTTATCGGTGTAATTATAGCCTCGGCGTTTTCGGCCATATTGGTTTACGCAACCGAGCTTCTGCCGGGCAAGGTGGGCATGGTATCGGGCTTGTTCTTCGGTTTCGCCTTCGGGATGGGCGGATTGGGTTCGGCATTATTGGGTCGCCTGGCCGACCACACCAGTATTGCGCACGTATTTAACCTGTGCGCTTACCTACCGCTGATAGGTATTATTACAGGCTTACTGCCTGATATTGAAGGGAAAAAGAAGTCAGCCGTTAAATAAACAGCTGAACATCTCTTGTCGGCATAAAGTAAAATACAAGGCATCCTTTAAGGGTGCCTTTTTTTGTTGAAGAATGTTGCGCATCTTTGTACTGTAATATTTATAATTACAGTAAAGATGAACGGCCGCTTTCATATATCAGTACACATACTTACCCTGCTGGATGCAGCTAAGGGAGAGTTGGTATCGTCTGATTATTTGGCGGGCAGCATCAATACAAACCCGGCACTGGTGCGCAAAGAGCTAAGCAACCTGCGTAAGCACGGATTGATCATTAGCAAAGAAGGTAAGGCAGGCGGTTATATGCTGGCAAAATCGCCGGATCAGATCCGGTTTGCCGATGTATACGAAGCCGTTAAACAAACGGCAATTTTGGGACAGGCCAGGAATGAGCCAAACCCGAAATGCCCGGTAGGCAGGCAAATTAACCAGCATTTAAAAGATATGGACAAGGAGATTGAAGACGCGGTGATAAAAAAACTGTACGACTTTAACCTGGCCGATTTTAGTGAGAAATTTTATTGATTTTTTTTTAACATAAACTGTAATAATTTTAATTACAATAAACCAAACAAAAATGAAAGTAGCAATTATTGGCGCATCGGGCTTTGTAGGAGCCAGCGTATTAACAGAAGCATTAAACCGCGGTCACCAGGTAACCGCCATAGTACGCAACCCCGAAAAAATTACTGTACAAAACGATAACCTTGCCGTAACAGGTGCCGATATTTTTGAAACAGAAAAACTGGCAGCCATACTTGCAGGTAATGATGTAGTGATCAGCTCATATAACCCGGGCTGGGGTAACCCCGAAATTTATGACGACTTTATAAAAGGATCAACCTCAATACAAGAAGCTACAAAAGCAGCCGGTGTAAAAAGGCTGATAGTAATTGGCGGCGCGGGTAGCTTATATATTGACGGCAATCAACTGGTTGATAGTCCGCAATTCCCGGCTGAGTGGAAAGCCGGTGCTACAGCAGCACGCGATTTCCTTACCGAACTACGTAAAGAAGAAGAGCTGGACTGGACTTTCCTGAGCCCTGCCATCAACCTGCACCCCGGCGAACGTACCGGCAAATTCAGGTTAGGCACCGAAAGCCCCGTATTTAACGAGCATGGCAAAAACGACATCAGCGTAGCTGACCTTGCCGTGGCTTTGTTGGATGAAGTAGAGAACAAGCAGTTTGTAAAACAACGTTTTACGTTGGGTTATTAATATAGAGGGTTATGGCTTACTTAAGTCTTAGCTGTCATTCTGAACGAAGTGAAGAATCTTCTTCGCTATGCTAATCGGCGAATAGATGCTTCGTACCTCAGCATGACAGTTGTTTAAATAAATTATGCTATACAAACAGGGCTTAGAAAGTTTTTAAAAACTTTCTAAGCCCTGTTGCTTTTATACACTATTACACGTTTAACCTTTGAATAGAGGATACTGTAATTTAACAGTGTTTAAACAAGTAAAGCAATTAAAAGAAATAACTTTGCCGTATGAAAAACTATAAACTGATATTATCTGCCGCTGCTGTGCTGGCGCTTTCTGCCTGTAGCGTTGGTTCAAAAACATCACAAGGTCAAACCGATTCTGCTGGTACAGCGCAAACCGCCGATAGCACCGAAAGTAAAGTCCTGTTTGCAAAAATGAGCATCAGCGATGCTGTTAAAGGCAGCGATTCGGTACAACTTAAGTTTACTGTTTATAACCCTGCCGATACCGCGCAGCAATTTTGCAAATGGCATACCCCGTTTGAGCCTTTAATGAGCAAATACCTCGATGTTAAAGATGAAAGCGGGCAGGAAGCCAATTACAAAGGCGCTATGGCTAAACGCATAATGCCGCCTCCTGCTGATAGCTATATCAAGGTAAAACCTAAAGACA
The DNA here is from genome assembly GCF_039541195.1 of Mucilaginibacter gynuensis. NCBI lineage: Bacteria > Pseudomonadati > Bacteroidota > Sphingobacteriia > Sphingobacteriales > Sphingobacteriaceae > Mucilaginibacter > Mucilaginibacter gynuensis. The sequence continues at coordinate 40,559 of NZ_BAABFT010000003.1, forward strand.
GCTTATCGGTAACGGTTAACTTGCTGAAAGGTTATGATATTACCAAGCCGGGTAAGTATACCGCTATCTACGTAGGCCAAAACATGAGTGGCTTAGTGATTAAAGATAGTGTTACGTTTGTTTACGAAAAGTAAGCTGACTCACCCTGTCATCGCTATGCTCGACATCCCTCTCTGCTACGCAAAGAGGGATTTTGTTTTTTAAGTCTTTTCACCCTCTTTGCGCTCGCGCAGAGAGGGTCGACCAGCGCAGCGTAGTCGGGGTGAGTAATTAAACTCCGATTTTAAAGAGCTTTTCGCTTTCAGCTTTCACCTTTCAGCTTCCCACTACCCCGTAATTGTTATCTTATATTTAGCCAGCAAGCCACTCAAACCATGTATGCTGAATTTTGCTTTGGCTATGGAGTTGTTTTCAGGGTCTATCACAAAATTATAGGCCGAACTGAAGTCGGCGCCTTTGAGTATGGTGTTATCAAATATTACACGGTTGAGGTCGCAATTGTCAAATACGGCGGAGGTGAGGTCGGCTTCGCTAAAGTCAGATTCATTTAAAATGCAATCGCTAAACTTAGTGCCTTTCAACCGCTTTTTGTAGAAGATGCTGTTCGTCATATTACAACCGGTAAAGCTAACCTCGAACGAGAAATGGTTGGATTTATCAAAATGGGCTCCCGCGAGTTTGCATTCCTGAAAGCTCACGTTTTGCAGGCCGGTATCGGTTAATTGTACCAGGGATAGGTTACAGGTTTTAAAAACACAATCAATAAACGTAATGTGCGACAGGTTGGCGTACGACAGATCGCAGTTCAAGAACTCACAACGTTCAAACACCCGTTTATGGCCCTCAATATCTGCCGGTTTGCTATTTTTAAATACTACGTCCTCGTCAATTTTGTAACTCATAATTGTGCCCTGTAAAATTGCCGCTAAAGTAATAACAATAGCCAATTTTGCAGATGTTAAAGCAGCTTTATAAATAAAATAAAATGTTTACCGCTTAGGTACATGCTGTTAAACAGGGCTTTCCACAAATCTTCTCATTCTTTCTTCATATCCAATCAATCAACCGCGAGCATGCAGGGGGCAAGCTATTTTAATATATTTTTAGGCACTGATTAATATTTAAACATATATCAATTTAACCAAAATAATAATTATTTACCCTGAACAATGAATTTTAAAAAGATTGTAGCCTTAGCGTTCGCTATAGCGCCCTCGCTACTGTTTGCGCAGGAGTGGCAGCCTAAAAAAGCTGTGCTTATGAGCAAGTTTGCCAAGGATGTAAACCCTAAAAGCGTATTGCCCGAGTACCCTCGTCCGCAGCTTACCCGTACCAAATGGCTCAACCTTAATGGTATATGGCAGTTTCAGGCAAGCAGCGGCGCTGCCGAAGCCCAGCCAAAAGGCAACCTGTCGAAAACAATATTGGTACCGTTCCCGGTGGAGTCGGCGCTTTCGGGCGTAATGGAGCAGCATGAGCGTGTTTGGTATCGCCGTAAATTCACCGTTCCGGCAGATTGGAAAGGCCAGAAAGTATTATTGCACTTCGGCGCGGTTGATTACGAATCGGAAGTATTTGTAAACGGCAAAAGCCTGGGTGTGCACACCGGCGGTTATGATCCGTTCACTTATGATGTTACTTCGGCCATTGCCAAATCGGGCGAGCAGGAAATTACCGTTCGCGTTTATGATCCTACTGATAAAGGCGGTTTCCCTCGCGGTAAACAAACGCTGAATCCGCAGGGTATCATGTATACCTCAACTACAGGTATATGGCAAACCGTATGGCTGGAGCCTGTGCCGGTAACCAGTATCGATAATATTAAAATTGTGCCTGATATTGATAAAGGCGTAGTAAACCTTACTGTAAATACTGCCGGTGTTACCGATGGTTATACAGTAGATATTAAAGTGAAAGATGGCGGCAAAGTAATTAAAACCACAACAGGTGGCGCCAATACCGTAATTAGCGTACCGGTAGAAAATGCCAAACTATGGTCGCCAGATGCACCTTTCCTTTACGACCTGGATATCAGCCTGACCAAACAAGGCAAAACTGTTGACGCGGTTGGCAGCTACTTTGGTATGCGTAAAATATCAGTAGGGCAGGAGGGTGAGTATAAAAAACTATACCTGAACAATAAATTTTTGTTCCAGATAGGTCCGTTAGATCAGGGTTTCTGGCCTGATGGTTTATATACCGCGCCTACTGACGCTGCATTGAAATACGATTTGGAAATGATCAAGAAGTTTGGTTACAACATGGTGCGCAAGCACATTAAGGTTGAGCCTTACCGCTGGTATTACTGGGCCGATAAGCTGGGCTTACTGGTATGGCAGGATATGCCGTCGCCAAACTCGTATACCGAGCATGTGCCGCCGGTTGATACAGCCGCTTTCCGTTCGGAACTGGTACGTATGATCAAAACCCACTGGAACTCACCGTCAATTATTACCTGGGTGGTATTTAACGAAGGCCAGGCGCAGCATAATACCAAAAACCTGGTAGATATGGTTAAAACCTTAGATCCATCGCGTTTGGTTAACCAGGCCAGCGGCGGCGGTCACTTTGATGCCGGTGATTACCTTGATATCCACAGCTACCCGCCTCCGGCAGTACCGGCGAGCGATAAACAAATTTTGGCTTGCGGCGAATATGGCGGTATCGGTTATATCATCCCTAACCATACCTGGGCTACAGGGCCAACGTATATCATGATTGATAATGAAAAGAAATACACCGACCTGTACGATACTTACGCTAACGACCTGGTAATGTACAAAACCAACAAAGGCTTAAGCGCGGCGGTATACACCGAAATTACCGACGTTGAAATTGAGCTGAACGGGTTATTAACGTACGATCGTGAAGTGATCAAAGGCCCTGTAGAAAAGATAGCGGCATCAAATCATAAAGCTATCCATGATGATCTTTACCTTGCAGAGATATTGCCATCGTCGCAAGTTAACCCGCGCACCTGGAAATATACCTTTGATAAACCTGCCGATAGCTGGTTTACCACCAAGTTTGCTGATGCGGCATGGAAATCGGGTCAGGCAGGTTTTGGTACCAGCTTTACGCCGGGTGCCAATGTAAAAACCGTTTGGGACGGTAAGGACATCTGGATCCGTCAGGAATTTACACTTGGCGACCTGAAAGACATCAAACGTGAAGACCTTGTACTATACATTCACCACGATGAAAAATGCGAGGTATACATTAACGGTGTAAAGGCTGCTTTTAAAGAGGACATTACATCGGGCTACGTTATCTCAACCATGAGCAAGGAAGCCCAGGCTGCATTGGTATCAAACGGTAAAAACGTAATTGCTATTCACTGTAACCAAACAGGCGGCGGCCAGTATATTGATGCCGGTATATCGGTAATTTCAAAAGACAAAGCCGTTCCGTTTAAAACGAACTAAGTTCTAATTCTAATAATAATTCAACCCGAAGCGGTGGGGCATTCATTTGCTCCCCGCTTCTTTTGTTATGGGGGGATTCGGGGCAGTTAAATTAAGAGGTTGATCAATATTGACTCACCCCGACATCGCTTCGCTTGTCACCCCTCTCCGCAAGCGGAAAGAGGGTTTTTAAAATCGTTTTTATTTTAATCCAGCCCTCTTTACGGCAAAGCCGTAGAGGGCGGTCCAGCGAAGCGTAGACCGGTGAGTTAATTATGCGAGATGACTTGTAGGTTTAATTCACGAACATTTGTTCAAGCTTCAGTTTCTTTTGTACTTCCAGCTTATAATTACGGCCAATGGGCAGCTCATGCCCGTTAATTTCGAGGCTGTAGGAGTAGAAGGAGTTGATCTTCGCCAGTGCTACAATAAACGAACGGTGAATACGCACAAATTGCCTTTCGGGTAACATTTCCTCTAAAAAACTGATCTTCTGCTTGCTGATGTATACTTCCTGCTGGGTAACCACTTTCACGTAATCGCGCAGGCTCTCTATCCATAAAATACTGTTGATGTTCAGTTTGATGGTTTTGCGGTCTACCTTAATATACAAAAAGGTGTCTTTATCGCCCACGGGTACTTCGTTGGCAATACGCACAGTTGCCTTATTATCGTAACGCTGGTACACTTTATCCATTGCCCTTAAAAAACGTTCGAACGAGATGGGTTTAAGCAGGTAGTCAACCGCGTTCAGTTCAAAACCTTCTAAAGCATATTCGCTGTAGGCCGTGGTGAAAATAATTTGGGGCGGATTCTTAAGGCTTCGTACAAAATCAATACCGCTCAGGCCCGGCATTTTAATATCCAGAAATATAAGGTCGATAGGTTTTTGTTGCAGCAATTGAAAAGCCTGTATGGCATTACTGCATTTACCTACTATTTCAATATCATCAAAGTTTTGCAGATAAGTACTGATTACTTCAATGGCAAGAGGTTCATCATCAGCTATAAGTACGCGTATCTTCATGTTGTTTCAACTGTGTTAAGGGTGTTAGCGTGGCTTTCAGCGGTACTTCCATCACTACTAAAAAAGCCTCATCATCGTTGAGTATTTTCAGTTGGTGCTTGCCGGGATACAGGTAATCCAATCGTTTGGTTACATTTTGCAGCCCTATGTTACCAAAATGCTTATCAGCATCAGCCTGTACCACATCTGCCTTACTATTAGACGTCTTTAATTTTAAAACGTTACCGCTCACCTCAATATTAATGTTGATCCATGCCTGGCCAATATTTTCGCTGGTGCCATGTTTAAAAGCGTTCTCTATAATAGGTAATAACAAAAGGGGCGCTATCAGTTTGTTTTGCAGATCGCCGCTGATGTTAAAGGTAAGGTCGAGGCGGTCTTCGTAGCGCAGTTTCTCCAAATCGGTATAGTTCTTCAGCATCAGTATTTCTTTACTCAGCGGTACATATTCGTCACCGCATTCGTACAGCATATAACGCAGCATTTCCGACAGCCCCAGCACTGCACCCGGCGATTTGTCCGAATTTTGCAAGGTAAGCGAGTATAAATTATTAAGCGTGTTGAACAGAAAATGCGGATGCAGCTGGCCTTTCAAAGCACTGAGTTCGGCCTTTACGGCTGCCTGCTTACGTTCGTACCACATTTTAAATAGCTTAATACCAAAAGCGACCCAAACTATAAAGTTAATGCCCTTAAAAGCGCTGATATAGCCGTTGATATCCGTTAATTGTATTTCAAGCGGACGGGTATCGGGCCAAAAATCTCCCTTGGGGGCGTATTTTATGATATAGGGATAAGTAATTAAAATGTCGATAAACCGGGATGCCACGGCAAGCAGTAAATTCAAAGCCAAGGTTAACAGGATAAACCAGGCGTACTTGTTTTTAAGCAAGTATTTAGGCGCCAGCCAGTAAGCCGTTGCGTAAAAGAAGATCAGGTGTAGTGGTATGTAAAAAACGTTATTACGGGCGGCTATCCAAAAGCTGCTTTTAGGGGCATAAATAAGATCGGTAAATATTATGGCCAATACCCAGAATGCCACATGTTGTATCACCCGTGTACGCGGCCACCGCGCCGAAATATTTACCATCGCTTTCATACAGCTAATTTACAATAAACCAATATTTTAAATACCATAAGTAGATGAACGGCATCTATTTGCATACCAACTGCATAATAAGGCTTACCTAAGCGGTTTTACGCATGACGAAAGGTGTTCATCATAAGTTAACGGTATTTTAATACTACTGTAGCGTTTTGCATCAGTACACGTAATATAATGTACCGTGCACTAAATACTTTTGGTGTATAATTTAAAACATATCACAATGAAAAAGATCATTTTAACCTTAGTAATCGCGGCTATCACCATAGTACAGGGCATAGCGCAAACCAACCAAAAAGTTCAGGAACCACAACAAGGGTTTTGGGTAGTTGAAGGCAGTACGCACAACAAAAAGCAAAATACCGTTAAGTTTTATAACGAAGAGAAAGAGCTTGTTTACGAAGAAACAGTAAATAAAAAACTGAAAGTAAGCGATAAAAAAGTACAAACCAAGCTTAATCAATTACTTGCCGTATTGGTAAACCAAAAGCAATACACTGCCGATAAAAGCCTGCTGGCCATTTGCTTTAACGTGCAAACAAACCAGGAAGAATTATAAGAACATTTAAACAATCACCTTTAACCATTAAGCGGCAGCCTGTAAAGCTTGCCGCTTTTTTTATTGGGTACAGGCCATAAAAAAGCCGCTCCTTGTTAAGGAGCGGCTTCGGTTTGTTTATTAGGTAGATGGATGTATTTTAAAATTTATAGGCAATGCTGCCAATGTATGCCCTTGGGCGTTGTGCCTCAAGGGTTGACCAGCCTTTGTAGTATTCTTTATTGGTAAGGTTATCTACCTTAAACGTAAACGTAAAAGCCTTAGCCGCGTAAGATGCCGAAGCGTTTAATACGGTGTAAGCAGGTAAAGCGAATACGCCGGTGGTTAGCCTGTTTAGTATTTGGTTTTCGCTGGCGTAATTTCCGCCGAAGCCTAATCCTAAACCTTTTACCATGCCTTCATCAAAGCGGTAGCTGATCCAGGCATTTATCATGTTTTTAGGACCGGCTTCTTCCGGGCGTCTGCCTAAAAAGTCTTCCTGGCTTGTTTTGGTTGTTTTACTGATGTTGCGGCTGTAACCTGCAATAATATTCAGCCCTTTTACCGGGTTAGCAGTGATATCAGCCTCAAATCCCTTGCTGTTGTTTTCGCCATCCTGTACGTAAGTTTGATTAACGTTTGCACCAATTGAACGTACCACATCAGTAACCTTAATATTGTAATAGCTAAAGCTGGCTGCAATTTTATTATCCCAAATGTTCAGTTTGGTACCAAACTCAAGCTGGTTTGCTTGCTGTGGGTTAAAGGTTACCCTGCGGCCCGAGCCATCAGTTGCAGGTGCAACATTGGTAAAACCGTTCATATAATTGGCAAATAACGAAAGCTGATCTTTTATTGGCTGATAAACCAAACCGAATTTTGGTGAGATGTGGGTTTGCGAATATTTACTATCGCCTGCATCTAAACCGCCGTTAACAAAGTGGTCAATACGAGCGCTCACCATGGCCGATAAGCTTGGCGTAAAATTAAACACATCAGACACGTAAGTGCTGTAAGTTTTTTGCTCCAGGTTGCTGTAGCTAACCGGCTGACCGGCCAACAAGCTATCCACCTGCGGTACTGATAGTATACCGGTATCGTCACCGCCAATGGTAACCATACCTACAACGGCATAACCTGTACCGTTATCAATATTTACACGGCTAAAATAGTCAACACCGGCCACTATCCTGTTACGCATACCGGCTATACTGAAATCGCCGATAAAGTTTTGTTGTAGATCGGTAGTAGTAATAGTAGCGTTTTGCTTGTTAATATAGCGGCCAAATACCGATGGGATATTCGGATAGCCAGGGAAATACTGCGAAGTTTCATACAGGTATGAATAATAACCGTCAGATTTCGCGGTACTGCGCGATACCACCGTTTGCGATCTCCACTCGGGCGATAGCTGGTAGTTCATTTGCGCCTGTATGTTGGTAGTAGGGTTTTTAATGGTAAGGTTATTACTGGTGTATGATTTTTTATAATCGTAACCTAAATCTTTCAGGTTATTTACCCTTAAGGCTATATCACGATCAAAAAACAACATGGTTGGGTTGGTACTCTCTGCACTTAACACCTCTGCGTTAAATAAGAATGATAGTTTATCATCAACCTTGTAAGATAACGTAGGGGCGAAGAAACGTGTTTTCTTAAAGCCTTGATCCTGAAAGCTGTTTTCATCGTGATAAGCGGCATTAACTCTTAATAACACATTACCTTCTTTATCAAGCGGGGTATTAACATCGGCAGTAATACGGTTTAAACCAAAGCTGCCCGCGGTATAAGTTACCTCGGTAGCGAAGGTTTTAAAAGGTTTTTTGGTGATGATGTTGATTAAACCACCATACGATATTATTGAACTACCGAATAAGGTACCCGATGGGCCTTTTAATACTTCAATACGTTCGGTATTAGCCAGGTCAAGTCCGCCTGTGGTTAAACCTGCAAGGCCGTTAACCAATGTTGGCTGTACCGCGAATCCTCTTAGCGAGAAATAGCCTGCACCATCACCACCACGACCGGTTGATGTCCATAATTTATCAATACCGGGTACATTTTTCAATGCATCGTTAAAATTGGTAATTACCTGCTCTTTTATCAGTTCAGATGATACGGTGTTGTATACCTGCGGATTTTCGAGATTGCTTAAGGGCATACGGGCAACATAATCGCTTGATTTTTGAGCGAATTTGTTCACCTTGCTGCCTTTAATATTTACTTCAACCAATTGGCTAAGGCTTTCGGAAAGGGTTACCTCAATAATGCTGGACTGGCCCGCGCCTACCGAAACGCTTTTTTCCTGGCTTACCAGGCCTACCGCGCTGATGAGTATAGTATAGTCACCTGCTTTAAGGTTTGAGATAGTGTGCTCACCATTTTCGTTGGTGGTGCCACCTCTTTTTGTGCCTTTTATGTAAACGGATACAGCTTCGGCCGCCTGGCCGTCGGATGTTTTTACAATGGTTTTGATACTGCCTGTTTGCTGGGCAAATAGAAATGCCGGTATCAGCATCAGCATAATTGTGTAAGTAAGGATTTTCTTCATGTGGTAATTTATTTAGACTAAATAAAAATAATGCCACAAAACAACTGAAAATTATCCAAGTATCAAAAGAGAATTTGTTTTTATTTAAGATGTGCTGGCTATGAATTTGTGATAACTATCATATTATCAGCAAATTTTACGTGATGAAACTGTGTGTAAATATTACACTAAACCCCAAAGCACAAGCTGTACCGCTTACACTTTGGGGTTATTATATATGGGGGTAGTTGATTTTTAATCTTCGCGATACAGCACCATACCTGCATGGTACAGTATACCGTTGCGGAAATCGCCATCGGCGGTGAAGCCTGTATCGTCAACATATTCGATATGGTCGCCGGTGATGATGTAGCTGCCTCGATAGGCACTTTTGCGTTCGCCGCGGCCCTCATCGTAGCGGCCGTTAGGTAGCAGGTGATGGCGGATATAGCCATCGCGTGTTACCCACATACCGGCGTATTTGTTGTTTTCCATTAATTAAAAACCGGTTGAGGTGCTTAGTTCTTTCCATGTTTCCAGGTCGCTTTTTACGGCATCCATTTTCACGTAGGCCATATCGTAGGCATCCTGCCCTAAAAACAAATGCAGCGGCGGGTTGCTTTCGTTTGCTGTCGCGATGATGGCCGCAACACCTTTTTCCGGGTCGCCGGGTTGGTTACCGTTGATCTCGTTTTGGTGAGCCGCCTGCGAATCGCGTACGTTTTGGTAAGCATCGTTAGGATTTTTAGGTACAATAAGCGAACCACTGTCTAAAAAACTGGTGCGGAAATAACCCGGCGATACCACGGTAACGTTCACCCCGAATGGTTTGGCTTCGGCTGCTAATGATTCGGTAAAGCCATGCACCGCGAATTTGGTGGCGCAGTAAATTCCCCATCCCGGAAAGTTGCCATTAAACCCACCAATTGAGGCGATGTTAAAAATATGCCCCGAACCTTGCCCGCGTAAATACGGCATAGCCTCGCGGATCACATTGAGCGAACCAAATACGTTCACATCAAAATTGGCACGTGCCTCGGCATTGCTCACTTCTTCCAGTCCGCCTACCATGCCGTAACCGGCATTGTTCACCACTACATCAATATGGCCAAAGGTGTTAATAGTGGCATCAATGGCTTCTTTTACGCTGGCTTCGCTGGTAATATCAACAGCAAGTGGTAAAAAATTAGCGGCATTGCTGCCAACGGCGCCGGTAAGGTCGGTTAACTTGCGCGATGTAGCTACTACATTGTAGCCTTGTTTTAATAATTGGTTCACCATAACCAGGCCCAGTCCTTTTGAGGCGCCGGTTATGAACCATGTTTTTTGGTTGCTCATGTTTTAGTTTTTTAAGTTTTTGTGTAGATTAAACTGTTTGATAATCTGTTGATTTGGTAAGCCCTTCCCATTTGCGGAACTCGTTCACCATGTTTTCTACCTTGGTGATGGCGCGGCTGTAAGCATCGCTGCCCAGTAACAGGTATAAAGGCGGGTTTGGTTCATCAACCACGGCTATCATCGCCTTGGCAGCCTTTTCAGGATCGCCTATTTGGGTGCCGTTCATTTTAAGGTAACGAGCATGTGTTTCGTGCACATCTTTATAAGCGTCGATCGAATTTGCCGCAATGCTTAATGAATCTGGCGTTAAGAAACTGGTGCGGAACGCGCCCGGCGCTACCAGGGTTACCTTGATGCCAAAGGCTTTTACATCTGCCGCCAGTACTTCGGTTAAACCGGCCACAGCGAATTTTGTAGCGCCGTAAACCGCCCAGCCTGTTGCCGGGGCAATACCTGCTATTGATGAGATATTAATGATATGGCCTGATAACTGCGCACGCATATACGGCAACACGTGGCGTACTACATTGAGCGTACCGAATACGTTAATATCAAAGCTGTCGCGGGTTTCTTTATCGGTTAACTCTTCAATGCTGCCACCAATGCCGTAGCCCGCGTTGTTAACTACTACATCAATACTTTTAAAGGTATCAACAGTGGTTTTAATTGCGGCGCTAACGCTGGCTTCGTTGGCCAGGTCAACCTGCAAGGGTAAAAAATTGGGGTTTTCGCCAACCGCGTTGTGCAGTTCGGCAGGGTTTCTGGATGTACCTGCAACGTATTGTCCGGCTTCCAGCAGTTGTTTAACAAGGCTGAGGCCTAAACCTTTTGATGCCCCGGTAATGAACCATACTTTTTTGCTATCCATAATTTTGTATTTTTTGATAGCACAAAGGTATAGCGGCAGGCGAGGGGAGCGTTTGCGCTAATCAAACCAATGGTTACGAAATTCAAACAATCCGAAAAGAAGTAGGGGTGATATTGGTTTGTTTTTTAAAAAAGTTATTGAAATGGCTGGCTTCTTCAAAACCCAGACAATAGCCAATTTCGGCAATGTTCCAGTCGGTATGCCTTAATAGGGATTTTGCTTCGCTCAATAAGCGTTCGCTGATGTGCTCGGTAGTGGTTTTGCCGGTGGTTTGTTTAATAGCCCGGTTAAGGTGGTTCACGTGTACCGACAGGTTATGCGCGAAATCTTTTGCCGACCGCAGTCTGAACCGTTGCGCGGGTGTTTCTATCGGGAACTGGCGCTCCAGTAATTCGGTAAATACCGATGTAATGCGCGAGCCTGCATCCGGGTGCTGGTACAGGGTATCGGTTGGCTGCGCTTTTAAAGCGTAGTGGGTAAGCTCGGTAGCGTAGTTACGCAGCAGGTCATATTTATAGGTGTAGTCTGATTGTATCTCATCAAGCATCTTGTTGAATATGTTGCTGATAAGTTCGTCCTGCGCCTCATTTAACAGGTAAGCTGGTTTGCCGCCAATGGCAAACATGGGCAATTCGCTAAGGCTGCCGCGAATTTTTTCGGTAAAGAAAGCCTCTGTAAATATGCAGAAGTACCCCGTTACGTTTTCTGATAACGACTCCCATTTGTAAGGTACATTGGGGTTAAAGAACATCAGCGTTGAACCCGATGTTTCAATACTTTTATCGGCATAATGGTAACGGCTGTTGCCGCGCAGTAGGGTTACCTTATAATAATCGCGCCTGCTGTAGGTAATTTTAACCGCGCCATCGCCCATACAATCTTCCAAACGGAAAACATTAAAATGGCCGATGCCCTGCTGAAGGTTATCGGGCATCCAGTTAAATTTTTGCTTGTAAAAGTCTTGAAGGGTTTCAGTGGTCATAAAAAGCAAATTACATAATTCAAACCGATTAATGCAATAGGGTATTGTAAGCTGAAGGTCAGTTTAACCTGTCGGCAAGCGTAATTGTACGGCTATATTTTTTACGGTACTCCTGTGGTGTAAGGCCGGTAATACGTTTAAATATCATCCGGAAGGTTTTTACATCGTTATACCCAGCATCGTACATCAGTCCGTTTATATCCTGGTCGTTTCGTTCCAGGGCTTTTTTGGCAGCTTCTATCTTTACCCGTTGCAGGTACTCGATAGGCGTATTATTGGTAGCGCTTTTAAACCGCCTGATGAAGTTGCGGGTACTCATATTACTTTGCTCGGCAATTTGATCGATAGACAGTTGCTGCTGAAAGTTCTTTTCAATAATATCCTGCGCTTTCAGTATCACCTTATCCTCGTGCCTGCGCTGGCTCTGAAAAATAGCGAAGTGCGCCTGGTTCACCTTATCAATATCTATCGAGAACATTTTACTTGCCCAAACAGTAACTTCCTTGCCGCAAAATTTCTCGATGAGGTACAGCACCAGATTGAGCGATAAAAACGCCCCGCCGCTGGTGTAAATACCATCCTGATCGGTGATCACCATATCGGGCTGTATATTCAGTTGCGGGTAGCGCTGGCGCATATCCTGCATGGCAGCCCAGTGCGAGGTGCAGGGTTTATCGCCAAGCAGCCCGGCTTCTGCCAAAAAGTAGCTGCCAAAACAAAGACTGGCAATCTCTGTCCCTTTGGCGCTCATTTCTTTAAGCCACGCTATCAGGTCGGCATTTTGGGTAAGCGCGGCATCGGCATCGCCCTGAAAGGCAGGTACGATAATAAGATCGGTGCTCACTACATCTTTCAAGGCCACCTTTTTCAAATCGCCGGCAGGCAGGTACAAATGCGTATTGTTCACATCGCGGCAAACCAGCTCCAGCTCAAAGGCTTCGGGCCTGCCCTGCATGCGCAAAAAGCCGTTAACGCCGCCAAAAATATCGGTAACACTCGAAATGGATGAAGAAATAGCGCCTTCGTATACAAGCAGAGAAATTTTCATAGGTTATGGTATAAAACTTGTTTTAGGTATAACGGCAAGTGAGATGTCCTGAATACCCCCTCAGTATGACAGCTATACACATGATTTGGTGTTATAAATTTGCAGAAATTTGAATAAATATAAAAACATTAGCCATGAAAGAAGAAGCATCCAAAATCAATTCGGCTATAACACAGCCAATTGGCCACAATAAAATTGTAAACGAAAGCGATTGGGTTATTCAACGTAAGCAACTGCTTGCCAAAGAAAAAGAACTGCTGCACCTGAAAGACGAGGTAAATAAACTGCGCCGCGCCCTGCCCTGGGTAAAGGTAGAAAAGCCGTATACTTTTGATGGCCCCGATGGTAAGGTAAGCCTTGCCGACTTGTTTGATTGCCGCAGCCAGCTTATTGTACAGCATTTTATGTTTGGCCCCGGATGGGAGGAAGGGTGCGTAGGCTGTTCGTACCTTGCAGACCATGTAGACTGCGCCCGTCGCCATTTTGAACATGCGGATGTATCTTTCGTAACGGTATCGCGTGCGCCCTACGCGGAGTTCGCGCCATTTAAAAAACGCATGGGCTGGACATTCAACTGGGTATCATCAAACGAAAGCGATTTTAATTTTGATTACCATGTATCCTTCACGCCCGAAGAAAAAGAAAAGGGTGAGGTGTATTATAACTACGAAATGGGCAAGTACTTTTTAGAAGAGTTGCATGGCGTAAGTGTATTTTATAAGGATGAGAATGGCGATATCTTTCATACCTATTCTACCTACGCACGTGGTGGCGAACCGCTGTTGGGTACCCTTGCCTTTTTGGATTTGGTGCCTAAAGGTCGAAACGAAACCGATGAGAATGGTAAACCTATCGACTGGTTGCGCCATCATGATAAATATGAAGACACCGCGACTAACCACTGCTGTTGCGGATAATTTGTGAAACCTAAAAGACACAGACCAATGGCAACCGAAAAATTTGAGGTAAAAGAAGACATCCTCACTATTTGTGAGCAGGCCAAAACCTTCCCGGCAGGTATACAGGATGCTTATGCAGCCTTATCGGCCAAAACGGGCGGCTTTACGGGGCGCGGCTGCTATGGCGTAACCGAAAAAGTTGACGGCCGTTATATTTATCGTGCCTGCGTAAGCGAAAGCTATCCCGGTGAGGGCGAAAAAATAGGAGCGGATCATTACACCATCCCGAAGGGAACCTATATAGCTAATAAATTAGGTAACTGGATGGAGAACATCCCGCGTATAGCAACCGTATTTGACGAACTCATGCGCCACCCCGATGTTACTATGGATGGCGGCATCGCCTTAGAATATTATGTGGGTAATGATGTTTGGCTGATGATTACAGCTAAATAATGGTGGCAGCAGCGCGTTAACAAACATTTGCGGGTAATTGAAATTCGCACATGTTTGTTAGCTGTTTTAATGTTGAATGCCTGCTGTTAAGTAGTTTTAGTGCTTCGGCTTTTCGGGTGGCGTGTCGCTTATTTCGCCAAATTCATTCACGTAAGCCATCATGTTCTCTAAACCACCGCCCGGTGAATTTTGCTGACGCTCTTCTCTGCGTTCCGCTTTTTCTTTTTTCTTTTTTAATCGATTATTTTCAAGTTGCTTCTTCATGAAGGATGCCTGAGATTTTGCCATAGTTATTATTAGGGTTTAAATAAATAAATTATTAAAAAATGCAAAAAAGCACCTCCCACAAGGAAGGTGCTTTACGACTAAATTTATAGTGATTTTTTAAATTACTTTTACATTTACCGCTGCAAGGCCTTTTCTGCCTTCTTCTACATCGAATGATACAGTATCGTTTTCACGAATTTCATCGATTAGACCAGTTGAGTGAACAAAAACATCGTTTCTGCTATCACTTTGTGTAATAAATCCGAAACCTTTAGTGGTATCGAAAAACTTTACAGTTCCTTCTTTTTGCATTATTTAATATTTGAATAAGTTGCAATGTAGTCATTAATATCGGCCAATTTTCTTTTTGGTGAAATTATTTAATGCAGTTTTAAATTTTAGGCATTGGTTAAATGATGAAAACAGCCTGCAATCTACCTTACTTGAAAGCGTAAGGCCATGTGCGATTCCTTCCCCAGGGAAGGAGGAGGAAGGGGTTTCTGCGCAATTAATATAAACAGGTTGAAAATTAATAGCAGTCATCCGGTAGGAATCAGGCTGCAAAAGCAAATCGTATATTCAACTCACCCCGACTACGCTTCACTGGTCGACCCTCTCTGCGCGCTGCGCAAAGAGGGTAAGGAAAAAATAAAAAATACAAAACCCTCTTTTTGCTTGCAAAGAGAGGGTGATCGAGCGTAGCGATGATCGGGTGAGTCCTCAACGCTTTGCAAAAGGGCAACCTATTTCAACCTCTCATTTAATTATTATTTAAAACCACCCATTATCCAATAAAGAATAATTACCTTTAGTAAATTCTACCCTTAGGCGTTGCCAATTTATAATACGGTGATAGTTAAGCTTCTGCTAATACATAACATCACTCAACATGCAAAACACCCACTACATTAAGTTTTATCGCGTTTTTAAAAACGGTACATCGGTAACCGAAATTCACAGTAACGATTTTAAGCCTACAATAACAAAGAATTTTAAAAGGGGATGGCTGATCGGTCCGCCGGTTGATGTGCTTTGTTCTATACCTTATAGCGAGTATTCGTTACCGGCCGATGAAACCATGTATTATGGTTATACCGATAAAATAACAGCAATGGAAAAAGCCAAAACAGGAGCTATTGTGCATGTTAATCAATTAATAAAAAATGCAGAGCAGGCCATTTTAAAATTGAAGCAATACCGCATAGATAATTACGAAGGCTTAAACCTTAGCCTGGTAGATACCAACATCCGCAGGTTAGAAAAAGAAATGAATATTAAATAATTTATATATGAGCAAAGAGAAAAAAGGTACCAAAGAAGTTAAAAAAGCCCCAAGTGAGAATGTAAATAAAAAACAATCGTCTTACCAAACAGATAAATCTTCAAAATCTGAAGCCCCAATTGGTAAAAAGGGCAAGTAATATGGACGAGCAAGCGATAGAAAATCAGGCAAGGATATTCCTATACGATTTGATGAACAGCCGCCATGAACACGGTTTTCATGCCGATGATACCTGGAACTTAAGCCTGGTATCAATTACCGATAGGGCTCAAATTGAAAAAGATTATTATCCGGCTATTGCCGTTAAAATAATCCCCGAGATACTGTTGCAGGTATATGTTGAAGTTAAAGCCAAACTTAAGCAGGCGTTAAACAAAGAAGAAGTACTGCTGGATGTTAAAACCGTTTTAAACAGCGATCTGAAATACATTGTAGCCTACAATCCTAAGCGGATACGCACATAGATCGATATGCGGGCGGTAGCCTGCGCACCTCCGCTGTTTAAAAGCTGGCTGGGCGGCATGTATTATACTCAATAGGCGTATAATCCATTTGTAATGTATGCTTTGTGCTATACTTTTACGCTTGGTCAATTATACGCCTGTTATATGATAAAAAAGCTCAGTTATTTATCTATTTTATTTATTTCGATACTGCCCATAGTCGCCAATGCGCAAAAGGTAAGTACGCCTGCACAAAGTTTAAAACTGTGGGATGATAAACCCGCCAAAGCCTGGATGACAGATGCCTACCCTATGGGTAACGGCCGTATAGGCGGCATGGTTTTCGGTGGTGTAGCCCGCGAACATATCCAGTTCAACGAGATCAGCCTGTGGACCGGCGACGAAACCAATACCGGCGCGTACCAGGCCTTCGGCGACCTGTTTGTTTACCTGAAAGGTAAAGATACTTCGGCCGCTACGCCTGCAAATTACCGCAGGCAACTGGACCTGAATACATCAACCCAAAACATCAGCTATACCGAAAACGGAATCACTTACCAGCGTGAATATTTTTGCAACTTCCCCGATAAGGTGATGGCGCTTCATTTTACAGCCAATAAAAAAGGCGCTTATTCGGCCATTGTACAATTAAAGGATGCGCATGGCGCTACCGTAACTGCCAGTGGTGCCGCTTTGCAAATTGCCGGTAAACTGGAGAGCGGCATGGCATACAATGCCCTTGTTCAGGTAAAAATAGAAGGAGGTACGGCAACTATTGAAGCTGACGGGAAAGGCGGTTCGCAACTCAATATTAAAAAAGCAGATGGCTTTACCATACTGCTCACCGCTGCTACAGATTACAGCAACAAACGCGAACAACACTGGAAAGGTGAAGACCCGGCTGTAAAAGTAAAAAGCGCTATAACCGCCGCCTCGGCTAAAACATACCCGCAGTTGCTTGCCGCTCACGTTAAAGATTACCAGGCATTGTTTGGCCGTGTGGCTATCAACCTGGGGAGCACCCCGGCTTCGGTACAGGCATTACCTACTTATAAACGACTCATCGCCTACAAACAAGCGCAGGACCCGCAACTGGAGGCTTTAATATTTCAGTTCGGGAGGTATTTGCTCATCAGCTCATCCCGCAAGGGCGGTTTACCGGCCAATTTACAGGGGCTTTGGAACGAGAGCAACAACCCGCCTTGGCGTTGCGATTATCACTCCAATATCAATATACAAATGAATTACTGGCTGGCCGAACCAACCAATTTGGCCGAATGCCATTTCCCTTATCTCGATTATATTAACAGTATGCGCGAGGTGAAAAAGGAGAATACCAAAAAGGAATATCCTGGCGTACGCGGATGGACGGTCAAGACCGAGAACAATATATTCGGTGGTGAAAGCTTTTTGTGGAACACGCCCGGCAGCGCCTGGTACGTGCAAAATATATGGGAGCACTATGCTTTCACTAAGGATAAGGCATACCTCAAAAACTTCGGTTACCCTATACTGAAAGAGATCACCGAGTTTTGGGACGATCACCTGAAACGCCGCGCGGATGGTACGCTGGTATCGCCGATGGGCTGGTCGCCCGAGCATGGGCCAACCGAAGATGGTGTAACCTATGATCAGGAAATTGTGTACGATCTGTTTACCAATTACATTGAGGCAGCCGATGTTTTAGGGCTGGATAAAACCTACCGCAATCACGTTGCCGATATGCGCGAGCATCTGCTTAAACCAAAAATTGGCAAATGGGGACAATTGCAGGAATGGGAAACAGATCGCGACGATCCGAAAGATACGCACCGCCATGCTTCGCACCTGTTTGGTTTACATCCGGGCAGGCAAATAAGTATAACGCAAACCCCCGACCTGGCTAAGGCCGCCAAAGTGAGCTTAACCGCTCGCGGCGACGAATCAACAGGTTGGTCGATGGCCTGGAAGATGAACTTTTGGGCACGCCTGCAAGATGGCGACCATGCCTATCTCATCCTCAAAAACTTTATTACCCTGGTTGGCGGCGATGGCGTTAATTATGATAACGGCGGCGGTATGTATGCCAACCTTTTCTGCGCGCATCCGCCGTTTCAAATTGATGGCAACTTTGGTTATACCGCAGGTGTGGCCGAAATGCTGCTGCAAAGCCAAACCGGCGAAATTCAGTTACTGCCCGCCCTGCCAAAAACATGGGCTACAGGCAGCGTAAAAGGTTTACGCGCCCGCGGCAACTTCGAAATAACAGATATGGTTTGGAAGAATGGTAAAATAGTTAAGCTCAGCATCAAATCACTATCCGGCGGCGATTGTAATCTGCGTGTACCTAATAGCCTGAAGGCTGCTTTTAAAGCAAACCCAGGCAAATCAACAGGCGATTTTACCTATGGTTTTAAAACACAAGCAGGTAAAGTATATAGCTTTATTGCTGGGTAAATAAGATAGGTTGTTTATTAAAAAGACTGATTTATGTAATATAAATCAGTCTTTTTAATTTGTGTGTTTTAGTAAAATACAGATTGCGTAATATTGTACTCCGAAATGAGAGCAAAAATACGCAGACACGTTACTACCGCTAAACACATCTTTTACAAAGAAACGCTGATCGATTTTAAAGAGCATTTGTGGACGTTCATCGGTTCGTTTTTAGGCATCGGAATTATCGGTTTTCTTAACAGCAGGCATCTTAATGCTAACGATAACCTGTTCCTTATCGGTTCTTTCGGCGCTTCATCAGTACTTATATATGGTATCATTAACAGTCCGCTGGCGCAACCGCGCAACTTAATTGGCGGGCACGTCATCAGCGCGCTGGTGGGCGTTACCATCCATAAATTTGTACCCGGCGAAATTTGGTTTACAGCGGCCCTTTCGGTTTCAGTCGCTATCGTTTTAATGCAGATCACCAAAACACTGCACCCTCCCGGTGGCGCAACGGCATTGATAGCCAATATTGGTTCGCCAAAAATTATAGCGCTTGGATACTGGTATGTGCTAAGCCCGGTATTCAGCGGGGTGATGATACTGTTGCTGGTGGCTATAATTTGCAACAATGCCACATCACACAGGCAATATCCCCGCAACAAACATTGGTTTAAAGTTTGGAAACGGAATTATAAGCATTAAGTATTTACCGCTGGTTTTATAAGTAAAGATTTGTAATTGCTTACAAGCATAACCGAATCGAAAAATAAAAGTTAATGCTTCTGATTATGCCGTTAATTGCCTTTATTTGAAGAAAAAACCGCTTATCACATGCGCTACTTCACATCTCCCCTTAAAACCAGGTTATCAGGTTTTATCTGTCTTTTAATTTTTAGTTTCATTATTTCATCCTGTGCAAAAAAAGCATCTGACGAGGAAGACTTACAGGCTGAACTCAATATTGAGGTAAATGACGCCACCAAATGGACATTAACCACGCCCGACGGTGAAGTATCTGCGGGCGCTACCGTAAACCTTTACCGAACCAAACAAGAATATAAAGATGCCAAACCGTACAAAACCGCTACAACCAATACCGAAGGAGTAGCCGGTTTTACAGTACCTGCAGGCAATTACTTTATTGTCGCCGAAAAAAATAGCGGAAGCAAACTGCTTACCAGTAACATAACAATTGAAACGGTAAATGGTGCCGACAAAGGCTATGCGCTTGATGGTATATTTCAAACTAAGGCAGAAATAACGGCTGCTCCTATACAAACATATGCCAAGCCCGGCAACTTTAAAAAGAAAGATATTAATGGCGATGGCATTGTAAATGATCTGGATTTGGTAGAATTGCCATATCTATCCACAACCGTAAAAAATACTCCAAATACCAAGGTGCGCATATTTATAGGCAGTACAGATAATGTACCCGGCAATGCGGTGAGTACCGTTGCTGATCTGTATAATATTTTAGATGCTACTGTTGAATCAGTATACAATTTTCAAAAGCAATTAACACTGGTGGATGAAATAGTAAGCGGAGAAGTGTCTTGTGATGGTAACTTATCCGCTTTTTGTTCGCTAAGCAACCGGCAAAATATCAGCCCGGCTGATGCAAACCTCTTAACACTTTGGAATTTAGGTTTAACATCGGTTACCAAAGCCAATACGGTTTTGTATTATGCTTCATATATTGACCTTGCCGCCAGCGATAAAAAACTAATAGAGGCAGAGGCCAAAGCTTTAAGAGGCTACCTATACTTTATGCTGGGGGCTTATTTTGACAGGGTGCCAATTGTAACTGAGCTTATAACAGACCCCAATGTTAGGTTTAACTTGCCCGAACCCGGCGAAGTTTCTATACAGGCAATTGCCGATCTAAGGCAAGCTGAAGCTGATTTGCCGCTTACCTGGCCAACGGAAAAAAGGAATTACATTAGTAAGTACGCGTGTAAGGGTTTAATAGCTAAACTTTTATTAAAATACCAGGGTTATGATGATGCTTTGGCAAAGGCCAACGAAATTATAAATAGCAATAGGTATTCTCTATCGGCCGATACCAATGCTGTATATTTTGATTTAAACGACGGCGAAGTGCTATGGAATGCAGGTAAGAATGAAAATGAAACCTTTTTTATGAACTACCTTGGCCGTGCCAAATACCAGCCAATATTGAGGCTTTCAGAAATTTACCTTATAAAAGCGAATGTATTAACGGAAAAGCAGCAGCTACACGACGCGTATAATGTATTAAAGATATTGGTAGACAGGAAGCAGAACCGCTTTTTCGATGATCAAACTGTTTTGTTATATGCAAGACGTTCTTTAAGCGAAGTATGGCAATATGAAATGCGTAACGAAGGCAGCCGTTATTTTAACCTGGTACGATGGCAAACCGTTTGGCATGAAGGGCCCATCGCGCAGTATAGATTGGTACTGCCCATACCGCAACATTTTTTGGATACTAACCCTGGTAACACACAAACCTATGGTTACTAACATGTAATAATATTCTACACCCGTCTTCGCGCTTTTCCCCGTCAACATTGGGCCTGCTTTTACCTGAAGCTTTTTTGCAGATGGCTATGCATTTTTCCGGTTCAAAGATGTAGTGAGGTGATTTATACAATAGATGGGCATGGTCGGTTATATTTTCATTACAAAAAAATGCTGCAATATAATGTGCGGATAGCAGAGCCTTTGCCATAACAAACCTACATTCTCCCTTTCTCTTCATCAAGCGCGTTGTCTTTATGTTTGCTCTTGCGGGCAAAGGTATCGCTGCCGAAGTTATAAGTAAAGGCGATGCCGAACCGGCGGGTGTCTGATTCGCCGGTTTGATAATAGTAAGCCTGTTTCAGCGCTACGGAATTGTTGCGGTATTTCCAGCTGTGAAAAATATCCTCCATCACCAGCCTGATGCTGCCTTTGTCTTTCCATATCTTTTTTTGCAAACCCGCATTAGCGCGTACCATGGCGGAAGTAAACGTTTGCCCGTTCAAATCGCGACTGGAATAATAACCACCCAATTCTGCACTCCAGCCCTTGCCGAATTGCAATTGGTTTAAGACATTGATGCGTGCCGCAAACGTCGCGGGGTTAAGCTTTTCGCCATACGCCTGTCCGTTAAGGCCCATGCGCGAAAGCAGCACATCGGTATTAAAAGTCCACCACTTGGCGGGTGAAATATTTAAACCCGAGTTGAACAACAGTATATAACCTTCTGATACGTTTTCGGGTTTGGTGATAAATCTACCCTCAACCACATTGGTGGTTTGAAAAATTACATTGGTGAAACGATTATAACTTAACCCGGTTCTGAAGGTTTGTCCGTGCTGATATTTCAGCTCATAGCGGTATTGGTATTGCGGGTTAAGTTCGGGGTTACCCAAACTGTACGAATACTGATCGCGATAAAATAAGAAAGGATTCAATAGCTGATAATTAGGCCGGTTAATACGGCGGGTAACAATAAACGACAGCGAGTTTTTTGATATTGTGTCCAGTTTATAATTAATAAATACGCTGGGGAAAACCTGTGTATAATCTTTATTGAACGCACTCGCTCCGCCAGCCTCATTGCCCAATTGTAGTCCGTTGGCGCTGGTATGTTCGGCACGCAGGCCCGCTTGGATGCCAATTCGTTTCCATGCCTTTTGCCCGGTGATGTAAGCAGCAGTAAAATCCTCGCGATATTTAAAATGGTTGGATCGCCCGTTATCAATAATTTGTTCGCCGTTAACAAGCTGATAGTAATCGGACGGATTATCATTGCTCACCCAGCTCCATTTAATGCCGGCTTCCAGCTTCGCCTTGTTCTTTAACGGGTGCACGTAGTCGGCTTTCGCCGTATAAATATTCATGGTTGATGGGAGGCTATACAGGAAGTTATCGCTGTGTTTTAAAGCCCCATCCGGTAAATAAACCAGGTTTTGTAAGTTCTGTTCCCCATCGGCTGTGTAGCGTAAGTAGTTAGCATCGGCAGTAATTTCGCGCCCTGTTTCACCAAAGCGGTGATAAAAGTTGAGGTTGGTATTCAAGTTATCGCGGCTGTCCCGGGCATCGGTATAGCTGTTGCCGGTGCTATCGGGTATAGTGATGCCATAATTAATATTACCGGAGTTGAGCACATTATACCGGGTGCTGTGGTTATAACTTACCTGCATACCATAGGTGGTGCTTTTAGTTGGCGCGTAATCCATACCTATATTGGTATTAATGCCCTTGCCTTTGTTCTGCTGGTAATTATTGAGTAATAAACGGTTAGTTACATTGCCATCGGTATTAAAAAAGCTGCGGTTATAAACATCGTCACTATAATTTTTATCATAGCTATAACCCAAGTTACTAAATATGTTGAGCTTATTGTAATTGTAATTAAGGTTGAGCGAATTGTTATTACGCGGAAGTTTACCCTGTGCGTAGCCTGATGACAAACTGCCGGTAAAGCCACTTTGCCTGTTCTTTTTGAGGCGGATATTGATCACTCCGTTACCTGCGGCATCGTATCGGGCAGGCGGATTATCCATCAGTTCAATCTTATCCAGGTTACCGCCGGGGATGGATTTCAGGTAATTAGCCAAATCAGCAGCCGAAAGGTAAGTTTGCCTGCCATCTATTAACACCAGCACACCAGCACGGCCGTTTAAACTGATCTCGCCACCGGCGTTCACGGTTACTCCGGGCGTTTTCTCCAGTACTTCGAGCGTGTTGCTGCTTGCGCTGCTCAGCATAGCGGCTACATTAACAACGGTTTTATCAATTTCTGTTTGTATCAGCGGGCGTTTCGATTTAATGGTGACCTCATTAAGCCCAATCTTTTTGGTGGCTTTTGAAGTATCATTAGTTTTATTGCTCCCCGTTTGTGCTAAACTTAATAAAGGGGCGAATAATATAATCAGGAAGAGGAGGGACGTTTTCATGTGCAGGTACTTTTAGTATTTGTTTATTGATGATGCAAATATTGAGGGGCGGCAACCGGCAGCGAAAAAAATATGTTGTACCTTGTTGCCTGGGTGACGAAAGCCTTAATTGAGGTGTTGGGCAGGTTTAAAACCTGTTTTTAGCTATTGGTCACCGGTTTTGCACTATCCGTAAGCAAGTATTTTGCAAGCGGATCATCTTGCACAGCTTTGCTATATGATTATCGAAGAAATTAAAACAGTAAACAAAAATGTACCGGCCGGGGCAGCTAAACCTACCGGCGGCTTTTTTGTAAGTAAGCTCTACTTTTTTGGTGGAGTATTGGCCGGCATCCCGGTGTATGTAGCCATAGCGCCGTATATAAGGTCTATGGATATCAGGAAAGATGAAATTGTTTCTCTTTCATGTACCATAGCATTTATAATGGGAGTTTTTACCGGGCGATACATGTCGCAAATGTGGGCCTCAAAATTAAGGACGGTACCGGTTTATGTGTTGGCGGCATTGGCTTTTCTTGTTTTTGCCTGTATGGCTTGGTTATTTTTTCATGCCGATTTCCCGCTTCATGGCCGCCCTGCTATTAACCTGATGATGTTCGCGTTACCGCTGGTAGTGGTCGGCATTACTTTTGGGGCTATCATTAAAATAGCGCATTCGGTTACATCCAATCAACTGGTAGCCGCGCAGCAGGAGGCCGACCATAGCAAGAGCGAATTATACCTGCTGCAATCGCAGTTAAGTCCGCATTTTTTGTTTAATACGTTGAATAACCTGTACGGGCTTTCCATTACTTCGCATCAGCGCATCCCGCCATTACTGCTCAAATTATCGGAGTTGCTGCGTTACTCGGTTTATGATGCAGGCGAAATTTATGTTCCGCTAAAAAGCGAACTGGCTTACATCAATAACTATATCGAGTTTGAAAAGATACGTATTGGCGACAGGCTGCAATTAACTACCGATATTGAAGATATTGCTGATGTCGAAATACGCATTGCACCCATGCTGCTGATCGTATTCATTGAGAACGCTTTTAAGCATTCAAAAAACACGGCGTCGCCCGAAGTTTTTGTAGATATCAAACTAAAAATATGGGCTAATTCTATATTGTTCTCGGTAAAAAATAGTTTCGGTACCGAAGAGCAGCAAGAGAGTGTATTGCCGCAAAGTAATGGCTTTGGGTTAGCAAACGCGCGTAAACGGTTAGAACTGCTATATCCGAACGCGTACGAATTGAACATCAATGATAACGGGAATTTTTATACTATTGATCTGCAATTAAAGATAAAAAAATGAACATCCTCAATTGCCTTATTGTAGATGACGAGCCGATAGCGCGGGATATTATTCAAAACTATTGCAGCCATCTGGATTATTTGCATGTGATAGCCGGCTGCGGCAACGCGCTTGAAGCTAAGGCTATTTTGCAATCGCAAGCTATCGATATTTTGTTTCTGGATATCAATATGCCGGTTATTGATGGGGTGTCATTCGCCAAAACGTTGAAGCATCAACCTCAAATAATATTCACCACCGCTTATAAAGAGTACGCCGCGGATGCCTTTGACCTTGCCGCATGCGATTACCTGTTAAAGCCGTTTTCGTTCGAGAGATTCATCATCGCCATTGATAAAGCCATGGAGAAATTACAGCCGGTATCATCGCCAAAAAGCGCAGACAACGATAGTGTTGCCACCAATAAAGCCGATGATTTTATTTTTATTAAAACCGACGGCCGGATTTACAAAATAATGCACCACGATTTGTTATACGCCGAAGCGCAAGGCAACTACACCAAAATTGTGACCGCTGTTAATACGCTGATGCCCAAAATGCCATTCTCGAACTTTGAAGAGCAATTACCGGATAGCCTATTTTTGCGCACTCACAGGTCATTCATTATCAATAAAGCCAAAATAGGTCATATAGAGGGCAACCGTGTTTTTATTAATAATACTGAAATACCCATAGGCAATAACTACCGCGAACAATTATTGAAACAGCTTGGTTTTTTAAAGTGAATACAAGGCTATAGTAATAAAGCGCTTAGTTAATTACATTTGCCTTACCTATGATTATAAAAACCTTACCCCGCTACGCGTTCGTCTGCTTGTTTTTACTGATATTTTCTGCCTGTAATAGTGATAAAAAGGAGGAGGGTTACCTTGCTATCCCCGATCCGAAAACACTGGGTGAAACCTTTATTACCAATACCGACGGACTGCTGAATAACGAAACGGTAAGCACGCTGAACCAAACATTGCAAGCACTCGATCAATCGGGCAAGGCACATATTGATGTGGTGGTTGTAAAATCCATTGGCGACGCGGTACCCAAGGATGCCGCCACAACCTTGTTCAGAAAGTGGAAGATAGGCGATAAGGAAACTAATAACGGCTTGCTGATACTGATAGTGAACGATCAGCACCGTATTGAATTTGAAACAGGTTATGGCCTGGAAGGCGACTTGCCGGATATTGTTTGTTACCGCATACAGCAGCAATATATGATTCCACATGCCAAAGCCAATGACCTCGACAGGGCGGTGCGTGAAGGTGTAGCCGCTGTAATAAGGCAGCTAAGCACTGGTAATGCCCAACTGGCCGATAGTACGGCTACGGATACCGCCACATCGGGCGCGGTAGCCATTACCGATTCAACAATGCAGGATATCGACTTGCCTTCCGGTGCGCTGGAAACAACCAGCTTAGTTAATAATAACTACCAAGAGCGTGAGTTACTGGATGGCTTCACCATAGCTATCGGTATAGTGTTTTTAATACTCACCGGTATTATCGATTTCCTTTTATATGGTTACCGTATTAAACGCAGACTGGCCAGCCTCATGTTTTGGCTCACCTTCTTGTTGCCGATAATAGTGGCTTTGTGCCTTAACTGGTTTTACCCGGTAAGCTGGTTTAATGGGCGTACCGCGTTGGTGTTTTACATAGCCATCAGTATTTATCTGTCCTTCCATTTTTTAATTGTTGGTAGCAAACTTGGTGTGCAGCTTAAGGGGAAAGACCGCTACGAGCAATACGTAGCCCGTAACCAAAGACACTACAACATGGTTTGGAGCGTGTTTATATTCCCCCTGCCTTTGCTGGCGGTGTACTGGGTTATTTATCACCGCATTATGTACAAATTGCGCAATACGCCCTATGCCTGTAAAGCCTGCGGTACGGCCATGCAAAAACTCTCGGAAACCGACGACGACAAGTACATTCAGCATGGGCAAAAAATAGAAGAGAGAGTAAAATCGGCAGATTATGATGTATGGACTTGCCACGATGAATCGCACGAGAAATTGATCTACGTTTACAAAAACCTGGGCAGCAGCGCCAAGGAATGCCCCAAATGCCATTATCTTACCTTGATGCCCGATGGTAAAGAAGTAGTTTCAGCCGCGACTGCTTCGTCAGAAGGGTGGGGCTGGAAACTGAAACGCTGCCACAATTGCGACCGCCGCGAAAAGGAACGCTATACCATACCCAAAGTATCAAGCTCATCGTCCTCATCCGGCGGTGGCTCATCATCCGGCAGTAGTTTCTCATCAAGCAGCGGCGGTTCGTCCGGCGGTGGCGGCGCGGGTAGCAGCTGGTAATGATTTCACAAAAGCTTTGACAACTTTTTAAAAGTTGTCAAAGCTACTAACGCCGTCAAAACTTATTATACACCATCAAAGCCTCCGCGAAACTCCGTGCAAAACTCCGTTACCTCCGCGGTAAAATCTAAAATCATATTTCTAATTTTATACTGACTACTAACCACTGGCCATTAACCATAGACTATCGACCATCGTCCATGGTCCCCCTCGTTAATTTCACACAACAGGTAGTTAAATAAACTTAACTAAAGCAACGGCAATCGATTGATTTTTATACCGAAGAAAATTTTATGAAAAGAAGAGAAGCAATACGCAGTTTGGCCGTGGCAGCGGCGGCCTTTCAGTTTTCAAAGGTATTGGCGGCAGGTAACAGCGCTATGCCTGGCGGGGCTAATGTATTTGAACCTACATGGGCTTCATTAAGTGCATACAAGGTGCCCGATTGGTTTAGGGATGCCAAGTTTGGTATTTGGGCGCACTGGGGGCCGCAATGCCAACCCGAACGTGGTGATTGGTATGCCCGTGGAATGTACGAGGAGGGGAGCGATCAGTATAAATATCATGTACAAAAATACGGGCACCCCTCAAAGTTTGGATTTAAAGATGTGATTAACGAGTGGAAGGCCGAAAACTGGCAGCCCGAGGAGTTAATGGCTTTATATAAAAGCGCGGGGGCCAAATACTTTATGGCATTGGCTAACCATCACGATAATTTCGACCTGTACGATAGCTCGCACCAGCCCTGGAACTCTGTAAAGTTAGGGCCTAAAAAAGACCTGATAGCAGGCTGGGCCAAAGCCGCCAAAAAACAGGGACTACCTTTTGGCGTAACGGTGCATGCCGCCCACACCTGGACCTGGATGGAAACCGCCCAAAGGGCTGATAAAAACGGGCCTTATGCCGGTGTACCTTATGATGGTAAGCTTACTGCCGCAGATGGTAAGGGTAAATGGTGGGATGGTTTTGATCCGCAGGAATTGTACGCCCAGCAACATGCTTTAAGTGCCGAAAGTCATAATAATGGTTCTATACATAGTCAATGGAATTGGGGCGATGGTGCCTCGCAACCAACTGATGCCTACATCAACAAATTCCTGAACAGAACGGTGGAATTAATAGACAAATACCAGCCCGAACTAATCTACTTTGATGATACCGCATTACCCTTATGGCCAATAAGCGACGCGGGTTTGAAAATAGCTGCCCACATGTACAACCAAAGTATAAAACGCAATGGCAAGCTAAAGGCTACGGTGTTTGGCAAAATATTGGATGAGCAGCAACGTAAGTGCATGGTATGGGATATTGAGCGCGGCCAAAGCAATAAAATAGAGGAGTTTGCCTGGCAAACCGATACGTGCATAGGCAGCTGGCATTACGACAGGCGCATATTTGAGCAAAAGGGATACAAGAACGCCAAAACGGTGATCCACACACTGGCCGACGTGGTGAGTAAAAATGGCAACCTTTTACTCAATATCCCTTTGCGGGGCGATGGCAGCATAGATGAGCAGGAGCGCGAAGTGCTTACCGGCATAGCCGCCTGGATGAAGGTCAACGAAGAATGTATATTCGGTACCCGCCCATGGAAAACGTTTGGCGAGGGACCGGCACTGGCATCGGCAGCACCATTGAGCGCGCAGGGCTTTAACGAGGGTAAAGGCAAACCATTCACTGCCGAGGATATTCGCTTTACCACCAAAAAGGGTAAGCTGTACGCTATATTATTGGGGGTACCGGCAGGTGGTGAGGTATCTATCACTTCATTAGCTAAAAAAGAAGGCAATACAGCGAGCGTAACTAAAGTAACCTTGCTGGGTTATAATGGCAAATTAGAGTGGAAACAGCAATCTGAAGGTTTAAGTATCACATTCCCGGTGTTACCTGTTGCTGCACAGCATGCCGTGGTTTTCAGTATAAGCGGCGTAGTGTAAGTTTAACTTACCCGGCAATACCAAGCCTGTAATTCAGCGGACTTTTGCCCGTGATATTTTTAAAACAGGTATGAAAGCTTGAAAAATTGTTAAAACCGCTCTCAAAGCAGATTTGTTTTACACTGATTCGGTTTTCCATCAGTAATTTACAGGCATATCCTATTCGCAATTCATTAATAAATTGCGAGTAGGTTTTGCTGGTTTTCGATTTAAAATACCGGCAAAACGATTGAGGTCTTACACTGGCTACATCAGCAATGGTATCCAAAGCTATCTTCTCCCTAAAATGCGCGAACGAATAAGCATAAATAAGATTGATACGTGCTTTATCGGCCTCGTCAAACACCGGCCTAAACCCTGCGGAGGAGAGCCACGCTTTTTCGTTGCCGCTTATTTCTATCAGCGCCTCTATCAATAACAATATGCGCATAGGGCCGTGGCTGTGTACAAGCTTCTCCATTATGCAGGCTACGCGTTCGGCTGTTTCTCCGTGTATCTGCAAACCCCTGCCTGCGGCTTCAAGCACTTGTTTTATGCACCTGTTTTCGGGGAGGTTTAAAAACTGGTCGCTCCAAAAATTATCATAAAAGTGGATAACGGTAGAGTAGGGACCGTTATTAGTTTCATCAGCGGGAGTGGTGTCTTCATCATATTTCCAGTAATGAGGCAGGTTTTTGCCCACCAAAACCATGTCCCCTGCGCTAAAACGCTTCATGTTGTCGCCAACAAACTGTGTTCCGCGCCCTCTGTGAAAATGGATCAGTTCTATCTCCGGGTGGTAATGCCAGTTGTTGTTAACGTTAGGCAGCATGTCTTGCCTCACATTAAATGAGTATTCGGGCTGGCTGTTTACTTTTAATAATTGCGGTTTCATTATTGGTTTATATGGCTAATTTACATTAAAAGATTACAAATGATCAATAGAAGGTTAAATTGACTTAATAGCTGGTTAACTACCTGTAACATTACCCACGCGCAGGTAACTTAATTTGAGCTATCGAAAAACCATTTTTCCCCGATAAATAAATGAAAATATTAAGCTGCGTAAAACCTTATGAATTGCGTTACCTCGAAAGCCCTGTTCCCCAGATACCGCCGGGACATGCGTTAATTAAGATAAAACGTGTTGGTGTTTGCGGTACCGATCTGCATGCTTTTGAAGGTAAACAGCCATATTTTAATTATCCCAGGGTGCTGGGGCACGAGCTATCGGGCGATGTCGCAGAACTGAATGGCGTATCCGATTTTAAACCTGGCGAAGCCGTTACCATAATCCCTTATTTTAATTGCGGTAATTGCGGGGCTTGCAGCGTGGGTAAATACAATTGCTGCGTGCGGCTTAAAGTATGCGGTGTGCACCAGGATGGCGGCCTTGCCGAATATCTTGTTGTACCCATATCCTCACTGGTGTATGGGCAAGGCCTGGGTTATGATGAACTGGCTTTGATAGAACCATTTGCCATTGGCGCGCATGCGGTTAACAGGGCTGGTATTAACAGTGATGATACCGTTTTGGTGATGGGCGCGGGGCCAATCGGTATGGCATGTATAACGTTTGCCAAACAAAGCGGCGCCAAAGTAATAGTAGCCGACAGGAATGCTTTCCGTTTGAATTTTTGCACTACAGTGTTAGGTGCTGATTTGGTAATAAATATTGAAACAGAAGACGCGCTTGCTTTACTGAACGATTATACAAATGGCCAAATGCCTTCGGTGATAATGGATGCTACCGGGAACCTTGCGGCAATTAACAGCGGCTTTAATTATATGGCGCATGGCGGTAAATATGTGCTGGTTGGCTTACAGGGCGGCGATATCAGTTTTAGTCACCCCGAGTTTCATAAACGTGAGGGAATATTGATGAGCAGCAGGAATGCTTTGCGTGCCGATTTCGATCAGGTTTTGGCATCAGTTGTGTCGGGTAGCGTACAATTGCACAGTTTTATTACTCATAGGTTAAATTTTGTCGAAGTAGTTTCAAAATTCTCGTTGCTGCTTTCTCCAAGCGAAAATGTAGTAAAAGCAATAGTTATCTTATAATAACTGTGAAGTTTTTGTGAATAAATATTGAGTAATAAATGTGGTCAAAAATGTATAACAAATTTATTTCTACCAAATAGCACGCCAAAAAATATTTGGGTAATTATTTGCCCAGTGTGTAATTTATTGCCCGTTTTGTTGTCTCTAATTTCCCCTGTTAGATGCCCCAAATTATTAATTTAACATTAGTAACAATAAACAAGGCATTAAATGCCAATGTATTAACTCAAATAGTGGTTTTTTTCGTTTTTGCTAATAAAAAGGTTAAAAGGCACGAAAATTGAATAGTTAATATTGCATTAATACCCCTAATTAAAATGCGTTAATAATTATATATACCCCCGGCATATTTAATAACCCTTTTGTAATTGGAGCGGAATTATGATAAAGCATCACGGTCAAATTGTAGAGCGATTAGTTAGAAGAAAAAATTACAGTATTACCGACCTGGCCAGGCAAACGTCTGTAAACAGGGGTATGGTGTACCATTGGTTCAATCAAAAATATCTGAAAGCAGATATCATTTTCCAGATTGGATGTGTGCTTGAGTATGATTTTTCGGTGGATTTCCCTGAATTTTTTACCAAGAACGATTTTAACAACCCTGAAAGTTATCGCAGGCAAAGGCCTACGTTAAGGGCGCCACAGGAGCAGTCGGACGCTAAGGTATGGAAAGACAAATACCTGTTCCTGCTCGAAAAATACAGCCAGTTACTAACTGAAAGAGCTGTTTATTAACCGCCTTTTTGGCGACACCTGTGATTGATACTGGCTGCGATAATTCGTTATTGCAAATGCCGTTTTTTAACTGTTTGTACAGGCTAAGCTGTTTCGTAGCTTAGGCAACAGTAATTTACATTTTAACATTATTAAAAAAGCTGAAGTATGCCATTTGATACTGCGGGAAAAGTATGGACTTTACTGAACGAAGAAGATATATCGCCCAGCCATTGGTTTCCGCTTGTAAAGCATACCGTGAGGTTGGCCAACGGCAAGGTGATCGATGATTACTATTTTTCGCCGCTGGGCGATGTGGCGCAGGTATTGGCTATAACCGCTAACAATGAGGTGGTTTTGGTAAAGCAGTACAAGCATGCTTTAGGGCAGATACTGCTTGAATTGCCCGGCGGCATGCAGCAAAAAAATAAGAGTATCATCGAATCGGCAATAAACGAGCTGGAAGAAGAAACCGGTATAAAAACAACATCTGAAAGGCTGATCCCGTTGGGTAAGATAGCCAACAACCCTACAAAGCTCAATCAGGTTACCTACGGTTTTTTATTGTTTGATGCCGAGATCAATACCGTGCAGAAACTGGATGAAACCGAGGAGATAGAGGTAGTTTTAATGCCCGCGCCCGAGGTGTTACGCCAGGCTATGAGCGGTGAAATATGGGTAACGGATTCACTCAATTTTATACTGAAGACGGCCTTACGCTACCCGGATATTTTTGAGCTGAAAGCTTTGCTATAAGTTTATAATATAGCGGGTTTTTACTTCGCTGTAGCCGGTTTTGGTTGATTGCCCGGGCCAACCACTGCCCTTAACAAGCTGCCCGATAATGCCGAAAAACCTCCTACCAGGCCACCAATTACTACGGTAACTCCTAAAATAAACACCCAGTTAGGCAGGTGGAATAATTTTGCCACCCTGTTGGCCAGTATATGCTGGTTAGGAAAACTTTTAAGCAAAGCCAATGCCAGCCAGGCCAATGCCACAGCCACACCACCCGACCAAAAAGCGCTGCCGTTTGTTCTTATTAAAAAGGCAAGTACAAGGCCAATTAAAGCGGCCAGCCACCATGGTAAAAAGAAACCGCTAATAAAAGTAAGTGCCAGTATGGCTGCAAATAATATCATCGCTTGGGTGTTTAAGTTTATTTACCTTTTAGTTTAAGTGTACTTTTTATCCGTGACGATTTTTCGTCGGCCGATTGCAGGTATAACAATTCGTCGAGTTTGCCATCTTTCCAGGTGGGCAGCATATCGTCGTAATAAAAACTACCTGGATTGCCCGATTCACCGCCCGGCAAAATGCCGTAGCCTTTTACCTGCGGACCTAATTGTACCACCATGCGCCATGAAGGCCCGTGCCCGCCAATAAGCGCGTTAACGGTTGAACCCGTTCCGCCCGAAATAAAGTTGCCTGAGCTGAATGCCGCCTGCCTTGTAAGGTGCGTTACCGACATCCTTTTTATACGGCCCCATTCCCAGTCTTGCCCCTGATCGCCGTGTTCGCGTATCAGCTGATCAATAGCGGCAATAAATGCCTTGTTCACAATGTCGCCGGCGGTTTCTATCGCCGGGGTCTGTTTATCATCGAACCATTTTGATGCCGGTTCTTTTAACAGGAGCTTCTCTGTTCTGTCTCTTGATGGTGCCGCGAGCGGTTCCTTCTTATCGCTAAAGGCTTTGTCCCAGGTTAGCTCATAAAACTTTCTCCACCAAAGATCAAAAATGGTAGCGCCTATGGCGTTCGCCGCGAAATGTTTGTTCCAAACGCTTACTGTTTTTAACGCGTCGGTTTGTGGCGCGTCCAATTTAGTGGCGTCAACATAACGCAGCAGGGTAGGTAAAACATCCTGTGCGCCAATGCTGTAATCGTCGGTTTGTAAAATGCGCAAACTATCTACAGTGGCGTTTTGCATAGCCGCCAGCCTGTCGTTTATACGTTTGCCGCGCTCATAACCGCCAAAATGCCAGTTGATATAGTAAGGATACGTTGGATCTGTTGATGATTGGTTAGCCGAACTTAAATAACCCTGAGCCGGATTTTTAACCGTTGGATTTTGCTCATACGGGATAAAGCCATGCCAGTCGTTCCCCGGGTCACTGCCGTCCATTATAAACTTGCCCTGCTCTTTATATTTAAGCGGGAATTTACCATTTGGTGTTATGGCGATATCTTTATCGGCATCGGCAAATATGAAGTTTTGTGCCGGGGCGGTGTAATATTTTAATGCTTCGCGATAGTCGTTATAATTGCTGCCGCGATTGAGCAGGTAAAAGGTCTTAAACTCGTCCGATTCATCATGTGCCACCCAGCGCAGGGCATTGCCAACAGGGATATTATCAGGTGCATCTTCCGTTTTTTTATCAGCACTTTCATATACTACCGGGCCGTGATGGGTGTACAGCACGGTATCGTACAATGGTTTTTTACCGCGGATGCCGATCACTTCTATACGGCGGGTAACTTTGTTCCAGCGGTTATTGTACCAGTATTCGGTTTTGGCGGCATCTTTAAATTTTATCTGGTACCAATCCAGCACGGATGCATCAACATTAGTAACTCCCCAGCTTATTTTTTGATTATAACCTATCACTATTCCCGGCGCGCCCGGTAAGGATACGCCGTAAACATTTACACCCGGTGCCGATAGTTGTGCCTGGTACCAAATGGATGGATAGGAGAGATTAAGGTGCGGGTCGTTAGCTAAAATAGGGTAGCCGCTGGCGGATTTGCTGCCGCTGATAGCCCAGTTGTTGCTACCAATACCTTCTACTTTTTGGCGCGTGTTAACATCAGATGTTTGCGCTAAAAAGCTTTTTGACGGCTGTGGAATGGCAACCGGCTTAAAATTCCATTTGGTGCCCGCCGGTATTATGGGCGACTCAAACATGGGATAATCCGGAAAGAGGTCTTTTACTATTGACGCGCCAAACTTATTGAGGGTGTTGGTCATGGCAAACTGGTCTGATCCGCCGGCCAGTGTTTGCGACATCAATTTTAACAGGAAAGCGCAGTTAATGGGCTTCCATAATTCAGGTTTATAATCAAGTAGTTTGTATTCTATCGGGTAATCTTTTGGGGCGAGGGATTTTATGTAAACGTTCACACCATCGGTATAGGCCTCAATCACCTGCTTCATTACAGGGTCTTTCATAATACCGCGCAGCGTGTTTTCTGCACCGTAAACCATACCCATGCGGCGGTTGTAACGGTCGGTTTCTAAGGCCTTATCGCCAATAACCTCTGCCAACCGGCCCGATGCGCTGCGGGTTTGGATATCCATTTGCCACAGGCGGTCGCGGGCGGTAATGTAGCCCTGCGCATAATACAGATCATGATCATTGCCCGCGAAAATGTGCGGAATGCGGCGCTCATCAAACTGAATAGTAACCGCTCCCTGTAAACCGGGTAAACTTAGCTCGTCGTTAATTTTGGCATTTTTGCTCTCGGCATTTTGCCAAAAACCCGATACCGGGTTAAGCAAGTTACCTAACACGGGGATATCACCAAATTTGGTTTGCAAGGCCCATAGCAATGCAACGGTTATGGCAAGTGACAGGCTGGCTTTTAAAAGCTTCATTGAGGATTATTTAATGGCTCACTAAAATAGATATAATTATAAAAGTTAGCTAATTATAGTGCCATCGGCCTCATATAAATATTGGGCGCGTCACCATTATAGTTCAAACCCGCCGGTCAGGTTGTGGTCGTTCCTAACCGGCGAAGTTTAAACACCCTAATTATTAGCTCTTCTATTACTTGTTATAGTACGCGAAATCTTTATGACGGATTTCGGCATCAGGCAATGACTTAAAGTAGTCAAGCGTGATCTTTAAACCTTCGCTGCGCGATACCTTCGGCTCCCAGCCCAGTATGGCTTTGGCTTTGGTGATATCCGGGCGGCGTTGTTTCGGATCATCAACCGGCAATGGCAGGCTGATCAGTTCTTGGTCTGTTCCCGTTAATTTGATGATCTCCTCACCAAACTGGCGGATAGTGATCTCATCGGGGTTGCCAATGTTCATCGGCTGGGCATAATCGCTGAATAACAAGCGGTAAATACCTTCAACCAAATCATCTACATAACAAAATGAACGGGTTTGTGAACCATCACCAAACATAGTCAGTGATTCGCCCCTCAAAGCCTGACCAATGAACGCAGGCAATACACGGCCATCGTTCAACCGCATCCTTGGCCCGTAAGTATTGAAAATACGGATGATGCGGGTTTCTAAGCCGTGGAAGGTATGGTAAGCCATCGTTATAGCTTCCTGGAAACGTTTAGCCTCGTCATATACACCACGCGGACCAACCGGGTTTACGTTACCCCAGTATTCTTCGGGTTGTGGGTTGATGTTCGGGTCGCCATATACTTCTGATGTAGAAGCGATCAGCATTCTCGCGCCTTTCACTTTGGCTAAACCTAATAAATTGTGTGTACCTAATGAACCTACCTTTAGTGTTTGGATAGGGATCTTCAGGTAATCGATCGGGCTGGCAGGTGATGCGAAGTGCAGGATGTAGTGCAGATCGCCGGGAACGTGTACAAAGCTGGATACATCGTGGTTATAAAACTCGAAATTCTCCAGTTTAAACAGGTGCTCTATGTTACGCAGGTCGCCTGTTATCAGGTTGTCCATACCAATTACATGGTAATCTTCTTTGATAAACCTGTCGCACAGATGCGACCCTAAGAAGCCCGCGGCCCCGGTGATCAGTATACGTTTTCTCGACATAATATTTTTAATCTTGTGAACAGATAGTTAAGGTTGCCCTTATCGGGTTTATTGCAAAAAGCCCTCTTTGTGAGCAAAGAGGGCCAAATAATTACTATATATAAGCTACACCGAAACGTTGTTTTACATCGGCCACTACTTGTTTTACATTTTGCTCTTCGCTGCGCGGACAGATCAGCAGCGTATTGTTTGATTCTACGACAATAAAATCGTGCAGGCCTTTTAGTATCACCAGTTTATCTTCGGGTACGTTAACCATGCAGTTGGTAGAATTGTACATGATCACTTTTTCAGCTGGGATCAACGCGTTACCGGCCTCGTCTTTATTGGTGAGGTCGTAAATAGAGGCCCATGTGCCTAAATCAGACCATCCGAACTCCGATGGAAGCACGTATACGTTCTCGGCCTTCTCCATAATCCCGTAATCTATAGAGATATTGGCGCAGTCGGCGTACACAGTATGCACATGTGATTTCTCACTTTCGGTGTTATATACTGTGCGGGCATCGGCAAATATAGTGTGCATATCCGGCAGGTGCTTGCTAAATTCGTCTACAATGGCTTTACCCGACCATACAAATATCCCGGCATTCCACAAAAAGTCGCCGCTTTCCACAAAGGTTTTGGCTACGTCAAGACTCGGTTTTTCGGTAAAGTTCTTTACTTTATGAAACTCATCGTTAAGCGTATCATCACTATATTGAATGTAGCCATAACCGGTATCGGGTCTTGATGGTTTAATACCCAGCGTAATAAGGCAATTATTCTCAGATGCTGTTTTTAAAGATTTTTCTATAGTAGCTATAAAAGCGGCTTCGTTAAGTATCAGGTGATCTGAAGGGGCTACTACTATGGCAGCATCGGGGTTTTGGCTTTCTATTTTATAACAACCATAGGCCACGCACGGTGCTGTGTTACGCATAACAGGCTCGGTGAGTATCTGGTGGTCGGCCACATCAGGCAATTGCGCTTTTACCAGGTCGGTATATATTTCGTTGGTAACTACGTAGATGTTCTCTTTAGGGCATACGCTCAAAAAACGGTCGTAGGTGTTTTGAATGAGGGTTTTACCTGTACCCAGTATATCTATAAATTGCTTTGGATGCGATGTACGGCTTATTGGCCAAAAGCGGCTTCCTATTCCACCGGCCATAATTATGGCATAGTAATTCTTATTCATGACAACAGGTTTGTGTTTATTTAATAGTTGATCTTAACTGTGATGCGGTGTTTTATAGCATCAGTACTTTTTCAGAAAATCGCTGTAAGCGAGGGTAATGCCTTCTTCCAGTTCTATCGTGTGCTTCCACCCCTGGCTGTGCAGTTTGCTTACGTCCATTAATTTGCGTGGTGTACCATCAGGTTTTGAGGCATCAAACGTTATCGCGCCTTCATAACCTACCACTTTTTTTACCAGCAAAGCCAAATCTTTGATGGAAATATCTTCGCCTGTGCCTATGTTAACCAGGCCCGGCTCATTGTAGTTTTGCATTAAGTAATAGCAGGCCTCTGCCAAATCATCTGCAAATAAAAATTCACGCTTAGGCGAACCCGATCCCCAAATAGCTACTTCGGGCAGGTTTTGCTCCTTAGCCTCATGAAACCTGCGGATTAACGCGGGCAGTACATGCGAATTTTGCGGATGGTAATTGTCATTATAACCATACAGGTTAGTTGGCATTACCGATATAAAGTTGCAGCCGTATTGGTCGCGGTAGGCATCGCACATTTTGATACCCGCAATTTTGGCAATGGCGTAAGGCTCGTTGGTAGGTTCAAGTGTGCCGGTAAGCAGGTAATCTTCCTTTAAAGGCTGCGGCGCCAATTTAGGGTAAATGCAGCTTGAACCTAAGAACATCAGCTTTTCAACACCATTTAAGTAAGCGTTGTGGATGATGTTGCTCTGTATTTGTAAGTTATCATACAAAAACTCGGCACGATAGGTATTGTTGGCCACTATGCCGCCTACTTTAGCTGCTGCCAAAAAAACGTATTCGGGTTTTTCCTGCTCAAAAAAAGCTTTTACCTGCTGCTGGTCGCGCAGGTCAACCTGGTCCGACGTTCGGGTTACCAGGTTGGTATAGCCCTCGTTTTGCAGTTTGCGGTAAATAGCCGAACCTACCATACCGCGATGCCCTGCAATGTAAATTTTCGCGTTCTTATCCATGCCGCTTATTCGTACTGGTTTTTAATCTGGTAACCCGAATTTTTAAGCAATTTCTCTCTTTGGAAAAGCTCAACATCGGCAGCTACCATTTCTTTTACCAGACCTTGCAGGTCATATTTAGGCTCCCAGCCCAGTTTTGTTTTTGATTTTGTAGGATCGCCAATTAAAAGTTCAACCTCAGTAGGGCGGAAATATTTAGGATCTACCGCTACTACTTCAGTGCCTTCTTCTAACTGAAAATCAGGATGAGCACAATGGGTTACATAACCTTTTTCATCCACACCTTCACCTTTAAACTCGATAGTGATACCCACTTCGGCAAAAGCCATGCGTACAAATTCGCGCACGCGGGTTGTTACACCGGTTGCAATTACATAGTCTTCAGGTACTTCCTGTTGTAATATCAGGTACATGGCCTCTACGTAATCTTTAGCATGGCCCCAGTCGCGTTGCGCGTCAAGGTTACCTAAGTATAATTTTTCTTGCAGGCTCATGGCTATTTTAGCCACACCGCGGGTAATTTTACGGGTTACAAAGGTTTCGCCGCGTAATGGGCTTTCGTGGTTGAACAGGATGCCGTTACAAGCGTAAATGCCATAAGCTTCGCGATAGTTAACGGTGATCCAGTAAGCGTACATTTTAGCTACGGCGTAAGGCGAGCGCGGGTAGAAAGGTGTAGTTTCTGATTGCGGCACAGCTTGTACCAAACCGTAAAGCTCCGATGTTGATGCCTGATAGATCTTGGTTTTTTTCTCTAAACCTAAAATACGGATAGCTTCCAGCAAACGCAGTGTACCTATACCATCGGCATTAGCGGTGTACTCCGGTGTATCAAAACTTACCTTAACGTGCGACATCGCGCCCAGGTTATAAATTTCGTCGGGTTGTACCTGCTGAATAATACGAATCAGATTGGTAGAATCGCTCAGGTCGCCATAGTGTAATACCAAACGCTGATCTTCATCGTGCGGATCCTGGTATAAATGATCTATCCTGTCGGTGTTGAATAAAGAGCTGCGGCGTTTAATGCCGTGTACTTCGTAGCCTTTTGATAATAGTAGTTCGGTAAGGTATGCGCCATCCTGACCGGTAATACCTGTGATAAGTGCCTTTTTCTTCATATTGTAATTATTGTGATGGAATGCTTAAATGTTACAAGCGTTCAACGAAAACACTGAATTTAATACTTAACAACTGAAATAGTATCACAAGTATTTGCAAACCAAGTGATTGTTTAAGTACCGTTGCTTCCCGAGATCTTTAGTTGGTTCTTCTCGGCGTTTTTTATTAATATTTCATTGTATCGCTCTAAAAGATCGATGTATTTATCTTTCCAATATGAATCTTCCGACTGCTCCGTTACGTGGTCATGGTCGCTATCGGCGTTTTTAAAGTCTTTATTGTTTTTGAACTCTTCTCCTGTAAATAAATGTGGAAACTCTACAGAAAAATCGTGCTGCAGGCACACACCTATGCGGTGGATGATCTCCAACTTTAAATTCTTTTGATTAAACCAATAGTAAACCGACCGTCTGTTAACCTTAGTGAACCTTGCTACTTCACTAATGCTAAAGCCCTTACGCCTTATTACCTTTTCAACTATTTGACCATAATGTAGATCCATACACGTCTTATACTAACTATACAGTTTCTTGCTATTTTATTGGTGACATTATTTAAATTGAGTTAAAAAAATTGAAAGGAACTTTCTTTTACATTTAACTGGCTACGTTTAAAGATACCTGATCAAAGCCTACCTTAACGGTTAGCACACAATCAAGCTGCTCGATAGCCATCAGTACTGATTTGCCCATAACCTGGCGCACAACGCCCTGGTAGTTCAGTAATAAGCCATCTTTTATCTTTACCTTATCTCCTATATTTAAACTTTGCGTGCTGTTTACTTCAACGTTTTCATAGTTGTTTACTATGGCGCTGATGCGTTCTATCTCTGAATCTTTTAAAGTTACGGCTTTACCGCAATGAAATACAAAGTTCAAAACGCCGGCTGTTTGCCTAATTTTAGTTTGCTCGCTCAAGCTAACCTTCACAAATAAATATGAAGGGAAAAGCGGCGATTCAACAACCTTGATCCTGTCGGCCCATTTATTTTTTGTTTTAATAGTGGGGCAAAAGGATGTAATACCTATTTCTTTTAAGCTACGGTCAATTTTTTTTTCAAATCTCGAACGCGTATAAACAACCATCCATTGCTGATGTGAAGTTTTATTGAGTTTGATCACTTTATTATCCATACATATGTATTAGTTAGGTTATTCATCGTAAACTTTGTTTAGCAGATTTATTGCAATTATTATTAATAATTATAATAATGATCGTGTGAAACAGGTTTCAATTAAAATTTTTATAAAAATCACGTTTTAAAGCAAGATTTTATACACTGAAAATCAACTTGTTTTAAAATTGTGAAATAATGTGAAGCATAAATCTGTTTACTTTACACTATAATTTATAGAATTGTATGCATTAGTAATATACTGATTATTAATGATATTGCCGTTTAAGCCAATTTATATACCCATTACTGAGTATTCCTTTACATAGCTATTTGCCCGGCGATGAAAATCAGCCGGTTCAGAAGGCTGTTTTTATGCTATTTGCCGATACAGGTGAAAGTAGGATGTCGTGTAGGCGATTTACACATTTCGCAAGCCGATTGATCACTTTACGCACCCACGTGAGAAATGCGTCTCGTTTTTTCTCGATTTTCAAACAAGCGGGTTTTCCGTTAACAAAAATTGAACGAAGTGCGTAATTTTATGCAAATAAATTATTGATTTGGTTGTTTCTTTTTGAAACTACAAAGAACTATATCAGTAATTACAAAAAAAGTAATCATGTAAGTGAAATGGCGAAGCTTTGAAATGCCGCCAGATATTGAAGATCATTCATTTACCGCAAAAATTACACATACAGGCTCTAAAACGCCTTTTTCGCCACAAACCCACAGTTACAATCATATAACCGGCAAACACTTTTTTAGCACTTTAACATTAAAATTTCTTCATTATTGGTTATCTCAATATTACCAAAGTGTGAAGGACGCATGTGATACAGCTTGAAATAAAGTGAAATTATTATCACACCCTTAATTAGGTGTTAATAATGCCCCAATAATTACACAATAAAATGAAAAAGCCAGAGACGTCAGGTAAAAGTGTACTAATAATAGGTATCAACTTTTCGCCGGAATTAACAGGAATTGGAAAATATACGGGCGAAATGGCTGATTGGTTGGTTAAGAACGACTATAAATGTCGTGTGGTAACTTCATTCCCTTATTATCCGTTTTGGAAGGTACAGGCACCATATACAAATAAGTTCTACAAAAAAGAAGTGTCTAACGATGGTATGCTTACCGTTTACAGGTGTCCTTTATATGTACCTCAAAAACCAAGCGGCTTAAAAAGGCTGATACACGATGCCAGTTTCTTCATTTCGGCATTCCTAATGACCTTCTATTTGCTGTTTAAACCAAAGGCCGATTATATATTTTGTATAGCGCCGCCTTTTCACCTTGGTTTTTTGGGTTTGTTTTACCGTTTATTCAGAGGCGGTAAAATAGTATACCATATACAGGATCTGCAAATTGAAGCCGCCCGCGACCTTCAGATACTAAAATCGAAAAAGGTATTCACCATATTATTCGCTCTTGAGCGCTTTATTATGCAAAGGGTGAACGTAATCAGCTCTATATCGGGCGGTATGCTTAAAAAGATAGCGCTTAAAACCAATAAGGAGATCACCTTTTTTCCTAACTGGGTTGATACCAAAATGTACTACCCTTTAAATGATAGCCGTGAGGACCTGAAGAAAACCTGGGGTTTTGAGGCGGATGATAAAGTGGTATTATACTCGGGCAGTATTGGTGAGAAACAAGGTTTGGAGGCTATTATAACAGTAGCCAAAGAGTTGCATCCGCTAAAATTTATCAAGTTTATTATTTGCGGAACCGGTCCTCACAAAGCAACGCTGGTTGCCAGCGCCGAAGAGCATGGCCTTACTAATGTGAAGTTTTTTCCTTTACAGGAAGCGCATTTGTTTAACAGTTTCCTGAATATGGCCGATGTGCACCTGATATTGCAAAAGCGTAACGCCAGCGATTTGATGATGCCATCAAAACTAACTACCATATTAGCTGTTGGTGGTTTATCATTGGTAACTGCCGAGCCCGGTACTGCCTTATTTGAACTGTTAAATGATAACGAAATGGGCGTGGTTATACCACCCGAAGATACCGATAGCCTTAAAAATGCTATTTATGATTGCTGTATCCGCGATAATTCATCTATAAAAAATAATGGCCGCAAGTATGCCGAGCAATATTTGAATAAGAACAATATTATCGAAAAAACAATCACCAAGTTAAAACCAGTACCGCCCTCATCAAAAGAGTCGGCATTAAAGTTTGAGTTGAACAGATAGCAGTACCATTTATGTGGTTAGTAAATGGCCGCCGTTTAAAATTGCTGCGTATGCCGGTTTACGAAGCTTCTTCGATATGGATAACCGCTTTAGGCTTCTTTAACGAAAACTCTTCCATAGCATACAAATAATTTGATGACGAATATTCATACACCTTAACATCGGTTAGGGTAACGTTAATTTCAGCATCAGTTTCTTTAATGAATTTTACCACCCCAAAAAAAGTTAAATCGAGTTCTACGTCAGTCAAATAAATTTTCCGCTGGGCCGGTTTAGTCATAGTAAGTTGTTTGGAGCGATAACGATTAATTGTCAGCATTATTATTTGTACGGTTAAAGGGTGAAATAGTTATAGAACCAAAACATTATTTTGAATAATTGAACAAAATGAACCGCCCCGGATTTGACATTGAAGGGGCACTTATAATGAATGTAATTTTCCTGAAAAGGAATGTAATAATTGATCTAATAAGCAGTATCATAATTTATTAATACTATTCAGCGTGAAATTAATAATCATTGACGATGAGCCCATTTATCATTTTATAATGCGTAAAATGATTGATGTGTATGTTCCGTCTGCACCAACAGTACAGTATCTTCAGGAGGGCGGTAAAGCCTTGCAATTTTTGGCAGAGAATAAAAACAATGCCGAAGAATTGCCTGATATCATACTGCTTGATATTCACATGCCTCTCATGAGCGGCTGGCAGTTTCTGGAGATATTTAAAAATATCCGCGGAACGCTAAGCAAACCGGTTTGGGTTTACGTGGTATCATCATCAATTGACCCTGTTGATATACACCGTTCAAAAGAGTACAATTTTGTACACGATTATATTATTAAGCCCATAACTAAAAACAAGCTTCAGGACATTTTGAAATAACCTGAAGCCCGGTAACCCGGCCTACTTAATTAAAAGATAG
Source organism: Mucilaginibacter gynuensis (assembly GCF_039541195.1). Lineage (NCBI taxonomy): Bacteria > Pseudomonadati > Bacteroidota > Sphingobacteriia > Sphingobacteriales > Sphingobacteriaceae > Mucilaginibacter > Mucilaginibacter gynuensis. The sequence goes on from NZ_BAABFT010000003.1 coordinate 84,688, forward strand.
CCCGTCTTGCTTTTTTTACCGCCATCATCGGCTGTATATTCAATTACATAATAATAGGTGCCGGCCTGTTGCAGGCGCCCGTCGGTGCTCGATCGGCCATCAAAAACACGGTCTTTATTATTATAATCAGTTGTGTTGTAAACAGGCAGGCCATTACGGTCGTAAATAGTAACCTTGTTTTTAAGATAGTTTTCGATCCCATCAATCACAAAAACATCGTTTACACCGTCGCCGTTTGGCGAAAGCGCCTGGTTAACGGTGATCTTATTACTCTCAGCGGTTTGGCTGCTATCAACAGCCGCTGTAGCAGTAACGCTTGATGTTTTTAAAAGCGATGTTGTTTGTGTAGCAGGGTTTACAGCAATGGTAATACCGGCAATGCTGGTACCGCTGATATTATAAGCAGTAATAACATACTTGCTTGCGGCGCTTACCTCAGTTGGTTGCCCGCTAATTTGCCCGGTTGTGGTATCAAATATTAAACCGGCCGGCAATGGTTTACTGATGCTGTAGCAGGCAGGTACCGATTTAAGTATAGAATTTGTACCAAAATCGGCAATAAGTAAGTTACCCGATTCATCAATAGCCACCTGCCTTGGCGAGTGTAGCCCGGTTGATAAAGTGGTAGCTATTTTACCGGTAGGGCCTATACGCCTGATCATGTTGTTACCATAATCGGCAACGTAAATATTATCAAACTTGTCTCTGCTTAAATGGCGGGGGCCACTAAAGCCGGTTGCAAAAGTGGTACGTGCTAAAGTACCGGCAGCAACTTTAATAATATTGCCTGATCCTTGCTGGCTTACATACATGTTACCACCCGAATCAAATACGATACCGTAGGGTTTTGTAAATCCAGTTAAGTAGGTAACAGGCACAGTGGTACCAGCTTTAATTTGAAATATGGTACCCGTAAAATAGTTAGTAACATACGCGTTATCGTCAGCATCAAAAGCAATACCGTACGGGTCACTGAAGCCTTTTATTTTGGCTAATAATGTGCCCCCTTGGTTATACTTTAAAATGCAGTTTTGAGTAAACTGGGAAATGTAAATATTCCCGGCCTTATCAATACCAACGCCTGATGCCTGGTTATCACCTGTGCTCACCACACCAAGTAATTTCCCGGTGTTATCGAGCTTGGTGAGATCGCCGCTGGCAATACTGGTTGTGTAAACACTGCCATGGCCATCAATTGCCAAACTAAAAGGTGTTTGATACGATGACAACAAAACAGGGTCAGCGTATTTTGCCGGATAAACGGCGCCACCCGAATTAACGGGGGATATCGGAGTAATGACCTTCCCTACCGTGAAGGTGCCTGATGCGGGGTACGTAATTGCCGGCGATGTTTGTGCTTGAGCATTTACATTATTATCCCACAGTCCGATTACAATAACGAATCCAAATAATAAATGCTTTTTCAAAATCAATAACAGCTTGTGAAGCCAATGGTAATGAGTGCTTTTACGCTTATTTTACTAAAAAAGTTATGTAAGGGATTAATTTTTTTAAGTGAAAGACTTTAATTTAATTAAAACGATAATTTAACTGTGTTTAAACAAGTAAAATAAGGCGCTAAAAGTAACCAGGAATAATATGGCTATCAATGAATAAATGTGTTGCTTTGTCCTGTAAATGAGATGGTTATAAAAGTGTATTTATTTTGAAAAAACAGCAATAAAACATCTCGATCATTGCAAATCCACTAACAATAATCTCGAAAAAAAAGAAACTTTTAATTTAAATACTATCAATAGTTGTTTATTATAAGTTAAGAAATAACAACCTGATATATAGTTAGTTCGAAGCCATTTTGTTCATTTGCAGGTCTCAGTACAACTTTTTTTTAAAAAAGTTTGCCAACACTGTTTAAAAATGTGCGCGGTCACTGCAAACTGCTTACAAAAACTACTCAACAGCGCTACGGCGCTTCTACCATAACAATATAAAAATCAAAAATTAATATCCATAAAAACTCAAAACGTGATGATGAAAAACCATTTGTATAAAGGATTGCTATTCGTGATAATAGCAGTGCTGTCTGCATGTACTGCACAAAAAGATACCAGTTATTTCCAGGGACTTAAACGTAACTCGGAGCTTAGTTATAAAATCAACAATTACTCGCCGTTAACCATACAATCGGGCGATATACTGGCATTAAATATCAAAAGTTTGAACTCAGAAGGTTCAGCGGTGTTTAATACAGCCGCTGCTGCCGGCGCGGGTGATGCTAAAGGTGCTGCCGGTGCTGCCGGTGGTTACCTGGTAAGCGAAAAAGGCGAAATTGAGCTGCCCTTAGTGCATAGCCTTAAAGTAAGCGGTCTTACACTTGTGCAAGCACAGGCCACAATTCAAAAAGCCATAACCCCATACCTGAAAGAACCATTAGTTACCGTAAGCCTCGTGAACTTCAAAATATCGGTAATGGGCGATGTATCGCACCCTGATGTATTTAGTGTTAGCAGCGACCGTATAACTATACCGCAGGCTATTACTTTAGCAGGCGATCTTACTTCTACAGCAAAACGTAACAATGTATTGCTTATCCGCGAAATAGAAGGCGAACGCAAGTTTGTGAATATCGATCTTACATCGGCTCAGTTGTTTGACTCTCCTTATTATTATTTAAAAAATAACGACGTGTTATACGTTGAAGCCGGTAAGTCTAAATTCAAAACCGATAGCCCGATTCTGAAAATAATCCCTATTATACTATCTGTAGCCTCTTTGGTATTAGTTAGTATTCAACTGGGTAGATAGTATTCGTTAATAAAACATTAAATGAGCAAACAATCCAATCAAGATTTTTTTGGTTCTTCTAAAGTTGCCGAGGCAAAGTCTTTTAATATTCGCGAGTTCTTAAATAAGCTGCTGTATCATTGGCCATTGTACATTATATTTTGTGTGATATGCTTTAGTATAGCTGCATTTTATGTAAGGTATAAAAGGCCTGTTTACGAAATACATGCCAAGCTTTTGATTAAGGATAATCAGTCGGAAGGAAAGAAAACGGCGCTTGAAGAACTGAACCTAACAGGATCAACCAATAACCTCGAAGCTGAAATGGGGCTGATGAGTTCTATTCCGGTTACAAAAAGAGTAGTAGAAAGCCTTAAGCTTTGGGTAAGCTATTTTGAGCCAACCAAATACTATTCATACCGCGATCTGTATAAAGATTCACCGGTTGATTTCAGCATGATAAAACCGGGCGAAGGCCAGTTAGACCATGTATTCGATATTATTATCGCTGATGATAAATCTTTCCTGATAAAACAATCGGGCGATAAAACAACCCGGTTTAACTTTTCAAACAATATAAAAACCAGTTTTGGTGTATGGAGGCTTGATAAAACAGAAAGCTTTGCAAACTACATCGGCAGAACAATACGTATTAAACTGGTGGATCCTGATGAAGTAGTTAAATGGTATCAATATCAGATCCACGAAACCCCCATCCCTAAAAGCACCAATGTTGATGTAAGTATGGATGATGAGGTGCCGCAAAGGGGGCGAGATATTGTCGATAACCTGCTGATCTCGTACATGGATGCATCGGTACAGGAAAAACGCGAGTCAACCCACAACACACTCAAGTTTGTTGACCAAAGGCTGGCGTCGTTAACCGGCGAGCTGAACAATGTTGAGCGTAAATATGAAGGTTTCAAAAGTAACCAGGGTATCACCGAAATTGCCGATCAATCGTCACTTTTTCAGGGTAACGCCCAGGATAACCAAAAAAACCTTAATGCCATCAACATCCAGTTAAGTTTAATTGACGGTATTGAGGCTTATGTAAACTCAGACGAAGGCGCTATGAGTGCTCCTTCAACCATCGGTTTAGATAATTCGGGCTTAACCAGTTTGGTTGAAAAGCTAACCGCTTTACAGTTAGAGCATACCAAACTATTAGCTACGTTGCCCGAAACTAACCCTTTGTTTAACCCGCTTAACCAACAGATCAGCTCAACACGTAACGCGCTTAAACAAAATCTTAAAAGTTTTAAAAGCGGTTTGCAAACTACTAAAAGGTCGTTACAAAATTTAGGTTCGGGTTATCAGTCGTCAATACGTAACATACCCGGCCAGGAACGCGAGTTGGTTGATATTAAACGTATGCAGGGCATTAAAGAAAACCTGTACGTATACCTGCTGCAAAAGAAAGAAGAGCTGAGCTTGGATTATGCATCAACCATATCTGATGCCGTAATTATTGATTACGCGCACAATGGTAACCAAAAGGCACCTATCCCGAAATCGGTTTATGGTATTGCGCTTATGTTTGGCTTGTTAATACCAACGGCTTTAATATACGGTCGCGATGCCTTTAAAAACCGTATCCAAAGCAAAAACTCTATTATATCAGCCACGGGCTTAAATGTATTGAGCGAAATTGTACATTCTGATGATCCGGACCCAATTGTGGTACTTCACCAAAAAACATTCATTGGCGAGCAGTTTCGTGACCTGCGTACCAAGCTGAATTACCTACATGGTGGCCGTAGCGACGGGCGTACAACACTCTTCACATCAAGCATAGCCGGTGAAGGAAAGAGTTTTATACTAAGTAACTTAGGTACTGTACTTAGCGTTGCCGGTAAAAAAACGGTATTGCTTGAGCTCGACTTACGCAGGCCTACTTTTGCTACACGCTTTAAGCTTGATGATAAAAGACCGGGCTTAACTGAGTATTTGATAGGTAATGCTACCAAGAGCGAAGTTATTCAGCCATCGGGCATCTCCGAAAACCTATTTGTGATACCGGCAGGCATTATACCTCCAAACCCATCGGAGTTGCTGGAGAGTACCGAACTGGTGCAGCTAATTACTGAACTTAAAAAGGAGTACGCTAACGTATTGATTGATACGCCGCCTGTACACTTGTTAACCGATGCCATGATCATAGCGCACTTGTGCGATGTGAGTATGTACGTAATAAGACAGGATTACACACCGAAACACGAGCTTGAGTTTATTAAAGAACTGAATGCCGAGAAAAAGCTGCCGCGCCTGAACCTTATTTTCAATGGTGTGCAAAGCGATAAAACAGGCAGCAATTACGGCTATCAAAATAACAGCTATATTAAAGAGGCGCGTAAGCCATTTAAAAGCAGGCTTAAAAAATTCTTTAGCAGATTTTAATTGATTATGAAAGATTCTGCTACTTATGTTGCCGGTAACAGTGTGCGGTTTGAAAAGTTTAGTAAATGGACCAAACTCATCGCCGTTACATTTTCGGCCCAGGCTATTATACAGTTACTGGGTTTGTTTACCGGGATATTGATAGTTAGGTTACTGCCTACCACCGAATATGCCTTTTATACACTGGCTAACACAATGTTAGGTACCATGACGGTATTGGCCGACGGCGGTATCTCAACCGGTGTTATGGCGCAGGGAGGTAAAGTTTGGCAAGATCGCACAAAGCTTGGCGTAGTGGTAGCAACAGGCCTTAAACTGCGCCAAAAGTTTGGTATAGTTAGCTTATTGCTATTTATGCCGGTGCTTTTTTACATGCTGCACAGCCATGGTGCCAGCATCATGGTGGGGCTGGTTATTGTAGTATCAGTTATTCCATCGTTTTTTGCCGCGTTGAGCGATAACCTGCTCGAAATATCATCAAAACTTCACCAGGGAATAAACAAGCTGCAAAAAAATCAGCTTTCCGCAGCGGTGGGCAGGTTTATAATGATGACAGGTTCGTTGTTCTTTTTGCCGTGGACATTTATCGCTATACTGGGTAATGGTATACCGCGTATGTGGGCTAATATGCAACTCCGCAAAATATCTGCCGAATACGCCGATCCTAAGCAGGTATCTGATCCGGTAATTGAGCGCGATATACTTGCTATAGTAAAACGTACTTTACCGGGTGCTATATATTATTGCGTTTCGGGGCAAATTACGGTATGGTTAATTTCCATATTTGGTTCAACACAAGCTGTGGCACACATTGGCGCGTTAGGCAGGCTGTCAACAGTATTAACCATTTTTACTACGCTGTTCAATACATTGGTAATACCAAGGTTTGCCAGGTTACAAGAAGATAAGAAGTTAATTTTATCCCGGTTTTTACAAATACAAGGCGCCCAAATATTAATAAGCGTTGTTATAGTGGCCATTGTTATCCTGTTCCCTAACCAAATATTAATGGTATTAGGCAAGCAGTATGCAAACTTAACTACCGAAGTAATTCTTATATCCATATCAAGCTGCCTCGCAATGATATTGGGTGTTACCTATTCGGCAATAACAGCGCGGGGCTGGATATTGAAACCGGTACTTAATATCGCTATCAATATCTTGTTTCAATTGATCCTGATACTAACGATGGATCTTTCGAAAACTAAAAATGTATTGATGTTCTCTATCGTCGATTTCATTGTGAGCTATATCATCCTGATCATATTTTTCTTTTACCAGGTAACGCGTATTAAACCGGCAACGGTTAATGAAGCAGCAATATGATCTTTTCTTCAAAAAATGAATTAACAATTCAATTCCTGTAAAATTCTATACGGGCGCTACCCCTTGGCCCGTTTTATAAAAAAAACAGATAACAAAACCTTATGCAATCAGCAATTTGTACCTTATTTGAAGGGCATTATCATCATGGCTTAGCAGGCTTGACCAACTCCCTGCATAAAAACGGATTTCGCGGGCATATATATGCAGGTTACAAAGGGCAACTGCCCGATTGGGCTGCAAAAAGTGTGGCCAATAATGACCTTGGCTGGCCTGATGCCAAAACACTTACTTTGGCCGATGGCGTACAAATACATTTTTTGCCTGTAGTAACTAAAACTCACTTTACCAATTATAAACCCGATTATATGTTACAGCTCTGGGCCGGTCCGGCAAAGGATGCCCAGGGCTTAATGTACTTTGATCCGGATATCGTAATTAAATGTAAATGGGACTTTTACGAAAACTGGATAACCCACGGTGTTGCTGTAGTGCACGAAATTACGGCGAACGATATGCCGGCATCGCACCCTATACGCCAGGAATGGATAAAAGTGATCGAAAAAAGTGGTTTAACGGTTACAAGGCAGCTAACATCATACATTAACGCGGGCTTTTGCGGCATTAACAGAAACTGTATCGAGTTTCTCGAAAAATGGTCGATCATCATTAAAACCGCCGTTAGAGATTATGGCTTTGTAAGTGAAAACTTCCAGTTTACTAACCGCACCGATCCTTTCTTTGCAGGCGATCAGGATGCGATGAACATAGCCGCCATGTGCTGCGAATCGCCGCTAAGCGAGATGGGCCCCGAAGGTATGGACCTAACTTATGGTGGTTTTACCATGTCGCATGCAATTGGTTCGCCAAAACCGTGGAAAAAGAACTATCTTCAGTCGACTTTTAAAGGGATTGCCCCATCATTGGCCGATAAGGAGTTTTGGGCAAATATGCAGTCGCCGATATCGAGTTATAGTGTTAATACTATCAAGAAGAAAAGACTGTCAATGTCTGTGGCCGGGTTGATCGGTAGGTTTTACAAAAAAAGTTAAATCGACAATCTGAAAATCTTATATGGGACGCATCAGAAATTTTATCACTGAGTTTAGAATATGGTTCTGCAATTTTGTAATTGCCTACATTCCTTTTCATTTTATAAGGCTGGCCTATTACCGCCATATCATGAATTTTAAAATAGGTAAAAACTCAAGCGTTAACCTGGGTTGTGTGTTTAATACGCCGGGTTTGTTTGAAATGCAGGATAACAGCACGATCAATCAATTTTGCCACATAGATAACCGTGGCAGTATATTTATAGGTAACAACGTATCAATATCACCAAAATGCAGTCTCGTTTCGGCAGATCATGATGTGAACGATGAGGAATGCATAGGCCGGGTTGGCCCGATAGTACTGGAAGATTATGTATTTGTAGGTTACAACGCCATTATACTTAAAGATTGCACCCTTAAGCGGGGCGCAGTATTAGGCGCGCGATCTTTACTTACCCAATCGGCCGAGGCCGACGGAATCTATTTCGGGATACCTGCCAGGTTAAAAAAACACCGTAACCCTGTTTACAATTACTCAAGCGAGTACATGAGGCTTTTTCACTAAGCCGGCATTTACCCAACAACACACCTATACCTTACACAATATTGAGTTTGCCTTTCGGCGGGTCTTGCTGCTACATGGCAGCGTAACCGGCCGCAACACAAGGGCATACCAGCAACACGCAGCATGAGAATTGTTTTTATATGTGGCTCTTTAGCGCCCGGGCGCGATGGGGTAGGCGACTACACCCGCAACCTGGCCCGTCAATTAAGCATTACAGGCCATAAAGTTTCGCTGATAGCCATTGCCGACAGGTTTACCGAAGATATTGCCGAAGAGAAACTATTTGAAGACAGCTCCGAGGCAAACATTATAAGGATTCCACACAACTGGAAAAACAGCAGGAAACGCGAATACACTTCCAGCAAAATAAAAGACTTTAAGCCCGACTGGATCAGTATTCAGTTTGTGATATATAACTACCATCCAAAAGGTTTGCCTTTTGGTTTGCACAGGTTGCTTGGCGGGCTAAGCAAAAATATACGGGTACACATTATGTTCCACGAGTTGTGGATAGGTATAAGCGAGTATTCGCCGTTGAAGCACAAAATTTACGGATATTTTCAAATGCGCATCATCGCATCAGTAATTGAGGCGGTAAAACCAAAGGTAATATCTACCTCAAATATATTGTACCGCTATATTTTAGAGCGCATCCACACCTCATCAGTACTGTTGCCCTTGTTTAGCAATATACCGGTCGCGCCTAAAGATGAAGCTTATACCATATCGATTTTAAATCAGCTGGGTATAAAGAACGAAAGGGAACTATCACGCTGGAACATCGTAGGCGCTTTCGGCAAGCTTCATCCCGATACCAAAATAGAGCCGATACTGATACAGGAACTAAGCGCCTCGCAAAAGCTCGATCTGGATGTGGCATTTATAGCTTTCGGTAAAATAGGCGACGAAGGGCAGCAAGAATTTAACAGGTTAGAAAAATCATTGGCACCTGCTATTAGATTTCTGAACCTGGGCGAATTGAGCGAGGCCGAAATATCAAATACCATGCAGTTGCTCAACAAAGGCATATCATCAACCCCATTACATTACATAGGTAAAAGCGGCGTATTTGCCGCCATGAAACTGCACAATGTTGATGTATTCATCCCCGAAGAAGCCATGTTTCCGCAGTTTGATGCCAAGGTGAAAACTTATGTGAACGGCTTTGTAAAGCAAGACGCGTCGCAATGGGATGTAACCAATGTGGCTAAAAAGTTTTTGGGCCTCCTGCAATAATACTCGCGTAAATAACACACTCACTCTTACAATAAATAAGTACACAGTTAACCTTAACAAAACAATAATATGATTAACGTAGATAATATTTTACAGTTACAAGCAGATACTGTTATTGAATGGCACAATGAGCTAATCGTAAAAGAAGAAAAACTTCCGTGGAAATTTATTGAGGAAAACCACATGTGGAACTTTTCTTTATGGCACGAAGAAGATATAGCGAGGATAAAAGACATTGATCCTTTACGTATTGTAGAAGCAAAACGTAATATCGACAAATATAACCAGGCCCGTAACAACGCCATCGAAAAAATTGATGAGTGGATATTATCATACCTGGAAGTAGCCGGTACCGTACCGGGCGAAAAAATGCACTCTGAAACACCGGGTATGATCATCGACAGGTTGTCTATCATGTCGTTAAAAAGATACCACATGAACGAGGAAACTTTACGCGAAGATGCCTCTGCCGAACATAAATTATTGTGCGGTAACAAAGTGAAGGTGTTGGATGAGCAAATAAGCGATCTTTCAAACTGTCTTAGATTATTACTGATCAGTTTGCAGGCAGGCGAGTTGAAATTTAAGGTTTACCGCCAGTTTAAAATGTACAACGACCCGAGTTTGAATCCCGAATTGTATAAACGAGAACAGCAACTTAATGGCTAAGCGAAAATTAACCATCGACTCTTCTAAGGGCGGTAATGGTGATATCTGGATGCGATTGGTGAGCTTTTATGCCATCGCCGGTATATTAACCGATCTGGAGATCCATTTACTCATCCCTAAATTTTTACGCAACCTTGCACAGTACGCCTTTGGCGACAGGATAGTTATTGCCGACGAAGCTACCATAGGCCACATAGAACTTAGCTACTCAAATTTGGGTATGAAAGATCTGATCCGTGGCATCAGCAAAGGCAATAAATATATCAGCCCTTATCAACGGTCGGTAATAAACGATAAAAAGAAAAAGCAGCTTAAAGATTCTGTCAATTTGCTGTTGTTTACCATTGCCGATGTTTTAGGCGTGGTGCAGGTACCGCAGTGGCGATGGATAAAAACTTACCAGGGCTACCTGGACATCATCGGCATAAAAAAATTAAGAAGCGTTGATTACGATCAGTACATCAATAAAATGCAGGCCGATTATGAGTTGCTCTACAACAAACTTAACGGTCCCGATCTGCCCATATCACCTGAACTGGAATTTCCGGCCGATCTGCACGAGAGTACGGTAATATTCCCTACCGGTACCAGCAGGCAATTCATCCCGGTGTGGTGGGCAAAGCAAAACCTGCCCGATGCTTATTACGCCTTCTTCCATAAGGATGCCGAAGGCGAAAAATTTAAAGAAGCCGGCCTTAAGGTAGTGCCTTTTTATAAAGAAGCCGGTGACATCATTGCGCTTTCAAAAGCGGCTAAGTGGACGGTAAGTACCGATAGTTTCCCATCGCATTTATTGCAATACGCTTCAGAAACCTGCAGCATCACCATCACCGAAGTATTAAGATCAAGAATCATATCGCCCGTTTTTAAAGGTAAGGTGATTGACGCCCAGGTAAAATGCCACCCATGTTTGCACCTCGATCGTAAGAACCATCCGCTTTGCGCGGCCGGTTTTTCGGAATGTCAAAACTGGGTAAGCAGCATTTACACGAACGATCTTATCCAATCTATAGCCGTTTAAAATTACATTCGAGTAATGAATAAATTAAAGTCCTTGTATTTGGAGATCCTGCGTATTTCGGCAGCGTTTTATGTTTTCATCTTCCACGTAGGGTCAGTAACCATAGGCGGCGAGCGTTACTTTGCCACTACCGATTTTAATGATAGCCTGGGTTTAAGTAACCTTGGGGCGCATTATTTTGTGGTGGTGTTCTTTGTACTGTCCGGCTTTCTTATCACCATGTCGGTAAATAAGCCGGGGGTAACCATCAAAAGCTTTTTTATTGCAAGATTGGGTCGCCTTTATTCGGTATTGATACCGGCGCTTATATTTTCATTTGTGGTAAGCTTTGTAATTATTTACAGTGGCAGCATACCTGCCGAGCTGATCAAAAATAATGAGCACCTCGTGATACGGTTTTTCATGAACCTGTTGTTTTTAACGCAAAGCTGGACACTTTGCAGCACCCCGCCGCTCAATGATCCGTTTTGGTCGGTAACCTACGAGTTTATTTACTACGCGCTTATCGCAGTGATCACACTGGTTAAAAACTCAGTATTTAAATGGTTGGTTTTAGGCTTTATAGTACTGGTAGGTTTTCCAAAGGTTATTCTTTTGTTCCCAGCCTGGCTGGCCGGTTCGTTGCTGTATTTTGTTAGTAAAAAGGTAAGTATCAATAAAGGTGTTTCGGCGGTATTGTTCCTGCTTTCATTAGCCGGTATCATAGCGGTTATCATCAATCCCGAGTTGGTACCATTTACCAAAAATGAAAGTGATAACCAGTTTTTGGGTTTCAACCTTTTATTCTCATGGAATTACCTGGCCGATTTTGTTTACTCATTACTTATAGCTGCCAATATTTATTTCTTATTCTCCGTAGCTGATAGTAATTTGTTTAAAGGCGAGCAAAAGCTCATTACTAAACTGCATGATATTTTAAGGCTGGTAGGTAATTGTACTTATACACTCTACCTATTCCATTTGCCTTTATTGTTCCTGTTCGCATCGCTTTTACCTTACGACAGAACTAATTACCTGTACCCAACCGGTTTGATAGCTGCTACCCTGTTATCAGTATTTATAATAGCCCGGTACACCGAGTGGAAGGTGGATTTTTGGAGATCGGTAATGGAACGCACATTCAATTTATTCAGCTCCCTGTTTAAAGGGAATTTAAAAACATCGAAAATCTGATGGTTTCTATTTGCATACCAACCTATAATCAGGCGCCATATATTGAACTGGCTGTACGCAGTGTGTATAACCAAACAGTAAAGCCGTTTGAAATAATTGTATTTGATGATTGCAGTACCGATCAAACACCGCAGATACTTGAAAAGCTGGCACTGGAGATACCTATATTAAAAGTATTCAGGCAGCCACATAACCTTGGTATAGCGGGCAATGTTGATTCGTGCCTGCGTGCCGCAACCGGCGATTTGGTAGTCAGGTTAGATTCTGACGATCAGCTTTTTCCCGAATACGTTGAAAAGCTATCAGCACTGATCAGTGAATATCCCAACGCGGGTTACGCGCACGCTGCCATACAGGAAGTTGATCAATCGAACAATTTTTTAAATGAACGCCGCCTGTTCAGAAAAACAGGTTTTGTAACCGGCGAAACTGCCTTGATGGAAGCCTTAAAAGGCTACCGTGTTGCGGCAAATTTGATCATGTTTCGTCGTGAGGCTTTAGTAGCGGTGAACTACCTTGCAGGCAGGCCAAATTTTGGCGAAGATTACCACATGGCTTCGGCTATATCTGCCGCGGGCTACGGTAATGTTTATTTGAACGAAATTTTAGGTTATTACCGTGTATGGGTTGATGTGGGTAATGTAAGGCAAAAACGTAAGCTATCTGAAATTGACGGGATAAGACGCGTTTTTGACGATGTACTGGCACCTGCCTTTCAAAGGAATGGCTGGGGCTTAACTAAGGTTAATCAAACCCGCGTAAACTTCGCCGTTCGCCAATCAGACTGTTTGGGTTGGGATATTTACTCCGAACCCGAGAAAGAAGAATTGGTTACCGCTATATATAAATTATCGTCAGCGCCAAAAGTTAAGTTTTTTGTGTGGCTGCATTCTAACAAGATGGGCGGCTTGTTCAAATTATTCTCAAACTTAAAATCAGTACCTAAATCAATTATAAAAAGGTCTGTTTTAAAACTTCAAACCAGCAGGGCAAAATAAATGAAGATCATTCTTACACATCCAACAGGCAACCGTAACGTACGTGCCGTGCTTGATGGTTTATTACGCAACGACTTTCTGGCCGAGTTTGAAACTACCCTTGCCATTGACCCCGCTTCGGCATGGCTTAAAGTATTGCCAAAGGTGATGCAAAAAGAGCTGCTGCGCCGCTCGTATGATGTATCGAAAGACAAAATATGGTCGCACGAGGGATTGGAAATAGCCCGCATGGTTTTGCCAAAACTGAAACTAAAAAGGTATACCAATCACGAAAACGCTTTTGCCAGTACTTACTCGGTATATAAAGATTTTGATAAGGCTGCTTCAAAACGCCTTGCCAAATATGCAGGCCAAAGCAAACTTAACGCGGTTTACGCTTATGAGGATGGCGCTTTAGAGCAATTTAAAAGGGCTAAACAATTAGGTTTGGCTTGTATATATGATTTACCCATCGCTTACTGGGAAACCGGCCGTAAGCTGATGACCGAAGAGGCCGACCGCCTGCCGCAATGGGCCAAAACTCTTGGCGGTGGTATACTCGACTCTGAAAAGAAACTTGAACGCAAGACCCAGGAAATGGAACTTGCCGACGTAGTAGTTGGTCCGGGTTCATTTGTAATGGATTCGGTACCGGCCTGGGCAAAAACAAAGAAGATGATCGTATCCCCGTTCGGTTCACCTTCAACAACCAACACGCCCGTTATAAACCACAAAAAAACCGACAAGCCGTTAAGAGTATTGTTTGCAGGATCAATGGGGCAACGCAAAGGATTAGGGGATCTGTTTGCCGCATTGAATCTTGTAAACAGCAAAAACATCGAGTTGGTGGTAATGGGCAGTATGCTCGAAACACCGGAGTTTTACCGCAGCGAATTTGCCGGTTTTACTTATGAGCCCGGCCGTTCACATGCCGCGGTATTAGAGCTGATGCGCAGCTGCGACGTGTTTTGCCTGCCCTCTATAGTAGAAGGACGCGCGCTGGTTATGCAGGAAGCCATGTCGCAAGGGTTGCCGCTTATTATTACAGCAAACACCGGCGGCGCGGATTTAATAATAGAAGGCGAAACCGGCTTTTTAGTGCCTATACGCTCGCCGCAGGCCATAGCCGAAAAGCTAAACTGGTTTTTAAGCAACCGCGATAAAGTGGCAGCAATGGGTGAACAAGCCCGCCTGCACGCGGCCAATTACTCATGGGAAAAATACGGCTCAACCATAATTAACGAGCTAAAAGAATTTATACTTTAAAAATGCAGCAGTTTAATTGTACCTTTTCAGGGCGTTAAATTGCGGGGATATCCGGAAATGAAAGCAATCGGTTACGAAGCAAATAATACGCACATAGTTTCTCGTATGGATACAGCAGCAGATTTTAAGTGGTTAAAGAAAGCGATATGGGCCTACTTTTTGCTCCTCATTTTTGAAGGGGCTTTGCGTAAATGGTTCCTGCCCGGTTTGGCCACTCCCTTGCTTATCGTGCGCGACCCAATAGCCATGTGGCTGGTATATGAAGGCTGGCAACGCAATCTTTTTCCATCTACCATTTACCTGAAGGGGATGGTGATCATAGGGTTGATCAGTATTTATCTGGCGGTGGTTGCCGGCCATGGCAACGTAATAGTTGCTATATATGGCGCACGCATATTTTTGATACACTTTCCGCTCATATTTTTAATAGGGCGGGTATTTGACCGCGAAGATATTTTACAGATGGGTAGGGTTACCTTATATATAGCCTTACCTATGCTCATACTCATTAGTATGCAGTTCTACAGCCCGCAATCGGCGTGGGTAAACCGTGGTATAGGTGGGGATATGGAAGGAGCAGGCTTTAGCGGGTCGGGCGATTTTAAACGCCCGCCGGGCACCTTTTCTTTCACAAACGGTACAGCGTTGTACTTTGGCTGGCTGGCACCTTTTGTATTATACTTTTGGTTCCATCTAAAAAAGGTCAATATATGGCTGCTCATTTCCGCTTCGGGTGCCATGCTTATCGCCATACCATTCTCTATTAGCCGCACCTTGTTTTTTGAGGTGAGCTTAACGGTTGCCTTTGCGGTAATAGCCAGTGTGCGCAAACCCGAAAACTTTACCAAAGTTGTAATTGCCGGTATCGCAGGTATTATAGTACTGGGCATATTAAGTCAAACAGAATATTTCACCACAGCCACCGGTGCGTTCTTTGATCGTTTTGATACGGCTAATGAGCAGGAAGGCGGTTTGGTTAAGGGGGTAATTGGCGACAGGTTCTTCGGTGGTTTATTTACCGCGCTGGAAGAATCGTCCGATCAGCCTTTTTGGGGTTATGGTGTTGGCCTGGGCACAAACGTGGGCAGTATGCTGCTGTCAAATACCCGTATGTTCCTGCTTTCAGAAGGAGAGTGGGGCAGGCTTATCGGCGAGGTTGGCCCCTTACTTGGTTTAACTATTGTATTTATGCGGGTAGGTTTGGCGCTTAAGTTAACCTGGGGAGCATATAAAAAATTAGCTCAAAACGATTTTCTGCCCTGGCTGCTGCTCAGCTTCGCTTTTATCAATATTATAATGGGCTCGTGGGCACAACCTACGGCACTTGGTTTTGGTATTGTGATAGCCGGGTTATTAGTAGCATCACTTAAGCCGGAGCCAGAACCGGACACGGATACCGATTACGAAGATTCTTAGTTACTTAAGCATTATTATTTTGAAAATCATCTTCTTTACGCATCCCGACTTTTTGGGATCGGCGAGTATGCCCCGTTTTGCAAAAATGCTTGCCGACGGAATGATACAACGCGGCCACGATGTAGAGGTATGGCAGCCTAAACCAAAGTTCTTTAACTGGTCTAAAATTGGGTCGTTAAAAAAATGGCTGGGATATATTGATCAGTTTGTGGTTTTCCCGTCGGAGGTTAACAAAAAGCTTAAAAACTATGGTAACGATACTGTATTTGTATTTACCGATCATGCTTTAGGCCCCTGGGTGCCTTTGGTAAACAACAGGGCGCACGTAGTACACTGCCACGATTTTTTGGCCCAGTTATCGGCCCTTAACCATATACCAGAAAATCCTACCGGTTTCACCGGGCGTATCTATCAAAAATATATCAGGGGCGGTTATACCAAAGGGAAAAATTTCATCTCGGTATCTGAAAAAACAAACGAACTGCTTCAGCAATTTTTACCCGCTAAACCTGCGTTGAGCGAGGTAGTATATAACGGGCTTAATCAATCATTCAATTTAATTGATAAAGCCGAGGCAAGGGCAACATTATCAATCTTAACAGGCCTCAACCTTAATAATGGGTTTATAATGCACATAGGCGGTAACCAATGGTACAAGAACCGCGCGGGTGTTATTGCTATTTATGATGCATGGCGTAGTGTAAGCGATAAAAATTTACCCCTGGTGCTTGTAGGTAAAGCGCCTAATGCCGAATTGAACAGTAAAAAAGCGGCATCGGCCTACGCGAATGATATATACCTTTTAACCGCCGTAACCGACGAGCAATTGCAATTGGCCTATTCAGGGGCTACCATGTTACTGTTCCCTTCATTGGCTGAGGGTTTTGGCTGGCCAATTGCCGAGGCTATGGCTTCGGGTTGCCCGGTGATCACTACCAATCATGCCCCCATGACGGAGGTTGCTGCGGATGCCGCTTTCTATATTGACAGGAAGCCGGAAGTCGCAGAGGAAGAAAGTGCCTGGGCAAAAGAATCGGCCAAAGTTGTTGAGCACGTGGCCAGCCTCACCGCAGCAGAACTTACCGACGTAATAAATGCAGGCCTCAAAAATGCCGAACGTTTTGACACCGAAGTATCATTGAATAAAATAGAAAGCATCTACAAAAAAATATCGGCCAACGTAGCGTAGCTTGCTTTAAACCTAAACAAACATGAATAAACCTGTAAAAATAGCCGGGTATACCAGCATTATTTTAGATAGCCTGCGAATATTGGCTGCCCTGATAGTACTTGTTTTCCACATGTTCTATCACTGGTTTCACCCTTTAACCATGGCTTATAAACTAGATGATATCGCGCATGCCGCGGTGATCATCTTCTTTGTGCTGTCGGGTTATTTAATTTCATATACTACCACTACCAATAACAGGGGAAGTTCAAAATATTTTCAGGCACGCTTTAGCCGTTTATATTCGGTAGTTGTACCGGCCTTAATTGTAACCGCGCTATGCGAACTGGTTTTAAAAGCCATTCAGCCTGAAATATATGCTTCGTTTACCAGGGGAGCATCGTTACCAAGATATATCATATCAGGGTTGTTCATGAACGAGATCTGGTTCTTTTCGGCTGCTCCGCCAATGAACGGGCCACTGTGGTCGTTAAGTTTTGAGTTTTGGTACTATGTTATCTTCGGTTTGTGGATGTATAAAAAGAAAGGCATCCTATCGTACATAATACCAATAATAGGCTGCCTTATAGCAGGGCCCAAAATTTTACTGATGATGCCGGTATGGCTCATGGGTTACCTGGCTTTCCGTATACAGCGTGTTAATATTAACAACACGGTGGCCTGGTTGCTATTTGTGCTGATGTTTTTTATGGCGTTCTTTTTAATTACATCCATTTCGCCATTACCTTATAAACTGGGTACACCACCATGGTATTTTTCGGCACAGTTTTTTACCGATTGGATAATTGGTTTTTGTATAGGCTTCGCCTTGTGGATTATGCCTAAAGATACCACCGCTAAAACATCTGGTTGGATAAACGGTATCCGTATAGCGGCCGATCTTACCTTCCCGATATATGTGCTCCATAACCCAATACTGATACTTTGGGACGCGATATTTATAAACCATATAAAAGATGTATCGCAGTTATGGCAACCAACACTTTCGGTATTGGCGGTAACAGCTATAATCGGCTTTCTTTTAGAAAAACAGCGATATATATGGATTAACCTCTTCAGGAACCTGTTTAATCAGCTTAAAAAAATAATTACCTATCTAAAACCCGCTCCTAACGTAAAATAAAGGTTAATTTATGGTGGTCATTTTGGTCATTGTGTCAAAATTACACTTTGCGGAGTAACCTAAGTGGCTTTGTAACGTAGAAAGGGTTGAAAATCAATTGATTTTTAAGAGCGTTTATGAGTAAATTACCACTGACCCATATCGCCTCCACTCAAAAAACAGGAAAAAAGCTGTTTTGGAGGCTTGTTGTAGCATTTTTAGGATATCTGCTACCTATAGTTATTTGTTTAAAGCCGAATGCAGTTCTTGGCCAATCTGCAAATTATTTAACCAGTCCGGCTGCAAATACTTACACTTTAACCCAGCCGGCCAAAACCAGTGCAGGTATTTATACCAAGGATAGCATACTGGTACGTACCCTCTGGACAGCCAAAAGTTATGATGCCGGTACTTACCGCATAGAGTGGGATGGCAAAGATGATTTGGGTAACCCGGCGCCTGCCGGTGATTATGTAGCCAAAGTATTGGCTAATAATGTAAAGTATACCTGGAGCGGTGTTATCGGCAATTCGTCAGACAGTAATACCGGAAGCACAGTACATCGCGCTTCATATTATTTTATGACGGGTATGACCATCGTGAACAATACTGCCTACTATTGCAGCGGTTATAGCGAAGGCCGTCCGTCTATTGCCAAGTTTGTTACATCACAGCCCCAAAAGAAAATAAGCATTGAAAAGAATCCCGGCACTACCACCTCTAATATAGATTATGTTGCAAGTGATGGTAAACTGGTATACTGGTCGGGATATGATGCGTACGATCCTACAAATACCTGGGTTTTTGCCAATAAAATAGCCGATGACACCGATGTTACTTTTACCGGTGGCGTACAATACAACCAAAAGCACGGCAGAGGCTACAATGCCATTAGCTATATTAACCAGGCAAAAGCAACCATAACGGGTTTGGCCGTACAAAAGAAGGGTAACTTTTTATTTATAGCCAGGCAGGGTTTAAACAGGCTTACCATTTTAAACAAAACAACCGGTACCGCGGTAACCAACCTAACTGTTAGCGCACCTAAGTTTTTATGTATTGATGCCAATGATAACCTTTGGATGGTAACCGATAGTAACAAGGTTTCGAAATACATTGTTAACACTAACGGAACACTATCGACACCGGTTTTAACCATATCAAGCGTGCTTGCGCCTATATCAATGGCGGTTTCGCCGGATAATAACACATTAGCTATTGCCGATGGCGCTATTACCAGCCAGCAGGTGAAAGCCTTTAACACCACTACAGGTGCCAAGTTATGGATACTGGGTACAGCCGGTGGTTATATTCCTAACTCTTTAGTAAGCAACAATAAATTTTATTTTAACGATATAAGAGGCAGGATGTATGCGGCAGGGGTTTCAGGCTTCTTCCTTTTTATCGCTTTTCAACCCGATGGTTCATTTTGGGTTAATGATCCGGGTAACTACCGGGTGCAGCATTATTCGGCTCAATTACAATATATCGAAACTATTATGGCCATGGGGCCAAGTTACTCTACCTGGGCCGATAAAAATGATAATACCAGGGTAGGCGCTGAGTATCTCGAATTTAAAATAGATAATAGCGCGCCGTTAACCGGTAAAACAGGCTGGCAATTGGTAAGAAATTGGGGTGCCAATATATCTACCGCTTATGATCGTACCACTAAATTTACTAATGTGGTTACCTTAAAATCGGGAAGTGTATCAAGAACTTTTGGCTTTTTAAGAATAATGGATAATTATCACTTGGTAGAGTTTAAAAGCGACAATACACTGCGTTTTACGGGAGTAGTTAGAAGACGTTGTAATATAGATAAAGACGGAGCAATATTAACGGATGATTTAAGCCGTTATACTTTTAAAGGTTTCGACGCGCAAAATAACCCTATATGGAACACCGTGCCCGAGTCATTAGGCAACACGGTAATGTTAAATGATAAGTCGCCATTGCCTAAACAAGGCTTCAGAAATACGTACATCACCTCATCGGGCAAAGTCGTTTTTTACGATTACGGTATTGAGCTGAGTATCCGCCCAACGGTGGTGATCAACACCGGTTTCCATTTGGGTGCCATGCAAAAAGGTGGTAAAGATTATTTATGGAAAACCGCCAAGGGAACGCATTTAAGCTATAAAGGCGCTTATCCCGAACCCGACCTTTACGATATAGGCAACCAGGTTAACAATAATGCAGGCAGTTCTGCCATGGTGTTAAACAACAATATTATTACCGGTTACCATGGTGAGTTTTGGAAGGGTACACAAACCAATATGTACAACCATTACTTTGATAATGGTTTAGCAATAGGGCAGTTTGGTACCGTTGGCCAGCACAACGGCGAACAAGCCCCGGCAATGATGGCCGGTAATGCATTATCGCCCCAATTAGTAAAAGGTAACAATAGCGATGAAGCTTACCTGTTTCATGGAGATGAGAGTTTTCATAGTGGGATGCATAAGTGGACAATTTCAGGTTTAACTACTGTTAAATTGCTGAATGTGCCTATAAAGTATCCTTCGGATAAGGTGGCCGCTATTGTAGCGCCCGGTACCAATTTGATGGTGGGCTTACCATACGACCAGCTGCTGGTAAATAACACAGCCGGCTGGACAATGAGTCCTGAAACACAGCAAACAGGCTGGAGTGTTAGAACCAACGCCTTGGTATCTGATAAAAGGGATAATCCGGATGTATTTATAGTTTGTAAATCAGCAACAGGTACATTTAGCGTTAACCGCGACCTGGGTAATAATAACAAACTGGACTATTGGGCACTCAACGGTGAAATATCATATTACCTTACTGATCAGCAAGGCGTAATGAAACAATATTTTGATGTGCTGGATAACACCGGGAAGATCATTGTACGCATCAGCAATGTTTGGGCGCATTCATCAACTCCCGGCCAAACTAAAAATACTATTTACGGTAACAGCAAAGTATTGGTAACCGGTTTGAACGATAGCTTTATTGCACCCTTGATGCAAAAGCTGCAACCTTTGGAAATAAGAGGAAGCAAAGGATCGGTAATTATTAAATATGCCGGTTATTCGGTAACTGTTCCGCCTTTTGATGCTACGGCCAATGTATCATCGCCAAAAACAATGCGGGCATATATTACAGGCGGCGTTAACCCAACTGGGCGTAACTTTGGTTTTAAAGATATGCGTTTTGTTAATACCGTTACACCGCAAGCAATTACATTTGAACCGGTAGGCATAAAAAGCCTGGGCGATGCGCCATTTAACCTCATCGCGTCATCAACCAACAACATGCCGGTTAGCTTTAGCTTAGTATCGGGCCCGGCGGTAATTGATAAAAATACCGTTACCATAACAGGCGAGGGTGATGTGGTAGTTAACGCATCGCAATTAGGTAACTCGGCATACAAACCGGCCCCTTCTGTTAAACAAGCATTTACAGTAGCCGGTATCGAAAAGAATACACACATAGCCTTATAGGCTGATAAAAATATTGCAAACAGTAAGCAGGTGCATCACGCACCTGCTTACTGTTTTACTGATACCTTCAGGCGTAATAAATAAATCATTTATTACCGCGTAATACACTTTCTTCTAAATTTACAATGTGGCAAATTCGGCTTTGGCCGGATATTAACTGCTGCATTTATATCTGTTGCTCTATGCCAACCAACCTTTCCACCTTTACCATCGGCGATTATAAAAATGGCAGTAAAATAAAAGTACTCGTATGGTACTTTATCAATTACTATATTTTTAACAGCTCGTTTCCGTGGCCTTATAAGTTTAAAATTTTCTTGTTACGCGCTTTCGGCGCAAAAGTGGGCGATGGGCTGGTGATTAAAACCCGCGTACGTATCAAAAACCCATGGCGATTAACTATTGGCAACCACTGCTGGATAGGCGAGTCGGTATGGATAGATAACCTGGAAAATGTAACCATAGGCAATAACGTATGCATATCGCAGGAGGCGCTGCTGCTTACCGGTAACCACGATTATACAAAAAGTGATTTTCCGTACCGTTTAGGTGGCATTGAACTGGAAGACGGGGTTTGGATTGGTGCCAAAAGTACCGTATGCCCCGGAGTGGTTTGCAAGTCGCACGCTATTTTAACGGTAAACTCTGTTGCTAACAAAAACCTGGATGCCTGGAGCATTTACTCAGGTAACCCCGCTACGTTTGCACGCACGCGGAAATTTGAAGATTAAGCCATTCATCGCTATTGCTCTGATTCGTTCTCGGATCTGTAATATACCTTCTCTACCTGTAACCTTTACTTATACCTGTACCACTTGTTATTTTATTTATTAAAAGATAACAAGCATATTTACTCGAACAATCTTTCACAATTAAGTTACACATGCATCGAATTAAAAGCCTCGACGGGATACGCGCGATTTCAATTTTTATGGTTTTACTTGGTCATTGTGCCGATACCATAGGCCCAATTGTAACCGATAACAGTGCATTTCCGTTTTTTGCCAATGCCCGTTTAGGGGTGCGTATCTTCTTTGTGATAAGCGGCTACCTTATTACTAAAATACTTATCACCGAAAGAGATAAAACAGGGGGCATCAATTTAAGGAACTTTTATATCCGCAGGGCTTTCCGCATATTTCCGGTATTTTACCTGTACATTATAACCCTTATCGTACTTAAAAACTTTTTTATTCCGGAGCTTTTTGAAAGTTATGAGTGGATCGGTTTCGCATCGGTTTTTTTGTGGAATTACGCGCATTGGTTTATTGTGCCTAAAGCCACAAACGGCAACGTGGTATGGTTTTTCGGTCACTTCTGGACGCTATCCATGGAAGAGCAGTTTTATCTTTTATGGCCAATAACCTTTATTAAATTAAATGTAAGCACATTGAAAAAACTGGTTATCGGTATTATAATTGCCGCACCGGTGGTGAGGCTGGCTACTTATTATTTTATGCCTGATAGCCGCGGACAAATAGAGATGATGCTGCACTCGGGTGGGAGCATCATATTGATGGGCTGCCTTGGCGCGTTGATAGAGAACACCGCTTTCTTCAGAGATAAAGTGATGAAACTGGTTAACAACACCGCGCTTATCGCGTTCATCGGTCTGTTCGTTTTTGTTATTTCGCCGATGTTAGATCACCGTTTTCAGGGTGCTTATAAGTTACCCATTGGTGCCAACCTGGAGAGCTTGCTGATCATGATCTTGATATTCTGGAGTATTTATGTGCCATCAAAAGTAGCCGTATTTCTTAATAGCAAAATAATTACACATATCGGTGTGTTATCATACTCGCTGTATATATGGCAGCAGTTATTTTTAAATAATAAGATCGATTACTGGTTTAACCAGTTTCCGCAAAATATTTGCCTGGTAATTGTGGTAGCGCATATATCATATTACCTTATTGAAATGCCGTTTTTGAATCAAAAGAACCGTTTTATACGAAAACCCAAACCATTGGTTGTAGCAAGTGTTTAAAAAGGGCTTGCAGTATTACGGTATAAATAATATCTTTATAGACTACCTATGCGATCCGTCGGGTCGAGTTTATTAAGAATTTCTTTCATCCAATTTACCTTGCAGTTTAAGGCTGTTGCATCCTGAATGGAAAAAAAATTGAATTTGCTGTGCCTGCCTTTTGCGGGTGGCAGTAAATATGCTTATCGTGAGTTATTTACCAATATACCATCCATTTTTAATGTGATGGTTTTTGAGTATCCGGGCAGGGGAACGAGGATAAATGAAGATTTGTGTGCCGATGCCGCTACCATTGTTGATGACCTTTACAAACAGGCGCTAACCATCATTCATAAAGGCGAATATGCTATTTACGGGCATAGCTTAGGTGGAATGCTGGCCCACCTGTTGGCCTTAAAACTGGTAGAAAACAACCAACCACTGCCTGTACATATTTTCATTACAGGTACGCCCGGCCCATCAGCCCCTTCACGAACCACTAAGAAGCGGCATCTGTTACCTAAAAAGGAATTTATAGCCGAGGTAAAATCGCTGGGTGGTATGCCCGATGAAATTTTGGCGAGCGAAGACATGCTCGACTTTTTGGAACCCATACTGCGTAACGATTTTAAACTCAGCGAAACCTATAATTATAGCAATAAACCAGCACTCAATATCCCGTTAACGGTTATTACCGGTACTGATGAAGACCTGGAAAAAAAAGAAATATTGCTTTGGGAAAAAGAAAGCAACAGCGGAGTTGAATTTATAGAGATGGAAGGTAATCACTTTTTTATACTACAACACCAGGCAGCTATACTGCAAACCATACAAAACACTATCAGTAAACTTATTAAATCTCCCTATCATGGATAATAAACAAGTATATCTTAAACCAAACGTGGTATTTGAACCATTGGTAGATAAATGGTATGCCTGGAGCCATTTAATATCGCCGGCAACGGCAGCAATGAATATTGTAGGCAGGCATCTGGCTATCATCGAATCATACCTTTCGGCGCCTGCCATTCACGCCAGCGCGGTACTTAACCCTAAAATGAAGGGCGGTCCGTTTATGGATTTTGGCGGAGGCCGTGTAGACGAAGTTCGCGAACTGGAAGCGCAATCATACAAAAATCAAGATCGGGTAATTGAGTTTGCCAAAGCCATTAAATCACTCGACAGGTTACTGGCTGCTGAAGCTACCGGTTACGGTTTGGAAGACCTTTACCCTAAAGTACCCGATATTTTAAGGGGGTTTGTAGAACTGTATTACGATCGTAATAATAACCCGGGTTTCAGGTTTTTTGAAGCCTTATTATACCAAAGCGAGTTTTATAACAAAAGCTCGCAAAGCATAGCCTTATGGTTAACTGATAACGATGAGCGCCCGTTTTGTTTGAGCACACCACGACTTGAAGAATCACACGTGTTAGACTTGCAGGTACCTTTTGAGCATGCGTGTATAGATGAGCTTTCGAAAATGAAACGTGTACCGCAAAGCTACGAGTACATCAAAAACCTATGCGGTATTAAGCCCGATCAGGAAGCATTGTTTGAAACCTTCTTTACCGAAACCGTTCCGCCACCATACGAAAAATACACCGGCGATAAAATACGCATGCGTTATTTTGGCCATGCCTGTATCCTGGTTGAAACTAAGGACATCAGCATATTGGTTGATCCGTTGATCAGCTATTACGGTTATGATTCTGATGTAACACGTTTTTCTGATATCGACCTGCCCGATACTATTGATTATGTGCTGATCACCCACAATCATCAGGATCACATCCTGTTTGAAACCCTGCTGCCTTTGAGGCACAAAATTAAGAACCTGATTGTTCCGCGCACATCAAGCGGCAAGCTGGAAGATCCCGACCTGAAGCTGATGTTCAGCAATATCGGTTTCAAAAACGTGATAGGTATGGACGAGATGGAGCCCGTTCATTTCAACGATGCCATTATTACTGCCCTGCCATTTATTGGCGAGCACAGCGATATGAATATATTGACCAAATGCTGCTACCTGGTAAAAGTGGGTGATTTTAAGCTCCTCTTCCTGGCCGATTCGCGTATTGTGGAGCCAAGATTATACGAGCTTATTCATAAACATATTGGCGATGCCGATGTGTTGTTTATAGGCATGGAATGCGACGGGGCGCCTTTAACCTGGTTATACGGCCCACTGCTTACCAAAAAACTACCACGCGATATGGACGGTAGCCGCCGACTTGCCGGTTCTGATTGTGATAAGGGTATGGCACTGGTAGATATATTTAATCCGAAAGAGATCTATGTATACGCCATGGGGCAGGAGCCTTGGGTAGAGTTTATCAGCAGTATCAAATACACCGATGAATCGAACCCGATTGTACAATCGAACAAATTGGTGAAACTATGCACCGAGCGTGGTATTATAGCCGAACGCTTATATGGCGAAAAAGAGCTTTTATACGAAATGAATGCAGGCAGCTTAGCGGAACAAGAATAGCCGGCGCGCCTTTTTTGAACATTGAATAACCTTATGCACAAACCGTTTTTTCCTTTACACCCTGCCCAGCAGGAAGTGTTTGTTGACCAGCTTTTGAATATCGATAGCGCCCAATATAATATTGGCGGGTACATCGTATTGAAAGGAGCGTTGGATAAGGAGAAATTCCATGAGGCCGTGGGCTCGGCCCCGGTGGTGTTTGACGCGTTCAAGTTCAGGTTTGATTTGGCCCTTGCCGAATTAGGTTATCAATATGATGACAGCTTCGGCAAATGCGAACTGGTTGAGGTTGATTTCAGCGATCAGGAGGATGCCAGTGAAGAGGTCATCAAATGGATGCAGGGACGGTTCAATATTCCTTTCGCGTTAAGTGAGCAAACACTGCCTTTTGATCAATACCTGGTAAAAATTGCCGATGATGAGCATTGGTTCTTTGGTAAATACCATCACCTCATTACCGATGGTTACGGCTTTATTGTGTACGTACAATACGTAGCGCAAAAGTACAAGGCCCTGGCCAATGGCGACGATACGGTATTTAACTACCCAGCATACGGCGAAGAAATTGCCAATGCGGGCGAATACAACCAATCGGCACGTTATAAAGATGACGAGCAGTACTGGAACGAGAAGATCGCTGCCAAACCGCAAAAGCTGCTCACCCCGAAATATACCTTATCGGCAGCGCAAAAAGCAAGCACCACTTACAATATTGATATTCCGGCGGAGCAAAGGCTCTCGCTGGAGTATATTCAGCAGGTAAGCGGGGCCGGTTTTCAGCAGCTTACTTTAGCGGCATTGCTTATTTATTTTGGCAATGTATCGGCAGATACTGACTTCGTGTTTGGCATCCCGGTGCATAAACGGGGCTCAAAAAAGCTGCGTAATATGGTGGGTATGTTCAGCGGGGTTTTGCCGTTTAAAGGCAGCTTTGATAAAGAGCAAACGTTGGCCGGTTTATTGGCCGATGTTACCAACACGCAGAAAAAAGATTACCGCCATTATAACTACCCCATTGCCGACCTTAGCCGTAACCTTAAGCTGAATATTGCTGATGGTTATTTGTGCGAGGTGGTGGTAAACTACGAACCGCTTGATTTTGGCCTCGATTTCGGCGACGAAATTGAAGCCCGCATTATCCGCCTGGGTAATGATGAAGAGCGTACGCCATTGCAGTTATGCTGGCGCGATTACGGCAAAAACCAACCGCTGCAATTACAAATACAATTCAGAAACGAATACTTTACGGCAGAAGAGATTGATCTTTTAGGTAAACGTATCCTTTATATTATAGCGCAGTTTCCGCAGGCGCTTGATAAAAACGTAGGTGATATAACTATTTTACCTGCTGCCGAACGCGAAACGTTATTGGCATTCAGCACTTATACGCAGCCGGGAGCCAATACCGAAAGCTATCCCGAAGGGAAAACCATTACCGACCTGTTCGAGGCACAGGTGCAACAGTACCCTGATGCTATAGCCTTGCTGTTCGAAGGCAAAGAACTTAGCTACGCCGACCTTAACGCGAAGGCCAACCAACTGGCATATTACCTGCAAAAACAAGGTGTACAATCAGAAACATTGGTGCCAATTTGCATCGAGCGCGGTTTAGGGATGATCGTGAGCATACTGGCGGTTTTAAAGGCAGGCGGCGCTTATGTGCCCATTGACCCTGAATATCCGCAGGACAGGATCAACTACATGCTGGAAGATTCAGGTGCCAAACTGGTGATCGGCAGTTTGCAAACCCGTGAAAAACTGGCGGACTTTACCGGTATTATCATCGAATTAGATGGTATAGAAAATGTGTTACTAACAGAAAGCACGGATAACTTAAATGCTATATCAGGTACCAATAACCTGGCCTATGTGATCTACACATCGGGCTCTACCGGGAAACCTAAAGGGGTAATGGTGGAGCACAAAGGCTTGGTGAATTTGGCTGTTTATCACGATATTCTGTTTGATGTACAAGCGGGTACGCGCATATTGCAGTTCGCGTCGTTTAGCTTTGATGCATCGTGCAATGAAATATTTACGGCATTGGTCGGCGGCGGTACATTGGTACTATGCCGCAAAGAAGTGCTGTTATCGGCCGATGGTTTTAAGAACCTGATTGATACCTACAAGGTGGAGGTAGCTATTATACCGCCATCATTTCAGCAAATTATTGAGAACGATTTGGGTACGCTGCGCAGTATCATATCGGCAGGCGAAGCTCTGAACGAGCGTTTGGGCAGGCATATCCAATCGAAAGGTGTGAGGTTGATCAATGGCTACGGTCCCACAGAAGGTACCGTTTGCGCTACGCTTTCGGTTGATCCTATCCGCCCCGATGGCACTATCGTAATTGGCAAACCCATTGATAATGTACAGGTATACTTATTAAATGATGATATCTCACCGGTGCCAATTGGTGCTTATGGCGAATTGTGCATTGGCGGCACTCAAGTAGCTCGTGGTTATTTGAACCGTGCGGAACTTACTGCCGAAAAATTTATTGATAATCCGTTTGATACTACCGAAGGTGCAAAGCTTTACCGCACAGGCGACCTGTGCCGCTGGCTGCCCGATGGTAATATAGAATATGCCGGTCGTAAAGATGACCAGGTAAAAATAAGGGGCTACCGTATTGAGCCGGGCGAAATTGAAAGCGCGGTGCAACAAAGCGGCCTGGTAAAACTATCTGTAGTGGTAGCCAATACCGATGCGCAGGGCAATAAACGCCTGATAGGTTATGTAGTGCCTGCCGAAGGTTATACCAAAGAGGGCTTAGTAAAATACCTTAACGGTTTACTGCCCGAATACATGGTGCCGCAGCTGTGGATAGAGGAAGAAAGCTTTAAGCTGACCACCAATGGCAAAATAGATAAACGCGCACTTAAAGCGCCGGATTTTAGTGATTTACAATCCGTAGCGTACCGTGCGCCTCAAAATGAAACCGAGCAAAACCTTGTGCAGGTATGGAGCGGGTTATTGGGTATTGAAAAGATAGGTGTTGACGATAACTTCTTTGAGTTGGGTGGTCATTCGTTACTGGCCATGCGCGTCATCTCGCAGATCAGACTGCAAACAGGGAAGGAGCTATCGGTCCGTGATTTGTTTAATAACCCTACTATCGCCTTACTTTCTGCCAAAATAAACGATGAAAAAGTAATAGCTAACCAACCGGTATTAACAGCAGGCGAACGCCCGGCGGATATTCCATTATCTTTCAGCCAGGAGCGTTTGTGGTTTATCGATCAAATGGAAGGCAGCGTTCAGTACCATATCCCGGCGGTATTTAAACTGAAAGGAACGGTAAATAGAACGGCGCTTGAAAATACTTTTAAGGCTATTGTGAACCGCCACGAAGCATTACGCACGGTGATCACAGCGGCCGGAGGCATAGGTTATCAGCAGGTACAGCCTAAAGATAACTGGGCACTGGGTTATCACAAAACAGAACAAAACAACGAGGCAGAACTTCGCAGCCTGATAACTACCCTTATAAGCAAACCTTTCGACCTAAGTGCTGACAGCATGTTGCGTGCAGACCTGCTGGAAACCGGTACTGACGAGTATATGCTGGTGATCACCATGCACCACATCGCGTCGGATGGCTGGTCGGGTTCGGTATTGGTGAAAGAGTTTGTAGAATTATACAGAAGCGAGGTCACCCAAACAGCACCAAACTTAACCGACTTACCAATACAATATGCAGATTATGCCCTGTGGCAACGCGGCTACCTGCAAGGCGAAACACTGGAGCAAAAGCTGAACTACTGGAGAGAGAAACTGGATGATGTAGCCCCGCTGCAATTGCCAACAGACCATGCCCGGCCTGCGGTACAAAGTACCAAAGGCGCTACCCATACTTTTCAATTGAAAAGCGGTGTGGGTAAAAGTCTGCAAGAGTTAAGCAGGGAGCAGGGTGCTACTTTGTACATGACCCTGCTATCGGTATTTAAAGTATTACTGCACCGCTACAGCGGACAGGAAGATATTTGCGTAGGTACAGCGGTTGCAGGGCGCAACCAAGGCGAACTGGAAAGTTTGATCGGGTTCTTTGTAAATACTTTAGCCCTGCGCGATGAAGTGCGAGGCAATGATACATTTACCCAATTACTCGGCAAGGTGAAACAAACCACGTTAGCCGCTTACGAACACCAGGACGTTCCGTTTGAAAAGGTAGTAGAAGCAGTAGTAAAAGAGAGGGACACGAGCCGTAGCCCGCTGTTCCAGGTGATGATGGTGTTGCAGAACACACCCGAAACACCTGCATTGGAATTAAATGACCTGCAACTCGAATACAAACAAGAAGCGCACGGTACCTCGAAGTTTGATCTGACGATGTTTTTGACAGAGCAAAACGGCGAGATCACCGGCGAAATAGAATACAATACCGATCTGTACCAGGCTGCTACAATAGCAAGGATGATCGGCCATTATGAAGAATTAATAGGTGCGGTAATTACCAACCGGGCTGAAGAGATAGGTAAGCTGAACATCCTTACTGAAACAGAAAAAGAGCAGCAGCTTACCCAATTCAACAATACTCAAACAGTTTACCCGGCAGATAAAAGCATCGCGGAGCTATTTGAGCAACAGGTACAGGCAACACCATCAGCTACGGCGCTGGTTTTTGAAAACGCCGAGCTGACTTATGAAGAGCTTAATAAAAAGGCTAATCAACTGGCCGGCTATCTCGCCCGCCAAGGTGTAACTGCCGAAACACTGGTGCCGTTATGTGTGGAACGTGGAGTGGAGATGATGGTCGCGATTCTGGCTATCCTGAAAGCAGGCGGCGCTTATGTACCTATCGATCCTGAATATCCGCAGGATCGTATCGCTTACATGCTGGAAGATACCGATGCTAAGCTGATACTAAGCACCGTGGCAAGCCGGGATAAACTGAACAGCTTCACAGGTAAGGTGATCGAACTGGATAACAAGGCGACACAAGCGTTGTTAAGTAATGAAAGTGAAGAAAACCCGGCTGTAAAGGCATCGGCTAACAATCTTGCTTATGTGATCTACACTTCTGGTTCTACCGGTAAACCTAAAGGTGTTTTGGTAGAGCAAGGTAACGTGGTGAGCCTGGTGAAAAATGTAAGCTACGTTGATATCAGCAGCGATGATGTGGTACTGGTAACCGGTGCGCCAACCTTTGATGCCACTACTTTTGAGTACTGGAGCATGTTGCTGAACGGCGGCAAACTCATCTTGTGTAAAAATGAGGACCTGTTCATCGCGTCGTCGCTTAAAGCATTAATTACAAAATATGGGGTGACCACTATGTGGTTCACCTCAAGCTGGTTTAACCAGCTAACAGAGGATAGTCCGGAAGTATTTAGCGGGTTGAAAACTATACTGGTAGGCGGCGAAAAATTATCGGAACACCATATTCAAAAGATCAGGACAGTATACCCGGCTCTGAACTTAATTAACGGTTATGGCCCTACGGAGAATACTACCTTCTCGTTAACCTACCCCATAACAAACCCGGTCAGCAACCCTATCCCGATAGGGAAACCTTTAAATAATCGCACAGCTTATGTGCTCAACGGCAGCTATCAACTGGTACCTGTCGGCGCGATCGGCGAAATTTATTTGGGCGGCGCGGGTTTATCAAGGGGATATTTGAACCGTGAGGAATTAACCCGTGAAAAATTCATCAGCAATCCATACGATACCGGCGGCAGGTTATACAGCACCGGCGATTTAGGTAAATGGTTGCCTGATGGCAGTATCGAATACATAGGCCGCAAGGACGACCAGGTGAAGATCAGGGGTTTCCGGATAGAGCCGGGTGAGATTGAAAGCGTGGTAAAACAAAGCGGACTGGTAAAACAGGCCGTGGTAATTGTAGGTACCGATGCACAGGGCAGCAAAAGGCTCATCGGTTATGTTATCCCCTATGAGGGCTATAGTAAAGAAAACCTGCTGCAATACCTTAACAGCGTGCTGCCCGATTATATGGTACCGCAATTATGGGTTGAAGAAGAAATTTTTAAACTGACCGCTAACGGAAAAATAGATAAAAGAGCACTGAAAGCGCCGGATATGAGCGGCATCCAGTCGGTAGCGTACCGCGCGCCGGATAATGAAACCGAAGAAAAACTGGTGCAGATATGGAGCGAATTATTGGGGATAGAAAAAATAGGTACGGAAGATAGCTTCTTTGAACTCGGCGGGCATTCGTTGCTGGCCATGAGGCTTATCCACCGCATTGAAACGGGTTTATCCATCTCCATCCCGGTGAATATGCTGTTCAGATTTACCACTATTAAAGAATTAGGCAGGTATATTGAAACGCAAACGCACAGGGAGCCGGTTAACGAAAAACGGGCCTTCAAGGTAATGGATATATAGAGAGAGTGTAATGTCATTTAACACAAAAATTTAAGTACAAAGGGAGCCTAACTTATTACATGGAAGAGTTTTTTAATAAGGTTATTGACATACTATATGCGGCGAAGCAAAATGATGTGGAAATCATTCTGAATGGCGATCGCCTGCAACTTAAAGTCCCTGAAGATCAGGAAATAGATGAACAACTTTTAAATGATATAAGGGCTAATAAGCAACTGATAATTGATTTTTTAAGCAATGAAAGCTGGAAATCAAAAAGCATAAATGATACCGATAAAATAGCCGTATTTGACAGGGCTACACCTATCGATCTACCCTTATCCTTCGCGCAAGAACGCCTATGGTTTATAGACAGGCTTGAAGGCAGCGTACAATACCATGTGCCCGCGGTATTCCGCCTGAAAGGCGAAGTAAACAAGGCGGCGCTTGCAAAAACCTTTCAGACCATAGTTAACCGTCACGAAGTATTACGTACGGTGATGACGGAAAAAGGTGGCAGGGGCTACCAGGAGATAAAAGCCGAAAACAACTGGACGATAGAAGAACTGCAAGTAGCTGATCAAAGCGAAGCGGAACTACGGGAAACCATCCAGTCGCTGATCAATAAACCGTTTACGCTGACCGAAGACCACATGCTGCGCGCGGCATTGCTGGAGATCAGCGAAACGGAACATATTTTAGTGGTAACGATGCACCATATCGCATCGGATGCCTGGTCGATGCCGGTAGTGGTAGGCGAAGTGGCGGCGCTGTATAAAGAATATACCACAGGCGAGCAAGCTAATCTGCCGGAGTTACCGGTACAATATGCCGACTATGCCTTGTGGCAAAGAGGCTACCTGAAAGAAGAACTGCTGGAAGAAAAGCTGAACTACTGGAAAGAAAAACTGGACGACGTAGCCCCGCTTCAACTACCTGCTGACTATACCCGCCCGGCAGTACAAGGTACCAAAGGCAGCACACTGCTTTTCAGCATGGATACGGAAATAGGCAAAGGCCTGCAAACCCTAAGCAGGGAACAAGGCGTAACCTTGTACATGACCTTGCTTTCGGTATTCAAAGTATTGCTGTACCGTTATAGCGGACAGGAAGATATCTGCGTAGGTACCTCGATAGCAGGCAGGCCAAGACAGGAACTGGAAGGACTGATCGGCTTCTTCGTAAATACACTGGCTCTAAGGGACGAAGTAAAAGGCGAAGAAAGCTTTACGGACTTACTGAAGAAAGTAAAACAAACCACACTTGGTGCTTATGAGCACCAGGATGTACCGTTTGAAAAGGTAGTAGAAACGGTAGTAAAAGAAAGAGATAAAAGCAGGAGCCCGTTGTTCCAGGTAATGCTGGTGCTGGGTAATACACCTGAAGTGCCTGAAGTAAAGCTTGGCGGTCTGGAACTGTCGGGCTATAGCTATGAGCAAACCACGGTAAAGTTCGACCTGACATTCTTTGTAACCGAAACCAAAGACGGGTTACGCTTTGCGGTACAATACAATACAGATGTTTACGAGCATGTGCGTATCGCCCGCATGACGGAACATTTCCAGCAACTGATCAGATCAGTGCTGGCTAATCCGCAGGGAACAGTAGGCCATTTGCAGATACTGACAGCAGCGGAAGAGGCAAACCTGCTCAACCAGGGCAAAAGCACCGTTGCTTATCCGGAAACGGCAACAGTAGTTAGCCTATTTGAAGCGCAGGCAGCTAAAACGCCGGATGCGAAAGCGTTGGTGTTTGAAGATAAATCGCTCACCTATGCCGAACTGAACCAAAAGGCCAATCAGCTGGCGCACTACCTGCAAAGGCATGGTGTAAAGGCAGGTACTTTGGTGCCGCTGTATATGGATAGGGGCATAGGGCAGTTGACCGGTATGCTGGGTATATTAAAAGCCGGTGGGGCATATGTGCCACTGGATACCGATATGCCGCAGGAGCGGATAGGTCACCTGTTGGAAGATACAGACGCAAAAATAGCGATAAGCGAAAGCAAATACGCCGAACGCCTTACCGACGAAAACGACAACCTGAAAGTAGCGGAACTTGACGAACTGGATTGGGAGTTGTCGCTGGAAAGTGAAAGCAACCCGGCCATAACCCACAATGCTTACGATATAGCCTATGTGATCTACACATCGGGTTCAACAGGTAAACCGAAAGGGGTAAAAGTTAGTCACCGTAACTTGGTTGACTATGTTTACGGGCTCGACGAAAAGATCCAGATCAGCCGTTGCCGCAGGTTTGCTATGGTGACCACCATTGCAACCGATTTGGGTAACACTGTGCTTTATAGCTCATTGCTGTACGGCGGCGAGCTACACGTAATAAGCAAAGCGATGGCGAGCCACATAGAGGCCATGCAGGAATATGTGGAAGATAATCGCATCGACTGTATCAAGATAGTGCCATCACATTGGAAGGCTTTATCGCCCGAACCTGGTGCGCCTTTGCTGCCATCAAAGCTGTTGATCTTTGGTGGCGAGGCCTTGCCGAAATCATCGGTGGAGCGCATTCGTTTATATGGCGATTGCAGGGTGGTAAACCACTATGGCCCTACCGAAACCACGATTGGTAAACTGCTTTACGAAATACCCGCAGAGGAAGAAATTACCGGCAATATCATCCCGATAGGGAAATCATTTTCAAATACCGAAGTATACATATTAAGTAAAGAGGGCGAAGTGTGCCCTGTGGGCGTACCGGGTCAGCTGCTAATTGGCGGTGCTGGCGTAGCCGGGGGCTATTTGAACCGTGAGGAACTGACTGCCGAAAAATTCATCGATAACCCATTCGGAACAAATAAATTATACCAAACAGGCGATAAGGTACGCTACAATGCCGAAGGTTATATCGAATATCTTGGTCGTATTGACGACCAGGTGAAGATACGCGGTTACCGTGTAGAGCCGGGCGAGATCAGCCGTGTGCTGGAAACCAGCGACAAGGTAAAACAGGCGGTAGTCATCAGCCGTGAAGACAGGCAGGGCAACCTGCAACTGGCTGGTTATGTGGTAGCCGAAGGTAAGTTCGACCGCGGCGCGATACTGGATTACCTGAAAGCCCAACTGCCGGACTACATGGTACCGGCCTATCTGCAAGAAATAGAGAAAATACCATTAACCGCCAATGGCAAGGTAGACCGCAAGGCGCTGCCCGACCCGGAAGGCGAACAGATACAAGGTGGCCACCAGGCGCCGAAGAACGAAACCGAAGAAATTCTGGCGGAGATTTGGGCCGATATCCTTGAACTGGATACTGTAGGAACCACGGATAACTTTTTTGAACTGGGCGGTCACTCACTGCTGGCAGTACGATTGATCTCGGCGGTGCGCCGTGCATTTAAAGCGGAGTTGCCGATAAGCGACGTGTTCGATTACCCAACCATTGCCGAACTAAGCGAAAGGTTGCAAGGCGACCAAACTGAAAATAAAGAAGAAGCTGCCGCTCCGGCAGTTTTGCTGCCGCAGATAAAGGTGAGCGAACGCCCTGATGAAATACCATTGTCGTTTTCACAAGAGCGCCTATGGTTTATTGACAGGCTGGAAGGCAGTGTACAATACCATGTACCGGCTGTGCTGCGCCTGAAAGGTACTTTGAACATAAGCGCCTTAGAAAATACCTTTAAAGGCATAGTTAACCGCCATGAAGTATTGCGGACGGTTATCAAAGAACATAACGGTACAGGCTATCAGCAGGTAAAAGCGAAGGACAACTGGAACTTAAGTCAGCAAGATTTAACCAACCATACAGAAGAACAGGTAAAGCAGGCAATTCAAACGCTGATCAGCTTGCCGTTCGATCTGGCAGAAGATACATTGTTAAGAGCCACGCTGTTAACGCTTAGTGCTGCTGAATATATTCTGGTGGTAACCATGCACCACATCGCTTCAGATGGTTGGTCGGGTTCTATACTGGTAAAAGAATTTATAGAGCTTTACCGGAGCGAGGTTACCCAAACTGCGCCTAACCTGCAAACCCTGCCAGTACAATACGCGGATTACGCGTTGTGGCAAAGGAATTATTTGCAAGGCGAAACGCTGAATGAAAAACTTAACTACTGGAAAACAAAACTGGATGATGTAGCCCCGCTGCAATTACCTACCGACTACGCAAGGCCATCGGTGCAAGGCACGCAGGGTAGTACAACCACATTCCAACTGCCGGATCATCTAAGCAAAGCGCTTCACCAGATCAGCAAAGAACAGGGCGTAACCCTGTATATGACCGTGCTGGCTGTATTAAAAGTATTACTGTATCGCTATAGCGGGCAGGAAGATATCTGCGTAGGCAGCCCGGTGGCCGGCCGTAACCAAAGCGAGTTGGAAGGCCTTATCGGGTTCTTTGTGAATACGTTGGCTTTACGCAACGAGGTAAAAGGCGAAGAAACCTTTAACCAGTTATTGAGCAAAGTAAAACAAACCACGCTGGAAGCTTATGCTCACCAGGATGTACCATTTGAAAAAGTAGTAGAAACGGTAGTAAAAGAACGCGACTTGAGCCGCAGCCCACTGTTCCAGGTGATGCTGGTATTGCAGAACACGCCCGAGATACCAAAGCTGCAATTGAACGACCTGGAGCTGGATTACCTGCCCGAAGCACACGGTACATCGAAGTTCGATATCACCATGTTCCTGACAGAGCATAACGGCGGGATCCGCGGCGCGGTGGAATATAATACCGCCCTGTATAACGAAGCGACAATAGCAAGATTGATCAG
This sequence comes from Mucilaginibacter gynuensis, assembly GCF_039541195.1. Taxonomy (NCBI): domain Bacteria; kingdom Pseudomonadati; phylum Bacteroidota; class Sphingobacteriia; order Sphingobacteriales; family Sphingobacteriaceae; genus Mucilaginibacter; species Mucilaginibacter gynuensis. Next base: position 121,817 of record NZ_BAABFT010000003.1, read on the forward strand.
CCATTACGAAGAACTGATCGCGGCTATCAGCAGCAATCCAACAGAAAAAATAGGCCAGCTGAATATCCTTACAAATACCGAGAAGGAACAGCAGCTTAATCAATTCAACAATACAAAAACAGTTTACCCAACAGATAAAAACCTGGCGCAGCTGTTTGAAGCGCAGGCAGAGAAAACACCATCAGCAACAGCGTTGGTGTTTGAGGGCAAAGAACTTACTTACGATACTCTTAATAAGCAGGCTAACCAACTGGCCAATCTCCTTAAAAAACAAGGTGTAAAGGCAGAAACACTGGTGCCGCTTTGCATTGAGCGGAGTACGGAAATGATCATTGCCATACTGGCGATACTAAAGGCAGGCGGCGCTTATGTGCCTATCGACCCGGAATATCCGCAGGATAGGATAGCTTACATGCTTGAGGATACCAACGCCGCTTTAATTATCACCAGTACAACAGGCAAAGAAAAGCTAAGCGATTATACCGGCAAAGTAATAGAGCTGGGCAGCGAAGCTATTCAAGCCCAACTGAATAACGAGAGCGAAGCAAACGTATTCACTGAAACCGCGCCGGATAACCTGGCCTACGTGATCTATACATCGGGATCCACAGGTAAGCCTAAAGGTGTAATGATGCCGGGCTCAAACCTGGTTAATTTGCTGTTTTGGCAGGAAGATCAGTTTAAAAATAAAGCGAGGCGTGTATTGCAATTCGCCGCGTTTACTTTTGATGTAAGCTTTCAGGAGATCTTTTCAACGCTTTGTTTCGGTGGAACGCTTTATTTGATCAATGGCGAACGCCGCCGTGATGTGAACGAGTTAATGCGTGATGTTGACCGGTACAAGATCACCCATTTGTTTTTCCCGTTCATCGTTCTGCAAAACCTCGCCGAATTCATCGTGTCATTACCGGAGGGTACACACTTTGCCGAGGAGGTAATTATAGCAGGCGAGCAGTTGAAGATCACCGATGATATTGCAAAACTGGTACATAAAACCGGTACAAGGATCATCAACCAATATGGCCCAACCGAAGCCCACGTGGTAAGCTGGTTCGATGTGGATAATGCCGCGTTGCCGCCGCTGCCGCCAATCGGTCGCCCTATATGCAATACGCAGATCTATATAATGAACGAAGCCATGGCTTTGGCCCCTGTAGGGGTATACGGCGAACTGTGCATTGGCGGGGTGCAGGTAGCCCGTGGCTATTTGAACCGCCCCGAATTAACCGCCGAAAAGTTTATCAGCGATCCGTTCAGCGGGGATGCTTCGGCCAAACTATACCGCACCGGCGACCTTTGCCGCTGGATGCCCGATGGCAATATTGAATACATAGGCCGCAGGGACGACCAGGTGAAGATCCGTGGTTTCCGTGTGGAACCGGGCGAAATTGAAAGCGTGGTGCAGCAAAGCGGCTTGGTAAGGCAAACGGTAATTATAGCGGCTGCTGATGCCCATGGCAACAAACGTCTGATAGGCTATGTAGTGCCCGATGAAGGTTATACCAAAGAAAAACTGGTTGCGTACCTCAATGGTGTACTGCCCGATTACATGGTGCCGCAACTATGGGTAGAAGAAACTGCCTTTAAAGTTACCTTAAATGGTAAGGTTGATAAACGCGCGTTGAAAGCGCCCGATATGAGCGAAATTCAATCGGCAAAATACCAGGCACCTGAAAACGAAACCGAAGCAATACTGGCCAAAATTTGGGGCGAACTTTTAGGGTTGGACAAGGTAAGCACCAACGATAATTTCTTCGAGCTGGGTGGCCACTCCTTACTGGCTATGCGTGTGATAGCGCAAATAAGGGTGCAAACAGGTAAAGAACTTTCGGTTCGCGAACTATTTACACATCCTACCGTTGGCGAATTGAGCGCTCATTTGCTGGCAGGTGAACATACTGCGGCAGTATTGCCAAAGATTATTCCGGCAGTGCGCCCCGATCAAATACCGCTTTCCTTTAGCCAGGAACGCCTTTGGTTTATAGATCAGCTGGAAGGTAGTACACAATATCATGTACCTGCTGTTTTTAGTTTGAAAGGCGAATTAAATAAGTTAGCTTTACAGCGTACATTTCGGGCAATTATTGATCGCCACGAGGTGTTGCGTACAGTGATCGTTGAAAAAGACGGTTACAGTTATCAGCAAATAAACCACGAAAATGACTGGGCATTGGGCTATACCAATGTAACCGGAAATAGCGAAGCTGTGCTTAAACAGCATATTCAAACCCTTGTTTCCAGGCCATTTAACTTAGGTGCCGATAGCATGCTAAGGGCCGATTTGCTCGAACTTGATGCCAACGATCATGTATTGGTGGTAACCATGCACCACATCGCGTCTGACGGTTGGAGCGGTTCGGTGATGGCTAAAGAGTTTGTGGCTTTGTATCAAAACGAGGTAAAAGGCACTGCTGCTGATTTGCCGGAGTTACCCGTACAATACGCCGATTACGCTTTATGGCAACACGGTTACCTGCAAGGTGAAACACTCGATAAAAAACTTAATTACTGGAAAGAAAAGCTGGACGATGTAGCGCCGCTGCAATTACCAACAGATTACGCCCGCCCGGCAATACAGGGCACCAACGGAAGCACAACAACATTTAAGCTTGACGCGCAAATAAGCAAAGCTGTACAGGAACTAAGCAGAGAACAGGGTGTAACATTATACATGACCCTGCTTTCGGTATTTAAGGTGTTGCTGTACCGCTACAGCGGACAGGAAGATGTTTGCGTAGGTACATCAATAGCAGGCCGCAGCCAGCAGGAACTGGATAATCTGATAGGCTTTTTTGTAAACACGCTGGCCTTACGCGATGAGGTAAAAGGCGATCACAGTTTTGTTGAACTGTTAAACGCCGTTAAGCAAACAACACTCGAAGCTTACGAACACCAGGATGTGCCGTTTGAAAAGGTGGTTGAAAGCGTAGTAAAAGAGCGCGACCAAAGTCGTAGTCCGTTATTTCAGGCTATGCTGGTATTGCAGAACACGCCGGAAGTACCCGAACTTAAATTGGGCGGACTAAATCTTTCTACCTACGAATTTGAGCTTACCACCGTAAAGTTTGAGCTTACATTTGTGGTGACCGAACTTGTGGACGGTTTGCAGTTCGCGGTACAATACAATACCGATCTGTATCATGAGGATACTATAGCCCGCATGATCGGTAATTATAAGGAGCTGATCAACTCGGTACTTTTAAACCGTGAAGAAAAGATAGGCCGCTTACGTTTACTAACGGATGCGGAGATCAATCAGCAATTGATCGATTTTAATGATACGGCTGTAGAATACCCGGCAGATAAAAGCATTGCCGAAATTTTTGAGGAACAGGCTGCCCAAACACCGGATGCCGTTGCTTTGGTTTTTGAGGGTGAAGAAGTAACCTACTCGGCGCTTAACGCGAGGGCTAACCGCCTGGCACGTTACCTGCAAAAGCAAGGTGTAAAGGCCGAAACCATGGTGCCGATCTGCGCCGAGCGCGGTCTGGAAATGATCATCGGCACGCTGGCGATATTAAAGGCAGGCGGGGCTTATGTGCCTATCGATGCTGAATATCCCGAAGAGCGTATCAATTACATGCTGGAGGATATCAATACCGAAATTTTACTAAGCAGCGCGCAAAGCAGGGATAAACTGCCGGCCTTTAAAGGCAAGGTGATAGAACTGGGCGCCAACCATATTTTTGAAACCGAAAGCGACGAAAACCTTACGGTTACGGTATCGGCAAGTAACCTCGCTTATGTAATTTATACATCGGGTTCAACCGGTAAGCCTAAAGGCGTGTTGGTGGAGCAGCGTAACGTGGTGAGCCTTGTTAAAAATGTAAACTACATCAACATCGGCAGCGATGATATTTTATTGATCACCGCGTCGCCAACCTTTGATGCCGCTACTTTTGAGTTCTGGGGTTTCCTGCTGAACGGAGCCAAGCTTATCATTGTTAAAAATGATGAACTGTTCGACATCGCGAAGCTTAAAAAATACCTGATAGAATTTAAAGTGAACATTATGTGGTTCACTTCGGGCTTGTTCAACCAATTATCAGAAGATCACCCCGAAATATTTGTCGGCCTGGATGCCGTACTATTTGGTGGCGAAAAAATATCGGAGCGCCTGGCCTTAAAGGTTAAGCACGTGTCTCCGGCAATAAAATTGATACATTGCTACGGCCCTACAGAAAATACCACTTACTCGTTAACATACCTGATACAAGGGAACGAAAGCCTGATACCGATTGGTAAACCATTCAGCAATCGTACCGCTTATATCCTGAATGATTATCAGCAATTAACACCGATAGGTGCGATAGGTGAAATTTATGTTGGCGGCGCGGGGGTATCTCGTGGTTACCTGAACCGCCCGGAACTGACTGCCGAAAAATTTATTGATAACCCGTTTGATACTACCGAGGGCTCGAAACTATACCGCACCGGCGACTTATGCCGCTGGTGGCCAGATGGTAATATTGATTACGTAGGCCGTAAGGATGACCAGGTAAAGATCCGTGGTTTCCGTATTGAGCCGGGCGAAATTGAAAGCGCCGTTCACCAAAGCGGTTTGGTAAAACAAACCGTAGTTATAGCTGCTGCCGATATGCAGGGCAGCAAAAGGCTGATAGGTTATGTAATACCTGATGAAGGCTACACTAAAGAAAAACTGGTGGCTTACCTCAATAGGGTATTGCCCGATTATATGGTACCGCAAATTTGGGTAGAAGAAGAAAGCTTCAAACTAAACAACAGCGGTAAGGTAGATAAAAGGGCGCTTAAAGCCCCTGATATGGGCGCGGTTTACACCAACGAATACAAAGCCCCTGAAAACGAAACAGAAGAAATGCTGGCTGCAATATGGTCGGTATTATTGGGGATAGAAAAGGTAGGTACAACAGATAACTTCTTTGAACTGGGAGGTCACTCGTTGCTTGCCATGCGTGCCATCTCGCAGATCAGGCAGCAAACCGGGCAGGAGCTAACTGTAAGGGAACTGTTCAGCCACCCTACAATTGCGGAGTTGAGCAATCACCTGCTGCTTAATATTGATGCCACGGCAGCATTGCCGGAGATCATCGTAGGAGAGCGCCCGAACGAAATCCCATTGTCGTTCTCGCAGGAACGCCTTTGGTTTATCGATAAGATGGAAGGCAGCGTGCAATACCATATACCTGCGGTATTCCGGTTAAAAGGTACGCTTAACAAAGCTGCGCTGCGCAATACCTTCCAGGCTATAGTGAACCGCCACGAGGCATTGCGCACCATTATTATAGAAGAAAATGGTAGAGGTTACCAGCAGGTTAAAGCCAAGAACGACTGGACCCTTGGCTATCAAAACTTAGCAGGTAAAACCGAAGCCGAAATAAAAGAATATATACAGGTAAGCATCAGTCAGCCATTCGATTTAACCACGGATGCCATGTTGCGTGCCGAACTGCTGGCCATAACAGAGAACGATCATGTACTGGTAATAACCATGCACCACATCGCTTCGGATGGTTGGAGTGGTTCGGTACTGGTAAAGGAATTTGTTGAACTGTACAGAAGCGAAGTAACGCAAACCCTTGCCGAACTGCCAACCCTGCCGATACAATACGCAGATTATGCCCTGTGGCAACGCGGTTACCTGCAAGGCGAGGTGCTCAGCAATAAGCTAAGCTACTGGAAAGAGAAACTGGGCGATGTTAGTCCGCTGCAATTACCTGCCGACCATGCACGCCCGGCAGTGCAGGGAACTAATGGTAAAACCAAAATGTTCCAATTGCCAACGCCATTGAGCAAGGGCATCAGCGAGTTGAGCAAACAACAGGGCGTATCATTATACATGGCCGCGCTGGCAGCATTCAAAGTATTGCTTTATCGCTATAGCGGGCAGGAAGATATTTGCGTGGGCAGCCCGGTAGCAGGCCGCAACCAAAACGAACTGGAAGGCCTCATCGGTTTCTTTGTAAACACACTCGCGTTGCGCGATGAAGTAAAAGGCGACGAACCATTCACCGAATTACTGCACAAAGTAAAACAAACCACGCTGGCCGCTTACGAGCACCAGGATGTGCCGTTTGAAAAGGTAGTAGAAACAGTTGTAAAAGAGCGCGACTTGAGCCGCAGCCCCTTGTTCCAGGTTATGCTGGTGCTGCAAAATACGCCTGATGTGCCCGAACTTAAACTGGACGAACTGGAACTGGAATATCTGCCCGAAGCGCACGGTACCTCCAAGTTCGATATCACCATGTTCCTTACCGAACGTAACGGTGAGATCCACGGTGGTGTTGAATACAATACCGACCTGTACGAGGCCGCGACTATCGACAGGCTGATCAGTCATTATGAACACCTGATCGCAGCCATTATTGCTAACCCAGCCGAACTGGTAGGTAAACTGAACCTGTTAAGCGAAGCGGAGAAAACACAGCAATTAAATGAGTTTAATGATAATCAGCTCGATTATCCAAAAGATAAAGTTGTTACTCAGCTGTTTGAGCAACAGGTAAAACAAAACCCTGATGCTATAGCCGTAGTGTTTGGAGAGCAAACGCTGACCTACGATGAGCTGAACAAAAAAGCTAATCAACTGGCGCGTTACCTGAAAAAACAGGGCGTGCAAGCCGAAACGCTGGTGCCTTTGTGTATAGAACGCGGACCTGAAATGCTGATCAGCATTTTGGCGATATTGAAGGCGAGCGGCGCTTACGTGCCTATCGACCCTGAATATCCGCAGGACAGGATCAGCTATATGCTGCAAGATACCCAAGCCGGTTTTGTGATCAGCAGTGCTGCAAGCAGCGATAAATTGGGCGCTTTCGGCGGTACTATTATCGATATCAGCAACACCGCTATCGAAGCGGAACTACAGGCCGAAAATGATACGGATCTGGCCGCGACTGCTTCGCCTGATAGCCTGGCTTATGTAATTTACACTTCAGGTTCAACAGGTAAGCCAAAGGGCGTAATGGTTGAGCACCGCAATACCGCGTCGTTCATCAATTGGAGCATACAGGAGTTCGCGAATAGCGATTTTGATATCGTTTACGCCTCAACCTCTATGTGTTTTGACCTTTCGGTATTTGAAATGTTCTACCCGCTAAGTACCGGCAAAAAATTGCGGATACTGAAGAACGGGTTGGATATTAAAAACTACCTGAATGTTGACGAAGCCATACTGATCAACACCGTACCATCGGTAATAGAAAGCCTGCTGAAAGATAAGGCAGACCTGCACCATGTTAACATCATCAACATGGCAGGCGAACCGGTGCCTGTACACGTATTGGAAGGTTTGGATACCACCGCTATAGAGGTGCGTAACCTGTATGGCCCAACTGAAGATACCACCTACAGTACACAATATGTAATGCGAAATGGCGAGCCGGTATTAATTGGTAAACCTATAGCTAACACCAATATTTATATATGTAATAAGGTTGAGGAAGGTATCAATCCGTTAGGTATTACCGGGGAGATTTTCATTGGCGGCGCGGGTATTGCCCGTGGCTATCTGAACCGCCCTGAACTGACAGCCGAAAGATTCATCAGCGATCCGTTCAGTAAGAATGCTGATGCCAAACTATACCGCACCGGCGATTTAGGCCGTTGGTTGCCCGATGGTAATATAGAATACCTGGGTCGTAAGGACGACCAGGTGAAAATCCGTGGTTACCGTATCGAACTGGGCGAAATTGAGCAGGTGCTGATGCAAAGTGGTTTGGTACAACAAGCCGTAGTATTGGCAAGGCCTGATAAACAGGGCGCGAAACGCCTGATTGGCTACGTAACCACCAATACCGCATTTAACCGCGACCAGATAGTACAATATTTACAGGCTTATCTGCCCGACTATATGGTACCCGGCATTTGGCTGAAACTGGAGGAGTTCCCGCTTACCTCTAACGGAAAGCTGGACAAACGCGCGTTGCCCGATCCGGATTTTACCGAAATTATCAGCCATACCTATGCCGCGCCGCGTAACGAGGTTGAAGAAAAGTTATGCAACATCTGGGGCGACTTGTTAAGCGTACCTCATGTGGGCATTTATGATAACTTCTTTGAGCTCGGAGGCGATTCTATCCTTACTATTCAGATAGTGAGCCAGGCGCGCCGGGTAGGTTTACGCTTGCAGCCGAAAGATATTTTCTACCACCAAATGATAGCCTCGCTGGCCGAGGTGATTATACAACGCGGCGATGATGTTTTACTGGGCGAACAAGGCGTATTAACAGGCAATGCCGGTTTACTGCCTATACAGCAATGGTACCTGCAAAAAAATCAGCCCGAAATATCGTATTACAACCAGGCTGTATTTTTTAAACTGAACAAAAACATATCGTCGGGTATGCTGCAATCGGCATTAAGCCTGATCACCATGCAGCACGATGCCTTACGATTCGTATACACCAAGGAAGGTGCGGAATGGGAGCAACGCTACGGTAACGAACATGCGCAATTACTTGTGGAGGATTTGCAGGACGAAGAAAAAAATCATCTGCCTGAACTAATTACAGCAAGTGCAAAAAAACATCAGCAATCTTTATCAATAACCGAAGGTAAACTGATGCGCGCGGTACTGATGCAAATGCCGGGTTACGAAAACGATAACCGCTTGCTCATCGTTGTGCACCATTTGGCTATCGATGGGGTATCATGGCGTATCATTTTGGAGGATTTGAACCAGTTGCTCGATAGCATGATAGGGCTTCAGCAACCTTCAATGGGAGCCAAAACAAGTTCATACAGGCAATGGCATACCGCCTTAACCGAATATGGTTTAAGCAAGAAGATTGAGGCGCAAAAAGCATACTGGAACGGGGTGGCCAACAGTTTTGAACCACTGCCCGATGATTGGGCATTTAACGGCGACGTTATGATGAGCGATGTAGCAGCCAGCCGTGTAAAGCTCGATGCCATTAACACCATGCACCTGCTACAGGAAGTGCCTAAAGTATATCATACCGAAATTAACGATATACTGCTGGCAGCCTTAAGCAAAACTTTATGCGACTGGGCAGGGCAGCAAAAAGTGATCATCGGTTTGGAAGGTCACGGCCGCGAAGCCATCAGCGAGAGCATTGACAGCAGCCGCACAGTGGGTTGGTTTACAAGCTTATACCCGGTAATGTTAGCAGCTGAAAACGATACCGATGGCCTGATAAAAGGGGTTAAGGAAGAGTTGAGGCGTATTCCGGAAAAGGGGCTTGGCTTTGGCGTATTAAAATATATCAATAAAATCGATGCTTTGCAAAGCCGTGATCCATGGGATATCGTATTTAACTACCTTGGGCAGTTAGACAAGGCTGTTTCAGCAGGTAACTGGCTTAGCCGGGCCGATGAGGAGATAGGTCAGTCGGTTAGCGCGGCGAATTATTCGGATGCAAAACTTTCTGTTAACTGTTTTATAGTACAGGGCGAACTGGTGATGAACTGGGGTTACAGTACCAAACATTATCGTGCCGAAACAATTAAAACGTTAGGCGAAACTTATATAAAAAACTTGGCCACAATTATTAGTTATTGTATGGAAAAGGGTAAATTAGGAAAGGTATATACCCCTGCCGACTTTGGATTAAGTGCTGAAATTAAGCACGAGGAACTGGATAAATTCCTGGAAGATGATAACAGCGATAATATTATGAGTTTTTAACTATTGGGTTTATGGAAATAAAGGAGTTTTTATCAAACCTTGGGGAAAAGAACTTTTCATTATCTGTTGATAATGGAAAACTCAATTTAAGGGCTAATAAAAGTAAAGTTACTGAAGATGAAATCAAATTAATAACAAGTAACAAAGATGTTATTAATTATATCAAAACTCATAGGGATGCATTAGTTGAATATATATCTGCACTGTCTAAATTACCATCGGCGGTAAAGTCAAAAGATATTTCTGCCATATACCGTTTAAGCGGTTTGCAGGAGGGCATGTTATTTCACAGCCTTTACGATAATGGCTCGGGTAACTACATTGAGCAGTTCACCTGCGATCTCGTCGATCTGGATGTGGATGTGCTTACCGCGAGCTGGGCTGCCATTATTAAACAGCACAGCATATTGCGCAGCGGTTTCTTTTACGATGAGTTTAGCATCCCCGTGCAATGCGTATACAATGAGGTAACGCTTCCGGTAGAGGTATTAGATTACCGCGAACTGGATGCCGCCGCCGCGCAGGAAGCTTTTGATAACTACGTAGCCGCCGACAGGAAGAAAGGGTTCGACTTTAAAAAGCCGCCGCTGATGCGACTGGCAATTTTCCGTTTGGAAGAAGGCCGGTACCGCATGCTGTGGAGCTCGCACCATATTTTGTTTGATGGCTGGTCGTTACCGGTGCTGATGGGCGAGTTTTTAAACACCTACGAAATGATCATCAATGATCAGCGTATGGAGGTGCAGCCCGAAGATAAGTATGAAGATTACATCCGCTTTTTAGAACGCCGCGATAAGGAAGCCGAAGAGCAATACTGGCGTACCTATCTGCAAAATATTACGCAGGGTACTAACTTGCCTTTCATTAGCGCTGTTAAGCGGGTAAATGATACGGCGGGCGGTTTCAGTTCGTTAATTGAGGTGCTGGATGCTGCGCATTCGGCTCAAATTCATGATTTTGCTAAACGGCATCGCTTAACGGTCAATACCCTCATGCAGGGCGTTTGGGCGTTTTTGTTGCATCAGTACACTAACGATCCCGCTATCGTATACGGCGTTGTTGTGTCTGGCCGGCCCGATTCGTTGCCTCATGTTGAGCAGCGTGTGGGGATGTATATCAATACCCTGCCTTTCCGGTCGGAGTTGAATAATAGCGCCGTGGTGGTAAGCTACCTGCAACAGTTACAGGCCGAGCAAATTACCGCGCGCGATCATCAGTACACCTCCCTGCAACAAATAAAACAGTGGACAGGCATCAAAGTCGACCTGTTCGACAGTATCCTTGTGTTCGAAAATTACCCGGTGAGCAAACTGGTAGCTTCACGCGCGTGGTCGTTACAGGTAAGCAATATCCATGTTCACGAACAAACCAACTATCCTTTAAGTATTTTAATAGCCGATGCCGATGATATAACAATTACTTTTAATTATAATACCAACCTGTTTGATACTGCCTATACCGAAAATGTATTGGCGCAGTTCGTACATGTTTTACACCAAATTACCGGCAATGCCGTAACAAACTGGAGCGATGTAGCACTGCTTACACCTGCCCAGCACAACACCGTATTTGAAGATTTTAATAATACGGCAGTAGATTATGATCTGACAAAAAACCTTGCCGAACTGTTTGAAGAGCAGGTAAGGCAAAGCCCCGATGCTACCGCGATTGTATTTGAAGGGGAGCAATTAAGCTATACCGAACTTGATAAACGTGCTAACCAACTGGCCCGCCATCTGCAAAAGCAGGGTGTAAAGGCCGAAACGTTGGTGCCGCTTTGTTTAGAGCGTGGTTTCGATATGATCACCGCCATACTGGCTATACTAAAAGCCGGTGGCGCTTATGTGCCTATCGATCCCGAATACCCGCAGGAGCGTATCAATTATATGCTGGAAGATACCGGCGCTGCGCTGCTATTAACTAATGCCGAAAGCAGCACTAAAATAAGCGGCTTCGCAGGTACGGTAATTGAACTGGATAACAGTGAAATTATCGCCATACTCAATACGGAAAGCACTGAAGACCTGCCCGAAAAAGCAGCCCCTGATAGCCTGGCCTATGTGATCTACACATCAGGCTCAACAGGTAAGCCCAAAGGGGTAATGAACGAGCATAAAGGTGTGGTGAACCGCTTAAAATGGACCCAGGATTATTTTAAGCTGACAGCCGCGGATGCCGTCCTGCAAAAGACCACCTTTTGTTTCGACGTATCGGTATGGGAACTTTTATGGCCAATAATCACCGGCGCTAAACTGGTATTCGCTAAACCGGGCGGTCAGGCTGATAGCGCTTACCTGAAAGAGGTGATTGATAACGAGCAGATCACGCTGATGCACTTTGTGCCATCAATGTTGAGCGCTTTTTTACCCGATGTAGAGGCAGGCGATTGTAAAAGCCTTAAAAACGTGTTATGCAGTGGCGAGGCTTTGAATGCCGCGCAGGTACAATTGTTCCGTACCAAACTGCCGAACGCAACTATCCATAACTTATATGGCCCAACCGAGGCCGCTATCGACGTAACTTATTGGAGCGATACCGATAAAAACGAAGCTATTGACCTGGTGCCTATAGGTAAACCGGTAAGTAATACGCAGCTTTTTATACTTAACGATAGCTTTGCTGTAACACCTGTAGGTGTATTTGGCGAACTATGCATTGGCGGCGTACAGGTAGCCCGTGGTTACCTCAACCGTGCCGAACTTACTGCCGAAAGATTTATCGCTAATCCGTTTGATGAAACTGGTAGCACCGAACTATACCGCACTGGCGACCTTTGCCGCTGGCTGCCCGATGGAAATATCGAATACTCGGGCCGTAAGGATGACCAGGTAAAGATTCGTGGTTACCGTATTGAACTGGGTGAGATTGAGAGCGTAGCACAACAAAGCGGTTTGGTGAAACAAGCCGTGGTAATTGCCGCTAATGATGCACAGGGCAGCAAACGCCTTATAGGTTATGCCGTGCCCGATGCTGATTATAGTAAAGATAAACTGATAGCCTACCTGCAAAGCGTGCTGCCCGAATACATGGTGCCGCAACTGTGGGTTGAAGAAACAGTATTTAAACTTACCCCAAATGGTAAGATAGATAAACGTGCGCTAAAAGCGCCGGATTTAACGGGTAGCCAGGCAGGTATTTACCGTGCCCCGTCGAACGAAACCGAGGAGAAGCTTGCTGCGATATGGAGCGAGCTTTTAGGCGTTAAGCAAATTGGTATTGATGATAACTTTTTTGATTTGGGCGGACATTCATTGCTGGCCATTCGTGTTATCTCGCAGATCAGGCTGCAATTGGGCAAAGAACTGGTTGTTCGCGAATTGTTTACGCACCCTACCGTTGCCACACTAAGCAAAAGGATCCTGAACCAAGACGAAGAAGCGGAGGCCAATATATTGCCGCCGATAACCGTGGCATCTCGTCCCACTGAAATTCCGTTGTCTTTCGCGCAGGAACGCCTGTGGTTTATTGATAAACTGGAAGGCAGCCTGCAATACCATATACCGGCTGTTTTTCGCCTGAAAGGCACCCTGAATAAAACCGCGCTGGAAAATACTTTTAAAGCGATTGTAAATCGCCACGAAGTATTGCGTACCGTAATTGCCGAAAAGGACGGGCTTGGTTATCAGCAGATACAAGCACCGGGTAACTGGAAACTAATAACCAGCAAGGCAAGCGGCATCAGCGAAACCGAACTGAAAGAAGACATACAAAACGCCATCAACGCGCCATTCGATCTGGGTACCGACAGCATGCTGCGGGCCGGGTTGATAGAAATAAGTGACGAGGAAAATATCCTGATCGTAACCATGCACCACATCGCGTCGGATGGCTGGTCGGTTTCGGTTATGGTGCGCGAATTTGTAGAGCTATATCGTAGTGAAATAAACGGCACTATTGCTCAATTACCCGCACTGCCGGTACAATACGCCGATTATGCCCTGTGGCAACGCGCGTACCTGCAAGGCGAAGTGCTGGATAAAAAACTAAGCTACTGGAAAGAAAAACTGGATGATGTAGCCCCGCTGCAAATCATCACTGATCGCCCGCGCCCGGCGGTGCAAAGCACCAATGGCAGTTCGGTTAATTTTCAGTTAGATGCCGAATTAAGCAAAGCCCTCCATGGGTTAGGCCGCAAGCAAGGCGCTACCCTGTACATGACCTTGTTATCGGTACTCAAAGTATTGCTGCATCGCTATAGCGGTCAGCAGGATATTTGCGTGGGTACGCCGGTGGCCGGTCGTAGCCAAGGCGAACTGGAGGGCCTGATCGGTTTCTTGATCAATACACTCGCGCTGCGCGATGAGGTAAAAAGCGAAATGAGCTTTGTGCAATTGCTCGGCGCGGTAAAACAAACTACGCTGGAAGCTTATGAGCACCAGGATGTACCGTTTGAAAAGGTAGTGGAAGCCGTTGTGAAAGATAGGGATATGAGCCGTAGCCCGCTGTTCCAGGTGATGCTGGTATTGCAGAACACGCCTGATGTGCCTGCGCTTCAACTGGGCGATTTGGAACTGGAGCCTATCGCTGAAACACGCAGCACGGCCAACTACGATCTTTCGATGTTCCTTGCCGAACGTGGCGACGAGATCTATGGCGGTATAGAATACAATACCGACCTGTACAACCGGGATACGATTGAGAAAATGATCGGCCATTACCAGGAACTGATCAGCTCGGTAGTATTAAACCCCGAAGAACTGGTAGGAAAGCTAAGCTTATTAAGCGAGATGGAGATCGGTCAGCAATTGACTGAACTTAACTCGACTGAAGCCGCTTACGCTACCGATAAAAATATAGCCCAACTGTTTGAAATACAGGCAGACAAAACGCCGGATGCCACAGCGCTGGTATTTGAGGGCGAAGAGTTAAGCTACAAGCAACTCAACGAAAGCGCTAACCAATTAGCCCGTTACCTGCAAAAGCAAGGCGTAACCGCCGAAACTTTGGTGCCTGTATGCGTAGAGCGTGGTTTCGGGATGATCATCAGCATTTTGGCTGTATTAAAATCAGGCGGGGCTTATGTTCCGGTTGATGCCGAATATCCTGAAGACCGTATCGCCTACATGCTGGCCGATACCAACGCGAAATTATTAATCAGCAATGTTGAAAGCAGTAAGCTGGGCACATTTGGTGGAACTGTCATCGACCTGAACAATAGAAACATCAGCGATGAACTACTGGCAGAAAGCAAAGAGAACCTGCCGGTATCAGCAAAGTTGGATAACTTAGCGTATGTGATCTACACATCAGGCTCAACCGGGAAACCGAAAGGGGTGATGATAGAACATCAAAACCTGCTGAACTATAGCTTAGGTTTCAAAGCTTATTTCGATATAACTGCCGCCGATGTTGTTTTGCAGCAATCGTCTATCTCGTTTGATACCATGTGTGAGGAAGTTTACCCGGCCTTAATTTCGGGTGCCAAACTCATCATTGTTAAAGAGGGCGGTAAGGATATCGACGCGATACAGCATTTTCTGCAAAACGAAAATGTAAGCATACTCAGCACCACGCCGAGCGTAATAGAATGGTTGAACCGCGAATGGGGATCTGCGCCAAACCTGCGCTATATTATCAGCGGGGGCGAGGTATTGCCACCGACTTATATCAGCAATATTTTCCCGGGCGTGCAGGTGGTAAACACCTATGGTCCGAGCGAAACGACGGTATGCGCCACTTATTATAAAATTGACGATGTTAACAAAGCCTCGCTTATCGGTAAACCGGTAAGCAATACGCAGGTTTATATATTAAATGATACAGCAGCCTTAGCCCCGGCAGGGGTACTGGGCGAGCTGTGCATTGGCGGCGCGCAGGTAGCACGAGGTTATTTTAACCGGCCTGAACTGACTGCCGAAAAGTTCATAGCCGATCCTTTCAGTGATGATCCTGCCGCGAGGTTATACCGCACGGGTGACTTGTGCCGTTTACTGCCCGATGGTAATATAGAATACGCCGGTCGTAAAGATGACCAGGTGAAAATTCGTGGTTATAGGATTGAGCCGGGTGAGGTAGAAACTGCCATACAGCAAAGTGGTTTGGTAAAACAAGCCGTTGTAATTGCCGGTACCGACGAACGTGGCAGCAAACGCCTGATAGCGTATGTGATTCCGCAAGATGGCTACGCCAAAGAAAAAGTAACAGCATACCTGCATAGCGTACTGCCCGAATATATGGTGCCGCAGCTATGGGTTGAGCAAGAAAGTTTCACCCTTACCCCAAGCGGAAAGGTAGATAAACGCGCGTTAAAAGCGCCGGATATGAGCGATGTTCAATCCGCGCAATACCATGCACCGGAGAATGAAACCGAAGAAAAGCTGGCAGCGATTTGGACCGAACTTTTAGGCAAAGACAAAATAGGTACTACCGATAATTTCTTCGAGCTGGGCGGGCATTCTTTATTGGCCATGCGTTTGCTCTCGCAGATTCGTACACAAACCGGTATCGATCTGAGCGTGCGCGAACTGTTTACCAACCCAACCATTGCCGCGTTGAGCAATATGTTGGTAGCGAAGGCATCGGGTATAGAAGCGACTGCGAACCTGCCCGAAATTTCGGCAAACAATCGCCCCGAAGACCTGCCCTTATCGTTTGCGCAGGAGCGGTTATGGTTTATAGACAGGCTGGAAGGCAGTGTACAATATCACGTACCGGCGGTATTCCGCCTGAAAGGCGAGGTGAATAAAGCTGCCCTTGCAAAAACCTTCCAAACCATTGTTAACCGTCACGAAGTATTGCGTACGGTGATGACGGAAAAAGGCGGCAGGGGCTACCAGGAAATAAAAGCGGAGGACAACTGGAAGATAGAAGAACTGCAAGTTGCTGATCAAAGCGAAGCGGAACTAAGGGAAATCATCCAGTCGCTGATCAATAAACCGTTTGTGCTGACCGAAGACCACATGCTGCGCGCGGCATTGCTGGAGATCAGTGAGACTGAACATATTTTAGTTGTAACGATGCACCATATCGCATCGGATGCCTGGTCGATGCCGGTAGTGGTGAACGAAGTGGCAGCGCTGTACAAAGAATATACCACAGGCGAGCAGGCCAACCTGCCCGAGCTACCGGTACAATACGCCGACTATGCCCTATGGCAAAGAGGTTACCTGAAAGAAGAGCTGCTGGACGAAAAACTGAACTACTGGAAAGAAAAGCTGGACGATGTAGCCCCGCTGCAACTACCGGCGGACCATACCCGCCCGGCCGTACAAGGTACCAAAGGCAGCACATTGCTGTTCAGTATGGATACCGAAATAGGCAAAGGCCTGCAGACCCTAAGCAGGGAACAGGGTGTAACTTTGTACATGACCTTGCTATCGGTATTCAAAGTGCTGCTTTACCGCTACAGCGGACAGGAAGACATCTGCGTAGGCACCTCGATAGCAGGCAGGCCACGTCAGGAACTGGAAGGACTGATCGGCTTCTTCGTAAATACACTGGCCTTAAGGGACGAAGTAAAAGGTGAAGAAACATTCACCGAACTGCTGAAAAAAGTAAAACAAACTACGCTGGGTGCTTATGAGCATCAGGATGTACCGTTTGAAAAAGTAGTAGAAACGGTAGTAAAAGAAAGAGATAAAAGCAGGAGCCCGCTGTTCCAGGTAATGCTGGTGCTGGGCAATACCCCTGAAGTACCCGAAGTAAAGCTTGGCGGTTTGGAACTGTCGGGCTATAGCTATGAGCAAACTACGGTAAAGTTCGATCTGACGTTTTTTGTAACAGAAACCAAAGACGGGTTACGCTTCGCGGTACAATACAATACAGATGTTTACGAGCATGCACGTATAGCCCGCATGACGGAACATTTTCAACAGCTGATCAAGTCGGTGTTGCAAAGCCCAACCGCTTTGGTAGGCAAACTGCAATTGCTAAGCGAAACAGAAGAGCAACAACTGCTTACACAAGGCAAAAGCACAGTAAGCTACCCGGATACGCTGACGGTAACAGATCTTTTTGAGAAGCAGGTAGTTAAGAATCCAACCGCTACTGCTGTTGTATTTGAAGGAAAGAAACTTACTTACGCAGAACTGAATGCAAAAGCTAACCAGCTTGCCCATTATCTGAAAAGGCAGGGTGTAAAAGCCGATCAGCCGGTATTGTTGTACATGGATAGGGGCATTGATCAGGTAACCGGTATCTTCGGTATTTTAAAGGCCGGCGGCGCTTATGTGCCTGTTGATGCCGATACCCCGCAGGACAGGTTAAGCTACTTGCTGGAAGACACCGGCGCTAAACACGCGGTAAGCCAGGGTAGGTATTCCGATCAATTGGCAGACTTAGATGACAACCTGAAAGTAGCCGCATTGGATGAACTGGATTGGGAGTTATCGCTGGAAAGCGATGCCAACCCTGAAGCGGTGACCAATCCGGATAACCTGGCCTATGTGATCTACACATCGGGTTCAACAGGCAAACCTAAAGGCGTAGAAATTAGCCATCGCAATCTTACAGATTATGTATACGGACTGGACGCGCAGATAAACATCAGCAGCTGCCGCAGGTTTGGTATAGTAAGCAGTATGTCAACCGATCTGGGCAATACGGTATTGTACGGTTCGTTGCTGTACGGCGGTGAGCTGCACGTGTTTTCAAAAGCGAAGGCAAGCCATATCGAAGATATGCACGCCTACGTGGAAGATAACCGGATAGATTGTATCAAGATCGTTCCATCGCACTGGAAAGCACTGTCACCTGAACCGGGCGCGCCTTTGCTGCCGTCGAAGTTAATCATATTCGGTGGTGAAGCTTTACCTGCGGAAGCGGTACAACGCATACAAAATTACAGCGATTGCAGGGTGGTGAACCACTACGGCCCAACCGAAACAACCATTGGTAAATTACTTTACGAGGCAACATACACAGGTCAAAAAAGTGGTGTTATCCCGATAGGAAAACCATTTTCAAACACCGAAATATACATATTAAGCAAAGAGGGCGAACTATGCCCTGTGGGTATTCCCGGTCAGCTGCTTATTGGCGGTACAGGTGTAGCAAAAGGTTATTTGAACAG
This sequence comes from Mucilaginibacter gynuensis, assembly GCF_039541195.1. Lineage (NCBI taxonomy): Bacteria > Pseudomonadati > Bacteroidota > Sphingobacteriia > Sphingobacteriales > Sphingobacteriaceae > Mucilaginibacter > Mucilaginibacter gynuensis. Next base: position 140,455 of record NZ_BAABFT010000003.1, read on the forward strand.
AACGGAACTTACCAAAGAGAAATTCATAGATAACCCATTTGCAGAAAATTCAAACTCAAAACTCTACCAAACAGGCGATAGGGTACGCTTTGACGCGGAGGGCAATGTAGAATACCTTGGCCGTATTGACGATCAGGTGAAGATCCGTGGCTACCGTGTGGAACCGGGCGAGATCAGCCGGATACTGGAGGGTAGTCCGCTGGTGAAACAGGCGGCAGTTATCAGTAGCGAAGACAGGCAGGGCAACCTGCAACTGGCAGGTTATGTGGTAGCCGAAGGCGCTTTCGACCGGAGCAGGGTATTAGATTATTTGAGGGAACAATTGCCGGATTACATGGTACCTGCATACTTGCAAGCCATAGAAAAAATCCCGCTTACAGCAAGTGGTAAGGTAGACCGCAAAGCATTGCCCGATCCGGAAGGAGAGCAGCAAACCGGCGGTTACCAGGCACCCGAAAATGAAACAGAGGTAGAACTGACCGCTATTTGGGAGGATATCCTCGAAATTGAAAAAATAGGCCGTACGGATAACTTCTTTGAGTTAGGCGGCCACTCGTTACTGGCTGTACGATTGATTTCGGCGGTGCGCCGCGCGTTTCAGGCAGAATTGCCGATAAGCGATGTGTTCGATTATCCTACCGTGGCAGAGCTAAGCGCAAGGCTGCAAGAAATTGAAGCGGCAGGTATTCTTACAGCAACAACAGAAAACGACGATACAACCAACGATAATACCCATATAAGCAATAAAACATTGTTGCCGCAAATTACAGCGGTAGATAATCGACCGGCTGAAATACCTTTATCGTTCAGCCAGGAACGTTTATGGTTTATTGATAAGCTGCAAGGCAGTATCCAGTACCATTTACCAACGGTATTACGCCTGAAAGGCACAGTTAACAGAACTGCACTGGAAAATACTTTCAGGGGGATAGTGAACCGCCATGAAGTATTGCGTACGGTGATCTCAGAAGTTGACGGTAAGGGATATCAGCAGATACTGCCCGAAGGTAACTGGTCGTTAGGTTATTATACTATAAACGAGATCAGCGCCAGCGACGATGTTACCAACGAGGCGGAATTAACCGCATTGATACAGATGCTGATCAGCAGGCCATTTGATCTGGGCCGTGACAGCATGCTGCGTGCCGACCTGCTGGAAATAGGCGCTGACGAATACATGCTGATCGTAACCATGCACCACATCGCGTCGGATGGCTGGTCGGGTTCGGTATTGGTAAAAGAATTTGTGGAGTTTTACAGGAGTGAGGTAACTCAAACCGCACCTGATCTGCCGGTTCTGCCTATCCAATACGCCGACTATGCCTTATGGCAAAGAAATTATTTGCAGGGCGAAACGCTGGAGCAAAAGCTGAACTATTGGAGAGAAAAGCTGGACGATGTAGCCCCGCTGCAATTACCAACAGACCATAAGCGCCCCGCGATGCAAAGCACCAAAGGGCAAAGCCAATCCTTCCGTTTGAAAAGCGGTATGGGTAAAAGCTTGCATGACTTGAGCCGTGAACAAGGGGTAACGCTGTACATGACAGCGCTGTCGATATTCAAAGTATTACTGCACCGTTATAGCGGGCAGGAAGATATTTGCGTGGGTACACCGGTAGCAGGCCGTAACCAGGGCGAACTGGAAGGGCTGATCGGTTTCTTTGTAAACACGCTGGCCCTACGCGATGAAGTAAAAGGCAATGAATCTTTCACTCAATTATTAGGTAAGGTAAAACAAACCACCTTAGCGGCCTACGAACACCAGGATGTACCATTTGAAAAGGTGGTAGAAGCCGTGGTGAAGGACAGGGATATGAGCCGAAGCCCGTTGTTCCAGGTGATGCTGGTATTGCAGAATACCCCTGAAATACCTGCATTGGAATTGAACGAATTGCAACTGGAATACAGGGAAGAAGCAAACGGTACCACCAAGTTCGACCTTACCATGGTACTCACCGAACATAACGGTGAGATCTACGGGGGCATCGAGTACAATACCGACCTGTACGAAGCCGCAACAATAGCGAGAATGATAGGTCATTATGAAGAACTGGCCGCGTCTATCATCAGCGATCCTTCACAACAGGTTAGCAAACTGAACCTGTTAACAGCGGCTGAAAAAGCCGAACAGCTTGAAACCTTTAATGCTACTGAAGTAAATTATCCAACGGATAAAAGCGTTACTGAACTGTTTGAAGCGCAGGTACAAAAATATCCGGGTGCAACAGCACTGATATTTGAAGGGAAAACGTTGACCTATGCCGAGCTGAACAGTAAAGCGAACCAATTGGCGCGCTACCTGAATAAGCATGGGGTAACTACAGAAACGCTGGTGCCTTTGTGCATTGAGCGTGGTATGGAGATGATCATCAGCATACTGGCTATACAAAAGGCCGGTGCCGCTTATGTACCCATCGATCCGGAATATCCGGAAGACCGTATCGCTTACATGCTGGAAGATACCAGTGCTAACCTGATTGTCAGCAGCAAGGAAAGCAGGGATAAGCTAAGCGCGTTTAACGGTACTATCGTTGAAATTGGCAGCAAAGAGCTTGACAAAGAACTGCAAAAGGAAAGCAGCTCTAACTTAAGCGCCAAACCTGCGGCTAATAATCTGGCTTATGTGATCTACACATCGGGTTCTACCGGTAAGCCAAAGGGCGTAATGATAGAGCATAAAGGTTTGGTTAATCTGGCTTTAGGGCAGGGTGTTATACTAAATGTTGGGCATGGCACTCCGGTGCTTCAGTTCGCGTCTTTCAGCTTCGATGCATCATGTGTGGAAATTTTCACTACACTATCTAACGGTGGCAGCCTGGTGCTTTGCCGTAAGGACACCTTGTTATCGGTAGATGGATTTAAGAAAATCATCGAAAAGCATAAAGTGGAACTGGCCATTATCCCGCCATCATTCCAGCAAATTATTGAGAATAAATCGGGAACGCTGAAAACTATCATATCGGCAGGTGAGGCCTTGAACGAGCGTACCGGCAGGCATATTCAGTCGCAGGGTATCAGGCTGATCAACGGCTACGGCCCGACGGAGATTACAGTGTGCGCCACCCTGTCTGATGATCCGATTAAAGAAGATGGCACCGTTGTAATAGGTAAGCCTATTGATAATGTGCAGGTTTATATCCTGAATGAAGGTTCGAGTTTAACGCCTGTAGGTATATATGGCGAATTATGCGTAGGCGGTATACAGGTTGGGCGAGGTTATTTTAATCGCCCCGACTTAACTGCCGAAAAATTTATTGACAACCCGTTTGATACTACAAAAGGCGCTAAGCTATACCGCACCGGTGATATGTGCCGCTGGTTGCCCGATGGTAATATTGAATATGCCGGCCGTATTGATAACCAGGTGAAGATCCGCGGGTTCCGGATTGAATTGGGCGAAATTGAAAGCGCCGTAATGCAAAGCGGACTGGTGAAACATACCATTGTAATAGCCGCTGCCGATGTACAAGGCAATAAACGACTGATAGGTTATGCCATACCGGCAGATGGTTACAGCAAAGAAAAGCTGATCGCTTACCTGCAAATACATTTGCCGGAACACATGGTGCCGCAGTTATGGGTTGAGCAGGAAAGCTTTAAACTCACCACCAATGGTAAAGTAGATAAGCGTGCCTTAAGTGCGCCGGATATGAGTACCTTGCAAACAGATGCTTACAGCGCGCCGGAGTACGAAATAGAAGAGAAACTGGCGGCCATTTGGAGCGAGCTGTTAGGTGTTGAGAAAATTGGTACTAACGATAATTTCTTTGAACTGGGCGGGCACTCGCTGCTGGCTATGCGTGTAATATCGCTGATAAGGCAGGAGCTGGGTATTGAGTTTACCATCAGGGATTTGTTTACTTATCCTACCATCAAAGGTATCTACCAAAAAATACAAACGCAAAGCGCCAAAGTATCAGAATCGCTTATCCCGATCAAAAAATCGGGGAGTAAAACACCGCTGTATATTATTTGCGGTGCGGGTGGTACGGCCTTTAAATTTAAGGAATTTGCGGGTATGCTTGATCCGGAACAACCGGTATACGGCTTACAACAGCCAACCAATATCAAGGAGCTGGATGAGTTTCCGGAGACGATAGAGGGCATCGCGGCACGTTATGTTGAAGCTATACTGGCCGAAAATCCTGACGGTAAATACGCTTTATCGGGCCATTGTTTGGGTGGATTAATTGCTATTGAAGCGGCAAACCAATTGCAGGCGATGGGCAAGGAGGTAACTATGCTGGCCATGTTTGATGCCGACGCGAAGGAAATAGCAGTAACTGCGCAACCAAAATTGAGCGAATTTTACGGCCTGCCCGCCAAAATTAAAAGATCGTTTTTAGGACTCTCATTAAAAATAAAATTTGAGCTCTTCCTTTTAACAAAACACCCAAGGCAGGCAGTTATGTACAAAGCCCGCAAGGTTAGGTCTTTACTGAAAGATGCCGACATGAAACCTGAAAATTTGGATCAGGAAGTGTTTGATAAGATGTCGTCAAAAATTCAGAAGGCAGCTGAGGGTTATGTGATCAAGCCATTCAATGGTAACATTATATTGTTTAACGCTTTGCAGCAATATTTCTTTATTGATAAGATAAATAAGGTGATATACAAAGAGATAGCTATTGATTATACCAATAAGCATGCCTGGAAAAAATACGCGGCAGGTGTAGAGATCTACGAAGTAAAAGGAGAACACTCCACTATTTTTGAGCAAATTAATGCACTTGAATTTAGCCGGATATTACAGCAGCATTTAGATGAAAGCGCTAAGGCTTAATTTATTAAAAGTGTATTTATCAGTTTAGTATTATGAAAACGAAAGAGCAGGGGGATACCCCTGATACTAAAAATACGCCGGGTAAAAAGGCAGGCAGGCTAACCATGCGGGATAGGCTGATATCGTACCGTAACCTGCCGCGTTTTTTCAAACTGGTTTGGAAGGTAAGCCCAAGGTTAACTTTTATTAACCTGTTCATCCGGATATTGCAGGCCGCTATTCCGCTTATTATGCTTACCGTTGGTAAACAAATTATCGACGAGGCTATTAAGATCACGCACGATCAAAGTATATCGCACGATTACCTGTGGGAACTCATTGTTATTGAGTTTGCCATGGTGATATTGCTGATTGTGATGAGCAAGGCCACCTCGTTGATTGATGAATTATTGGGCGAAAAACTCACCAATAATACCACCAACATGATCATGGCGCATGCGGCAACGCTTGATTTGGTGCAGTTTGAAAACTCCTTGTTTTACGATAAACTGGAACGTGCCCGGCAGCAAACTACCGGCAGGGCTATACTGCTCACCCATGTGTTCAGCCAGATTCAGGATACCATTACCATTCTTTCGCTACTGGCCGTGCTGGTAATGTTCAGCGTGTGGATTATCCCGGTACTGGCCATATCCATACTGCCGTCACTATTTGGTGAGTTTTATTTTAACGCCAAAAACTATTCGCTTATACGCAGCCAAACCCAAGGCCGCCGCGAACTTGATTACCTGACCCTTGCGGGCACCAGCGATAATACCGCTAAGGAAGTGCGTTTATTTAGCCTGTCGGGTTTCTTTATACAGCGCTTCAAAAATATATCGGTTAACCTTTATAAAGCTAAGCGCAGGTTCGGGGTAAAAAAATCTATCATCAGTTCGTTGATAAATATACCCGGGGCATTAGGCTTTTACAGCGTATTTATCTATATTGTTGAGCAGGTACTGGTAGGTAAATTGTCAGTGGGCGATCTTACCCTACTATTAGGTACCATAAGGCAGTTGGGTTCACTGGTGCAGGGCAGTGCCAAACGCCTAAGCGCGGTAGCCCAGGGAGCAATTTATTTAACAGATTTTTTCGATTTCTTTGAGATAAAGCATTCCATAGTGGTTCCGCCAAATCCGCGGCCATTTCCGAGCCCTATTGTTACCGGGTTTACCTTTGAAAATGTTGGTTTTAAGTACATCAATTCGGACAGGTGGGCAAATCGTCACCTGAATTTTACCCTTCGGCCAGGCGAGAAACTGGCATTGGTAGGGGAGAACGGTGCGGGTAAAACCACGTTGGTTAAACTGCTGGTACGCCTTTACGACCCTACCGAAGGCCGTATTTTGCTGGATGGTTACGATCTGAAGGAATACAATATCAACGATATCAGGGCGCAAATGGGGATTATTTTTCAGGATTTTATCCGCTACCAACTTACCGCTGCCGAAAATATTGCTGTAGGTAATTTGGCCGAACTGAAGAACCGGGAACTGATTGAGCAGGCGGCACGCCAAAGTTTGGCCGATACCATAATTGAACGTTTGCCCGCAAAATACGACCAGATACTCGGCCATTATTTTGATAAAGGCTTTGAGCTATCGGGTGGTGAATGGCAAAAGGTGGCGCTTGCAAGGGCCTACATGCGCGATTCGCAGATAGTAATATTGGATGAGCCCACCGCTGCCTTAGATGCACGATCGGAATATGAAGTGTTTCAGCGTTTTTCGTCCATTACCGAAAAGAAAACGGCGGTATTAATATCGCACCGTTTTTCAACCGTGCGCATGGCAGATCGTATAGTGGTGCTGGAACGCGGCGAGATCATTGAAATTGGCAGCCACGAAGAGCTTTTACAACAGGAAGGCAGATATGCCGAATTGTTTGAACTACAGGCATTAGGATACAAATAGTATTCGCGGGGATTACTTCCCCAAAAGAGCCAATACATCATCAGATTAAAAGAAAACAGAATATAAAGCAATAAAACTTACTTATGGAATTAACGGCATCCACCTCTTTAACCGCATTAATTTTAACCAAGAACGAAGAGCCCAACTTAGCCCGCGTTTTGGATAAATTAACCTGGCTTGAACGGGTTGTTATATTAGATAGCTACAGTACCGATACTACCTTAGAAATTGCGGCTTCGTATCCGAACGTTGAGGTTTATCAGCGTGGCTTTGATACGCATGGCAACCAGTGGAACTACGGCCTTTCACTGCTAAAAAGCAAATGGGCGCTTACGCTTGATGCTGATTATGTTTTAACCGACGAGTTTATCGCCGAAACAAAAAGCATTATCGCCGACCCTAAATATGTAGCTTACCTAACCACCTTTAAGTTCTTGGTTTTCGGGCAAAAACTTTTAGGAGATAACACCACGCCACGCCCTGTTTTATTTGATTTGGCTAAGTGTAACTACTTTGATGACGGACATACTCAACGTTTGGCTATCAACGGCGAATCGGGTAATTATAAGTCGTATATTTTGCATGACGACCGTAAGTCGCTGTCTCGCTGGTTATCAAACCAGGATGGTTATGCCATTAAAGAGAGCAAAAAATTGATAGCCCCAACTACCGAAAAGTTACCATTGAGCGCTAAGCTGCGCAAAACAAAAGTACTGGCTCCTTTCCTGGTTTTCTTCCATTGCCTGTTTGTTAAGCGCTTAATTTTTAACGGCTGGGTAGGCTGGCACTATACCCTGCAAAGAACCATGGTTGAAATAATACTGGCGCTACGCTTAATTGAGGACGAAAAACTATCAAAACTGGTAGAAGAACAGCCTAAAAAGGTGCTGCAAAATCAATAATTTCGCTCCGAAATGCAGCGCTTCTATATTTATAATAATCACTCCTAATACACCTTATGAAAATATTACACATTATACCCGCGTATAAACCTGCTTACGGGTATGGTGGTCCAACAGAATCAGTATCGCGCCTGTGCGAAGGACTTGCCGCGGCCGGGCACAGTGTAGATGTATTTGCAACCACAGCCAATGGCGATAAAGAACTTGATGTGGTACCCGGTGTTGCTGTTGATGTGGACGGCGTTAATGTTATTTATTTTAAACGTATAACCGGCGACCCTACCCACGTAAGCCCCGATCTATGGTCGCACCTGAAAAAAACGGCCGGTAATTATGATGTGATACACGTACACTCTTGGTGGAATGTTTTGGTGGTGATGGCCGCGCGTATCGCGCTTAAAAGCAAAGCGAAAGTAATTGTTGCCCCAAGGGGAATGCTTAGTCCGTACATATTTTCGTCGGGTAAAAGCATATTTAAAAAAGCGATACATAATTTTATTGGTCGTGGTATTTTAAAGAGGTGTGTTTTGCATGCCACCGCGCCATCTGAATACGTAGAGTGCCGCGAAATTATACCCGGCTGGGAAGGCTTTGTGCTACCCAATATTATCACCCTGCCCGATGCGCCAATTACCGAATGGGTGAACGATACCTTTACGCTGATCTTCCTGTCGAGGGTTCACCCTAAAAAGGGGCTCGAAAATTTATTCAGGGCGATAGCTAAGCTTGATTTTAATGTGAAGCTTAAAATAGCCGGCAGCGGCGATGATGACTATATGGCCGAACTGAAAAAGCTGACTGCCGAATTGAATATTGAAGATAAAGTAGAATGGCTGGGCTGGGTGAACCGTGAAGAGAAGTTTAAAGAATTGAACCGCTCCGACCTGTTTGTGTTAACCTCTTTGAACGAAAACTTTGCCAACGTGGTCATCGAATCGCTGCACATGGGCACCCCGGTTTTGATATCTGAAGATGTTGGTCTGGCCGATTTTGTAAAGGAAAAAGATATGGGCTGGACATGTACCCTCGATGTGGATAGCATTGCCGCGCAATTGAAAGCTGCGTATCTGGATACAGCCAAACGCACGCTGATACGTAACACAGGCCGGGATACCATAGAGGAAACTTTTTGCGAAAAGGTACTTATTGACCAGTACGTTGCCGAGTACAAGAAATAAAGATAAGTGAGTTTCAGAACAAATTTACTTAAGGCCGAAAAGCTGCTGTTTTACGCTAACTGGCTGGCTGCCGCTGTGCTGCTGGCTAGTTACCTGTCGGCAGTTATCAGTCCGCAGGTGTTTTGGCCTTTGGCGATATTGGGCCTTGGCTACCCGGTGCTGGTGGCAGTAAACCTTGTTTTTGTAGTTTACTGGATGCTACGGTTGAAATGGCGTTATTCGCTGGTTTCAGGCGTAAGTATATTATTGGGACTGGGTATTTTACTGAATATCATTGGTCTGCATTTTTTTGCGGACCCCAACCCCAAAAACGAACATATAAGGTTGATGACTTATAATGTGCGTAATTTTAACCCGATTGATGAGCTCCCTAAAGGAGAGCAAGCACACAGGCGTATATTGCATTTGATTAATGAACTACAGCCGGATATTATCGGCATGGAAGAATTTAATTCGAGAGTTTCTGTTTTTAGGATATGCGATTCTCTAAAGAAAACATTAGGTACTGATCAATATTATTTTGAGCCATTTATAATCACTCCGAACGACTCAACGGGTCTTGCCCTCTTTTCAAAATTTCCGATAGTTAACAAAGGGGTAGTCAGGCTATCTAACCTTAAAAACGAGAACCAGTGCATCTTTATTGATGTGAAATATAAAAACCGTGTAATACGCGTTTACGATTTTCACCTGCAATCCATCGAGTTGGATTATTATGATTACTACCTGTTAAAGAATTTTAATGCGCAAAGAAGGGCAGGCTCTTTAAAAATAATGCAAAAGCTAAAGCGTGGTTTTATTTTGCGCAGTATGCAGGTTGATATAATCCGTAACCATGCTGCCCGCTGCCCGTATCCTTATGTGTTTTTGGGCGATTTTAACGATACGCCCAATTCTTATACCTTTAACCAAATGGCGGCAGGTATGCAAAATACCTTTAAGCATAAAGGCCGGGGATTAGGCAAAACTTTCAATGGCGGTTTCGCGGCTTTTCAAATAGACTATATTTTGGCAAGCCCGCATTTTAACGTACTAAGCTACCATATCACCCCCGAAAGAATTTCTGACCATTACCCTGTATACAGCGATCTGCAACTCAAGTAAGCCGGATAACGCTCCTCTTCCGCAAGCCATTTAGCCAAATGGCTGATCAATATTAAATATTTCTTTTAATTTTTCCTGTTGCAGGGGTTTCGATATAAACTCCCTTACAATAGAATATTGCAATGATTTTTCCTTGTCGTGCGCAAAGGTTGATGAGCTAACAATGTAAATAGCTATTTTATTCCAGGTGTTGATATGCAGGTTGTTAAGTTCATCTAAAAAATCCCAGCCACTCATAATGGGCATGTTGATATCCAAAAAAATATAGTCGGGTAAATCCTTTAAATTGTTAATGCTGTAAAGTTTTGTTAATGCATCTCTGCAATCTAAAAAATTGGTGATCTGCGCGTTTACCATTAATTTGTGGGCAAACTTTTCAAATATATAATGGTTCAGTTGATTGTCGTCTATACAGAAAATGTTAACATATAAATCATTCCCACCCATATTTTCAATAAAAACTTATAATTAAAACTTCTTTATCTGCCACGAAAACCTGCCGCAGCATATTTCATAAAGCTAAATTTAATTGGTGACTTCAAATATTATCGGTGCACATTATTTAACCTGCTTTCGGCCTATTTTTTTACGGTTACTTAACATGCATGCACGGCACAAGGTTACAACTTTAGCGCCTGTTACCTTATATTCAGCAGCTAATGACGCTTAAAATAAAGGCAAAATATTGTGATAAAACAAACAAGCCCTTTCGTGACAAAGGACTTGTTTAAAAATCATAACTAATAACGATTTTGAAAAAAACTCATATCAAATATACCGATGCGCTTTTAACTAATATTATACAATATGCCTACATTATTATGAGAAAAAGTGTGGTTGAACATCTACTTGTTATTTGTTAATTTTTTGTTTTTTAATGCTTTAAATATTGCGTTTTCGAAAAGTTATCACACTTTGCTCACCTGCTGTACCACACTTTGCCACCCGGTAAGGAAACTATTTTATTTTGAATGCGTAAAAGCCTGCGAAGTATAGCTTCAACATAACCACTTCAGAATGTTTGCTTCGGGCACTGCAAATGTTTGAATCTGCCTTTCACAATAATAACACCGCCTGTTCAATTGTTAAACCGCTTTTCACAATGAGAAGATCTTCCGGCCGAAGATTAAAATGCCGGAACAGCAGTATTACAATAACAGAACATGAAAAGATACATTAGTTATAAAACAAGTAGCCGCTTATACGTCGCCGTTAGTTTGTTGCTGAGCTTGCTGGTTTTATCGGTCGGCTCGAAAGCGCAGCAGTTTAAAAGTTTTAATCAGTATTCTAATAACCTGGTGCCTTTTAACCCGGCATACTCCTTAGTACACGGCGATAATGGCGCGGTTAATTCACTACTGCGCAAGCAGTTTACAGGTATAGAAGGCGCGCCTACCACGGTTATGGTCAATGGATATCTGCCACTAAGCTCAATAGGGGCAACGGCCGGTTTAATGATACAAAACGACCAGGTAGCCATTGAGCGGCTTACCGAGCTGAACGCTTTCTTCGCCAAATCAATACAGTTAGCAGGTACGCAGCATTTAGGGGTATCTATTAACGCGGGTTACCGTTTTTATCGAGCCAATTATACCTCGCTTGATCCTACCGGGGCTGATCCTAACTTTCGTAATAACATAGATGATAACAAGCCCAATATTGGTTTTGGGGTGATGTATTATTCGGATAAATTTTATCTCGGCCTATCGCTGCCGCGCTTAACTATTCGCAGCCTGGGTACAGGTTCACAGCAAACAGATGCCAATTTTCGTAATAGTTATTACCTGACGGGAGCTTATGTGTTCGACCTATCAGACGATATTAAACTCAAACCTGCCACACTCGTTAACTACACCCCATCTATACCGGTAGAAGCCGATATATCCGCCATCCTTTACACCAAGGAAGTATTCGGTATCGGCGCTAATTATAATACCCGGGGCTCAATAGCGGGGATATTATCTTTCAATGTTAACGCGGTACAAATTGGCTATAGTTACCAGGTAGGCACCAGCCGCATAGCAGGTTTTGGTAACGGCATTCACGAAATTATGTTGGGTTTTCGGTTTGGAAGTACTGCTAAAGAGAGTGGTGGGGTTTTGTAAAAGGGAAAGCTCAGCCGAGTGGCAACTATTTCGCGGCCTCCGGCCGCTTGCTTTCATAGCAGTTATGAGTTTAGCATAGCGTAACTCGTGACGCAGCACTGGTAAGGCTTTCAGCTTACCGGATTTAAACGGAAGTATGCCATCAGTTCTTCGTTAGGAATGGTAGTGCTTTAATTGAACGTTAGTGGATGTACTTTTTTCTTTTCTCTCAAAAGAAAAAAGTATCAAAAAAGAAAAGTCGCGGCTGCGCAAGGAACTTTTAAAGGTTGTGCTTAGGCAGGGACTGTGCTATCCGTTCCTTACGATGCCGCATTTTTTCGTGTATGTTAGGGCAGTGCTTTTGTTTAAAATAAAAAAAGCAACAGCCGCTACGGCTACAGCCGAGTGGCAACTATTTCGCGGCCTCCGGCCGCCTTCTTTCATCGCAGTTGCGATTTTAGTATGGCGTCGCCCGAAAGGGTAATAAAGGTTACATAGCAAATTCTTCAATCACTACCTCTTCATCCTCCGAATCCATGCACACGTAACACATATATTCCGGATCGATAGCTATCCGCTGTAAAAACCATCGCTGATTGTTATACAGCAGGGTATCATCAACGCAACTGAACGATGTTAGATCATCCAGTAAACCTTTGCCGGTGGCTTTAAGCAGCGCTTCTTTTTTTGCCCAAATTTGATAAAAGGTAGTCAAGCGGTCGCCCGACTGCTGTATGTATTCCCTTTCTTCAGGATGAAACTGACCGATCAGGTCATCAATATTGATCTCCCTTATTTTTTCAACGTCAATCCCCACCGGCGAATCGCCAAAGGCTACTGTAACCAGGGTTTTTGAGTGCGAGATATTGAAAAACTTCCAACCCGCTATCTGCGGCTTGTTAAAATTATCCCTTTCCCATTTATTAAAAAGTTGAAGCGCGTTATCGCGCTTTAGGGCGTGGTGTATGATCAGTCGGGCCAATAGCCTTACCCGTTGATCGTTAACGTTGCGGTACCGGGTGATCTCGGTATGTATGCTGATTGGCAGTAGCGGTAAATATTCATCTACCACAAGGCCATCCACTTCGTTATTAAAACAATATAATAGTTGAATAGCCATTTACCGTGTGTTGTATATCCCTATTGTGCCGAATATACGCAAAGCAATAATAAAATATATTATGCTGTTTTTCCTTTAAACAGCGCGTAAATAGCCATGGCATGGCCATGCCCCAGGTCGAAATCCTGTTTCAACCAATCTGTTATAGTGCCCGCCTTAACGCCCGGAGTAATTTGGTTGCCGGTTAAAAAACCTTTCTCGGTAGCTAATTGCTTAAAATCTTCAGGGCCTTTACCTGTTTTGATCTTGATGTTATCTAAATAAGCTTGAAACGACATAGATATAATGCTTTATCGGCATAAATATAACAGAACAATCTCTGCATCGCAATCAAGCCTCCTTAATATTTCTACAGTACGGCAGCGCTATAAACCTGCCGTACTGTAATATATCTTTTTAGCCCTTTACCAAAAACTTAGTGCTGATCCAACCTTGCAGATCAGTTTTGCCATCATACAGGCCCGGTATTTTTACGTTGGTCCAGTCGCCGTTGGTGGCGAGGCCATTTACTACGGTGCCTTGTGGCAGCGGTTTGGCAAGGGTGGCAAAGCTTGCGCCCGCACCGGCACGGATATTCACGGTTGCAGAAGTTTTTAGCGCGTTTACGCTGCTGGTACCAAAGGCATGTGCACGAAAGCTGGTCATTGGAAATGCCGGACCCGGATCTGACTTGCGGATAGGTGAAATATCATCGTGCCCTATAATATCTTTCAGTGCGTAGGTTTTAACCAGCAGGTCGGCAATTTTTTGTGTTACATCTATTTGCTGAGGCGTGTAAGTTTGCCAGCCGGCAGAAATGCCATCGTTTTTGTGGGCGGCAACTACAACCTGGTCGGCAGGTACTTCGGCACCATCAACGGGGCATATCCATTTGGCATCTTTTTTCACCAGACGCCCGGCGTTTACAATTTCAATCCCTATCGAAAATTGATTGAGGCCAACGAGGCCTTTCCATGTGCTTTTACCGGCATGCCAGGTAACAATGTTGAATGGCGCCAGCTGGGTAACCTTGCCATCGCGGGCAATAACCAAATGGGCTGATGCCTTGGCTGTAGGGTCAGTTAACCAGTTAATAGCGCCAGATGCTGAAGTGGCGGCGGTGTAATGTATTACTAAATACTGCGGGGTGTAAGGCCCTTTTTTGTTAGGGGTAGGTTTGAAAGCAACCTGGTTTCCGTTGTCATCAAACAATAAGTGATTAACGATTTTCATAAAAAATTATAATTTATAGGTTCAAATTCTTTTTGTAGCAGATGGCGTAAAGCCCCGAAAAATATACGCCGGCGTATCATAAGCTGCGCGGGGCGATACCATCCGTATGTGTTATGCGTGGCCGGGTTAACACCCTGCCGAAATAAATAGTAAGTATAAAGTTTGTTTTAAGCGCGTATAGGCAGGTTCATCTCAACACCTGTTATACAATAATTGGATTTTTCGGGCAAGAATGCACGAGTTAAATCACTACTAATATACCGTTAAAACACCTATTTAATATAGTGTATATACGATTGTTGTACAATGTGTTAGCATCTACTTTTACAACCGTAATGTTTAGAAAGATAAAGCATTTTTTGAAGGTTACATCTACCCCCTGATCTGATAGAAAAACTAAATAAAGGTATTGCCCGCAGCGCAATATGATATAGTGTAAATACTTAGGCGATGGCATTGCCCGGTATTTATCAACAACCAATTAACTAACCGTAAGAGTAATAATTTTTATTAACAGGATAAAAATATGATTCGCACTACGCTTGAATTTATTAAAAAAGAACTGGAAGCCTACATAGTTGAACGGGAGCAGGATCCTGCCAACTATAGTATTGGCAACGTGGTTGATCTTAAATCAATTGTGTTGCCTAACGGCGATATCAATGTTAGCGATAGTACGCATGTTACCTTATCGCTGGTAAATATTGAAGAGGAGCGTAGGGAAGGCAAGCAATCGTATTTTGTACCTACTGACGATAAAAAGTTCATCCAGCTAAATCCGCCTGTTGAACTCGACCTGTACCTGCTGCTGGTAGCCAATAATTCCGACTACCCAACCGCCCTGCGCGACCTGTCGAATATCATCGCTTTCTTTCAATCGCATACCGTATTTGATGCGCAAAAATATCCGTCGTTGAACCAGTCGGTGGTTGATCCGGTTAACAAGGCCTGGCAGGTTATTGAGCGTTTGAGCGTAAAACTGGTGAGCCTCACTTTTGAACAGCAGAACAACCTATGGGGCATGCTTAGCTCAAAATATATACCCAGCGCCGTGTACAGGGTTAAAATGCTTACCGTATTTGAAACCCGCAGCGACGAAAAGGTGGCAGCTATTAATGAACTAAACTTTGTTGAAAACTGATAATCGCCATGGCAACCATCACCATAAAATATACCGAACTGTTGAGCTTATCTGTAAAGCAGCCTTTTTATAACAATAAGGTATGCCGTGGATACCAGGCCACGCCGATACTCGATTTCAACATCGTGCCAACGCCCGAAACCTTAGCCTTTATGAAGGCCAAAAAAATGGTATTTAAAAATATCGATAACAGTGGCGGTTTTACCGTATTGGTGCAAACAAAGGGTAAAACACCGGGCGGTAACGAGTTATTGGGTTACCCTATTACGGTTGCAGATAAGCTGACCTTTGTTATGCTGCTTAAAAAACCCGACCTGATCAATTTTAACGTATTGCCAACCTCGAAAGAGGCTAATAAGATCTACTACTTTGGCAACCAGGTAGCTGATAAAACCGCGCTGCGCGACGACCTGCACCTATCTAAAAATATTACCGGGGTTGACGGCGCTGCAGATCAGCTCAAAAAGGTATCAAAAAACTATAACTTCCATTTTGCGGGCGTTACCACTACGGCTGCCGTTAAGGTAAAACACCTTTTAACCGGGGCAAAGGTGAACGCCAAACTGGTTACCTCGCAAAATGGCAAATCTGAAATATATGTTGATTTGTCGGCATTGCCATTGGGCTGCTGCCAGTTGCTTATCAGCAATGTAGTAAGCGATGAATTTTATTACCTGGGCAACATGGCCGATCAGCCAATGTTCGGGGTTATTGAGCTTTCGTTGTCAAAGCTGCTGTCGGCAAATTACCGGGTTGTTGAGCCCGATCTGTCCTTAACCGTAAAGCGACCTAAATATACGGTTTTATTTAAAAACAGGCAAACTACCTGGCGTTATAATATTCAATTGCAGCCCACCAGTCCGCTTTATATTGAAATGGCCAAGCTTACAGCCGTGCAAAAAGCCGACTTTATAAAACAGCTTACCGTGGCTACTAACGATACCGCCATTAAGTTTAAACTGGCCAGTAATACCGATAGCAATTTCGTGTTTATATCCACCAAAAACATTGCCCTGCAAGAGCGTTACGCCCTATCAACCAATGTGGCTAAAGACCTGATCATCTCGCTATCGAAATATGTTAAAACACCAAAAGAAACCATTATAAAATCAAGCCTGCCTTATCCCTCAACGGGTAGTATCGATGCGGGCAGCCTCCCCACTATTTATTCAGATGTATTCATAACACTTTAAAAAACAATAAACAATGGCAAATTACAGATCACCCGGTGTATATGTAGAGGAAGTATCCACCTTACCGCCTTCAATTGCAGAAGTAGAATCTGCCGTACCGGTTTTTATCGGCTATACCAAAATAGCTACCAACCTGGCCGCGAACGATCTTTTGAAGGTACCAACCCCCATTAACAGTATGGCCGATTACGTGCAATACTTTGGCGGTCCGTTTGTACAGGCTGCGGCCAATATCAGCATAGTTGTTGACGAAAAAAGAACAGGTACCAAAACAACCGGTTACAGCGCGGTGATTACACCTAATAAGGATGCCATGGGCAAACACAACTTGTACCATGCTGTAAAACATTACTTTGCCAATGGCGGCAGCCGCTGTTACATTGTATCGGTGGCTTTGTATACCGGTACTGTTGATGCTGATGACCTTGAAGCAGGTATCACCATTGCAGGCGCGCAGGATGGCCCGACTATATTGTTAAGCCCTGAAGCTGTATACACCAGCGAAAGTGAATTTAACTCACTTAACCAGGCCCTGATAGGCCTGGCCGCAAACCTGAAAGATCGTTTCGCTATACTGGATACCCGCCTTTCAACCGTGCCAAAATCAACCAGCTCGATAGGTACTGACGTGGCCGGAACCATTGATTCGGTAAATGCCGACCCGCTGATAAGGCAATACGGCGCGGTATACTATCCGCACCTCGAAACCACCTACAATTATGAGTTTGATTTTGACGCGCTTACCATTACCGATTATACCGTTAACGGTGCAGCACCTGCCGCGGCGGATGACAAGCAGGGCCAAGCTTTTTCGGCACTGAAAAATACATCGTCGGTATTGTACAACTACGTGCTTGGGCAGTATAAAAACCAGCATATCGTATTGCCGCCATCGGCAGCTGTTGCCGGTATCTATTGCCGGGTTGATGCCTCTCGCGGCGTTTGGAAAGCGCCTGCCAACGTCTCTATCAATGATGTGGTAAAACCAACCGTATCAGTAGCACGTGCCGATCAGGATCTGCTCAATATTAACGACCAAACCGGTAAATCAGTGAACGCTATCCTTAACTCACCGGGCTTCGGCACGCTGGTAATGGGCGCCCGTACACTTAACGGTAACGATAACGAGTGGAAATACATCAACGTACGCCGCTTCTTTATCACGGTTGAGCAATCTATCAAAAACTCAACTGCCATGTTCGTTTTCGAGCCTAATACCTCGTCAACATGGGTAAAGGTGCAGGCCATGATAGAAAATTACCTGTTCACCAAATGGCGCGATGGTGCCCTTGCAGGCGCTAAGCCCGAGCAAGCTTACTTTGTGAACGTAGGCATTGGCAGCACCATGACATCTGTTGATATACTGGAAGGCCGCCTCATCATTGAGATAGGTATGGCAGTCGCCCGCCCAGCCGAGTTCATCGTGCTGAAGTTTGAGCAAATGCTGCAAACCTCGTAATCAACCTAAATAATCGTATTAAAAATATTGTAAACATAAAAAACTACAACAATGGCAAATTATCCATTACCGGTCTTCCATTTCAGTGTTTCATTGGGCGGCGGGGCACCTATAGGTTTTTCAGAAGTAAGCGGACTTTCGCAGGAAGTTCAGGCAATTGAATACAGGGACGGCCTCATGTCGTCAACCACGCTGCCGCTGAAAAGTCCGGGCCTTAAAAAGGCAGGCAACATCACCCTGAAAAGAGGGATGCTAACCGCCAACAACGAGTTTTACGATTGGCTGAACAACAAAGGCAACCCCGGTGTTGAACGCCGCGATATTACTATTACCCTGCTAAACGACGAGAACAACCCTGTTTTTGTATGGAGTGTAGCCCAGGCATGGCCGGTAAAAATTGAAGGTCCGGGTTTAAAGGCCACCGGTAACGAAACCGCTATCGAATCAATTGAGCTGGTACACGAAGGCATCACCCTAAAAACCGCGTAAGCAATGGCAACCTACTACCCACCGGCAAGCTTTTACTTTAAGGTTGAATTTATTGGGGTAAGTGGTGCCGATAGCGATACCGAGCAGCGCTTTCAGGAAGTAAGCGGCCTATCGGTAGAGATTGAAACGGAAGAGGTACGCGAAGGCGGCGAGAACAGGTTTGTATATAAGTTTCCGAAGCGGGCTAAATATCCTAACCTGGTGCTTAAGCGGGGTTTGTTAAAGGGTACAGCTTTGCTGGATTGGTTTAAATCGGCCATGAACACTTACTTTTTTGTACCTGTTTATGATTTTAAACCTGCCGACCTGATGATTACCCTGCTGAACGACGCGGGCGAACCTTATGCCGTGTGGAACGTGGTGCAGGCTTACCCGCTCAAATGGTCAACTTCTGATTTTAAAGCGACCGATAACTCTGTGGTGGTAGAAACCATTGAACTGGCCTACCAGTATTTTGAACGTAAAATGTAGCAACCATGCCGGTACAGATAAACGAACTCATTATAAGAACAGTAGTTGACCCCGCGCCCACAAACAACGGCACGCAGGCCAATACACCCACAGGCGGCAACGAGGCCGAATTAGATGCCATAGAAAAGGTATTGGAAATAATTAAAGAAAAAAAGGAACGCTGATGGATACTCAAAGTGCGGCAAAATTGCCCTTCAACCTCAAAATACTGCAAACCGACGAAAATGGCATCCCCGTTTTAGGGGTACCCTTCCTGGCTATGTTTAACCCGGAGAATATTGCCATTACCGAGGATGTAGTATGGAGCCTGAGCAAAACGCCCGGCCAGGCCGGTGCCGATCCGGGGTTTTTAGGTGTGCAGCCACGCAAGTTTACGCTTGAGCTGATACTTGACGGAACGGGTGTAAACACCAATGGCGTTAAGATACCGGTAACGGCGCAAATACTGCTGTTCAGGGCGGCAACCACCACGGTTGATGGCACCAAGCACCGGCCGCATTACCTTCTGGTACAGTATGGCTTGTTCTTGTGCAATTGCGCGCTCACTTCATCAACGGTTACCTATACCATGTTTGATATGACGGGGCTGCCCATCAGGGCTAAAATAAGCGCCACGTTTGTTGAGCGTACGCCAAATTCGTACGGCAGTATCCTGAGCATGTTGTCCTCGCCCGATCTTACACACTCGGTACAGGTAAAGGAATGGGATATTTTGCCCCTGCTTACCCACCAGATCTACAAAGATCAAAGCTATTACTTGCAGGTGGCCAGGGTAAACAAGCTCAAAAACTTCCGCAAGCTGAAGGCCGGTTCCACGCTCATTTTCCCGCCGATAGAGGTAAAAAAATAATCATCAATAATAACTGATACAGATATGTTAGATAGTCTACCACCGGGCACACAGCCGGCAGCCGATGTAGTTAGCCAGAAGGTTCTGATAAACGGAACGGTGCTGAGCAATGAAGTTTTGCTATCGCGGATAATGGTAAACAAAACGTTTAACAAGGTGGCTTATGCCAAAATTGTTTTTATTGATGGTTCGGCATCCGAAGCCGATTTTACCCTGAGCGCCGATGATACCTATAAACCAGGCAACCAAATTGAGGTGCAGTTAGGCTATCACAGCAATGTGGAAACCGTATTTAAGGGCATCATTATAAAACACGCCATCAAAATAAGGCAAAATGGCGCTTCGCTGTTAATGATAGAGGCTAAAGACGAGGCCATTAAATTAACAGCAGCCCGTAAAAGCGCTTACTACAGCAAAAAAACAGACAGCGAGATCATCGAAACATTAGCGGCTGCTTATCAGCCTGATGTGGAAAGTACATCGGTAACGCATCCGCAACTGGTACAGTTTGATACCACCGACTGGGATTTTATACTTACTCGTGCCGAAGCCAACGGCATGCTGGTACTCACCGATGATGGCAAGCTGGTGGTGAAAAAACCAACTACCACAGGCACATCGGTATTAACAGCCACCTACGGCATGAATGTGTTTGAACTGGAAGCCGAAATGGATGCCCGCAGGCATGTAGCCACTGTGTCGGGCATATCATGGGATTATACCCAGCAGCAGGTGGAACAGTCAGACCCGGGCGATTCGTCGTTCAGTGATAACGGTAATATCCCGGCATCTGCCATGGGCGATGTGCTGGGTGCCGAAGTATTACTGAACCATAGTGGCCATCTTACCCAACCCCAGTTACAAAACTGGGCCGATGCTTATGCGTTGCGCAATCACCTGTCGAAAAACGTAGGCCGTGTGCGTGTGCAGGGCAATGCCGCTATAAAACCCGGTACCCTTATCACCCTGGCCGGTGTTGGCGACCGCTTTAACGGCGATGTATTTGTGAGCGGGATAGTGCATGTTTTTGATGGCACATGGCTCACCGACGTACAATTTGGCTGGCAGGAAGACTGGTTTTACAAAAGCGAAAATGTAATGGATAAACCCGCGTCGGGCTTATTGCCGGGCGTTAACGGTTTGCTGATAGGCACTGTTGCAGAAGTAACCGACCCCGAAGGCGGGCAGTATAGGGTGAAAGTAAAAGTACCCACCATTACATCGGGCGATGAAGGGATTTGGGCACGTGTAGCCACGCTGGATGCAGGGCCTAAACGGGGCGTATACTTCAGGCCGCAGGAGAAGGACGAAGTAGTACTGGGTTTTTTAAACGATGATCCGCGTGAGCCTATCATTTTAGGTTATCTGCACAGCAGCAGCACCAACGAAGCCCCGTTGCCCATTGATACAGGTGCCGAACAATATGGCTTTGTAACCAAAGAAGGGGTGAAGCTGGTATTTGACGATACCAATAAGCGCCTCACCCTATCGGTAACAACACCGGGCGGCGACAAAACTATCGTGCTGAATGATAGTTCGGGAGCATTCAGCATGACGGATGAGAACCAGAACAGCATAAAAATGGAAGCCAGTGGTATTACCATACAAGCAGGCCGTGGTAACGTAACCATCAAAGGCATGCAGGTAATGATCAACTGATCACCTGAAAAGAAATTATATAACCAACATTAATACACAAGCAAATGCCACCAGCAGCACGCGTAAGCGATAACCATGTATGCCCAATGGTTAACCCCAACGGCAGTCCGCATACCGGTGGCCCAATTTTACCGCCCGGCGCGCCAACGGTGCTTATCGGCGGTTCACCGGCCGCAACGGTGGGTAATATGTGTACCTGTGCCGGTCCGCCCGATAGTATCACCAAGGGTTCGGCAACGGTAATGATTGGCGGAAGCCCGGCCGCGCGCATGGGCGATATGACGGCGCATGGCGGCAGCATAATGGCAGGGTGCCCCACCGTATTAATTGGAGGTTGATTTTAAAAACAAAGAAATACTACAGCAATGGCAATTACAGACAGATCATTTTTAGGAACAGGGTGGAGCTTTCCGCCAACTTTCCGCAGGGATAACACTACCGTAGATATGCTGGTGAACGAGGCCGATGTATACAGCAGTATAGGCATTATCCTCTCTACCATCAACGGCGAGCGTGTAATGCTGCCCACCTTCGGTTGCAATTTGCAGCCCCATGTTTTCGATCAGATGGATACCCCGTCAATAGCTATGATAGAGAAGATAGTGAAAGACGCGCTTATTTATAACGAGCCGCGCATCATTGTAGAAGAAATTACTTCAACAGCTTTGCAAAACGAAGGAATACTGGAGATCAACGTGAAATACAAAATTATAACCACCAATACGCGCTATAACTATGTATATCCATTTTATATAAAAGAAGCCACCAATATAGCCACCTGATGATCGGCAGTGCTGATCAATTAAATAAACCATTATCCAAACCGGTTTTTATAGGCCGGAACATCAAAATATATGCTGAAATGGAAAACTGTAATTGCCATAACGAGATAAATCTTAAAGGTTCGGGCCAGTTAGAACGCTACCTGAAAGCGCTCGACCCTGCTTACGTATCAATTGATGGTAGAAGTACCGAAGACCTGCTGAACTTTGCCGCGGGTTACGCGGAGCAGATCAGGTTTTACGATATGCCCGACAGCCCCGCGCCAGACGATGGTGCCAAGCCCGAAAAGGTAAGCTGGGCCGAGTTTTTTAAGCGTGATATGGCAGTAATAGCAGCTTCGATAGCGCAGGTTAACCTGGCGCAGATCAAGGCAGATTATGACGCGATCAGCAACCAGTTGCAAGATGAACCAAGCCCCGAATTGTTTACAGCCCTGTTTGATGAGGTAATTAAAATAGCCGCCAAAATTGATAACTGGTACACCGTGGCCTTGCCGCAGAACCCGCTGTTTGAAGATTTGGATCTGGCCATCAACTCATCGCTGCGGTCGCAGCTGAAAAAGGCTATCTCGTACGAAGAAGGTTTTATTATAGTAGATTCAAAAACAGTTTTAAATATTGATTATGGTCGCATTGCTAACAAAAACCTTTGGGGATTGAATGACGATGCCGACCCTGATTTTGAAATATACCAGGGTTTAACCGCCGAAGAACGCATACTGAATGCCGCTCTGTATGTTGATGATATCTTCCATGCGTTTTATGGCGCCATCAGCAATATTGTAGAGCAATCGCCGAGTTATGTGGAGTACGCTTTAACGCAGTATCCGGCACATCAACCTTACATGGCCTTGTTCATCGCGTTTATAAAACTGTTCAGTTTGGCGCAGCAGCAAATGAACGGCCTTACCGATAAAATGCTAAACTTTTACTACCGCGATGTGCTGCACCTGGCAGAAAAACCTGCCGTGCCCGATAAGGTATTCGTGGTGTTTGAGCTGGCTAAAAATGTGGCAGAATATGACCTGGCTAAAGGCACAGCCCTCAGCGCCGGTAAAGATAACACAGGTAAAGAGCAGGTATACAAAACCGAAGACGGTTTTGTAATAAACCAGGCTAAGGTAAAGGAACTTAAAAATATATTTATTGAGAAAACGCCTGCCGAAGCTACCGAAGAACAAAAGACCATAGCCACCATATATGCCAAACCGGTAGCCAATTCAAAAGATGGCTACGGCGAAAAGTTTACCGAACCCGGCGCTAAGTGGCCAACCTTTGGCAACAGCCTTAGCAAACCAACACCGGCTAATATGTGCGATTATATTAACAACGCGCAAATTGAGCTGAACAGCAGGAACGAAGCTACTGTAGGTTTCGCGCTCGCCTCGCCGCAATTATTGTTGCAGGGCGGTAACAGGCTTGTGGGTTTCAGTGTGCCTGCACTATCCGAATTGCTTTTAAAACAACCGGATATGCTTGCCAATGTGCAGATAGCGTTAAGCGGCGAAAAAGGCTGGCTCACCATTGACAGGCAAATTACCGATGCTACCGAAAAAGAAAGTTTTACAAGGGCTATAGACGAGGGTATATTTGACCCGGCCTATACCGAAAGCGGTTTTTTTGTAGATGAAAAGCTACAAGGCATCTACCTGTATATATCAATAGCCGAAGCCGGTATTGTTGGTTTTGATGCCAAGGTGCACACCGGTCATACTTATAAAACCAACTATCCGGTAATGGAGTTTTTGATCGGTCCGGAGGTTGATATCCCGGCTACGGTGTACAATACATTACGGGTTAACGATGTGGCTTTGATTGTAAAAGTAGGTTCCATTAATCCGCTGCCCGGCGATGAAAAACAGCCTAATTACAATGGTAATTTCGATGGTTTAAAGAACCTGATTATACAAACCGATGCCGGTGTTTTACCCGCAGGCAAACCGTTCGATCCGTTTAGTGCCATACCCGCGCAAGGTTCGTCGTTTTATGTGGGTAGCGATGAGGTGTTCAATAAACCGCTGGGCTATCTATCCGTAAACATCAATAAAACACAAAGCACTGCTAACACGCAGTTTGCAATGGCCTCTTCAGAGGGGTATGAATATGGGGTAAGCGTACTGTATAACAGAACCTGGAAACGCCTGTGCAACAGTTACGGATCAGATTTTAGGCAGGAAACCCTTACCATCAATATTTTAAACGAATATACATTTGTTAACGGCGATAATGGCGAAGTTAAGGAAGTAAGCCTGGCCCGTAAACCGATAGAATACTTCGATGGCCTCGAAATAAATGCCGACAAAGGTTTCCTGAAAATTGATAACCTGGTATGGACAGGCGGCGAAATACAAGACCGCTTAAACCGTGCGCCTGAATTTCAAATAAAAGAAATATCGGTAAGTTATCTGTCAGTATTAAGAACGCTTGAACAGGGTATCGATCAGGTGTTTCATATCTATCCTTTCGGCACGGTTGAAACCGGCATCACCGTTAAACCAAGTAAGAAAGACGCCATATTAGCCGGGGACAAGATCGTATTAGGAAGAAGAAAAATTGAAGACGCGATCATCGATAAGCTGATCGTTAACGCTAATAACTTGTTGCTGCCGCAGTTTACCTGGGTAAATCCAACCAATATATACAAAACCGAGGTATCAGATACTGTCGACGATTACAGCGATGTAACTTATCAGGATGCAGGGATAAAGGGCGGTAAAAAATTGGGCGACCTGATGGTGTACGATGCCAATACCGCCACACCGGGTAAAAACATTGGCGACAGGATACTGGCCAAACTGATGTACGATGCCAGCGGCCTCAACGACAGGCTCACCGGTAAAAACAACCAATACTCGGGCACCATACAGGAAGAAGGGATGCTGTTCATTGGGCTGGAGAAACTGGTGCCGCTGCAAACTTTATCATTACTGTTTGAATTTGCTCCAGGCAGTGCCGTTAACGAAGATGATGAGCCGCCGGCGATCAATTGGTCGTACCTTACTTATAACGAATGGCGGCCGCTGAATGTGGAGAACCTGGTATCTGACAGTACTTACGGTTTTCAAACCACCGGTATTGTAAAACTGGATGTACCTGCCGATGCCAATGATAGCCACACCATTATTACCGATGGCCTGTACTGGTTTTGCGCCAGCGTAACCACCAATGCAGATCGTATTGCGCAACTGATAGATGTAATAGCACAAGCCACCGAAGCGGAGTTTTTCGATCAGGATAACAGTTCCGCGCATTATGATAACGCTTTGCCTGCCGGTTCTATCAGCAAATTGTCGGTAGCGGTATCGCAGGTGAGCAAGGTACAGCAGCCTTTCGCCTCGTTTGATGGCAAACACAGGGAGGTTGGTAAAGAATACTATACCCGCGTAAGCGAAAGGCTAAGGCATAAAGGCCGTGCCATTACCGCCTGGGATTATGAGCACCTTGTGCTGGATAAATTCCCGAGCGTGTTCAAGGTGAAATGTATCCCGAATACCGATCCGCGTTGCTTTTGCCGTAAAAAAACAACCCGCAGTACCACGGGCGCTCCGCAAGCTGATTGCTGCGGACCGGTGCGCGCATCGGGCCATGTACTGGTGGTGCCAGTGCCTAACCTTAAAAATAACAACGCGGCCAATCCGCTGCAACCTAAAACCAGCAGGCTTACTTTAATTGAAATAGCTAAATATTTAAGAACGGTAAGTTCGCCGTTTGTAAAGGTGCATGTCAAAAACCCGGTTTACGAGCAGGTGCTGGTGTTTTTCAGGGTGAAGTTTTTAAGCGGGGTTGATAAAGGTTATCACCTCAAAAAACTGAACCAGGAAATTGTAGAATACCTTACCCCATGGGCTTTCGACGAAAAGATAGAAGCCGATTTCGGGCAGAAGATCTACGCGTCGGCCATTATTACCTTTATTGAGCAGCGCCCTTATGTTGATTTTATAACCGACTTTTTGATGGGTGTTTGCCGCGATGAGTGCTGCGGATCGGCCAAAGCTAAACCCGGCGAGGTAACCAAAACAGGCTTTATCGAATCGTTAGATCAGGTAACAGGCTGTAACGATATTGAGCATTTTTTGAACGGACAGGGCTACTTTGTTGGCGATGTTATCGCGCAGCCATCTACCCAGTTATCCCTGCTGGTATCGGCACCGCACCATATTATTTTGCCTTTTGAGGATAAACCGGTACAGCTTACTCCTTGCGAAAAACGTAAGGCAAGGGAAGTGCCCGCGCAACCCGCGCCTGAAGCACCTAAAGAAGAGCCAAAGGATACCACGCCGCCAAAGGATACAGTGAATCCGGAACAACCCACATGGAATCCATCACCCAAACCTAAAAAAGATATTATAGAACCTGTCAACGAGGTAAAGGAAGATAAAATTGAAGTGGTAAAGCAACCAACCGACATTGTAAAAGGTACTGACGTGGTAAAAGGCGACAACATACTGAAAGATGTAAAAACGGTTGATAAACTGCTCGACAACAAAAAGATAGTGGTAAAAACCATTGCCGATGATAAGGTGGCCAAAGCCAGAACGCCGGTAGTGAAAACCGAAAAAGCTAAGGAAGCGCCTGCCAAAAAAACAGACGCGGACAAAACCACTGATACCAATAACGATACCACAGGCAAGCCCTGAAAAACCAAACCAATTCAAAACAGCGCATCTCTATAAAAAACTACTGCTATGCCAAATCCAGTTTCATTATCAAAAGCCAACCCGCTGCTCCCTGCCGAGGATTATACCGCGCTCCGTTCAAAAGGTATTAACCTTATTGAAGAAACAGGCAGCGACATCTGGACAGAATATAACAACTCTGACCCGGGCATCACCATACTTGAGGCGGTAAGCTATGCTATTACCGATCTGGCCTATCGTACCGGTTTCGAGGTGAAGGATCTGCTGGCACCCGAGCAACTTACACCCGATACCTGGAAACAGGTGTTTTATACCGCCAAGCAAATATTACATAACCGCGCCATCACCGTTAACGATTACCGTAAGCTCATCATCGATATTGAGGGTGTGCGCAATGCCTGGCTAAGCCCGAGTAAGGATTACGAAGTGCCAATTTGGATAGACTTTAACCTTTTTGAAAAACGGAAAGACCACGACTGCGCCTGCGAGGATGAGGAAGAAGAACTGTGCTATGGCAAACTGGGCATAAACCCGGTAAGCGTAGCCGATGCCAAAAAATTGCGCGAAGAAAAGCTGGCCAAAATAAATACCGAACTGGAAGCACTCAACAAAAGGCTGCAAGGCAAAAAAGAGGAACTGGAAAAAGTGCCCTCTGATGCCGATGTTACCATTATTGAAAAGCTAAAATCGATCATCAGCCATTTGCAGGAGCAAATTGACGACCTGACCGATGAACAAACCGCCGCGTCGGGCACTAATTATGTTGAACCCGAAATTGTGGAGATCGAGGGCTTGTACAACGTAATGGTTGAGTATGAGGAAGATATTATTGACGGCGCACGCCGCGAAGAAATAAGGCAGCAGGTGATAGATCGCCTGGCAGATAACCGTAACCTGTGCGAAGATTTTTTGAGTATTAACGCGGTTGAATACCTTGATTTTGGGATAGGCGCGTCCATCGTATTGGAAGAGTATGCCGATCCCGACCAGGTGCTGGCGCAGATCTTCTTTACTATTTATAAATACTTCACACCGTCAATCCCTTTTTACACCATTCAGCAAATGCTGGATAAGGGTTACCAGGTTGATGAGATATTTGAAGGCCCCGCGCTGGAGCACGGCTTTATTGAAACCACCGATCTGGAACGTACCGATCTGTACCGCGATATTACCTTATCGTCCATCATTGCCGAAATATCTAACATAAAAGGCATTAAGGGCATTACTTACCTGCACCTGCCATTTGATGGCGTAAGCGAGTATAAAGCGGTGAAGAATTACTTTTTTGAGTGGGTGAGTTACTTACGTAATGCCGGTATGGTGGCTCGTATTCAGCCGGCTATGTCGCAGGTGGTGTTTTGTAAGGAGCGAGATTTTATCAGCTATTTTACCGGGAGGGATGATGACCGTCGCCCCGAAAAAATGCTGAAACAGTTTAAAGATCTGAAAGCCATTGAGCGCAAATACAAACTGATTGGTACGCCTGATGATTTTGAAGTACCCAACGGCGAGTACATGGAACTGGAAGATTATTACCCGGTTACTTACTCCCTGCCCATGACCTACGGCGTAAGCGAGCGGGCCGGTTTACCTGCCAACGCTACCGAAGAACGCAAAACGCAGGCTTTACAATTAGGCGGCTACATGTTGTTTTTTGAGCAGATACTGGCCGATTACCAGGTGCAATTGAACCATTTACGCGAATTATTCAGTTTTGACGATACCGTTAAGCAAACTTATTTTACCCGCCCTCTTACCGAAATTGAGAACCTTCAAAACTTGTTAATTGATAAAGGCAATCACGGGGCGGGTAATTTTGATCAAATTTTAAGCGATTTCGCCAAGGTGGTGCAAAACCTTGCCGAAACACCTGCTATATACAATGAGCGCCGCAACGCTTTTCTTAACCACATGTTGGCACGTTTCGGAGAAGATTTGTCGGAGTACGAAGCGCTAACCAAACTGCTTAGCCCCGCCGGAGCCGCCGAGCGCTTGATTGGCGATAAGGTACGGATACTGAAAGATGGTGAATACCAACTCATCAGCAGCGATCGTGGCCGCGCTTACAACTATACCCTCATTGATACCTGGAACAGCGATAACGTTGCCGGTGCCGAACGCCGGATTGGCCGTTTACTGGGTTTCAATAACAACCAGCAGCGTTCGCTTGCCCCCGAGTTTTTAATATGCGAGCCCTTAATGGAGCAGGACGACCCGACCAAACCACCGGTACAAAAGGTATCAAAGAAAGGTTCGCCGCTTAACGTGGTTAAAATTCTCGATCCGGAGGATAAAACCAAAGTGCTGTTTACCAGCGTAGAGGTGGTAGATGGTTGCTGCACCGAGTTGCTGATGGAAGATATACTGCAACATGCCGACGACCGTATCTACTTTAAATTTAGCGATGAGGTAAAGGCCCGCAGCCGTAAAGCCGCCGGGTTAATAGGCAAATTCTGGTTTGAACTGTATGACAGTGCCGATCCGGCGGAAGCCGTGCTATTGGGTACCAGCGACCAGTTTAGCAAGGTAGAGGAGCGCGATGCCGCCTTTGAAAAGCTGCAAAAAATAATGGAGCAGGTAAATAGTAACGAAGGCTTGCACATTGTAGAGCATATTTTACTGCGCCCTAAACTGGATGAAGTATTGGATGAGAACGACACTACCGAACCGGTAAGCTTTTTAGACATTTGCCTGGATGCTTGCGATTTGGAATCGGTACTGGATGAGGATATACAGGAGCCTCCCTACAAAAAGAAAATATCGCGCACCCCTGCCGAGAAATGCTATGATGAATTGCCGTGGATACTGCAATACCTGCGTTTATCGCCCGAAACTGAGCTGTATGATAAATCGGTGCTGTTTCAAAAGGTGATTCCCGGCGATCCTAACCCAACAGTTTTGAAATTCAGGAAGTACGAGGATATGGTGCAACGTGTGGCCGACCTTAACGAGTATGGTTCGGAACGGAAGAGCTTTGAGATAGTAGCCGATAAGGAAGTGTCGGGTAAATATGGGTTCATTATTCATGGCGATAAAGGCGCTGTACTGGTGCAAAGCATCTTCATGTTCAACCTGAATGAAAATAAGGAGGGCGCCGATAGCGACCCTTACGATATCGAGAACGAAATAGAACGCCTGCTAAAATACTTTGGCCACGAGATGGACTGGTATTGCAGTCCGCTGGCTTGCGATGGTAATACCGATCCGTATTCGTTCAAAACAACCGTGGTACTGCCTTGCTGGCCAAAACGCCTGCGCAATCCGTCGTTCCGTAATTTGGTAGAGAAAACGATACTGGCCGAATCGCCTGCCCACGTGCAAACACGGGTGGTATGGATAGGCATACAGGAAATGCAGCGCTTTGAAAAGGTGTATAAAGACTGGCTGCTGGAAATGGCCCAAACCGAAGTGCCCGATTACGATAAGGTAAACCCGCTGGTTGACGCCCTGAATACGCTTACCCCGTGCGGTGTATGTAATGATGATTGTGACCACGATAATACCTACCAACCTGTAAAGCCGGTAAAAGATGACACACGTTATCAATAGTTTATTGTTTGAAACCCGTTGCCCCGATGAAACGCTGTCGTTCAACCTGCGCTATAACTTCGCGCAAACCTACCAGCAGCAAATAACCGAGGTAATTGATGAGGTATGCTCACAATACGTTACTGATGATGAGTTAATCCAAATTGATAAGCTGGAGCTTGATCTGGGTGTGTTTAGTACCCATACCCTGGGCACCGATTTTAAAAGTGTGCTGCGTGCCACCTTCGAGAAACAACTAAGTCAGCATCTGTCAAAAACAGAACCGGCCAAACGGCAGCAGCAAACGCAATTATCGCAAGCCGAAACGTTGGCATACTTTTTACTGAACGGCACACTGCCCTGGTTTGCTAATGAGGATGGCATCGATATTAATGAAATAGCCCAAAAGGTACTGGTTAATCAGGCCAATATGTTCAGGCATTTCTTTTACCAAAACAGGTTTAAAGCCTGGGTTTGGCAACGGGTATTGTTTCAACTCAATCCTGCTTCAAAACAACTGGTGATCCAACTCGCGCCTGATCTGAAAAAATCAGAAGAATTATTTACCGTATGGATAACCGCATTAACTAATAAAGCGACCGGGCTAAGCAGCAATACGGCCTTACAGCAGCAACTCGCAGATGTTAGCAATGTATTGCTCCACAACGCGCAACTCCTGTTTAAGGAGCCTGATGATGTTCAGTTATTGCATCAGGTATTTGAAAATCATATAGAGGAAATATTTAAGTCGGAAGCCGTTTTAGTAGCCCGCTTAAAGACTGAACTTACCGGCATTATTGCCGGAAACAGTTCAATACCTACAGCATCACCAATAAGCAAAGAGCAGGCAGATGAACTGATAAAAGCAGCTATTGCCAATGCCGAATCAAGTGTTCCTGCCACATTTGCGTCCGAATCTGAAACGGCGGCAGATGAGGGAGAGAAGTACGCGGTTAAGTATGCCGGTATCGTGCTGTTGCATCCTTTCCTGAAGACGTTTTTTACAAGACTCAATTTGCTCGATGATAATCAATGGAAGAATATGGATGCTGCTTTCAGGGCCGTGCATCTGCTTAAATATTTAAGTAATGGCGAACAGGAAGTGCCCGAGTATTCGCTTGTGTTTGAAAAGATCTTATGTGGTTTATCGGTAAATACACCTATCCCGCTTAATGTTCAACTAACTCCCGATGAAACCGAACAGGCTACCATGCTTTTAACGGATGTGATCGGTCACTGGTCGGCATTGAAAAACAGTTCGATTGATGCCCTGCGCGAAACCTTTTTGAAACGCGATGGCCTCATCACCAAAAAAGAAAACAGCTGGCTTTTACAGGTGGAACAAAAAACTTTTGATGTACTGCTGGATATGATCCCCTGGGGATACGCCACCATCAGCCTGCCCTGGAACAAATACCTCCTCTATGTTGAATGGTAATGATAAACGATAATGGAAACAGAAAATAATATAACCACAAATTCAACAGTAAACGCGCTCAACAGCAACGCGGTTACCCTCACCAAAGAACTCAACTGGTTTGTGGAAGTAATAAATGCCAGGCTGCGCGATTTCTTTTCTGATGAAATATTATCTGCCACTGCCGACACGCCATCTGTTGCCGCAAAAACAGAAAGTAGCAATACCTTGGATCATGCGCTCACTAACGCGCCAGATCTCACCGGAGATCATTCCATTTACAGCGATTTTGTAGCCTATTACCAGCTTACCACCGATGAAAGATTATTACTGATGCTGGCGCTGGTGCCTTATGTGCAGCCTCACCTGCTCGATGCTTTTTTCGCCATCAATAAACCATTGGGGCGCGGCTATACCGAGTTTGGCGGTGTTAAGGGCAACAGGCATGGCGGCTTTATCCCAACTATTGAAACCGCCTTGTTTTTATTGAGCGGTAATGATTTGGGCAACCGCTTTAAGCTGTACCAGCTATTTGAACCCGACCATGTTTTCTTCGCCCATAATATTTTACAGATAGACCCTGCCGGTAATAACGAACCTTTCTATTGCAGCACACTTACCATTACCGAAGAATACATCGACTTTTTTACCACGGGCAAACTGCGCAAACCACAGTTCAGTCCCGATTTTCCGGCTAAACGACTTACCACCGGTATGGAGTGGAGCGATTTGGTGGTAGATGAATTTACCATGGAGCAACTGGACGAAATACGCGTATGGCTGCAATACGGCCAAACCTTGCATACAGACTGGGGCATGGCTAAAAAGATAAAACCGGGTTTTAAAGCCCTGTTCCATGGTTCGCCGGGTACGGGTAAAACCCTTACGGCTATGCTGCTGGGTAAGCTGTTCAAGTTGGATGTATATCGTATAGACCTCTCCATGGTGGTATCCAAATACATTGGCGAAACCGAAAAGAATCTTGAAAAAGTATTTAAAAAGGCCGAGAACAAAGGCTGGATCTTATTCTTTGACGAAGCCGATGCCCTGTTTGGCAAACGCACCGGAATATCTGACGCTAACGACAAATATGCCAATCAGGAGATAGCCTACCTGTTGCAGCGACTGGAGGATTATCCCGGTTTGGTGATACTGGCCAGCAATATGCGTAACAATGTTGACGAAGCCTTTACCCGCCGCCTCAACGCTATTATCCACTTTCAAAAACCACAGATGCGGGAGCGACTGCGTATATGGGATTCGGCCTTTAGCGCGCAAAGTAATCCGCCGGATAAGAACAACATGCAGCAGATTGCTCATCAGCACGAGCTTTCGGGGGGCTCTATCATGAATGTGGTTCAGTATGCTTCGCTGATGGCCTTAAACCGTGGCGATAAAAAAATATCGGTGGATGACATTACCCTCGGTATTAAAAAAGAACTGAAAAAAGAAGGCAAAACCATGTAACCGGCTATAAATAGAACGCTATGCAAACCGATAAAAACACCGCTACAGAAACCTCCGCCGAAAAAGCCGGAGGCAGCAGCGCGTCAAATATTCAGCGTAAACTATCGGTAGGTGCCGAGAACGACCCGCTGGAGCACGAAGCCGATGCCATGGCCGACAAGGTGATGCGCATGCCCAATACGGCTGCCATACAGCGTAAGTCGGCTTCAGGACCCGGACCTGGTTATGATGATGAGCGGGTTCGCCTTAAACCATTAGCCAGTCAGATCACCCCATTCATCCAAACAAAAAGTAAGGGCGAAAGTACCGTGAGCGATGCCGTATCGGGCCGTATCAGGAGCAGCATGGGTGGCGGCAGCCAAATGGCCGATGGTACTAAAAGCTTTATGGAAAGTAGGTTCGGCACCAGCTTTAGCGATGTAAATATTCATAACGGCGAAGAATCAACTCAGCTTAACCGGTCGCTCAACGCGAAAGCCTTTACAGTAGGCAACAATATTTATTTTAACAAAGGGCAGTATCAACCCGAAACCGATAGCGGCAAACACTTGCTGGCGCACGAGTTAACGCA
This sequence comes from Mucilaginibacter gynuensis, assembly GCF_039541195.1. Lineage (NCBI taxonomy): Bacteria > Pseudomonadati > Bacteroidota > Sphingobacteriia > Sphingobacteriales > Sphingobacteriaceae > Mucilaginibacter > Mucilaginibacter gynuensis. Next base: position 174,397 of record NZ_BAABFT010000003.1, read on the forward strand.
CGTAGTACAGCAAAAAGGAGGAGCAAACACGGTTAACCGCAAGGTTGATACCTACCGCACCGAAGGTATTAACACACCTGATATAGGCACCATTGCCGGTAAAGATTACTGGCTGTATGTAGTTGGCGAAAAGTATGATGTAACCTTTGCCCCGAGGATGAATACCAATGCGGAGGAAAAACACGCGGTACTAAGTGCTGCATGGGCTAAGCAACCCGGTAGTGTTGCCGCCGCGTCGGAGATGATTCTGTTAATTCCGGGTACAAACCGCGCTGCGGGATCAAAAACCCTGATGTACAAGGCTGTATTTAAGCCCAAGGATGCCACCATAAAGGACGATAAACCGAAGTTGAGTTTTACATTCATCAGTGAAGTAGGCACTGCCGAAGCAGCGCAAGCTTTACCGCAGGGCTATACCACTAAAGGCCATAACGTAACCTATAACGATTTACCCGACGACTATTTTGATAAGTTTCCGGATGCCAAACAGCAAATTTTATACTGGATAGAAAGCAATAAGGCTACTGATCTCAGCAGCGTACTCACGGTAGAAACTACGGTGAAGACAAAAAGGAAAATGATCAAATTTAACATAACAGGTACTAAAAATGCCAAAGGTGTTTTTGATGGCACCATTACTTATTTAGGTGAAAATGTAACTGATGCACCTGTATCGGTAGGTTATAACGATAAAGATTATGGCGATCTCGAAATAGAAAAAGCGCAAAAAAATAAAGACTATAAGCTGGGCGCTGTAGATGTAAGTAAGGTGCCTGCGGCAGAGCGTGTTTTTGTAAAATATATGGCGGCTACTTATGCCAAAAAGGGATCAAACAATGCCGAAGTTGATGTAATAATACCTATCGATACAAAAAAAGTGCTGTACACTTTCCGGTACATCAATAAAACCAACGATGTTGAGGTAGAACGGATCGGTGAACTGGGTAAGGAGGTAAGCTTTAGCGGTGTATCTATCCAAAACGCGGCCGGTTTCGCGGCAGCCAATACTGATGCGGCCGCATTAAAAACATGGCTGGGGCAACGTTACAAGGGCTTAACCATTAAGGGTGCCACCCAGGCCGATATTATTAAAGAGGCCGATACCCAATTGCAAAAAGAGGCAGGAACCGCAGCATGGTTCAACAAAAACTATGGCATGTCTGTACTCGACAGTACGGAGGGCGCAGATAGGTGGCAGAAAACCCATGGCTGGACAGAACCGCAAACCTGGGGTATGAAAGATTTTACCACTGCCGAATTAATGCTTTTAGAGCAAGCTTTGCAAGCACAAAGCCAGCCTATGTTAACTGCCTTAAAAGGCGTGAAGTTTACCCGCCAAAACAATGAGCGCGATAAAAAAGGAACATCAACCAATAGTGATACCGCCGGGTTTACCGCCGGCAATACCAGCGAACGGACAATAACTATTTACGACAGGTTCAATCTTTCCGAAAATATCATGTTTGTTGGCGATAAGTCGAAAGTGCATAATACCAGTCTGATGACTATAGTGCACGAAATGGGGCATGCCGTAAGTTTTGGTCAAACAGGGGTTGAAGCCGCGTTTAATGCTTTTGTGAAAAAGAATAACATTCCTGCTGTTACCGCTTATGCGGGTACTAAGGTAAATTCAGAATCATTCCCCGAAGCTTACGCGTTGTTTCATTTAGATCCCAACTGGATGAAAACCAATATCCCGGCTATGTATACCTGGTTTGAAACTTTGAGCACCAGTGGCAAAGCGCCGTAACAGGAGCATAAAATAGCCGGATTTAAAATAAACCAATCTTAGTTAACCGTTCAACAGCAAGCAAATGCACGAAAACGCCACCCTCGCCAAAACGCCCCAAAGCACACCCGCTGCTGTGGCTAACCAGGTTGTGCCCGTGCAGGAACAGGCAGAACAGGAGCCGAATTTAATGCAGTTACTGCCCGTACAGCTTAAGCTTGCCGTTGGTGCGCCCGATGATCCGCTGGAGCAGGAAGCCGATAGCATGGCCGACAAGGTGATGCGCATGCCCGATACCAAATTTGTACACCGCAAATCGCCGGGCTCCGGGTATGCAGAAGATGAGGTTCAGCTAAAGCCATTGGGTGGCAGTAAAGTACCTTTTATTTCAACCCAAAGTTACCGGGTAACAGCCATTCAGCCAAAGCTTTCGGTAGGCGCGCAGGATAGTCCGTTAGAACGGAAGGCTGATAGCATGGCCGACAGGGTAATGCAAATGCCCGCTGCATCATTTATCTATCGCAAAGCAACAGATGGTGCCCTTTATGATGATGAGCATGTGCGTTTAAAGCCATCTGCCAATATCCTGATGCCATTCATCCGCACCAAAAATGAGGATGATGAGGTGAATGATTCGGTTGCTGCACGCATACAAACCAACCGTGGTAAGGGCATGCCGCTAAGTGGCGGCATAAAAGAATTTATGGAAAGCCGTTTCGGGGTCGATTTCGGTGAGGTAAGCATACACACCGGCGACGAAGCTGCCCGTTTAAATGCTGCTTTAAATGCGAGGGCTTTCGCGGTAGGTAACGATATTTATTTTAATGCAGGCGAGTACCGCCCCGATACCGATGAGGGCAAACATTTACTGGCGCACGAATTAACCCACGTAATTCAAACATCAAAAGCATCGCTTAATAAAATTAACGACCAGGTTAGTTCAGTTAATGGCGACGATAAGATACTAAAAGACCCCGACCCAAAACTGGCCACTGCCGATGATGAACAACTGTTGTCATTAGCATTAGGAATGTTGAAAGCCCATCCACGTGGTACGCAGCGCAGTGGTGCTATAAGTATTTTGGTAGCCTTGGCCCTTAAGCAGGGTGTGGCACAACAACGCGCTGCTCAACTTATAAAGCAAATGCTTGCCGGCGTGCCTGACAAAAATATTGATGATCACTCGGCAGCTGTAGAAGAGTTGCAACACTGGGTAGCCAAAAATATAGAGGGATATGATCTTTTACTATACGGTAGACTATGGTATGCCGATCACGGTAAAAATGAAATTGGAAGCAGCAAGGTTATAGGCCCTTTTCGCACATGGTTGCATTATAATCAGGGCAAGTTTGCTATAGATTATTTAAGGAGGAAAGCCACGGGCGCAGATAAATTGCAGGCAAATATTGCCGGCCGTATTGTGGTTGATTTGCTTGAACTTGAAAACGATCCCGAATCGCAAAAATATAAGCCAAACTATGCTGCTTTAAGACAAATGGCACAGGCAAATGGCCTGGAAAGTTTCGGCAGCATTGGCATGGCATCTGCCACACCTATTATATTTTCGGCCCTTAGTGCCATGCGCCAGCAAATGGAGGTGTTGCTAAGAATGGTTAAGTTAGGGCCTTTGGGAGATCAGTGGTCTGATGCCGACCAGAAACTGCTTACGGATAAAATAAACAGCCTTAGCGTGAAAGGGATGCAGGTGAGCAGCGGTAGAATATCCTTCAGCGCCGAAAACCGTGAGGAAACTGAACACTATATACTTACTATCAGCGCTGATGCCAATGTAAACTGGCTGCTTGATATGGCACAAGCCTTTACCATAGCGGCAGATACGGGAGGCCGCCTGCAAAACCATACCGAGTTGCTGCATCAAAACGCGGAAGCGCTTGATAAGCTCATGGGTGCCAAAAATATGGAGCAAAGCGATGAACGTTTGGCCCTTTTTGATTTGCGGCACGAATACATTACCGAATGGCTATCTATACTGGGCGAAACCTTTAAGGGCAACGTCGGTGAACTTGCCGAAAATTACCAGGCCCGGATAGATATGATTGACCGCAAGGTTGAGCATTTTGATGAGGTAATTGCAAAACGGAAATTTAAAACCGCACGCGAGCATTACGGTAAATACTCGGGTATGTGGAACGATGGTAACAACGCGTATCCGGGTAATGATAAGTTACAGGAAGCATTCTTTTTTACCATGCGGCGCGTGCTTCAATGGGAAAAGGATACCTTATCACAACGGTTTGCTACAGGTTTTTCGGGCACAATGGGTGGTAAACGGGTGTCAATGGCACCGTCTGACGATTATATCACCACCGATTTGCATGTGGCTACGGCTCTTGAAACGGATACCAATATTTTCGGGATGCAGTCGGCGCTGTTTTTGGTTTATGCATCAAACCTGAACCTGCATAACACCATGATAAAAAGCGATATAGGCTCGGCCGATTTTAGGGCCGAGCAGGGTAAACGCTTAACAGACATGCGTGCCGAACTGGAAGGTTTGTGGAATAAGAATGATTTTGAAACATTCCTGAAAAGAACCGACGCTTACCAGAAAACAATGGAGAGCGTAGCCGAGGACATTAAAGACCGGGCAAAGATCGATTTTCTGATCAACCTTGCCATTACGCTTGTAGCCGCGCTGGTTACCGAAGGGGCCGCGCTTGCGGTAAGGCTGGCTTCGCTTTCTGAAATGCTTGCCCTTGCCCGTACCGCGCGTGCCATCTCATCCATGTCTACCTTGTTCGAGATAGGGGTATTTACCTCTGCCGAACTCACTATGCAGCACATGGCCTTCGGTAAAGAGATAGGCGCGTCAGAAGTTGTTAAATCAGTTGCTACCAACCTTGCCTTTATGGGGGTATTAAAAGGAGTAGGCAAACTGGCCGAACCTTTAGCTAAGGGCAGCCCTATACGGCAATTAATGTTCGGGCACCTGATTACTTTTACAGGTGTGGCATCAATATCAGCAACGGCAACCCGTATCGAAACCGGGCACTGGCCGCCGGATATTGCCTTGTTTTTAGCGCAAACCGCCACAACTTATTTATTGATAGCGGGTATGCATCACGCTTTTCAGCGTATGGTGGCCAAGCCTGCCATCAGCAATGCAGCCAAAACACGGTTAGAAAATCTAAACGCCTCCAACGAAGCACTGGAGGTACAATTGAGAGAAAAAGTGCTTTTTGGTGAACTAAGCAGAGCTGATTTTGAAGTTATGCGCACCGAGCGTTTACGATTAATAGAAGAAGCGCGTTTGGTAGGAGAGGTGCTGAAGGATGGCGGTGTAATTTCTGCGGCCGAAATGAAATCTATAAATGCCGTGGCTGAAAGTGCCAAGCTGGATGCCCAGAATGCAACTTTCCCTATTAACGGCCCATCAGGAGGTAAAACGGTATTGGCTTTGCCTGCACCTGATTCTGTAATAGAACTTACCCGAGTTGGCGATACTGATACCTATGTTTATGATCCGAACAAGCCGCATACCGGGGTTGATAATATGCTTGCCCGGTATAAAGAAAAAGGCTTTAAAACAGAAGGCAATAATGCGTTAACAAGGGTTATTGATCCGGTAGGGCGTACCCGGTTTTTACTTACATCGGCACCGCAAAAAAATACCCGTTTGCTTTTACCTGCCGGTATTGGCTCTGATGCTCCTGTTAAAAGCGCGCTTGAAAGGGCAACCAATATAAGCGAAGCCCAATTGCCTGCCTTGCGCGCCCAACTGGCCAAAATAAACCGCGAAATAGAGGTGAAACTACCGGCCGATGGTTATGCCGATCATACTATACTGGCTACTATAAGCATGCTGGTTGAGCAAATGAGCATACTTACCCCCAACTGGCCTATTGATGGTGTACGAGGCTTAGCCGATGCCATGGCGCTGGAACGAGGTATCTCGCGCCGAGCTATAAGAGCTTTGTTTAAAGCAGTGCCCACCAATGCCATTGCCGATCTGTTTGCTAATTACCATGTTATAGTAACCAGTCCGAAAGTAAAAAATGGCAGCGAGTTTTTAATAGCCGAAGACCTGCGGCCCGGCAATAGCGTAAAACTGATTGATGCCTGGATGAAAATTCGTGAAAAAGGCTACGAATTACCCGAAGACATGGATATGCGCGCCGTAAGGGGCGTATTGCGCCAAATAGATAAGATGCCCGGCGGATGGCTGCAATGGTTATCAAACATTGCTAAAGAAAAGCGGGGCGATTCATTACGGTCGGTTAGCGGATTGACCGATCCATCGGTAACGATGCCTAAAAATGTTACCGAGCTGCTGGCTAATCTTAGTGCTGATATAGCAGGTCATCCGGGCCTTAACCCATTGGCCGGGGCAAATGGCGAAGCCTTCGTAAAACAATTAGAGGCCGTACCCGGTGCGGGTAAATTTGCCGAAGCGCGGTTACGCCAGGGTTTTGTGATAAAAGTGGATAACCTGCGCCTGCAAGTAGCCATGCTGGTACAAAGCCCCGCGCTGCTACACGGAAAGTGGGAGTTGCTATTGGGCGATGCTAACGAAGTAAGGCAAACCACCGATGTATTATTAAAAGGCGGTAAAATATTAACAGCTGATGGGTATATAGGGCCGAAGGCGCCTTTGCCAAATGTTAGCCTAATTGCATTTAACTTGCCCGGAGGCGGCAACGTACTTAATGCTCCGGCAAGTATGGACGTTCATATTGATCTGTTATACACCGAGGGCGATGGTAGTTTATCGGCCATGGAAACCACTACTGCCGAGTTAGGCTTACCTGCGGCATGGAGTTCGCTCGACCCTGAAAGTCCGAATTATAAAAATACAGATATTGATTGGAAGGCTGTTGACAGCAACATATCATCGCACCGCAAATTTATGCAGGCGGTTAAAATATATCAGCTTAACAAAATGGCTACCGCGCTGGGTACGGCATGGTCCGGACAGCAGGTTAATCCGGCCAATATGTATATGCGTGCCGGCGACTTTAGTGCACCGGCCGCCCGTGCGCTCGAAAGCCTGGGCTTTAAATTACAAAACTTACAGGGTAAAACCGAAACAGCAGCACAGGTAGTTGCCCGTAAAAGGAATGTTAAGCAAGATGCCAAAACAGCAGCTTTTCAACTCAAAATAGCATATAAGCCTAACCAGTTCGGGGTCGACAAGATCAGCTATAAACCCGGGGCAGAATCGGTAGCCGAAATCCGTCGTTATTATAGTAAGGAGATAATTACCGGTCCGGATAAGGATGGTGTTATTGTAGTGCAAATGAGCGACGGATCGAAGCTTACTTTCTACCCTGAAAACAAAGAAGCTACTTTCACCAAAACCTTAATTGAACGCCCCGCAACCAAACTCGACCCGAAAACGCCGCATTCTATAAGTATTCAGTGGAGCAATATCGGTAGCATACCAGGTATTAAGATACAGCGTGGGCCTACGGCGCCTATCGTTACGGCCAAAGATTTTTGGAACGAAACTGGCGACAAGATGTACGACATTGTTAAAGATGGTTATTATATGAAATATAATGCCAACGATGGCCGGTTGCTGATAGGTGACGTGCAAAAGGGAGAGGTGCTGGGCTTTTATTTGGATGATGCCCGTAACTTCCCTAACCCACCTTACGGTGAAGTACTTATTAAAGATCCGATGAAAGATATGCCGATGGCTATTGATAAGCTGAGAGTGTATCATGGTTTAACCGGAAAAAATGCACCATTAACAGGTAAATTCAGCAGCGGAGCTGTTATTGTGGGTGATCCTAATAAAACCACTACTATAGTAGGCGCTTTTGTAGTGGTTGACGGTAAGGTTACCTATACCGATATGCCGCAGTTGTTCGATAATTTCGGCAATCTCAAAAATGCCGATTTCGGTGCCAAAAAAGGTGGCTTTAATGTGTTGAATGTGGGCGAAGGTTTCTACGAACCGGGTACTTTCTTTGATAAGTATAACCGCCCGTGGTTGTTAGAAGCAATAAAAAGAGATGATATTTTTTATTCCGCATCTGACCCTAAAAGGGATATCTTTATATTTCAGCGCGATTCTAATGGCGATTGGATAGAAGTGCCCGATCCGGTTACGGGTTTGCCTGTGCGTAAGCGTACCGGTTTTGGCAAAGAGGTGCAAATATTAGAGCAAAACGGCTACAAGTATGATGTTGCAACAAAAACGTTTAAAAAATAAACTATCATGATAGGGGGATACAACGGTTTTGCCGATGACGTGGCGGCCATTTTTGCCGATACTATAAAACAATACGGATTTAGGCTGATACAATCATCATTTGATTTGGCTAAGTTTGAAAATGATAAGGTGCAGCTGATATTTTCTATTGTTGAAGAAACCATGGTGATGTCGGTAAAAACGGATGCCGGTATATACAAAGTAACCGACGTAGCTATACTGGCTGATAAAGCCTTTTATGATAAATGGGAGGCCGACAGAAAAGCGGCGTGCGATCCTTTGTCGCGTGAGGATTATTATAAAATGTACCTGGAATATTATCATGTGTTATCAGATAAATATTTTGCAGATACCTATGCCACAGGTAATATACCAATGCAAGCTGAACACGACGATATGAAACAAAAGCGTGATCAGCTAAATGAAAGGTATAGCCGGGCATGGCAGGCCGTGCAGGAGCTGGACTACGAACATCCTATACGGCAAAAATATATTTTTGATGATCCTACATGGGTTAACGATATGTTGGCGCTAATGGAAGAAAAGTAATACTAAATATCCATACATAAAACCATCTCGCCCCAAAGTATGTTGCCTGAATATTCATCTTAGAATATGCTAATGTGTAAGCTCCAAAATATTAAATAATTTACGCGTAAATGGATTTTACAATAGAAACAAAGGATCTTATCAGCATATTAATGTCGGTAATATGTGGTGGTATTATAGGTTTAGAGCGGGAGTACAAGCATAAATCGGCGGGGTTTCGCACTATTGTACTCATCACGCTGGGGTCCACCATATTTACTATCGCGTCGCGGCATGGCTTAAAGTCGGATGATAGGATAGCGGCAAATATTATTACAGGTATAGGTTTTATTGGTGCCGGTGTGATCTTTAAAGATCAGTTCTCTGTAAGAGGGTTAACTACTGCCGCCGTTATCTGGACATCGGCCGCCATCGGCATGACGGTGGGTATAGGTTACCATGCCCTGGCGTTGCTGTTAACCGTTGTTACCATGTGCATATTACTGCTGATGAATCGTGTTGAAAAGATGGTGAGCCTGTTGCAAAAGCAGCGGCGATTGAACGTTACCTTTCGCACGGCCGATTTTGAGCAGGTAAAAAATCTCGAAGAAATGTTGAGCAATAAACAATTGATCGCAGATCGCTTGCAGGTAAGCAAAGATCAGGATACGCTTACGGTGGTATGGCACATATCCGGCAAGAAAGCCGTATTGTTATCTCTCAACGAAGTTCTTGCCAATATGCCCTCGATTATCAGTTTTAAATAATGCTTTATGCCCCGTTCAATTAGGGAACACCAATACCGGCACATGCACGTGAGCAGGCAGTATGTGTTTAATCGTTCCGTTCAATAACTCCCTGAAATGGTATTGATGGTTCACTAAGGCAATCAGGTTGGTATCCATGGCATGTACCATAATATCTACCGCTTTATGTATATCGCGTTCTTTAATATTATTGAAAAATAAATTATCGTATTTAACGTAGCGGCTTATACCATCGCTGAAAACCTCAGTGGCATACTGCTGATCCATATCGGGCAGACCATCGGCCGGTAAATGAGCTATTTGAATGCCTGCCTGGTAAGGTTTCGCCAGGGCCGAAAGGTACCTTACAACCGGTAACTGGCAATAACGAAGATCGGCAAGATAGCTTACCGTTGAAAAATCGGTAGTATGGCAATCCTCGGGGATAAGCATCAGCGGGCACCTTACTTTGTTAAGTATGGTATGTATATTTAATTGTGGTATGGTGTTACCAACGTTAAGCGCATTAACTATCATCCAGCTATCGTGCTGAATAATGAGCTGTGATAATTCCTGCTCAGAAATATTGTGGGCGTCAATGTATTCCGTTGAGGGTTGAAAGGCGTGCGGAGTAACTTCGGAATGATAATGTACCGGATGCAATGCTTCATCTGTAATACGATGAGGTCTGCCTGCCACCAGTACTTTTTCCTGTACTGTACCGGCAACGCTAACCGGGTTAACGTTAGCGATAAGCAAATTGGCCTCTATCCGGGCGGCCATATTCCGGGCAAAACGGATAACCTGCCGCGCATGCGCAGAGCTATCATTGATAACGAAAATGTTTTTCATACTGGGTAGCTTGAGAATATATATCTAACGCCAAACTACCGGCATTTGTGAGCAGCAAATTAAAACCTGACCAATGGTTGACAATAGGCACTATTATCGTGGCATTTATCCTAAAAAAGGGGATTTTTGAGCTACTGGATAGGTTTTTCTCGTAAATGGTTGTGCTGACCATTATGCTCATTTTATCGAGTGTAGTAACCATTTTGGTGGCGTAGATTATCGCCTCACGGGTTCAACTATATTAATCCCCTCTTCGCCTGCAATTATCGCTTTCGATGCCATTTGGTAAAACAGCGAATGCTCAACCACGCCGGGCAGCATCTTAATGTGCGTGTTCAGTTGGCTAAGGGCGGGCAATTGTTTAAAATGCACATCGAGCAGCATATTGCCATTGTCAGACATTACTGCGCCATCCTTTTGGGTTCCGGTGCGCAGGTTGATGTTAATATCCGCGAAATCGTTGGTAAATCGCTTAATTACCACTTGCAGGGCAGCCGGTATCACTTCTATCACCAATGGATAAGTGGTATCCAATTCCGGAACAAATTTAGAGTTATCGCCGATGATAATAAATTCGCGGGCCATGGAGGCCAGTATCTTTTCGGTAGTGTGGATGCCCCCGCCGCATTTCAGGGCGTTTAGTTGGATATCAAACTGGTCGCAGCCGTCAAAATAAATATCGAGACTGTTAACCAATCCCGGCGATTTAACATTTAAGCCATGCCCGGCCAGCAACACCGTAGTTTTAAACGATGAAGAGGTAAAACTAAGCGTACCTGATAACTCGCTATCCGCAGCTAATAAATTAACGAGGTGAGCAATGGTTGTCCCTGCCCCTAAACCTATGGTTTGGTTCGGCTTTATCAATTTCAACGCTGCTTTGGCAGCTTCCAGTTTATGATCTGTCATGGTGGTAATATAGTTATCTGTCAACAAAACAGCGCAAAATGTAAATAAATAGTTAGCAAAAAGAAAACTTCGAGACTTGGAAAGACCTTACCTTATGAGCCGACTATCCCAAATCGGAAAGGTAAGCTACTAATTGCTTAAAAACTAAAAATGCCCGTTACGTGTAAAGCATAACGGGCATTTCAGTTTTATGTATTTGCATTTATGACTTCCGGTTGCTTACATTTGCGGGCATAACAATAAAACACTCAATCATTTGCGCCATGTAATCGTGTCAATAATTCATTTTTAAATGAAACTTCCCCATCCCCGGGGAGGCTGTGACGCTTATTATCTTTTATTTTAATCTTTATAACATGGCTATATCGCAAAAATATGGTCGTACGTATCATTATCCGTTTTCGCCCGGTACAACCAGCGACGATCGTATACAGCACGACTATTGGGAGTATTTACAAAAAATACCCACATTAATACATACTGAAAAACTCGACGGTGAAAATAATTGTCTGTCTAAACACGGTGTGTTCGCCCGTTCGCACGCGGAACCAACTACATCCCCATGGACGGAAAGTTTACGCCGCTACTGGCAACTTGTAAAGCACGATCTGGGTGATCTGGAGGTCTTCCTGGAGAATCTGTACGCTATACATTCTATTGAATACCGCAACCTCGCACATCATTTTTACGTGTTCGGTATTCGCGAGAACGATAGGTGGCTAAGCTGGGAAGAAATCAGGTTTTACGCTGCGATGCTCGATTTGCCAACGGTACCACAATTGAGTATTGTAAAGCCCAGCAATGATAAAATTGCTTTTGAAAAGAACGCGCTGGCTTTGGCACAGGGCATTGGTTTATTGCAACCGCATGATGCAATTACTGGGGCGCCGGTTACTATGGAAGGTATTGTGAGCCGGAATGCCGATGGCTATCATGTTGACGATTTTGCACATAATGTATTCAAGTATGTACGCAAAGGACATGTAAAAACCGATCAGCATTGGACACGTAACTGGAAACGTGCCCCGCTGAATAACGAAGGGAGGGTTTATGTGGACAGTAAGTGAAAATAAAAACTGGGATTTTTTGCAGCAGCGTTTTAATTGGGTTGCCCGCATGGATGATGTACCGCAAGATGTCATTTACCATGCCGAAGGTGATGTGGCCATACATACACAAATGGTGCTGGCTGCTTTACTGGCCGAACCTGCCTTTCAGCAGCTTGATGTGCAAGCGCAGGAAATACTTTGGGCGGCCGCTTTACTGCACGACGTAGAAAAATACAGTACCACGGTAATGGAAGCTGATGGGCGCATAACCTCAAACGGGCATGCACGCAAAGGAGCAGATACCTCGCGGCGTCTGCTTTACCGTGACATGCCTGCTCCGTTTGCCATACGCGAACAGATAGTTGGCCTGGTACGTTATCACGGTTTGCCGCTTTGGGTTTTTGAAAAGCCCGATCCTGCAAAAGCGCTGATAATGGCTGCCGCCGAAGTAAATACACAATGGCTGGCGCTATTGGCCCGTGCCGATGTAAAAGGGCGTATTTGTAATGATATGGATGACCTGTTATTTAAGGTTGATTGTTTTGAAGCATTTTGCCAGGAACAGGGTTGCTGGGGCGTTCCGCGTGCATTTTCATCTGATGATGCACGTATGTATTACCTGCAACACCAGGATGCGTACCTTGATTATGTGCCTTTTGATAAGTCGGCGGCCGAAGTTATTTTAATGAGCGGTTTACCGGGTGCTGGTAAAAATACATTCATCAGCAAGCATTACCCGGATATGCCGGTGATTTGTTTGGATGATATCCGTAACCAGTATGGAATATCGCCGACCGATAAAGCCGGCAACGGGAGGGTAATACAGGAAGCCAAAGAACAGGCGAGGGTTTTTCTGCGGAAACAGCGGCCCTTTGTTTGGAACGCAACTAATACTACCCGGCAAATGCGCGCGCAATTAATAGAGCTATTTACTACTTATAAAGTAAGTGTGCGTATTGTTTATATTGAAGTACCGTATGCGAAACTGCTACTGCAAAACGGCAGCCGTGAGGCGGCAATACCGCTAAACGCATTAGAGAAACTCATAGATAAGCTGGAAGTGCCCGGACCTAACGAAGCACACGTGGTACAATACCAGGTGCTTTAAATATTGTTTAAAAAGCCGGTACTTTAAGTAAGGGGCCGGCTTTTAAAATTTATGAGGTGGGGAAAACGAGGTGAATCAGACATAAACAAAGTCATCATCCAATCAAAATATATTACAGTTTGGCAATTTGTTCGGGGTACAAAACCTAATATGTACTTTTGCCTGTCAACACGGTAGATATTATAGATAAAAAGGTATACATAATGAATGACGATTTTTACAGTCAGTTAGTTGAAAAGGCACCCGGTACCAAAGTGATTCCGCCTAACGCGGTTATTGCTGCCTGGGCGCAAAGCATCATTCATCTTCTATATCCGGAACATGCTGGGCAGGTGTTCAACTCTGTCGACGATGTAAAACAGCACATGGCAGCGTTAGAAAACGAGCTTGCCGGGTTTATACTAACCTGCAACAAACAAACCGACGAGCCATGCCGCAGTTTAGCCACACAGTTTTTTGAAGGACTGGAAGAGCTTTACCGTTTACTCAATACCGATATACAAGCTATTTATAACGGCGACCCTGCCGCGCGCAGCGAGTTTGAAGTGATACGTACTTATCCCGGTTTTTATGCTATTTGCTTTTACCGCATAGCGCATTTACTTCATGAGTTAAATGTGCCTTTTGTGCCGCGGATCCTTACCGAGCACGCGCATTCCAAAACAGGGATCGATATTCACCCCGCCGCTGTTATAGGCGAATATTTTCATATAGATCATGGTACCGGCATTGTTATCGGCGAAACATGCACCATTGGCCGTTATGTAAAAATGTACCAGGGCGTAACGCTTGGCGCGCTTAGTGTGCGTAAAAATATGGCGGGTATTAAACGTCACCCTACGGTGCAAGATCGTGTGGTGATCTATTCCGGTGCTACCATTTTGGGTGGCGACACCGTGATAGGGCAGGATAGCATCATCGGCGGCAACGTTTGGCTTACCGAAAGTGTTGATCCCTTTGCTACGGTATACCATACACCCATGATCACCGTAAAAAATACAACTGAAACCCATTAATACGATAATAGTATGGCCGGAATAATCGACTTGATAGGCAATACCCCCATGGTGGAGATCACCAAGCTTAACCCTAACCCCAACGTGCATATTTATGCCAAGCTGGAAGGTAATAACCCTGGCGGCAGCGTTAAGGACAGGGCATCGCTGAACATGATCCGCAGTGCTATTGAACGGGGCGAAATAAAACCGGGCATGCGCCTCATCGAAGCTACCAGTGGCAATACCGGCATCGCGCTGGCCATGATAGCCCGCTTGTTCGATCTGGAGATAGAACTCATCATGCCGTCAAGCTCAACCCGTGAGCGTACACTTACTATGGAAGCTTTCGGCGCTAAGGTGACATTGCTGGAAAATATGGAAGTTTGTCGCGATTATGCCGAAGAGAAAGGTGCTACCGATGGCTATTTCCTGCTCAACCAGTTTGCCAACGAAGATAATTACCTGGCGCACTACAAAACAACCGGTCCGGAGATCTGGAACGATACGCAGGGCGGCATCACCCACTTTGTAAGCGCAATGGGCACTACCGGTACTATAATGGGTACCTCAAAGTATCTGAAAGAACAAAACAGCGATATCCAGATAGTGGGCTGCCAGCCTGAAGAAAACTCATCCATCCCGGGTATTCGTCGCTGGCCGGAGGCTTATCTGCCTAAAATATATGACCCGGCAAGGGTCGACAGGGTAATGGACATCTCCGAAACCGAAGCAACCCTTATGGCTCGCGAACTGGCCAAAGTAGAAGGCGTATTTGCCGGGATGAGTACCGGCGGAGCGTGTTCGGCAGCTATCCGCCTTGCTAAAGAGCTAACCGAAGGCACCATCGTATTTATAGCCTGCGATCGTGGCGACCGTTATTTAAGCAGCGAATTATTCGGATAGGAGGTAAATACTATAAAGGTATTTTCCAGGCAAAATCAAAACTTATGAGGTGCTCATAGGTAGATGGGCTATTACGCAAACCGATAAAACTCGGGCGATATATAACACCAATATTAAAGGTTTTGCTAAATTGCCAGTAACCGTTAAATACCACGCCCATAGCATAATTGGTTTTGTTTTTATAAGTAGTAGTTACATCTGTTGTGTCTGTGCCCCGATGAAGCACCCACGTGTTTCGGTTATATGATAGTCCGTAACCCAACGAAAGGCGTTTGATCTTATGATTATTGCTCAGACTAAGCCATGATGTTTCCATGTGTTCGTGCGCCTTCCCGTAATGAACCACAGCCGGAACTATCATTTCAAAATCTAATGCTGCTGATGTGGTTAAATTGATAAACTGATTTTTACTGTGATAATAATCGAGCCCGAATGAGATGCCCATATAACCCGCGTTTGATTGGATGCCCTCATTTTTAGGGTGCATCCTGAAGATGTTTATGTATGGCGTAGAAACGTGTAATAATACATCTCCTTTTTTATGTAAAAACGAAAATGTGTTATATCGTAATGAAGTATCTCCCTGTTTGATATATATGTGTGAAGGATAGGTAAACCTCTTCGGATTGTTTATTACCACCAATCCCGACCCAAAGTAAACCATATCCATATAATAAGTAAAAGCATTTTTGGCTTTAATATTTATCGCCTGTTTTGCGCTATCTGTTTCTACGGTAATTCTTAATGGCTTTTTGCTTTTTTCAACTTTAAATTTCGCCTTGTTCTTAATGGTTTCAACAGAAGTTTTATTTACGGTGATCGTAGCCGGCTGCTCTGTATGCACCGTGATCGTTTCCGAACGTTCCTGAAGCAGTAATGTAGCGCAAGATGAAAATAACAGGCAGCTGATTGTAAGCGTAAATGTATTTTTTATAAAGTGATGTAGCCGCATTGTGATATAGCTTTTGGGTGTCGCTAATATAAAAGGTTTTCGCTGTAAATAATTGAGGATGTAAGCGGTTTCTGTATTGTTAATTAAGGATGTTGCCGGCAGGAATTTAAGCTGAAATCCTTGCCAAAATCATTTAAAAAGTTATTTTTGGTTTCTATATATAGATTAAATTCCTATTTGGAGACGAAAAAATAAAGCGTTCACATTTGTAATCAAAATGGATAATAAAGAGGCAAATAACGGGTCGATGATTGCGAAATCGATGGAGGTGCTGGAGTTACTGGCGGCTCACCCTACCGGCTTAACGCTGCAGGAAATGGTGAGTCTGCTGAAATATCCAAAATCATCGGTATATAAAATAGCCAGTACGCTGTACGGCTTAAATTACCTTGGTAAGGAGCTGGATAGCCTGAAGTACTACCTGTCGCGCAAGTTGCTGATGCTGGGGCTTTCGGCGGTGAGCGGCTATGATATTATTGAGCGCTCAAAAGAACACATGATCCGGCTGCGCGATGAAATTGGCGAGTCGATAATGATTGGTACCCTGTTAGATAAGGAAGCCATACTGCTGCACCAGTACCAGGGCACTATTGATTTTGTTTTCCTGCTGAAACAGGGCATGCGTTTCAGCCTGCATTCTACCGCGCCCGGTAAGGTATTGCTGGCCTTTTTGCCACCAAAGGAACAAAAGGATAAGATAGATAACATTGAGCTGGACGAGATCAACGAATATACCATTACCGACAAAGATGTGCTGCGCAAGGAGCTGGCGAAGATAGTCCACGACGGTTACGCGGCCGACATCAACGAAACCGTAATGGGAGTACACTGCGTTGCCGCGCCCATATTTGATGAAACCAATAACGTGATCGCCTGTGTATGGACCTCCGGTCCGGCAGGCAGGCTGCCCGAAGAGAATATACCACACATAGCCCGGCAAATAGTTAACTGCGCTATGGCTATATCGTACAACATCGGCTACAAAAAACAAAAATGATCAACCCGAAACATAAATCGTAAACAATAATAAATCAATCAACAAAAATGAAAAGAACAAGAAATCTATTAGTAGGTATGCTTGCATTAGGCGCTGTGCAAACGGCATCGGCACAAAGTTTAGATAAGATGCAGTGGTTTAACGAACCCGAAAAATGGGATATCAAAAATAATACATTAACCATGACTGTAACGCCGCAAAGCGATTACTGGCGCATATCGCACTATGGCTTTACCGTTGACGACGCGCCGTTTTATTATACCACCTACGGTGGCGAATTTGAGGCCAAAGTAAAACTAACCGGCGGCTACAAAGCCCGTTTCGACCAAATGGGCCTGATGATTCGTGTTGACCATGAGAACTACATAAAAACAGGTGTGGAATTTGTTGACGGCAAGTTTAACGTAAGCACCGTAGTAACCCACCACACCAGCGACTGGAGCGTAACCACACTGGACAAAGTACCGCCTTTCATTTGGATAAAAGTAGTGAGACGATTGGATGCCGTAGAGATATTTTACTCGTTCGACGACGTAACCTACATCATGACCCGCAACGCCAACTTGCAGGATAATCACCCGGTACAAGTGGGCCTGATGGCAGCTTCGCCGGATGGAAAAGGTTTCGAGGCCAAATTTGAAAACTTCAAAGTAAAACACCTGGCAGATCAACGCCGTTTAGAGTGGCTTAAAAAACACGCGGAGTAAGCAGCTTCAGTAACTCATATATAACAAGGGGGAATGCTATAATGAGTATTCCCCTTTTGTTATTTATATGGAGTTGTAATGCTTTGATAGTTAGTTGATAGTGTTTCTTATTGAAGAAATATTTTTTCTTGCAAGTGTAAAGAAATTACTATTTTGTGCAGCAAATACAGTGGCTGTATAACCCTGCCTGTAAACGATCTTTTTTTAAGAAGAATTACCCCGAAAAGTTCTGCTCGTAAAGTTTATTAATGAACAATTTTAAAAGAAAGTGTAATGGCTGATTTAAAGTCTCGAACTTCGCTTACGGACGAGTATATCGTAAACGGGGGAAACGGCGAGGTGATCATTGACCTCATAATAGGGGCAATGGGGCAATCCGGTATTTCAATAATAAAGCTGGATAGCGTTGTGCTGGCAGATGAGATAATAGGCTCACTTGTTGGGTTTGTGATAGGTACCAATAAGGAGGTAGAAAACAAGTTCCTCACGGTTACTACTATTATTACAGATGTAAGCAAGGATAGCGATGTAACAAGTCTTGATTTTGCGATAAAGGGAGGTAACCAACCTTTTAAAGCAAAAATGGAGCGGGCAGTACAAGGCGAGGGCGATTCGGTAGCTTATGATATTGACATTTTCTTTCACCAACAGCTGTTATGAAAAAGATATTTATCCTGCTTGTTATCATAGCCGCATGGTCAAATCAATTATTGGCACAGGGCACGCCTATTGATACCACCATTAATTTAGATGTGTTGAAGTCGCCGGCTTCGCCTGCGTTCAATATGCTGGGTTTAAGTCCGAGTGATGTTGAGCGGCCTACAGATGTTAACGCTTTTGCCCTCTCCTTACAAAACTCAACCAAAAACTTTACCACTTTACCCAATAGTTACGCGGTTGAAATTGCGCCTGTTTACATCGTAAAAAAGAGCCTTATCAGTTTAGATAAGTTCAATTCAACAAAGTTTGGCGATGTGTTTTTACAGAGCCTGGTACTCTCCATCGGTTACACGCATGTTGGCCCCGAGGGGATGGAAGATGTAGATAGCCTGCGCCAATCAAAAATGGGGATAGGAATCAGGTTTGCAATTGTGAGGCCTAAGTTTTCGGCTAAAACAAGCCAAACTTACAACGATCTGATAGCGCAGCAAAAGGTACTGTTAAAAGATTACCTGAAAATTAAAGGAGAAAACCCCGATGCTAAAGAGCTGCAACTCACCAAAGATTCGATAAAGGCCCTGTTTACAACGCCTATGGATGCTGAAAAGCGTAAAAGCGAACTGGAGCGGTTAAACTTAAAACGTGCTGCTTTAGTAGAGAGTATTAACGAGGCCGGTAATACCCTTCTGGCAGATCGTGAAGCGTTCAATACAGTAAAGAAAATTGCCAGCGACTTTAAGATAGAACGCACCGGCGCGTTCCTTGATTTTTCGGCAGGCATGGTGCTTGATTTTCCCTACGACCGCTTTAGCAACAGCACCGTTAGCAAAGCCGGCGCATGGTTAACCGGCGGATACGAGGGTGGCAATAACGGCCTTTCTATTATGGGTATAAACCGTTTCTTGTTTCAGCCCGATAAGGTATTTGCCGATGATAACAATGTGCTGGCCACTAAAAATATCTCTACTTACGATGCGGGTTTAAGGCTGTTATACAATGGTTTGGCGGGTAGGTTTGTATTAAGTACTGAGGCCATTTACCGCAGTGTGATCTCAAAAAGTACCATAGATCCTTCGTGGCGGTTAGTATTTAATACCGAGTACGATATCGGCACGAACAAGAAGATCACCTTTGCCTTCGGCAGAAACTTCGACGGAACAACCACCAAAGGCGGCAACCTGGTAGCCGCTCTCAATTTTATAAGTTCGTTCGGTTCGGCACGTAAAATTTCAAACTGAAGTTAGCCCGATATACATTTTATAACACAAAAGAGCCGCCTTCTGCAACAGAGGCGGCTCTTTTGTGTTGTAATGATTAATCGCTGATTTCGCAGGATAAGGCAAGTTCTTTTTGCGCGTCTAAAGCTTCAAGGCGCGCTACTAATGAGGCCCGCATATCAGTATAAGCATCACGGCCAAGCGCTAATCGCCTTGGCACTGGGCTTACTTCTACACTGTTTATAATTGCCTCCACAGATTTGTTTACATCGCCATTTATCGGGAAATCGCCGTTGGCAATAGCCCGGCGTACATCGTGGGCGGGTGTGTTCTCGTAGGCTTCAATAAACGGTGCTTCTACCATCGCGGTAGCGAAAGATGTTTTATGTGCACCGGGCTCTACAATGGTAACACCAATGTTAAACGGAGCAACCTCTTGTGCCAGGGTATCGCAAAAACCTTCAACCGCCCATTTGGTGGTGTGGTAGTAGCTGAAGTTAGGATAGGTAGTTTGGCCTCCGGCCGATGAGATCTGTAAAATGCGGCCACCACCTTGTTTACGCAAGTGGGGTAATGCCGCGCGGATCACCTGTATGGAGCCAATAATATTGGTGTCTATCTGATGGCGTATCTGCTCGTCGCCGGCCTCTTCGGCAGCGCAGAAAAGCGCGTACCCGGCATTGTTAACAATGATATCAATGTGGCCCAACTCTGCAAAGGCTTTGTTTACTACGCTTTTTACAGCGGCAGTATCGGTAACATCCAATGTGGCTATCCAAAGCTGGTCGGCATATTGGGTTTTAAGATCGTTCAGCGCATCTGCCTTGCGTACGGTAGCTGCCACGCGGTGGCCTTGTTCTAATAATTTTTCGGTAAGTACACGCCCTATGCCAGACGACGTACCGGTTATGAACCATGTTTTCATGAAGATTATTTTTATTATTTAAATGACTTCACAAAAGTATTGGCTGGCATATCTCCCGTTTAGCCCTAATCAAACCATTGCTGACGTAAATCAAACCATCTGCCGTAAAGCTGTTGGTATTTGCCCCGTATGTTTACGAAATGCTTGCGTAAAATGCGTAGGTTCATCAAACCCCAAACTATAACTTATTTGGCTAACCGACCAATTGGAGTGCAGTAATAGCGCGCGGGCTTCCTGCATTATACGTTCGGTTAATAACTGCGTGGTGGTTTTGCCTGTTACGGTTTTTAGCGCACGGTTTAAGTGATTGGTATGCACGGCCAGCTTATCGGCAAATGCCTGTGGTGTGCGCAAGTGTAATTGCTGCAATGGTGTAACCAACGGGAATTGATCTGCTAGTAAGGTTTTAAACGCTTCCGTAAGGCGGTCGGCGGCTGTTTGCGCGTGCGTTTCTGCCTGCGGTTCAAGTTTTAGTGCGCCATGAATGCACTCCAGCACATATAAAAACAACAGATCGTATTTATGCGGGTAATCTGATGCTTGTTCTGCAAGCATTTTTTGAAACATGGCGGTAAATAGCTCTCGTTCTTTCAGGTCGAGGCGAAATACAGATTGGCCATTAGCATTAAACACCGACCAATCAGCAGGGCGATGATAGGTATGCAGGGGCAAAAAATCGTCAGTAAACATGCAACTGTAGCCGCCGCATGTACCGGTGTGCACTTCCCAGCGGTAGGGTACCTCACAATTGGTGAAGATCAACGCGCATGCTCCCGGTTCAATCAAATACTCTTTATCCAGATAATAATAGCTGGCATGGCCTGTTATCAGCGAAATCTTATAAAAATCTTTACGGCTGTAAACTGTTGTAGCCGCTATATTTTCGTGGGTAAAGTCATCAAGCCGCAAGGCAACAAAATGCCCGCCGCTTTGCCGCCAGGTTTGCTGCGTTATCGGAAACGAAGGCGAATAATCGTCAAGTATTTGTTGTTGAACCATAAACAAAAGTAGCTATCATTAAATTAAAAGCCCTTACGGTTATGGTAATATTACTGTAAGCCTCCGCTACTTTCCGCTCTTCACAAATGTTTCAAATTTCAACACTCCATGCTCATCTGCCTTAAAGGTTTTACCATTATCGCTGCTTGTTAACGCGCTGCCGCCGGTAAAGTTGGTCAGGTCGCTTAGGGTAACGCCGTAGCAACCCGTTGTAGCGGCTGATTTTAATATAATCACATACTTTGTGCCTTTCTTTACCTTCAAATTTGGCTTTACGTAAATGTTCTTAGCCGACCAGCCGATAGACTGATCTGCTATGGTTTCGCTGTACAAAGCCTCGCCGGTCGGTTGCGAATTGCCGTTTGTGGCGTAGACAGACACTACGAGTTCTTTATCCGGGTTATTGTTTTTGAAAGCTGTAAAACTCAATTTGCTCAACAGTCCCGATTTGGTGGCGGTGAACGATTGCGCCCTTTGCAGCGATGCGGCAATATCGCATTGCTTGCTAAAATCATCGCTCCCGGTGGAATTATCCAGGTTGGCGGGTACGGGTGATTTTACCTTTTTAGGCAGCTTATAAGTTTCCAAACATTCAAGCGGATTAATAGCGCCATCGGCAGTAAATGTTAACGGTGCCCAGTAATAGTTGGCCAGTGCTTCGTTCTTGGCGGCATTGTTCCACAGGTCGCTGCCGTACAGGTAAACGGTTTCGGCGTTTATTTTTATGGTCGATACAAAAGAAGGCTGTCCCCCGCACGAATTATCACTGATCTTCACCGCATCAGACCATGGCCCTAAAGGCGATTTCGCCGTACGGTACGAAGTACCTGTACCCGAGCAATAGCCGCAGTTAGGATCGCTGTAAACTACATAATAAATGCCCCTGCGTTTAAACAGCCCGGGTGCTTCGGTTTGTTCGCCGCTTACTGAAGCTACGTGCTCACCGGTACCCGAAAGATAATCGGCAGTCAGTTTTTCTATCACGATAGAACCCTTTTTGCGCCAGTCGGTATAGGCAAGGTAAGCGGTGCCATCGTCATCAATAAAAGTGTCATGGTCGCCGTTGTTTAACCCGGCGGCAGGCATGTCGCTGTTCACGGCCAAATGCGGTTCGGCTACTTCGGTGAAAGGCCCGATGGGTGTTTTTGCGGTAAATACCCGGTAACCAACTACATTATCATACACGTTTATCCACAGTACATACAGCTTGGTTTTTTGGTTATATATCACATGCGGACGAAAACAGCCATAAGTTTTTCCATCGCAGCGGGATTGCCATACAGATGTTTTAGCATCGAACAGATACCCGCGGTCTGTCCAGGTAGAAAGGTCGGTTGACGAATACACCTTGAAACCGCAAAACGGCGCGCCCTTGTTTCCCCACTGAAAGCCGCAATCGTAACTGGTGCCGTATAAATAATAGGTGCCGTTAAAATGCGCTATCTCGCCATCGTGCGCGTCTACAGCATCGCCGGCAGTACTAAAGCGTATAGCCTGGCGACCCTTTGCATCAAAGTTTTTTATTTGCGCTACAGCGGGTGCAAGGCATATCAGGGTGCATAAAAAGGTAAATAGTAATTTCATACGGTAACAATAGGTGGCAGGTGTTTTATAGTAGATCATGACTTAATTTTCTGTATTCGGTTGGTTTTAAACCTGTTTTCTCTTTAAATATCTTCGAAAAATAAAAGCTCGATTCAAAGTTCAGTTCTATCGATATTTCCTTAATGGGTACGTTGCTGTTGCTTAGCAAGTCCTTCGCCTTATCAATTTTCAATTGCAGGTAATACTGCCCCGGCGAAAGGCCTGTATAGTTCTTAAACAGCTTGCGGAACCATGAGTACCCTACATTCAATTCGTGCGCGGCCTGTTCCGGCGAGTAGGCGTTGCTGATATTGGCCCTGAATAACAGCCTCGATTTATTGATGATATGCTCTTCCTCTTTATTGCCCGCCGCACTTTGCTTGGTTAGCGCGTGGCAGGTGCCTATTAAATGCAGTACCGCGCCGGATATGAGTGGCTGGTAACCCGGTTTTTCCAGCTTGGTGTTTTCAATAATGCAGTTATAAAGGTTAAAAACACTTTCGTTAAAGCCTATGTACAGGCAAGGGCTTTCGGGCTTAACATAACCCGACCGGAGCAGGTTATCAATAATATCGCCTTTTATACCTACCCAGTACTCATCCCAGCCGGTATGGTTATCGGGTTTGTAGCGGTGCCGTTCGTTAGGGAAAAGCACGATCAGCGTTCCGGCCTTGATGGTGGTTTGCTTAAAATTTTCCGATTCAAATACGCCTTGTCCGTTAGTGATGTAAATGATCTGGTACTCCTGTAGTATCCGCCAGCTGCTCCAGTTAAAGTTGTGGTGAGCAGGGTGGTTCTTAAACGGGTAATCGTTGGTAGCTTCAATGTGCGTGCAGCCCGCGTTTAAAACGGTAAGCCCCCAATCCTCATCCTCTTTACTAACCGGAAGGTATTTGAAAAAATTAATCATAAACAATCAATATCAGTTAAGCTAACCAATTAAGGTTAAGCCTACAGATTTTTTTTAAAAACTATTTCCAGGTTTATAGCTAAGGTAACAGCGGTTACCAACAAATGTTAAAGCTAATAATCATTTCTGAGGCATGGTTAATAATGTCAAAAAATGCAGCCGAAATATCAAATTGTTAATTTTTTTATGGGGTTAGATCTGTTCCTTATTATATAGTTGCATCTGGTATAATGTATTGAAAATAAGCTATTTGGTGTCGAATCAAAATCTACAGCTGTTTTGTCAAATCCTCCATTTTTAGCGGCCTGCCATTCAAATACTTTTGGCAGTACCAATTAGCCAATTAAACAGCTACTGCCTTTTGGGCAACCCAATTTGTAAATAAAAAAATAGTAACGCCTATGGTGAAATTACCAGTGCTTCAATATTTCAGTACCTAAAAACGATAACCAATTTTCAAAAAACCAATAATTTATGAACAGTAAAGCTTTACTTGATAGTGCGGGCCGAATGCTTGCAACTTTAGTGATACTACTATGGTTTTGTGCGCCTTCAATAGCGCAAACAACATCAGCAATTTCCGGAACAGTAACTGATTCGGTGGACGCGCAACCCATTATAGGGGCAACGGTAACAGTGGTGGGCACTACCGGCGGAACCCAAACAGACGTTAACGGGCACTTTTCTATCAGCGCCGCCAAAGGCGCTGTACTTTCGGTACGTTACATTGGCTACAACGAACGCCGTGTAACTGTAGGTGCCGATACTAAGATCAATATTAAAATGAGCACCTCAATGCAAGGCCTCAAAGAAGTGGTGGTACTGGCATACGGTTCGCAGCGCAAGGCGGATATAACGGGCGCGGTATCCCAGGTAGATCTGTCGAAATCGCAGGGGATACCGGCTTCAAACGTGGGGCGATTATTACAGGGACAGGCACCGGGTGTGGTAGCCAAGCAAACCAGCGGGCAGCCCGGGCAGGAGCTACAGGTTGAAATACGTGGTAACAGCTCATTGGGCGCAAACAGCGATCCGCTTTACGTGGTAGATGGTTTCCCGGTAGGTACCAATGTGGGTAACTCCTTAAACTCAAATGATATTGAGAGTATTACCATTTTAAAGGATGCCGCCTCAACTTCGGTTTACGGATCAAGGGGCGCTAACGGGGTAGTGCTGATCACTACCAAGAGCGGTAAAAAAGAGGGTAGCAAATTGAGTGTAACAACCAACAACGGTTTTGCCAATGTGCCCGATTCGCGCCGTGTGCATGTACTCAACGGACAGCAGTTCGCGCAGTTTCAAAAGGATGTGTTTTCTGACAAGATTAGGTATTTTCAAAAGCGCGAGCCTTTAGAAAGCGAGATCCCGGAGGATTTCAGGTTCCCGGATCAAACCAAAACATCAACCGACTGGTACAAAGAGATCTTAAACCAAAATGCCCCGTTCAGCGATTATAATGTATCGTTAACCAATGGCGGCGAAAAATCAAGTTCGTACATCTCGCTGGGTTATCTTAGCCAGAGCGGCGCGCTTATCAATACCGGCTTTAACAGGGTTACTGCACGTGCCAATTTAGATGGCCGACCGAGCAAATACATCAATCTCGGTTTACACCTTTCGGGCGCTTATTCATGGGCAAAAAACAGTGATGCCATTGCGGGCGGCTTCGGCAGCAACATAGTTGACCAGGCTTTGCTGATGGACCCGCGTGAACCGGTATACAACGAAGACGGCAGTTACAATAGCTACATTGGAGGGCACGATAATATCTTCGGTTTCCCTAACCCGGTACAGCGCCTTAAAGAAGAATTACATAAACAATATAAAAGCAACCTGACGGCCAATGCCTATATCGATGTTAAGCCAATAAAGGGCATCTCTATCAGAACCAACATTAACGGGATGATTGATGATATGCGTAACCACGATTTTACGCCGTCAACCATTGCAGGCTTTAACAGTCCGCCGCCGCGCCAAACCAGGGGAGGCGAATACTTCTACAACGGGTTAAACTACGGGATGGATAACCTCGTAACCTACACACCCGAACTTAAAGATCATAAACTGGAAGTTACCGTAGGGCACATCTTCCAAAAAAACACACTTAACACAGGCAATGCCACCGGCAGCCAATACCCTGATGACCTGGTTGAATATGTATCGGCAGCTAACCTGCGCGATGGCAGTTCGGGTATGTCTGCATTTACTATCGAGAGTTTTCTGTCGCGTGTAAACTATTCTTATAAAGGTAAATACCTGTTCACCGCGGCGTTTAACCGCGAGGCCAGCTCCCGTTTCGGCAGTAGTAACCGTTGGGGTAGTTTCCCGTCGACGTCAGTAGGCTGGCGTATCTCGCAGGAAAATTTCTTCCCTAAATTTTCCTGGCTGGATGATCTTAAATTGAGGGCCAGTTATGGTATTACCGGTAATAATAATATTGGTAACTACACTTCACAATCAAATATCAATTTAAGTAACTACGTTTTAGGCTCCACCGTTGTTGATGGTAAAGTTGTGCCGGGCAAAGTTTTACCGGGTGCTACAATCAGTTCATTTCCCAATATTAATTTGGGTTGGGAGCAGTCAAAACAAACAGACATCGGTTTGGATTTGAGTGTATTACAAGGCAAAATAAATGTAACTGCCGAGTATTACAAGAAACTGACAACCAATATGCTGCTCAATGTAGAGATACCAGCTGTAGCCGGTTTTGGCAACATAATTACCAATATAGGTAAACTGCAAAATAAAGGATTAGAGCTGGGTATCAACTATCGCGATAAATATGGTAAAGTAAGCTTCAATACAGGTTTCAATATCTCGTTTAACCGCAACAAAGTGCTTGAGATTGACGGCGACAGAAACTCGCTGCTAACAGGTGCTTTTTACGATGGCTATAACATTAGCGAAGTTGGGCAGCCAATTGGTATGTTTTACGGCTTTAAAGTGCTGGGCATTTACCAAAATCAGGCGCAAATTGACGGCTCGCCGCATAACCCTAACCACATACCCGGTACTTACCAGTATTTTGATGGCAATGGAGATGGTGTGATCAGCTATGATACGCAGGATATGGTGGTGATAGGCAACCCTAACCCTAAGTTTACCTGGGGTTGGAACTGGAATGTGGGCTACAAAGGTTTCGATTTAAGCATGTTGCTTAACGGCTCGTATGGCAGTCAGATCTACCGTGCAGTTGAAATGAACCTGGCCAATATTGATGGCGTTTTCAACGTGTTAACAGATGTGCAGAACCGCTGGCGTTCCGAGCAAAACCCGGGTTCGGGCAAGTGGCCGGGCTCAAACACCTACCAGTTTACAAGAGAGGCAAACTCAAAGTATGTAAATAGCGGCAACTACATGTGGATCAAAAATATCACGCTGGGGTACACCATTCCGCGGATTAAAAACTTCTTTGATGCCAAGGTTTTCGTGAGTGTGGATAACGCGTTTTTGTTCACCAAATATCCGGGCAATAACCCCGAGATCAACGCTGCCCGTACCAATAACGGTAACGATGTGATCAGTCCCGGACGTGATGGCGAATCGTACCCGGTGCCAAGAACGGTATCTATAGGAACCAGAATCAATTTTTAATTTAAAAACCTGACACGATGAAAAATCTACATAAATTAGTAATCCTGATGGGCTTTCTGGCTACGGCATCATCATGTAAAAAATCATTTTTAGATCTGTCTGATCCTACTAAAAAGAATGCCGATCAGTTTTATAAAACTGAAGAACAGATAAAACAGGCGGTAAGTGGTGCTTATAGTTCCCTGCAAGATCATGTGAACAGTCAGTACATATTTGCCGAAATGTCGTCGGACAATACCACTATACAGCTCAATCCGTCAGACAGGGGCCAAAACGACCGTGTGGAGGCTTTTGAATTTTGGAATTTAACAGCAACCAATGTAAACATTGCCGATCTGTACAATCAATCGTACAACGCGCTGTACAATGTCAACTTCGCGCTATCGCGTATTGATGGCGTTGCCGGTATGAGCGATCAAAAAAAGGCGCAGTACAAAGGCGAACTGCAATTTATACGTGCTTACTACTATTTTAATTTGGTGCGTTACTTTGGCCCGGTAGTATTAATTACCGAACCGCTGGCGACCTCGTCTGACGCGTTCAAGACAACCCGTAGCAGCGAGGCTGATGTATATGCGCAAATAGTTAAAGACCTAACCGGGGCATCTGCCAATTTGCCGGCGAAAAGTGAATACGCCGGCGACGATATAGGCAGGGCATCAAAGGGTTCGGCATTAGGCTTGCTTGGTAAAGTTTACCTTACCCTAAAAGATTATCCAAAGGCCGAGGCCACCTTAAGGCAGGTATTAGGTTTAGGCTATTCGCTGGTGCCTGTGTATGCCAACGTGTTTGATATCAACAACAAAAACAACAGCGAATCTTTATTTGAGGTGCAATATCAGGGAGGTAACGCGCTGGGCGAGTGGAGCAGTTTTATTTACATCTTTGCTCCGCGAAACTCGGCAGGCGCGGTAACCGGTTTCTCAACCAGTAACCCGCAAGGCTGGAACATCCCCACCAAAAACCTCATCGGCGAATTTGAGGCCGGTGACGAACGAAAAAGTGTAGCTTTAAAAGAAGGTTATACCAATGCCGCCGGTACTTTTGTGCCTATCCCTTTTGTAAACAAATACAACCACCCGCATACCATTGAAGGCCGTACCGATGATAACTGGCCAGTGCTAAGGTATTCGGATGTGCTGTTGATGCTGGCCGAAGCGATAAACGAACAAAACGGGCCGGGCAACGCGTATACCTACATTAATCAGGTAAGGAAAAGGGCAGGCTTAGGTGAAATCTCGGGCTTAAGCCAGGAAGCTTTCCGTACCGCTATCAGGCATGAGCGCCGGGTTGAGCTGGCCTTTGAGAACGACCGCTGGTTCGACCTGAAACGCGCTTATACCAACGCGCAAATGGTTACCTTGTTAAACGCCCATGGCCAGGCCGAAAAAGCTTCGCCAACGGTTGACAGGGGCGGGGTGCCATTTATCGGCAACGATTATAAATTTGATGGGTACGAAGCACTGTATCCTATCCCCGACAGGCAACTGTTTCTGGATAAGAACTTAACGCAAAACCCGGGTTATTAACATAAATTGAATTGTTTGGTTCAAGGAAGGGAGTTGCCGATGGGGGTCGGCGCTTCCTACCTTTTAATAGCTACAACATCTACCTATGAAATTACTTTTTACATCAGCTTTTTTAATTGCAGGCCTTGCATGTGCGGCGCAATCGCTCCGGGTTGACTGGAACGCCAGCGGTACTGTCACCAAATCAACGGCTACTTTACAGGTGGTGGGTAACCCTATGCTGCGGCCAAAAGCAGCCATGCACGATGGCGCCTTTGCCGCTTTGCGTAGTTTAAATGCCGACTATGTGCGCTATGTGCCCTGGTTTCCTTACCCTAAACTGGCCGTGGCCGAACTGGAGCCGCCAACAGCAACCAAAACCTCGTGGGATTTTAGTTTGATAGACCCCATGACCATTGATTTTTTGGAGAATACCAAAGGGCATTCGGTAATGATGAACTTTAGTACCATACCGCAATGGATGTTTAAAACCGATAACCCGGTAACCTATCCTGCCGACCCAAATCAGGTAAGCTGGGGCTACGGCGGCGGTACCGAACTGCGCGACCCAACCTTAAAAGAACTGACCGATTATTATGTACGCCTCATTAGCTGGTACACCAAAGGCGGCTTTACCGATGAGCTGGGCAAATACCATAAATCGGGCTATCACTATAAATTTGATTACTGGGAGGTACTCAACGAGCCCGATCTGGAACATAGCATGTCGCCCCAAACCTATACTAAAATATATGATGCCATCGTTACCGCCCTTAAGCCCATAATGCCTGCAACCAGGTTTGTGGGCATGGCGGTAGCTTTTGAAAAGCCCGAATGGTTTGAGTACTTCCTTAACCCGGCCAACCATAAACCGGGCATCCCGATAGATATGATCTCGTACCATTGCTATGCGGCGGCCAATCCTAACCAAAAGTTTGATGCCTATGAATACAGTGTATTTGACAAGGCCGAAAGCTTTGTAAACTCGGTTGGCTACATCGAGAACATCCGCAAACGCTTAGCGCCAAATACCCGTACGGATATTAACGAGCTGGGGACTTTTGTGAGCGAAGAGATGCGTAACAAACCTATCGATCCTGCTTTCTGGAATTTGTCTGCCGGGGTGTACGCTTATTTCTTCATCGAGCTGTCAAAGGCTGGTATTGATGTGATCGGCGAATCGCAACTGGTGGGTTTCCCTACGCAGTTTCCGGATGTCAGCATGATCAACCATGAAAACAATAAACCCAATGCCCGCTACTGGGTTTTAAAACTAATAAAAGATAACATTAAACCGGGCAGCACCATGATAAAAACAGGTGTTGACGGCGATGGCGGAGCCGATATGCTGGCGCAGGCCTATTTGGCCGGTGGCGAAAAGAAGGTGCTGCTGCTTAACAAACGCAATAAAACCATCACCCTAAAACTCCCTGCCGAATTTAAGGGCGCTAAAGTAAGTACGATAGACGGTGATTCGGGCGATAATGAAGCCACCGCATCGGTGATCGGTAATGATGAAGTGGTGCTTAAGCCATTCGCGGTTAAATTAATTACAGTTGGCAAGTAAGCGGTATGACGATGATCGCCTTTAAAATGAAATTGAAACCCGGCGCCAAAGAGGAATATGCCAAAAGACACCAGGCTTTATGGCCCGAGGTAAAAGCCCTGCTTAAAGCACGTGGGGTAAGTAACTACAGCATATTTTATGATGCCGAAACCGATATTTTATTTGCTGTACAAGAGGTGGAGAAAACTATATCCGCTTACAATACTGCCCACGAAGCGATATTGCACACATGGTGGAATTACATGGCAGATATTATGGATGTAAATGCAGATAATTCGCCGGTTATTGTAAATTTAGAGCAGGTGTTCCATTTAGATTAGTCAAATCAGTCAACCCAATATAAACGAGCATAATGTTTAAAAAACTTATCATTCTTTTCAGTTTCCTTTTTTGTATTTCAGTAACAGCAAATGCTCAGTTAAAGGCTATTAAAACCGGTTTTTTATCGCCGCCCGATAAGTACAAACCCGGCGTTTACTGGTATTTTATGGATGGCAACATGTCGGCCGAAACCATTACTAAAGATCTGGAGTCGATGAAAAAGGCGGGTATCGGCAACCTCATCTTTTTAGAAGTTAACGTGGGCGTACCAAGCGGCCCGGTTGAGTTTTTAAGCCCCCAGTGGAGCGAACTTTTTGTACATGCCGAAAAAGAGGCACGCCGTTTAGGTATCGAAATTACATTAGGCATTGGCCCCGGATGGACAGGTAGCGGCGGTCCGTGGGTTAAAGGCAAACAATCTATGCAGCACTTGGTAGCCAGCGAGGTAGTTGTTACCGCGGGCGATAAAAAGAAGATAGTACTACCCGTACCTCCGCCAAAGAAACCCTTTTTCGGCGAAGGAGGGCTTACACCCGAGTTTAAAAAGGAATGGCTTGAATACTATGAGGATGTAGCCGTTTTGGCCTTCCCGCTTACGGAGCAGGCTAAACCCATTGCCGATTTTGAGGAAAAAGCCTTGTTTTACCGTGCGCCCTATAGTTCGGGTGTGGTGAGGTCATACTTGGCGCCGCCTTCAATAGCTAACGACGATAAAGCCATCGCCAAAAACAAGATACTCGACCTTACCACAAAAATGCAGCCCGACGGAACCCTTAGCTGGGCACCACCCGCAGGCAAGTGGAAAGTGATGCGCTTTGTAAGTCGTAACAATGGTGCCATTACCCGCCCTGCGCCCGTGCCGGGTTTGGGTTTTGAGAGCGATAAGTTTGATACCACCGCGTTGAACGCGCATTTAAATGCTTACGTAGGTAACCTGCTAAAAAAGATAGGCAAAATTGAAAAAGCTACCCCCGGTGGTTTAAAGCGCCTGCACATGGATAGCTGGGAAATGGGCGCGCAAAACTGGACGGGTACTTTCCGTAAAGAGTTTATGAAACGACGCGGTTACGATCCGCTAAAGTATTACCCCGTTTATGAGGGCAACATAGTAGGCAGCCTTGCCGAAAGTGAGCGCTTTTTGTGGGATTTAAGACAAACCTCGCAGGAGCTGGTTTTGGAGAACCATGCCCGGCATGTTAAGGCTTATGCCAAAAAACATAACATGTCGCTGTCAATCGAGCCTTATGATATGAACCCGACTGCCGATTTGGAATTGGGCGGCGTGGCCGATGTGCCGATGGCCGAATTTTGGAGCAAGGGTTTCGGCTTTAACTCCACCTATAGTGTAATTGAGGCTACGTCGGTGGCACACGTGATAGGTAGTTCGCTGGTTCCGGCCGAGGCTTTTACCGCGCAGGATAACGAAGGCTGGAAACAGCACCCAGCATCAATGAAAAACCAGGGCGATTGGGCGTTTGCGGCAGGTATTAACCGCTTTGTGTACCACACTTTTCAAAACCAGTTTCTGCCCGATTCATTAAAACCCGGCGCTACCATGGGGCCATACGGTGTACATTGGGACCGCAGCCAAACCTGGTGGCCAATGGTGAGCGCGTACCACAGCTACGTAACCCGTTGCCAGTATGTTTTGCAGCAGGGCCGCACCGTGGCCGATGTGCTTTATCTTACACCCGAGGGTTCGCCGCATGTTTTTGTACCGCCATCATCGGCCATAGTGGGCGATACCATCGGCGATAGGCGGGGCTACAATTTTGATGGTTGTTCGCCCGGCCAATTGATGAAAGCTACGGTGAAAAACAACCGCATTGAGTTTCCGGGTGGCGGCAGCTACCGTTTGCTGGTACTACCCATTTATGAAGCCATGACACCGGAACTGCTGGCAAAAATCGGCAGCTTGGTTAAGCAGGGCGCTACCATTGTAGGCAACCCGCCTTTACGATCGCCGAGTTTGGTAGGTTACCCTGATTGTGATAACCGGGTTACGCAATTGGGCAAACTGATATGGGGAGCAGCCAAAGTGCCAGCCAATACCGTTCAGTACAAGTACGGTTTAGGAACAGTTATTTGGGGCGAAGGCTTCAGCGCGAAGCCCGATCATTTATACCCGGCCTACGATCTCACCGCGGGTATACTGAAAGACAAAGGCATCGCGGAAGATTTTACAGCCAACGGCGATCTGCGTTACACGCACCGCACCGGCGACGGTTGGGATATTTACTTCGTATCCAACAAAACCAATAAACCCGTGAACACCGTGGCGCAGTTTCGCAGTGTAAAAGGTGCCCCCGAATTTTGGGATGCCATCACCGGGAAAGTTAAAAGCGTAAGTGAATTTACAGCAGATAAAGGCATCAGTTCGGTGAGTATCCAGTTGGATGCTTACGAAAGCGTGTTTGTGGTATTCGCCAAAGAAAATACCGCGAAACCATCAGGCACAAACGCCTCTGTATCTGCCCAAACATTGCAAACCTTAAGCGGCCCCTGGGATGTAAGCTTTGATACCAAATGGGGCGGCCCTGCACATACCGTATTTGAAACCCTTACCGATTGGAGTAAAAATGCTGACGAAGGCATCAAATATTACTCGGGCACGGCCGTATATCAGAAGAAATTCGATCTGTCAGCGGCGGTTCAGGGGCCTTTATACCTTGATCTTGGTGATGTGAAGAACATGGCAAGGGTAACGCTGAACGGTAAAGACCTCGGCATTGTGTGGACAGCGCCATGGCATGTAGATATAGCTTCCGCCGTACGCGAAAAGAATAACGAGCTGAAAATAGAAGTGATCAACCTGTGGCCAAACCGCTTGATAGGCGACGAAAAGAAACCTTACGACGGCATTGTTAACGATAAATGGCCCGATTGGCTGCTGAACGGTAAATCACGCACCAGCGGCAGGTACACTTTTACATCAACCAATCAATATAATGCCAATTCACCTTTGTTGCTATCGGGGTTAACAGGGCCGGTAAAACTTATCCAATATATAAATAACAAATAATATAAAAATGCATACACAAACTAAGGTGAAAGTTGGCTTATTCGGGATAGGGCTGCGGGCATATTGGGAGCAGTTTACAGGTTTAGAAGAACGATTAACAGGATATGTTAATGTAGTGGCCAAAAGTATGGAAGCCTTTGATGCCGAAATTGTTAACCTTGGTTTAATTGATACGCCCGAAAAGGCTTTTGAGGCGGGGCACACCTTTAAATGTGCCGATGTTGATATCCTGTTTCTGTATGTATCTACTTACGCTTTGTCGGCCACGGTTTTGCCGGTGGTGCGCAAAGCCAATGTGCCGGTTATTGTGCTCAATCTTTCGCCGGAAGCCAGTATCGATTATGCGAGCTTCAACAAACTGAACGACAGAACCGCCATGACGGGCGAGTGGCTGGCCCATTGTTCATCGTGTTCGGTACCCGAAATTGCCAACGTGTTTAACCGCAGTAAAATACCTTTCTACCAGGTAACGGGGATGCTGAAAAACGATCCGCATGTGTGGAAAGAGGTGGAGGAATGGGTGGATGCCGCCAGGGTAGCCCGCGTAATGTATTACAACAGGCTGGGCATAATGGGCAACTATTACGGCGGCATGATGGATATTTATACCGACCTCACCCTGCAATGCGCCACCTTTGGCGGGCATATTGAAATTATTGAGGTAGATGAATTATCGCACCTGCGCGAATCGGTAACTACCGAAGAAACCGCTGCCAAAATACTCGAAATACAGCAGGAATTTGATGTACAGGCTGATTGCTCACCTTACGAACTCGACCGTGCCGCGCATACCGCCGTAGCGCTTGATAAACTGGTGGCTAAACATCAGCTGGGTTCGCTGGCGTATTACCATAAAGGTACCGGTAATGCAGCTAACGAAAACACGGTTACGTCGGTGATCCTTGGTAACTCATTACTCACAGGTAAGAACATCCCCGTAGCGGGCGAGTATGAAATTAAGAACGCCCAGGCCATGAAAATTATGGACAGCTTTGGCGCGGGCGGCTCGTTTACCGAGTATTACGCCATGGATTTTAACGACGATGTAGTATTGATGGGGCACGATGGCCCTTGTCACCCCAAAATAGCCGAGGGTAAAATTAAGGTGAGGCCATTGCAGGTTTACCACGGTAAAGTGGGTAATGGTCTGTCGGTAGAAATGTCGGTAAGTTATGGGCCGGTCACATTGCTTTCGGTAGTGGAAACAGGTGATGGTACACTCAAATTACTGGTAGCCGAAGGCGAGTCCGTTCCCGGTGAAATACTGGAGATAGGCAATACCAACAGCAGGTACCGTTTCCCGTTGGGTGCCCGCAACTTTGTAGAAGCCTGGAACCGCCAGGGGCCCGCGCACCATTGCGCCATAGGCAAAGGCCATATCGCCTCGAAGATCAAAAAACTGGGAGATATATTGAAGGTGAGTACGGTGCAGGTTTGCTGAGGGGAAATATTTTTTAGGTAGGGGATATCTGTAATAGCGATTAAACCCCTTCCTCCTCCTTCCCGTGGGAAGGAATCGCACAAGGCCTGCGCTTTGCAATTGTTGAATATCACACCCTGCTGTTACTTGCGCTGATCTGTGATCAGTGCTTAATATGGGTGGGCGATTGCATCGCCCTCTGCATTCGCATTGCAAATGCGTTCCCATTTTAAGCGCTCGTTGCAAACGAGCGCAAGAATAAAAAGACTATAAAAGTCATGCTGAATTTATTTCAGCATCCCATAAGCAGGGTAAACACTTTGCTTATCGGGTGCTCTTCCAATGGGGTGCCGAAATAAATTCGGCATGACGGGTCGAGCAAATCGGTCTTCCTAATATCTGTAGTTACAAAAGAACACGCATCCTCATCAATCTGGCTTCATTTTACTTGGTAGCACTTTAAACTTCTTTTTAAAGGCTACTGTAAAGTGCTGTGAGTTTTTATAGCCCACGGCTTCGGCTACCTGGCTTACTGTTTTGCCTTCCTGCAGCAGAAGGTAGGCTTTGTTCATGCGTATTTCGGTGAGGTAACCGAAAACGGTATAGCCGAAAAGTTTCTTAAAGCCTTTCTTGAGCTTAAAATCGTTAAGACCGGTTTTGCGTGCCAGCTCAACCAGCGAGTAGGGGTTGCGCAGGTTTTGTTCTACAATATATTTAGCCTCGTTTAACCGGCCGATGTCTTTATTCTTCAGGATTTCCTCATTAGCATGTATCTTTTCCATGCGCTCCATTTGCATGGATAGGAGGTCTAAAATACGGGCTTCAATGGCCATGCGGCGGATATGGGCAGGGCGGTCGCCCCTTAGCATATCTTGTATAATGGTTTTAGTACGGTTATCGCCCAAATCGGTAGACAGCAGGGTATATGGCTGATCCTCTATGGCTAAATGTTCGGGCAGTATCTTCTTTACAAAATTGTAAGTGAGGCAAATAGTGAATATTTTGGCATATTCCTCAATACGCATATTAACGTTGGTGGTAGCACAATAAAAGGTTTGATAAACGCCCTTTTTCAAGGTTCTCCCTTCCGAATCCGGGTCGGGATAGAAAGTAAGGCTGCCATCCAGTACAAAGCTCATTACCCAAAAAAAGTTATCGGAGCTTAAATTCATGGTGTGTGGAGTATCGGGTTTAAAATCGCCTAAAAACAAGGCCACGCCATCAAACCATAACTCTTTTAATTGCAGGTTCGCGTAATGCCCGAACGTTGAATCGCGTTCTGTAAAGTGCTTATCTGTAATGAAATCATCAGGGTAATCCAGCAAAAATACCTCCCCGTCGCTTTGGGCCGAGGATAATTGAAACTCCATAAAATCCGTCTTGCGTTATTTAAAATCCGTTTCCCGTTATCTACGTTATGGGAATATCGGCAAATTTGCAGCATTATTTTTAATTAGTCTAAATAATGTTTAAATATATTTCGATTGTTCTTTTTTACTTATTGATCATCCCCGCCACATTATCCGCACAAAACGAAACCGGAAGCCTGCAAGGCACAATCTTGACCAGCGATGGTAAACCCGCGCAAGGTGTATCTGTTCAGTTACTGAATTCACCTTACGGTGCCAGCACACAACAAAACGGTAAATACCTGCTCAAAGCCAAACCCGGCAATTATACCGTACAATACAAAGCATTAGGTTCGGTTAGTCACCAGGAAGAAGTAACCATCAGCGCAGGCAAAGTAAGCACCCGGCCCGATGTGGTTTTAGAGGTTACCTCCGTACAATTGAAAGATGTAGTAGTTACGGGGCAATACGCGCCGCAATCATTAAAAAACTCGGTATACATGGTGCGCAATATCACTGCCGAGCAAATACGCTTACGCAACCCGGCAAAGGTGCAGGATGTATTGGTAGACCAGTTGGGCATCCGTTTCACTAACGACCTTACTTTGGGTACTTCGGATATTACGCTGATGGGCGTATCGGGCCAGCGGGTAAAGATCTTGCTGGATGGCGTGCCCCTGCTTGATCGCGGCGACACGCGCGAAAGCCTGAACCAGGTAGATATCAACACCATTGACCATATTGAATTGGTAGAAGGCCCTATGTCTGTAAGTTACGGCAGCGACGCATTAGGCGGTGTAATTAACCTCATTACCAAAAAAGGAACGGGCGGCGAAAGTCTGCGAGCTACTGCCCGTATACAGGAAGAAACAGCTGGTAAACAATACAAGGCTTTTGACGGCAGCGGCATCCACATGGAAAATGTGGGCCTTAACTGGGAGCATAAAGGCTGGCAGCTGTCGGGCAATTTTACGCGCAATAATTTTGATGGCGCCCGGTTGGGCTGGATGCCTAAAGACCAGTATTTGGGCAATGGCGTTGTTGGCTATCGTACCAATAAATGGCATGTATGGTACCGGCTTGATGGTACCGACGAAACCTTGCGTAACGATGGCCCGGTTAACGTAGAAACTAATGTAAGGATAGATCAGCACTTTTTGACCAACCGTTGGATGCACCAGCTACAGGGCGAGTGGCAGCTGAACGACAAGCTGAGCTTTAACGGCGCGGCATCATATACCGATTACAGCAGGCGTACGCAAACCAGCAGCCTCAACGTACTTACCGGCGACCGCAGGCTTACCCTGGGACCCGGCGAGCAGGACAAAGCGGTTTTCGATACCAAGTTTTTCCGTGGTACGGCGCAATATAAGGTAAGCGATAAGGTATCGTTACAACCCGGTTTCGAGGTTAACTTAACAGGCAGCAGCGGCGCGCGCATATTGGGTACGCCTGCTATTAATGATTATGCTTTCTTTATCTCGTCAGAGATCTTGGTTGGGCGGGCCTTAAGCCTGCGGCCGGGTGCAAGGTTCACCAAAAACTCGGTGTATGATGCGCCGCCGGTTATACCATCGTTAAATGCCAAAATAAAACTGACGAGCGACCTTGATCTTCGCCTGGCTTATGCCCGTGGCTACCGGTCGCCGGCATTGCGCGAGCTTTATTTTAATTTCTTTGATGCCAGCCACTCCATCCGTGGTAACGAAAACCTGAAGGCCGAACACTCCAACAGCTTCAACGGTTCGTTCGCGTGGCGGGCTATTACTATTGGCGATGTTAGCATCCGCTCAACAGCAGGCGGTTTTTACAACCAGTTTGATAACCTCATCACCACAGGTTATGACCCGGCCGATCCATCGGTAATGACCTATATCAACATTGATAAATACAAAACGACGGGCGGTACATTCGAGAACACCATCAGCTATAGAAATTTAGATGCCAAAATAGGCTTTTCTTATACCGGTGTATACAATCGTTTGCAGGAGGATGATAACAGCCTGCCCGGCTTTACCTGGTACCCAGAGGTAAACAGTAATTTGATGTACCACTTTAAAGGCATTAAGACGGATGTAAGCCTGTTTTACAAATACAACGGCAAACTGCCAGCCTATGAGTTAAGAACGGTTGAGGGTGTAACCAGTATTCACTTGGCGCAGCGGGCGGCATTTCACACGGCCGATCTTACGGTGAATAAATTCATCAGCCGCAATATTTCAATAGGCGGCGGTGTGCGAAACCTGTTTAACGTAACCTATGTAAACAATACCTCTACCGATGTAGGCGGGGCGCACAGCACCGGCGGACCGGTACCGATATGGTATGGCCGATCTTATTTCCTCGGTTTAACCTTTCAATACAGTAAATATTAA
This sequence comes from Mucilaginibacter gynuensis, assembly GCF_039541195.1. Taxonomy (NCBI): domain Bacteria; kingdom Pseudomonadati; phylum Bacteroidota; class Sphingobacteriia; order Sphingobacteriales; family Sphingobacteriaceae; genus Mucilaginibacter; species Mucilaginibacter gynuensis. The sequence continues at coordinate 213,507 of NZ_BAABFT010000003.1, forward strand.
TTATTAACATAAAAATTACCAAACAAGTATTAATCAAGTACATTCCATGAAAAAAGTATCCTATTATTTATTCGGCTTTATCTTATTAACCGCGGCTTGCAAAAAAAGCGATCCGGCATTGCCGGATAACCAGCTTGCCTTTACCGCGGCTACACAAGGCCTTGCATCTACCGATGCCTCTATCGATATTACGCTTAACCTGGGCCGCGCTACTGACGTAGCCGTACCGGTAGCTATTGAACTGCAATCAGCCGGTGTTACCTACGGTACCGAGTTTACTACCGTGCCTGCCGCGGCATCAAACACCCTTAACTTAACTATACCTGCGGGCAGCAGTTCAGCTACCTTTAAAGTGGTTAAAAAAGACGGCGTGTTTTTAAACGGTACCGAGTCGGTTAGCTTTGTTATTAAATCGGCGGGTTCACCGGTGGTATTAGGTTCAACCAATACCTTAAAACTGAGCTTCTCATCAATCGTATCAACCGGTTCTGAGTTAACATTGCAGGGTGGCGAAGGCGCTTCGGCAGCAGTTAATTCAGTTTATGTTGATTTGAGCGCCAACGCGCAATCTTCAGTAAAACGTATAAGCTGGGATCTGGGCTTTTACAATGGCGACGATTTCAGGGTGATATTGAACAACACTTCAGCAGCTTCTGTAGTGGCTGTAGATAAAACAGATATCAACGCGGTTTCAGCAAGCGATATCACTATTACTGATCTTGAACTGGGCTTTGGTAAAGGTACCTTCAATATTTTTGATGATGTAACCGGCGATCTTACCAAAACCGCTATCGCGCAAGTATCTGCAACAGATGCATCAAACAAAGTTTATGTAATTAACCGTGTTGGTGGCTCAGGCACTACTGCTGCCCCAGCCGACTTAGTGAAAGTACGCGTATTGCGTACAACTAATGGTTACACGCTGCAATACGCAAACCTTAACGAAACTACTTTTAAAACCTTAACCGTTACCAAAAGCACGGCTACCAACTTCAACTACATCAGCTTTGAAACTAACGCGCCGGTAACTGTTGAGCCTGCTAAAGACCGTTGGGATATAGTTTGGGGTTACAGCGCGTACTTTACTACCGGTATACCTTATGTATTCTCTGACTTGGTATTCACCAACTACCTGGGCGGTACGCAATCGGCAGAGGTATTAACTACCACTGTAAGCTACGATGCTTATGCTGAGGCTAACATTGCAACTACAACATTCAACAACACCCGTAACACCATTGGCGCGAACTGGCGTGCTACAACCGGTACCGTAGGTGTAAAAACAGATCGTTTCTACGTAGTTAAAGATTCAGCCGGAAACGTGTACAAACTGAAATTCATCAGCTTTACTACCCAGGATGGCGGTACACGCGGATATCCGAAAATACAATACGCTTTAGTTAAAAAAGCCTAATAAGCCGTTAGCTAAAAATAAATCAGACTAATTCCCCGGGGCGGTTCTTCCTTTAAAGGAGGGCCGCTTTTTTGTTTTGGGATGAGTTCATTATCAAGGTGTATGATCTAAATCATTCAATGCTTAATTAGAAAGCACTTTGCTGCCGGAGCCAATAATGTTTGCAACTTAAGGGCATAAGCGCTACTTTTACGGCAATGAAGAAAGTATGCCTTTACATACTATTTATTCTTGTTATTGCTGATAACGCATCTTTAGGGCAGTTGATAAAATTGCCTGTACTGTTTGAACATTATGCCGAGCACCAGCAATTGAACGGTAACATCAGCGTTATGAAGTTCCTGTCCATGCATTACTGGGGCCAGGATTTGCCTGATAATGATGACGACCGCGATAATCAGCTGCCTTTTAAAAAGGCATCCATGCATATTCATTTTTACTTCTTTACGCCTGCAAAGCAGTTTCATGTGGTTAACGCACCATCGTTCCGTAAAATAACTTACGGCCTGCCCCAAACAGCAGATTTACCCGAAACCTGTGTAGGCTCGCTTTTTAAACCGCCAAGATTGCACTTTACCGTTTAACCGGGCTTTAGCCCATTTATTCTTAATGGCTGCTCCTTTACAGGGATGGCTTATTGTGCATTTCTAAAAAATATTTTATGCTGAACAAGATCATCAGCTTTTCCGTGCGGAATAAGCTGATCATTGGCCTGTTCGTATTTGCCCTTGTATTATGGGGAGGTTACGAAGTAACCAGGCTGCCTATTGATGCCGTGCCTGATATTACAGATAACCAGGTACAGGTAATCACCGTTTCTCCATCTCTTGGCGCACCCGATGTGGAACGCCTCATTACTTTCCCGGTAGAACAGGCCTGTAGTAATATCTCCGGTCTTAAACAAATCCGTAGTTTCTCCCGTTTCGGGCTATCGTTGGTAACCATTGTTTTTGATGATGCTACCGACTTATTTTGGGCCCGGCAGCAGGTAAGCGAACGCCTGCAACAGGTGCAGCGCGATATTCCCGATGGTATAGGCGCGCCCGAACTGGCCCCTATATCAACCGGCCTGGGCGAAATTTATCAATACGTAGTGCGCCCCAAGCCAGGCTACGAGGGCAAATACGGCCCCACCGAACTGCGCACTTTGCAAGATTGGGTGGTACGTCGCCAGTTAATGGGTACTCCCGGGGTGGCCGAAGTATCCAGCTTTGGCGGTAACGTTAAGCAATACGAAATTGCCGTTAAACCCGGTCAGTTGAAGGCCAGCAATGTAACCATTGCCGAGGTTTTTGACGCGTTGGGCCGTAATAACCAAAACACGGGCGGCGCTTATATTGAAAAAGGGCCAACCGTGCTTTACATCCGCAGCGAAGGCTTAACCACCAACTTGCAGGATATTGAAAAGATAGTAGTGAAAACGCTGCCTAACGGCCTGCCGCTGCTTATCCGCGATGTGGCAGAAGTGCGTTTTGGTTCGGCTATACGCTACGGTGCCATGACCTTTAATGATAAGGGTGAAGTAGCCGGTGCCGTGGTACTGATGCTAAAAGGCGAAAACTCATCGGTAGTGGTGAAACGGGTGAAGGATAAAATTGCCGAAATACAAAAATCCCTGCCCGAAGGCGTAGTGGTGGAGCCTTTTCTTGATCGTACCAAAATGGTGAACAACGCCATCGAAACTGTAGAGCATAACCTGATGGAAGGCGCGCTTATTGTAGTATTCGTACTGGTGTTTTTCCTGGGAAATATACGGGCGGGGCTAATCGTATCGTCGGTGATACCGCTGTCTATGCTTTTTGCCATTATTTTAATGAACATGTTTGGCGTGGGCGGTAACCTGATGAGTTTGGGCGCTATTGATTTTGGTTTAATTGTAGATGGCTCGGTAATTATTGTAGAGGCCGTATTACACAGCTTTACACATGCGCAAAAGTTTAAGGCAGTAAGCCGCATAACGCAGGATGAAATGGATGGCGAGATAATTAAATCTACCGGATTAACCATCAACTCGGCGGTATTTAGCCAAATCATTATCCTTATTGTTTACCTGCCTATTTTATCGTTACAGGGTATTGAGGGTAAAATGTTTAAGCCGATGGCGCTAACCGTGGCCTTTGCTATACTGGGCGCGTTTGTAATGTCGGTTACTTATGTGCCTATGATGAACGCTTTGTTTCTGAATAAAAAGCTGAACCATAAAAAAACACTTGCCGATAAAATGACCACGTGGCTGGAGCAAAAATACCAGCCACTGTTAAAAAAGGTAATGAATTACCCCCGCTCGGTTATTGCGGTTACACTTGGTTTGTTTGCCCTGTCTATTTATTTAATGATGGGTTTAGGCGGCGAGTTTATACCCCAGATAGAGGAAGGCGATTTTGCGGTTGAAACCCGTTTGCTTACCGGCAGCAATCTGAAAAACACCATAAAATATACTCAGCAGGCGTCGGCCATATTGCTTAAGGAATTTCCGGAAGTACAAAAAGTGGTAACCAAAATTGGCAGCGCCGAAATCCCTACCGACCCTATGCCTTTTGAAGCAGGCGATATGATGGTGATATTGAAAGATAAAAAGGAATGGACATCGGCCGAAACCTTCCCGGAATTATCAGAAAAAATGACCCATGCGTTGGCTGCCGTACCGGGTATCAGGGTTGGTTTTCAGTTTCCGGTGCAAATGCGTTTTAACGAGCTCATGACAGGTGCAAGGCAGGATGTAGTGTGTAAGATATTCGGTGAAAACCTGGATTCACTTACCAGTTATGCCCATCGCCTTAATAATATTATACAAACAGTACCCGGCGCTATCAATGTTTATGAAGAAACGGTTACCGGTATGCCGCAGGTAGTGATTCATTATAACCGCGATGCTATGGCCAAATATGGCCTCAACGTACTTGATGTTAACACTACAGTAAATACCGCCTTCGCAGGACAAAGCGCCGGGCAGGTATTTGAAGGTGAAAAACGTTTCGATCTGGTCGTACGCTTAGCCAACGAGTCGCGCCGCGATTTGAGCGATGTGCGTAACCTGCTTATATCAACACCAACCGGGCAGCAAATACCCATATCTCAGGTTGCTCAAATTGAAGAGGTAGAAGGTGTAAATCAAATTCAGCGCGAAGATACCCGCAGGCGTATAGTTATCGGCTTTAACATCAGCGGCCGCGATGTGCAATCCATCGTAACTGAATTACAGCAAAAGGTACAACAGCAATTAAAGTTACCGGCAGACTATAAGCTGGTATACGGAGGCTCGTTCGAGAATATGAACGCCGCCAAGGCACGACTATCTGTAGTGGTGCCTGTTGCCCTGCTGATGATCTTCCTGCTACTGTACTTTGCCTTTAGTTCGGTTAAACAAGGGTTGCTTATTTATACAGCAATTCCATTATCGGCCACTGGTGGCATTTTCGCTTTGTGGATCCGCGATTTGCCTTTTAGCATTTCGGCTGGTGTGGGCTTTATTGCCTTGTTCGGGGTAGCGGTATTGAATGGTATCCTGCTCGTATCGGAGTTTAACCGCCTTAAAAAAGAAGGGTGGACAGATATTCGCAAAATAGTAATGGAAGCCACCAAATCAAAACTCAGGGCCCTGCTGATGACGGCACTGGTACCTTCGCTGGGCTTCATCCCGATGGCTATAAGTAATGGTGCTGGCGGCGCGGTACAAAAGCCGCTTGCTACGGTAGTTATAGGCGGCTTAATTATATCAACTATGCTCACTTTATTTGTATTACCTATATTTTATATCCTTTTCGAAAAGGGCTTTAAATACTTTAGGGTTAGCCCTAAACCGGCTGTGCTCATATTGTTGTTTTGTTTAGGAGGATACACCGCATCGGCACAAACCACGGTAACTTTACAACAAGCCGGAGAATTACTGAAAAAGAACAACCTATCAGTACAGGCAGCTGTGCTGAACGAACAGTACAACAAAGCCCTGTTGCCATCAGCCTTCGACCCGGATAAGGCAATAGTAGGTATGGAGTACGGCGAACTCAATAGTACGTTTAAGGATACAAGGTTCTCTGTTAGTCAGAGCTTTCAGTTTCCAACGGTTTATGCCCGTCAGCGGTCGGTATATAAAGCCAATGTGGCTATCGCGCAAAGCGAAACTAAAAACCGGTTATCAGAACTTCAAACGGAACTGAAACAGGTATTTTATACACTGATAATACTTCAGCAAAAGAAAAAAGTGCTGATGCAGGCCGATAGCATTTATAGCCGTTTCGTCGAAAAAGCCGAAAACAGGTTTAAAGCCGGTGATGCCGATCGCCTGGAAACCGCTACTGCTGCCAACCAGCGGATACAGATAGCCACACAGCTAAAAGCCCTGCTTACTGATGAAGCCGTTTATAACAACAGGCTAACGTTACTTACCAATAGCATCACGCCAATTGTGCCCGTAGCCGATAGTATTGTATACAGCGCTACGCTTGTAACTGCCGATACCGGCACCATACGCAATAACCCAACGCTGCAATTGCAGCAGGCTAAAATTGAGCATAGCAGCGCGGCTTATAAACTGGAGAAAAACAAGTGGCTGCCTACGCTCAGCATAGGTTACGCCAATATGTCGTTACAAGGCTGGCAAAGCCTGGCCGACCGCAGCGAAAAGTTTTTTACCGCCGGTAATCGCTTTCAATCGGTAACGGCTGGTATTGGTATTCCGTTGTTTTTTGGCGCCAATGTTTCACGTACCAAAGCAGCAAAGGCACAGGTTGGTATACAGCAAAAAGAGATGGACTACCTTAAAGCCCGCATCAATAATGAACTGGCTAACGCGCTTGAAACTTACCACCGCAGTTTGGAGCTGATTAAAACATATCAAACCGCTTTGCTGCCCAATACATCGGCCATTATAACCTCGGCCACTAAAAGGCTGGCAAGCGGCGATATCGACTACCTGAACTGGGTGATACTGGTTAACCAGTCGTTTGATACCCGGGGGCAGTATTACCAGGCCGTGCAGCAGCTTAACGAGGCTGTATTTGAAATAGAAAGATTACAAGGCAAGAACTAAAAAGAGTATACCATGCAATATATAAAATTGAAAAGAATAGTATTTATACTGCTCACGGCTTTTACGGCGGCATGCAGCAGTAAACCCGATAAACAGCCTGTAGCTGACAGCGCCAAAGTTGAAAAGCAAACCGATCCTACCGTTATAACTTTAACCGCGGCTCAAATTAAAAGTGCAGGCATTGAAACCGGTCCGGCCGAGATGAAAAACATGCACGCCTTGATCAAGGTGAATGGTACCGTTGATGTACCGCCGGAGAATGTGCATACGGTGAGTTTCCCGATGAGCGGTTATGTTAAGAGTAACAAACTGATACCCGGTATGCAGGTGCAAAAAGGTATGCTGCTGGCCGTATTAGAAGATCAGGCATTTATACAAATGCAACAGGATTACCTTGCCGCTAAAGCCAGATTGGAGTTTAACGAGGCCGATTACAACAGGCAGGTGGAACTGAACAAAAGCCAGTCGAACAGTCAGCGGGTATTACAGCAATCAAAAGCCGATTTTGAAACCCAAAAGGTAATGGTACGTTCGCTTGGCGAAAAGTTGCGCCTTGTAGGCATAAAGCCCGAACACTTGAAGGAATCAAACCTGTCGCGGTCCGTTGCTATTTATGCGCCGCTTACGGGTTATGTAAGCAAGGTGAATATTAATCCGGGTAAGTACATTTCTCCGGCAGATGTATTGTTTGAATTGATAGACCCAAGTGAGGTACACATTGATTTGCAGGTGTTTGAAAATGATGCCCAATACCTAAAAAAAGGCCAAACGGTATTATGTTCATCCAATGCCAATCCGGATAAAAAATATTCTGCCGTGTTGGAGCTCATCACCCATAATTTGGATGAAAATAAGGCCATCGAGGTACACTGCCACCTGGTAAACCCAACCCGCGATTTGCTGCCCGGCAGCTTTATTAATGCCGAAATAGCGGTAAGCAATCAGCAAGCAGCAGCCGTGCCCGACGACGCGCTGGTAACCTGGCAAGGTAAACATTACGTATTTGTAGCTACAAATAACAGCACTTTTAGTATGAAGGAAGTAGAACCGGGTAACGCGGTAGATGGTTTTACAGCTATAGGCACCAAACTGCCCGGCACCAGCATCGTTACCAAAAATGCTTATACATTGCTTACCATGTTAAAAAACAAGGGCGAAGAGTAGGGGTGTTATGCGGCGCTCTGCCTGATAAAAATAGTTGAGCAAAAGAGAGCCGGTAATTCTGATGAGGAGTTGCCGGCTCTCTTTATTTACGGTTATGATGATTTTGATACGCGGATATAGAGCAAGAGCAGCTAAACTTAATCAAACCATTACCCATAATTCACATCACGGCAATGTGTGCTTCTTAACTTCGAAGAAACATAAACTGCTCATATGGATAAGGAAAATTTACTTAATAAGTTAAGCCGCAGAAACTTTATACGCAACTCGGTAATTGCAGCCACAGGCGCCGTGCTGTTGCCTTCAACAATCATCAGCTGCCGCAAAGGCGATAACGACCATGTAGAATACAATGGCCAGGGATTTAACGAAGGAGTGGCCAGTTTTGACCCATCGCAGGATAGGGTGATCTTATGGACACGTTATACGCCTGCTGCTCAGGAGCAAGGCAATCCCGAAATATTTTTAGATGTAGCTAAAGATAAAGACTTTAAAAATGTAGTGGCAAGTCAGGCCGTAATTGTAGATGCCAACAGCGACCATACGGTACATGTTGACGTGAGTAAGCTGACATCCAACACCAAATATTATTACAGGTTCAGAAGCGAAAAAACGAAGACCATATCTATCACCGGTGAAACCAAAACCCTGCCTGCCGCGGGCGAAGCTACAGCAGTTAAATTGGCTGTTGTTTCCTGCGCCAATTTTCAGGCGGGTTTGTTTAACGTTTACGGTGCCGTTGCCGAGTCAGATGCCGATGTTGTAGTGCACCTGGGCGATTATATTTATGAATACCAGGCAGGCGGTTATGGTACCAACGGTACTACCGCTACTTTGAACCGTGCACACAAACCGGCCGGTGAAATTATTAAGGTAGATGATTACCGCGAACGTTACAGGCAATACCGCAGCGACGAGCAATTGCAAAAAGCGCACCAGTTAAAGCCATTCATTTGCGTTTGGGACGACCACGAGGTTGCCAACGATGCCTATAAAGATGGTGCTGAGAACCACCAGCCTAACGAGGGCGATTTTGCTACCCGTAAAATGAGCGCTATACAGGTATGGCACGAGTATTTGCCTGCCCGTGTACAGGACAATGCCAAGATATACCGCAACTTTGAGATAGCCGGTTTTGTAAACCTGGTGATGCTGGATACCCGCATTATTGGTCGTGATAAGCAATTGAGCTATACCGATTACTTCACCCAAACAGGTTTGGATAGCGCCAAGTTTTTGGCTGCCTGGCAAAACCCGCAACGCAGTATATTGGGGCAGGAACAAAAGAACTGGCTGGTTTCAAAAATAAACGGTAGCAGCAGTAAATGGCAGGTACTGGGTAACCAGGTTTTAATGGGTAAAATGTTTATACCTGCCGAGCAGCTGATACTTACCGCGCAAATTGCGGCAGGCAGTACCGATCCGGCTTTGTTTGCCCAATACAATAAAATACTTACCGAACTGGTAACCATTAAAACCCGCCTGCTGCAAGGCGACCCTACATTAACCGCCGCCGAAAAAGCAAGGGTACAAACCGTGTTGCCTTACAACCTTGATGCCTGGGATGGCTACCCGGTTGAGCGTGAACTGATCTACGCCGCTGTGAAAAACAAAAAACTGATCTCGCTGGCCGGTGATACGCATAATGCATGGTACTCTGTACTGTCGGACAGTAGCGGCAATAAGGCAGGTACCGAGTTTGCTACATCTTCAGTTAGTTCGCCGGGTTTTGAGGCCATTTTTGGCGACAACCCACAAACGCTGGCGGGTTTTGAACAGGCTAACGCTTTGTTGATAGATGACCTGCAATATGTTGATGCCTCAAAACGTGGTTTCGTAATGGCTACCTTTACGGCCACGGAAGCTAAATCAGAATGGAAATATGTGAGCACCATTGCCACTAAAAATACCGCGACGGTTACCGCTAAAACAGTTACCGAATCGTAGGTAATTGCGATACCAACATAAAAGCAAGCGGTCGAAGTAATTTTCGACCGCTTGTTTTGTTAAATGCTGGTACTCTGTCAGCTCTCCTGATACTAATTTGTGGTTGTAAAAAAGATGTTACATTATTTCGTTCCGGATTATAATTTATTTGAGTTTTAGCGTAGATTAGGGCGGGCCAATATTCATGGTCTAACTGAATGAACCTAATTAGTTTAGCGCGTTTACATGGTAAGCGTTCCCCTAAAAAAGTCAGTAACTTTTATGTTGGCTGCCTCGTGCTTTTATTGTTGGCACCAACAATGGTATTGGCGCAAAAAGATGTGTTAACCCAGCATAATAATTTGTACCGCACCGGCTGGTATCAGCAGGAAACAACGCTTAATACCAAAAACGTAAAACGCGGCAACTTCGGTAAAATATTCAGCCGCACGGTTGACGATCAGGTATACGCCCAGCCCTTGGTTAAGCTCAATGTAACCCTGCCTAAAGCTGGTAATAAGAACGTGCTTTTTGTAGCCACGGTAAACAATACCGTGTATGCTTTCGATGCCGATTCGTCCAATGTTGCCGACCCTTACTGGACGGTAAACCTCAACCCAAAAAACTCACGCGCGGTTAAAAACACCGATATGACGGGGGCCTGCGGCGGCGGCTACCGCGATTTTTCGGGCAATATGGGTATTGTAAGTACCCCCGTGATAGATTCAACTACCAATACCATTTATATAGTTGCGCGCAGCCTCAACACAACAACCAACGTTTACGAGCAATATATCCACGCACTTGATATCACCACCGGTGCAGAAAAGGCCAATAGCCCCAAACTTATCACCGCGCAAATTAACGCCGATGGTGATGGCAGTGTTGGTGGTAAGTTGAGCTTTGATCCGCAGAAGGAAAACCAGCGCTGCGGCTTGCTGCTTTTAAACGGTAATATTTATTTAGCCTGGGCTTCACATTGCGATTGGGGGCCTTATCATGGTTGGGTAATGGGGTATGATAAAATATCGCTCGCACAAAAAATAGTGTACAATACCACCCCGAAAGGTTACAATGGCGGTATCTGGATGAGTGGTGCCGCCCCGTCGGCAGATGAAGATGGTAATTTATATGTGGCCGTGGGTAATGGCTCGGTAGGTGTTGGCGATGACTTGGCCGACGTAACCAACCGCTCGGAAAGCGCTATCAAGCTTAAACCCGAGAACGGTACGCTTACCGTAAAATCTTTCTTCACCCCCAATAATATTGATGAACTGGAGGCTACCGATCTTGATTTCGGGGTGACCGAGGTAATGCTGATACCCGGCACCAAAGTAGCCATGACGGCCTGTAAAGATGGCAAGATCTACGTGCTCGACCGTGATAATATGGGCGGCTACAATGCCGATAGAAATAATCCATTACAGACAATCGATCTGGGTGTTAACGCGCATTTGCGGTCGTCGTTCTCTTACTACCGCGGCGAGAAAACGGAATTTGTTTATTCATGGTCGGAGAACGGTTTGCTCAAAGCCTTTCCGTTCGACAGGAGCAAAGGTATTTTTGATCTTGACAAAACCGTAAGCAGCGGCGCGCAGGGGCCAACGGGTAACAGCGGGGCATTCTTGTCGGTATCCTCAAACGGGTCGAGGGATTCTACAGCCATATTATGGACAACCTACGCCGCCAATGGCGATGCCAATCAGTCAGTAAGGCCGGGCATATTGCGGGCTTTTGATGCCAATGATGTAACCCACGAACTTTGGAACTCATCGGCCTACCAGGAAGATATTGTGGGTAATTACGCCAAGTTTAACTGCCCTACCATCATCAATGGTAAAGTGTATTTGGCTACGTTCTCAAACAAAGTAAACGTATACGGGCTTACCAAAACACCGCTCGATACCTGTAATTCGCCCAACATCGCCCTAAATAAAAAAGCAGTTGCCTCATCAACCGAAGGGATTGAAGAAACAACCGAGGATAAGGCCTTTGATGGCGACAACAATACAAGGTGGGCAAGTGAATCGGGTGTTGACCAGGAAAATATTTATGTGGACCTGGGCAGGCGTTACGACCTGTGCCGCGTAGTTTTAAAGTGGGAAGTGGCCCTGGGCAAAAACTTCGATATCCAGGTATCTGACGATGCCGTGAAATGGACCACCATAGCCGCCATTAAAAATAATGAAGACTTTGACGACTATATCCCGGTGAAAGGTACGGGCCGTTATGTGCGCATGAATGGTACCGAACGTGGTAGCCCGTATGGATATTCGTTATATGAGTTTGAAGTATACGGTACCCAAAGTGAGGGCGATTGCGCCGCGCCAACCAACCTAGAGAAGGTGAATATTTACGAAAATTCGGCCGTGTTGAAATGGGCACCTGCACCCGGCACAGGTTACAATGTAGAATACAAAGCCGTAGCCGCCGCCAACTGGACTACCGCGACCGCAACAACCAATACCATCACCATTCAGGGGCTGGCATGCGCTACCGATTACCTTTTCAGGGTGCAGGCACTTTGCGTGGGCGGTGGTAAAAGCACGTATTCAACGGTAGTGTCGTTATCAACCATTGCCTGTACTACGGTATGCGGCGCTTTGCCAACACGGTGGTCAACCCAGGATATTGGCGACGTAGGCATAGCCGGATCGGCTTGCTATAATACCGAAGTATTTGAAGTAAGCGGATCGGGCCGTAATAAAGCGCTCAACTCGGATGCCCTGCATTTTGCCTACAAAACGCTGGTTGGCGATGGCGAGATAAAAGCACGCATAGTAAGCATTGAATCGGGCGCTGCGGGCGGTATCATGATCCGCGAAAGCATGGCGCCCGGCGCTAAGTACGCGTTTATAGGTTTACTTAACGGTAATGCCATTTTTCAAACCCGTTTAAGTACCAGTGCCAATAGTATCACTACTACGGCAACGTCTATAAAAGCACCATACTGGATAAAGCTGGTAAAGATAAAATCGCTTTATACGGCTTATATTTCTGCCAATGGCGTTAACTGGATAGCTGTTGGTAAACCAGCCGAACTCGCCTTTGGGCAGGGCTTGCCGGTTTACGCGGGCTTATCTATTTCGAGTTACAGCAATACCACACTTTCAAAAGCGAGCATAGATAATTATATGTTTTCGGGGATTATGGAGCTGGAGCTGAAAAGCTTTACTGCCAGCCTTACGCTAAGTAAAACCGTAATGCTGGAGTGGGTTACCACACTCGAAAATAATATCAGCAAGTTCGTTATTGAGCATAGCGAGGATAACATTCATTTCACCGACCTGGCTACTGTCAACGCGGCGAACAGTGGCAAATTCATGAAGACCTATACTTACGAAGCGCTTCAACCCAAAAAAGGGAATAATTATTACAGGTTACGGATCATCAGTCTGGATGAAAAAACAAGCTACTCGGCACCTGTATATGTACGCCTGAGTGATTCAACTTCGCCTACCCTATACCCAAACCCGGCGAAAGAGAAGATCAATATAGCGCAGGGTAACGAACCTATCCGTTTTGTAAAGATCTACGACATTAACGGGTCGCTCATTAAAACCATAAATAACGAGGCTGCCAACAGCCAGGTGGTAACGGTATACAACCTATCGTTAGGGGTATACATAGCCGAAATACGAACGGCAACCGGTGTTTACCGCAAAAAGTTTATCGTAACAGATTAACGATGTATGGCAGTGTATTTATAGATCAGGTATTATAAATACACTGCTTTTTAAAGCGCAGCTATAGCCTGGTATTTTCCGTCCCCAAAGCTTTTCATGGCTTGTTCATTTTGTTCATTTTTGGTATTTTAAAACTTATAGGAATATTTAGGCCTTTTGCTAAATCAAATTGGCATTTACTCTCTTATAATTGTCATTAGGTTGTATCAACATATGCACAACTAAGGACTGCCACCCTTTTTATATTATTTTATATTGATTTAAGCTGCAAAACGAAAAAATTACAAGGTCAAATTGTGGACTTGCCACGATTTGATATGGGCACGATTAGGAAAGACAGAAGGGGATTTATGGCACGTATATCAATTTATCATATAGAATTACTTAAGAAGGAAGTGCTTAAGCATGCCGGGTTAACGCATATTAATCCGGGTGATTGCAGGATGATCTCCTTTAAGGTGATCCAAAAAACAAAACACCGCATTAGCGAAACAACGATAAAAAGGATATATGGCTTCGCTTTTTCAAAGTTCCAGCCGTCCTTATTTACCTTAGATTCGTTGGCTGAGTTTTGCAATTACCGGGATTGGGAGCACTGGCAGAAACAGGAAGAACCCGTAATAGACGAAGCATTGCCCTTTACATGGTCTGTCCTGAAAAAGAATGCCGAACGCATTACCGGCCATACCATTCAAACCTTGCGCAACAGGGCTGGCATACCTTTCCATTACACCATTTGCCGCGATTTTATAGACCGGCACATGATCAAGTTTGCACGATCATACCAAAATGCTACGGTAATTACTGCTCCTGCCGGTTACGGTAAAACCATAGCGATATGCCGCTGGCTCGAAAAACGGCTTGAAGAACGCGAATCTGCCGATACTTACCTGTTTTTTAACTGTGTTTCGCTCATGAGCGCGCAACTGGGCGGTAAAGACCTCCATAATTGGATGCAGGAGCTGTTAGGATATGGTAAACAGGATGATATACAAGCGCCGGAAGATATTGAGGGGCGCGGTACAGGTAATTTCTATTTTATTGTAGATGGCTTTGACGAACACCTGTTTAGGACGGGATTGTTCAACACCTTGCTGGCTCAAATTACAGAAGTGTTCAGTACCTATCGCGAACGCCGTTTTTTTAAGCTGATGCTTACCATGCGTTCATCAACCTGGCTTAATAACCGCGATGAGCTATTTGCAGGGCCGTACAATTGGTTCACGGGTTTTGTAACCGAAAACAGTTCAATTAACGTACCCTTGCTAAACGCTGCCGAGATCACCAATATTTCGGCACGTATTAACCCGGCAAGCATGGAGAATGCCAACCCGGTTACGATAGCCGAAAGTTTCAGGAACCCCTTGTTTCTCGAATTATATTACCGGCAACACCCTGCCGATTTTTCTTTTAAGCATATCGATCATACTTCGCTGTACGACCTTAACGCCCTTTTTGTGCTCAATAAGGTGTATTTAAGTACACTTTCGGATGATAAGGTGTTGCTTGGCGATGAGATTGTAAGCCGACTTGACCTAACGGCCAATGAAGATGGTGTAGATAAACGGAAGCTTTTATCCGGAATGCCCCCGCAGCAGGAGCGTGCCTATTACGAACTGTTGGGTATAGGTTTTTTAAGGGAAGTGCATGAGCCGGGCACAAATAACGATCATACGAGGGTACAATTTGGTAACCCGCATTTTACTACACATAGCATTGCCCGTGCCTGGTTAAAAGATAATAATGAGCGGTTTGATGACGCGCTGATAGAAAAGATAAACACTGAACTCGAAAACAGTCCTTACCGTTTGTCGGTAGCTAAGTGGTGTATAATTCATGCCATAAGAACTGGGCAGCAGGATAGTTTCGGTAAAATTACCGGGCTTAAGCTGGAACCCGATGAAAAAGCGGACCTGGTGGTTTTTCTGGGCGATCTTTTGCGTAACGAGTTCAAACTTTTTAACAGGAGCGAACTGCTGATCAACTATTTCGGTCGTCCGTTCAGTAAAGAAATGTTTGAGTACTTTTTCGGGATGGAGCTCATCAATTCCGACTATAAAAATACACTGCGCACCCTCCTGATGTTTAACCTGCCCGATCATAAACGGATATTGGTGAACACCGCTTTGGGGATCATCGCTGTAATTAACCTCGATCTGGAGGAACTGGAGAGTTGCATAGGTACGTTGAGGGATATCAGCAATGAAGCCTACAACCGTTTCCCGGTAAATCCGCTGGATTGCCTTTATGCACTGCTTCAATATTTTAAATACGGTATTGTAAATAAGGATGTACTGGCGGCCATCACACGTTTGCCATACAGCATGCCATCGTCGCAGCGTCAATTGATGCGCAGTGCTTCAAATGATATGCTTTGTTTGCTGGCTTGTTATACGGGTTATCTTTTTAATAATCCGCCAAAGCTGCTTCGGTTAGTTGAAAAGGTGAACAATGGTTATCGCAGTGTGCCGGTTAGTAATGCGCGTGATACTTACGCTTTCTTTATTTACATAGCACAGGCCGATGCCTATTTCAGGATGGGAGAGGCAGATAGGGTTGTGGCTATTTACGAAGCATTGCAATTCGACTATCGGGATTTCACGATGACACCATTCATGAACATTTTGCGGGCCTGCATGAAAATTAAAATGCTGGTAATTACCGGCCAAGAACACCTGATAATGCCTGAATTGGCTTACGTAGAAGATATAGCGGAGCAATCGGGCAGTAAGATCTCGAAACTGTACACCATGGCGCTGCTGCTGAAAAACGGTATCTTCCTTTCAGAATACCCCGAATTTAAAGAACAGTTCAGCTACGATATCCGCAAAATAAGCAGGGATAACGCGTTATTGCAGGAGAATTTTATTGAAGGGTAGAGTGTCGCCTTACAAATTTTGTCATTGCGAGAATTTTAATTCTTTTGAACTTTGAAGGCAAAATGACGATGGCTTACAACCACTCTCCACTGTCATGCTGAGGAACGAAGCATCTATCACCAACATGTATCGCGAAGAGGATTCTTCACTACGTTCAGAATGTCCCCCATTCCTCTTACATCTATTATTAAATCAGCATTAATTTTATCCCGTAAACAATTTTACAAATGGCGTGTTAAAATAGCACATCAGCAGCGCGACTATTGATCTATTAGGCACAGGGGTGCCGGGTGATGATAGCATGGGGGAGGGTACCACGTTAGCTTTATGGTGCAATATTAAATCAGCTCATTTTCATGATTAAAAAATTACTCATCATCATATGCCTTTTTCCGGCTATAGCGTTCGGTCAGGCCGCGTCAACTATTGTTGCCGATACCGTATCAAAACAGGATACCGCAAGGCAAACAGATTTGATTGACATAGCCAGGTCGCTTATCAGTATCAATCCTAAAAAGCCAAAGATCAAAAAGAGCCAAAAGGTATACTTTTCGGTATTGCCATTTGGCGGAACGGTACCCGGTGGTAATGGCAGAGCATTGGTTACCAGCACCACGGCCAGCATATATTTTGGCCCCTTGAAAACCACTACCGCATCTACAGCCACCTTTGCGCCATACTGGAACTTTAAATCGCGCTATGGTTTGCCGTTGCGCACAAGCGTATGGCTGCCCAATAACGAGTGGACTATTCAGGGGGATATCCGCTTTTTGCGTTACCCGCAGTTAACATGGGGTTTGGGTACCGCGCGTACCAATAGCGATAACGTATTGGTAAACTACAATTATATCCGTTTTTACCAAAGCGCGCTGAAGCGCATCAGGCCTTACTTTTTTGCAGGTATAGGTTATAATCTTGATTTCCATTCGGGGATAAAAAGCGATGATGTAAATAAAGACCTTAAGCAATTTACTAATTACGCTTATGGTACGGCGGGAAGTTCGTTATCATCCGGAATTTCCTTTAACGCGCTTTACGATACCCGGAATAATACCATTAACCCACTGCCCGGCGCTTATGCAAATATCATCTATCGTGTAAACCCTGATTTTTTGGGCAGTAACGATCATTGGACATCGTTATATATCGATGTTCGCAAATATGTGCCGATGAACCCGGGCAAACCATTGCAGCAAAATACGCTGGCATTTTGGTCGTACCTGTGGACGGCTTTTAATGATAAGGTACCTTACCTCGATCTACCAAGTGTAGGCTGGGATCCTAACAACCGCTCGGGCAGGGGTATCGATCAAAACCGCTACCGTGGCCGCACTTTGTTTTACTTAGAGAGCGAATACCGCAGGGATATTACCGATAATGGACTGCTGGGTTTTGTAGTATTTACCAACGTAAATACGGTTAGCGGTTCGGGTACGCTTTTCAAGTCATGGCATCCGGCTGTGGGTTCGGGTCTGCGGGTTAAGTTCAATAAAGGTACCAGCACCAATATTGGTATTGATTATGGCGTAAGTAAAGGATACAACTCTATCCTGCTGAACATCGGCGAAGCGTTTTAATTTTAAGCGAATATTGACTTACTGTAAATGTTAACCCTAAGCTTAACAGCAATGGGGGCGTAACTTTACACGGCACGCTTACTTTTACCGAATGGCAGTGATAAGCAAGAGTGATGTGGTAAAGGCAACAGGTACAGGTAATTTCCCCGGCTTGGCCTCGCTTTTAATGCGGTTGATCAAAATAGATGCTTTCAACAGCATGATGGAACAAGCCGGTGATTTAGATGGCGTAGCATTTACAAACTTTGTACTCAAGTTTTTAGGTATCACTATAGAGATTGATCCCGTCGATCTTGATAATATACCGAAATCGGGCGCATTTGTGGCGGTTGCCAACCATCCTTACGGCGCTGTCGAATCACTCGCTTTGCTTAATATATTGGTTTCAAACAGGGACGATACCTTGTTTATGGGCAATTTTTTACTGAAACGCGTGCCCAACCTCGCAAACTATATTATCGCCGTAAATCCGTTCGAAGCTATAAGGGACAGTTCCAGCATCAGCGGACTTAAAACTACCCTTGGTAAATTAAAAGAAGGTACGCCTGTAGCTATATTCCCGGCCGGTGAGGTATCTGCATTTGATTTTAAAACCCGTAAGGTGAATGATAGGGAATGGCACCCGGTAGTTGGTAAATTAATTGCCAAAGCTGGTGTGCCCGTGCTGCCTGTATATTTTCATGGTAATAATGGTTTGGGCTTTAGCTTGCTTCGCTATATCCATCCATCACTTCAAACTGCTATGCTGCCTGCCGAATTATTTAACAAGAAAGGATTGGTATTGCGTGTGCGCATCGGTAAGCCTATTTGCCCGCGTGAATCTGTCGCGAATAATGGTTCCGAAAATTTGTTATCCCTCATCCGTACTCAAACCTACGCGCTTAAGGCGGCGGCTTTATAAGCCCGAAGTTTATTTTAGGTTAGTAGATAACTTATTGCTCTTTATCGGCATCGTTGTTTTTATGCGCTTCCTGCTCTTCGGCATCCTTTATCTCCGTTTGGATGATCGCCTTCTCTAATGATTTCTCATCTTTTTGGTTGCGCATAATGAGCCATACCAGCAAGCCAACGGCAAGAACAACAACAACGATAAGCAGGGGGTAATTGATCTCTTCCATGATAGGGTTTCAATTGAGGGTAGACGTCGGGAAGGGATCGAACCTTAAACCTGCTGCCACCCAGCGCCCGACTATGCAGACATCACTATCTGCGGTTTTTCATGTGTTTAACAGGTTTTACTGTTATAACCTGCCAGGGTAAGCAACGTTAATCTCAAATTTGTCGATAAAGAACGGTGGCAGGTTCCCTTGTTGACGGCGCAAAGATAAAATGGCGGTATTAGGCAAATAATAAGGTTATGTTATGAAAAAGCACTGCCCGCAATTATTCGTGCAGTACCAGTATCGCTTTAACCGATTTATTCATCACCTGGTTTATTGTACTACGGGTAAACAAGCTGTACACTACATTATGGTGGTGTTTTACCAGGCAAAGTATATCCGGATCGTGCGATTGAATATATGACATAATCCCTTGGGTAGCGCTGCTGTTTTCAATATAATTAAACTCCAGTTCAGTATGTTTAATCAGATCGCGCAGGCGGGCTTCGCCGGTTTTAAGATGTTTATTGTCTGAACCTTCTTCAACATATAACACCTGCATTTTAGCCGAGCCAAATGCCTGTATCATTTCGTTAAGCGCGTTTACATCAACAGCCGATAAGCGTGTTTCAAAATCGGTTGCCAGGGTGATCATCGGTACTCTGGCAAACTTGCTTTCCATCGGGATGATGAGGGTTGGCATCTTTATTTTATCAACCACCATGGCCGCGTTGCTGCCCACAATGCCGCTAATGCCTGTAGCGCCGGTAATACCCATCACTAACAGGTCAACCTCGTTGGCATCGGTATAGCGGGTGATCACCGTTTTAAGGTAGCCAACATCACATAGCGTAGTTACTTTAACGCTTTCATACGCCGGGTCTTCTGAAAGGGGCTTAACCCATTCTTTCAGCGCCTCTCTTTTATTATTGTAATAGCTCTCTATAAAAATAGCGTTATAGGTGCTGTTGTTAATACCTTCGGTAGGGTGTATGGCATGTATAGCGCATACCTCGCGACCAAGTATGCTGGCCAGCTCCATAGCATAGGCCATAGCGTTCGCGGCACAAGGCGAAAAATCGGTGGCAACAAGTATCTGTTTCATTTTAGGTTATTAAATGAACAAGTGGAAAAACAGGAACAATAAAAATGCTAAAATAATAGCAACCGGCAAAGTAAGTACCCATGCCAGCCCTATACTACGTAAAGTTTGGTTATTAAGGTTGCCTTTACCGCCCGAAGCTACCATAGCGCCCGCTATACCGCTCGATAATACGTGTGTGGTACTCACCGGCAAACCGAAGCCAGTGCTTAAACCAATGGTTGAGGCGGCTACAAGTTCAGATGTTAAGCCCTGCGCGTAATTAAGGTGCTCGTTACCTATCTTTTCGCCAATGGTTACTACAATGCGTTTCCAGCCGATCATGGTGCCAAGCCCCAGCGATATGGAGATGATACCGATCACCCATATCGGCGCAAAATCGGTTACGTGCTGTAATTCGGTTGAGGCCGCTTTTAGTGCTTCTTTTTCTTTGTGTGTAAGTTTCAGGTTGTCATCGGCAGCAAGTGCCTTAATATCTTTAATTACCAGTTCTACCTGTTTACGGTAGCGGTAGGTTTTAGCTACTTCTTTCTCGTTCTTTTCGGCCAGCGATGCTTTAGCCTGTTTAACGGCCGCGGTTAAGGCGATAAGTTCGGCATCGTTATTTGTACCTGCCTTGTCGGCTATAACCTGTTCGGTTTGGTGCAATGCCGCGAATACCTTATCGTTCGCTACGGCATGGTTTACCGCGAAACGTGCGGGTAAGAATGCTATCAGGATCAGCATAAATAAACCTACTCCTTTTTGGCCATCATTACTGCCATGAAAAAAGCTCACCAATGTGCAAGTAGTTACCAGCAATAAACGGATAGCAATAGGCGGACGATCATTTTCGCCTTTAGGGATATGAAACAGCGCGTGCGATTTGGTAACGTGCTTAAGAAACAGCATCAGTAAAGCCGCCACGCCAAAGCCGATAACCGGCGATAGTATAAGCGATGAACCAATTTCGCCTGCTTTTTCCCAGTTAACACCAGGGCCCTGGTAGTAAAAGGTAAAGGCCAAACCGCCGCCAATCATGGCACCTATCATGGTATGCGAACTGGAGCAGGGAATACCGAGGTACCATGTTCCTAAATTCCAGATGATGGATGAAAGCAGTACCGAAAGTACCAGGCAGGCACCCACGCTGATGGGCAAGGTCATCAGTGAATCGAGCGGTACCAGTTTAAGTATGCCCATGGCAACGGTAACACCCCCAAGGCACACCCCTAAAAAGTTCCATAAGCCCGACCATGGAATGGCGTAAGCAGGGCGCAGGGCTTTGGTATATATTACCGTAGCCACCGCGTTAGCGGTATCATGAAAGCCGTTTACAAATTCGAAACCTATAACGGCCAGTATGCAAATAATAAAAACGAATAAAAGGGAACCTCCGAGATCAATATCACCTAAAAACGGAAGCGCTGCCAAAATGGGAGAGTGCATATGTTGAATTAGTGGCGGCAGGCTGTGGTGCCCGTACCGCATTACCAAATAACAACAATACAGTTTGCTTTAATGATAAGCCGGTGTTAGCAATTTGTTACGTTATTGTTTACTTGATGCTAAGTGATATTCAGCAAGTTTCACAGAGAACGAATCGGTTAAGGCAACAGCTTCGGGTGTAACTACATAATAGTTGCCGCTTAATGATAATCCATCGGCAGTTTTTTCAACGGCAATTTTTAAAAAGCCATGCCGGTCGTCGCAATAGGATTGCAGCGTTACATTGTCGAATAAGGGGTTATTCCCCGTGTATTGCGGATTATCGGTTAAAGCAAGAGCGTTTAGTTCGTCAAACCCACCTCCGCCTGCAACAATGTAGGGTACAACTACACCATCCGCATAAATTTTGCGAAAACGCTGGTAGTTGTGCACATGTCCGCTGAACACAACATCGGGTTTAATGCCGGTTTCGGTAAAAATATCTTCCAAAAATTCGATCATTTGCATGCTCGACCCATGGTTGGTATCGGCAGAATAAGGCGCGTGGTGAATGCAGATGATCAAAGCCTTTTCCGGTCTTTCTTCATTCGCGTTAATGAGTTCCTCAATGAACCATGCCTTTTGCTCGGGAGTGATAACACCATACTTAGGCACATTACTATGCAGACCGATGATATTAGCCAGGGGCGATGTCAATGTCCAGTACACATTAGGCTGAACCATGCTCTTGCGGGTTTTGGCCGTATCAAAGGCAATATCACGTGGTTCGGTATCGCAAAACACGGTAGTAAAAGCATCCAGACTGTGGTAAGGAACCGGGTTGGCCGGGTTTATATCCGTATCATGATTGCCCGCTATGGCGAATATCGGCCCCGGGTAACATTTGTACGGAGTAAAAAACTGCTGCTCGTAGTTTTCGGCTTCGCCGTGATGATAAACGATATCGCCTAAATGGTACAAAAACTTAGGCTGATCTTCCGGCAGTTCATTATACTGTTCGGCCATGGCCGCTGCCATTAATGCCTGCATATCGGGGTTGCGTGTACCGCCGGTATCGCCCACCATGTGGAACACGAGTTTTTGGCTGTTTATTTCCGGCTGAACTGTTTCGAGCGATAAATGGTAGGGGTAAGCGCCTGTTGGTGCCGGCAGCGGCTGAAACTTGTAGGTATCATCCGGCTGGTGACGCTTAAAAACAGGTGTTGTATATTTTGATGAAGAAGATATGCCCATATTATGCCGCAAAGTTAACTTATTGATATTAACATGGAGTTAAATCAAATAGTATGCTTGAGGGTGCCTGATTGCTGTATAAAAGTATCTATCCCAATTTTTCTATTTCTTAAAACCTTACGCTCTTAAATTGTGTTAACACCCAGGTTGTTCATGTAAAGAGCTGCCTTAAAACAGATTATGAAATTATTTAAATGTACCAATTGCGGTCAGCTACTATATTTTGAAAACAGCATTTGCGAGTGCTGCAAAAATGCTTTAGGCTTTATTCCGGAAGAATTAACGCTGGTTACACTGGCGCCGGTTAATAACGGTACATATACTTTGTACGCCGGTAAAAAGTCGTTACTGGGTGGTTTGCTCAAAAATAAAAAGCAGGCATACAAATACTGCCAGAATTTTCAGTTTGGTGTTTGTAACTGGCTTATCCCGGCCGAGAGCACCAGCGTTTTTTGCAAGGCCTGCGAACTTAACCACATTGTGCCAAACTTATCCGATCCGGAACATCAGCGTAAATGGCAGCTTATTGAGATAGCCAAACACCGCGTGGTTTATACTTTGATGCAGCTGAAGCTGCCATTGGTTAGCAAATTACAGGATATACAAACCGGCCTTAGCTTCGATTTTTTAACAGATGCCGATGCCATGCAGCGGGTATTAACAGGACACGAGAACGGGCTGATCACCCTTAATATTGATGAGGCCGAT
This sequence comes from Mucilaginibacter gynuensis, assembly GCF_039541195.1. Lineage (NCBI taxonomy): Bacteria > Pseudomonadati > Bacteroidota > Sphingobacteriia > Sphingobacteriales > Sphingobacteriaceae > Mucilaginibacter > Mucilaginibacter gynuensis. The sequence continues at coordinate 236,753 of NZ_BAABFT010000003.1, forward strand.
GATGATAAGCGCGAACTGTCCCGTAAGGAGATGAACGAACCTTATCGTACGCTTTTAGGGCATTTCAGGCATGAGATAGGCCATTATTATTGGGACAGGCTGATAGATAACAGCCAGTTTATTGACGAATACCGCCAGTTATTTGGTGACGAACGCGAAGATTACGCGCAGGCCCTGCAACGCCATTATAACGAAGGTGATGCGGCCGACTGGAACCTGAACTACATCAGCGCCTATGCCAGCGTGCATTCGTGGGAGGATTGGGCCGAAACATGGGCGCATTACCTGCACATAATTGATACGCTGGAAACCGCTGATGCTTTCGGGATCAGCGTGGCGCCGCGCATTGCCAGCAAAAGCGACCATGCGAACGCCATGATAAAAACCAACCCATACCTACAGCAAAACTTTCAGGAACTGTTGAATATGTGGCTGCCCTTAACCTTCGCCATGAACAGCATGAATCGCAGCATGGGCAATCATGATCTGTATCCGTTTATCATTCAGCCTAAAGTGGTGGAGAAATTGAGCTTTATACACAAGGTGTGTTACGCATCGCGAGTGAATTAGTAACGCTAACGTTGATGTAAGCCGGTAATTTATATGCGGCTTACATCAACATTTACATACATCCGCTGCCCGGCACCGCTGTAAACTATGCCTTTAAGCGGTACCACGTCGGCAAAATCGCGGCCAATGGCGGTACGGATGTGGCGGTCGTTAACGAGCAGGTTATTGGTGGCATCAAACTCCGTCCACCCAACTTCGGGGATGTACAAGGCTATCCACGCGTGCGAAGCATCAGAACCAAATAGTTTTGGCTTGCCCGGCGGCGGCAGGGTTTCAATATATCCGCTTACATAGCGGGCCGCCAGGCCGATAGAGCGCAGGCAGGCTAACGAGAAATGGGCAAAATCCTGGCAAACACCTTTCCTGTGCAGAAAAACCTCTTCCAACTTGGTGCTGATATCGGTAAAGCCGGGTGTGAAATCAAAATCGTTAAATATTCGCGAATTAAGGTCGAGCATGGCATCCATAATTGGCCTACCGGGTGTAAAAGATGTTAAAGCGTACTCCTGTATCCCCGGAATAAACAATACATGGTCTGATTCGAGGTAGAACTGCCTGATGCCGTTTTCGGCGGCAGTGCTGCGCAGCCAGCTTACCACATTTTCCCAGGGCATAGTGTTTTTGGGCACAGTGTTGATCCATACGGGCTCCGCTATTTCAACCTCGCTTTTAATCTCAACACTCAACTTCTGGTGAAACTCTTCTATCGAAAAATAGATGAACTTATTATTGAAAAAGTCTTCCCGCGTAGCCAAAAAATGAGGCTCGGGGTGAATCTGGTAATGCACCTTTTCTACCTGCTGAAAATTATGATCAACCGGAACCTGGTACACCAAATTATGGCATAGCGATGCCGGGAGCTGGTATTCGTACCGGGTAATATGGGTTATCTGATATTTCATAAGCTTCGGTATCTGTTAAGTGGTTACAGGTGCAGGTTTCATAACTCGGGCAGGGTATTATTGCTTTTTACAAAACTGTACTGGCTTTGGGTAGGGCTAAAATAGCTTTCGTATATAATGGTTGATGCCTGCCCCAGCAAATTAATAAGGTGCTGTAAAAAGTGGTTAAGCTCTTTTTTATTATGGTTGTTTATGCCATTTGCCGATACCATTTTGTTTATATCGCACAGCCTTATCATCGTCAGCGCTTCCAAAAGCTTTCTGTGTGCCGGGCTTAAGCCTTCCTCACGATGACTGTCGGGCAGTTGCGAAAGGTGCTCATCTATTTTGGCTATCAGAAAAACTACCGCTTTGGGGTTGTCTTCGTTGATCAGCAATAAATTTAGCACACCCGGCAATTGCAGGGTTGAGCGGTACAGGTAGCGATAGGTAACCAAACTTTCGTTACACATTAATACCAGCTCCAGCAGTTGTTTTTCTACCTCGGGTGCTACGTTGTTAGCCAAAGCCGCCTGTAAAATAATGCAGGTATTGATGGATGACTCCAAGAAACGGCCGATATTAAGCAAGCGCCAGCTGGATGCCCTCGTCATGTTATCGTTATTGAGGCCGATAAAAGCCATGAGTTTGATAATGAACTGATCGAGATGATGGTAGATCTTCCGCAGGTCGTCGCCGTTTTCTTTCATCAGCTCAAACTCTTCGGATATGCTGTCCAAAATACGCCAGGTATCAAGGCTTAAACGGTCGCGCACGGCATAGCCGTTGGTAAGGAACGATTGCAGCGACTGTGCCAGCGAACCCGCCCGCCCGGTTTCAACCGCGAGAGAAAGCAGCTCTTTTTCAGGCTGGCGCAATTTACTCTGATCTGCCGATGCGAAACCCGGAAGGGTGCCCGTTAACGCGCTTAAGCTTTTAAGCAGTATTACAAGGGTTTGGTTGGTTTCGGGATGCACTTCGTCATCGCGCTCATTGTAAATTTTGAGCACTATGCGCATCATGCGTACATTACTTACAGCTCTGTCCAGGTAACGGCCCAGCCAAAACAGGCTTTCGCCGGTGCGGCTCGGTAAAATATTTTTAACCTTCCTTAATATAGGCTGGTTGGTAGTTTGCTTTGTTTGGGCCTGCGGCGATGGACCGAGCACCCAGGTATCTTTACTAATACCGCCCGATTGGTTGGATATAATAAATTCGCCCTTGGTAGGGAAACTGCGCGACAGGCCACCCGGCATTACATGGTAAGTTTGCTTATCCATATCGGCCACAATGTAACTCCTGAAAACCGCGTTGCAGGCCTCCAGGTTATTGCCCACCAGCGATGGTGTGGTGCTAAAGCTTACCACCTCCTGCGCCACGTATAAATACGGACGGGTGTTGATCTCTTTTCTAAGCTCGTCAATCTGTTTGCGGCTTAGCTCGCTGCCTATGTATGGCAAATTTTCGTTGCTGCGGTAAATGGAGCGCACTATCAGGAAGGGCAGGTTGTCCAGTACGTATTTCTTCTCCTTTTCCTGCCCGCACCACCAGGTAGCTACCGATGGTAATATCAGTTCTTCATTCAGCAGGTGTTTGCACAGGCGCGGCAAAAAGGCCATCAGTCCCGGGTTTTCCAATATGCGGCACCCCAGCGGATTAATAATGGTCACCTTTTTTTGCCTTACGGCCTCCATCAAACCAACCACACCTAAGTGTGAATCGCCCATAAACTCAAGCGGATCGCAAAATATATCGTCAACACGCCTCACTATTACGTCAACCTTTTCAAGCCCGCGTAAGGTTTTTAGCCAAACATAGCCATCGCTCACGGTTAAATCTTGCCCAAAGGCGAGGGGGAAACCTAATGAAGATGCAAGGTAAGCGTGTTCAAAATAGGTTTCGTTAGCCGTACCTGGCGATAGCAATACTACCCGCGGGTTTTCTTTATTTTGTAAGGATAGCTTGGTAAGCGTGTTTTTTAATGTTTGATAATACGACGAAATTTTACGCACCTGGTTCTCACGGATCAGGTCGGGGAACACCCTCGTCATGGCGGCCCTGTTTTCCAGCGTATAACCCGCGCCCGATGGTGCATCAGTACGATCGTGCAGTACCCATATTTTGCCCAAAGGGCCACGCACCAGGTCGGCAGAGTATTGCAGCAGTTGAAACTTACCCGGTATCTTTACCTTATCGGCTTGCCTTAAAAACCCCTTGTGCGAAAATATCATCTCAAAGGGAATAAAGCCCTCTTTAATAAGCTTGCGTTCGCCGTAAATATCCGCTAAAATGAGGTTCAGCAGTTCGGCACGCTGTATCAGTCCGCGTTCAATACTTTCCCATTCCTGCTGGCTAAAAACCATCGGCACAGGGTCAAGCTTCCAGGGGCGGTTAATGCCGTCAGGGTCGCTGTATACGTTGTAGGTTACCCCGTTGTCGCGCAGTTCCTGGCTTATTTCCCGGCTGCGCTGCTCCATCTTTTCAATACCCAGCTCATCGTAGGCGTGGGCAAGCTTTTTCCAATGTTCACGTACCACGCCCTCGGGCGCGGCAAGTTCATCAAAAGAAGGTTTGGCCGTATTGCGCCCTTGTTGCAGGTAAGTCTCGATCATTTTCCAAATCTCTCAAATTTCCGTTATAAATTTTTGGCATTTTTATATCGCCTTAAATCCATAGTGTACGGATACTCTGGGCTCACCACCTCATTGGTGATGGTGTATTGCGGCAGTATGTTCATTTTGGTAACAAAACGCCCGCCCGCTGTTGGCTGACTTGTAGCCGGTTCAACAAGGTTAACTGAATGACCAAAATCAAAAAAGCGTGAAATAATGCGCGATTCGGCCTCGTAGCTATTTACCGGGAAGGTATCATAACTACGGCCGCCCGGGTGCGATACATGGTATTGACACGCCGCTATGGATTTCTGCGTCCAGGTATCAAAAAGGTCGAACACCAATGGGGTATCAATACCAATAGTTGGGTGCAATGCCGATGGCGGCTGCCATGCCCGGTAACGTACCCCGGCAATGTATTCGCCCTGTACGCCGGTGCTCTTCAACGGGATTTTCAATCCGTTGCATAAAAAGGTATAGCGCGAATCTGTAAGGCCAGATATTTTTACCTGTATGCGCTCTAAGGATGAATCAACGAAGCGGGCAGTACCCGTGCTCGACATTTCTTCGCCCAGTACATGCCATGGCTCAATGGCCATTTTTATTTCAATGTTGATATCATCAACCTGCAACTCACCCAAAAACGGGAAACGGAAGCTAAAGAACGGCTCGAACCAAGAAATATCAAAGCCATAACCGGCATCGCGCAGGCTGTTAACTACCTCCGTCATGTCTTTATAACAATAATGAGGCAGCAAAAAGCGGTCGTGCAGTTCGGTACCCCAGCGTACCAGTTTATGATTGTACGGCGTTTTCCAAAACCAGGCCAGCAGGGTACGGATCAGCAGGAATTGCACCATGCTCATGCGGTAATGCGGCGGCATATCAAATCCCCTGAATTCCAATATCCCTAAACGGCCACTTGATGAATCGGGCGAGTAAAGTTTATCGATACAAAACTCCGAGCGATGTGTATTGCCCGTAATATCCGTTAAAAAATGACGGAAGATACGGTCGACCAGCCAAAAAGGCACTTCGTTCTCGCTGCGATCGGGCACCTGCTGAAAGGCGATCTCTAACTCGTATAATGTTTCCATACGGCCTTCGTCAACCCTTGGTGCCTGGCTGGTTGGGCCGATGAACTGGGTGGAGAACAGGTACGATAAACAAGGGTGATGCTGCCAGAATGTTATAAAGCTGCGCAGAATATCCGGGCGGCGCAAAAGCGGGCTATCGGCAGGTACTTCGCCACCCAGGGTTACATGGTTACCGCCGCCGGTACCGGTATGGCGGCCGTCGATATTGAATTTTTCGGTAGCGAGTTTTGATTCGGCAGCTTTTTTATAAAGTATCTCGTAATTTTTAGCCAATTCCCGCCAGCTACCAGCCGGGTGAATATTCACCTCGATAACGCCGGGGTCGGGTGTGATCATCATTTTGGTGATGCGGTTATCTGACGGCGGGTCGTAGCCCTCTATCAGCACCGGCATTTTTAGTTTTTCGGCAGTACGCTCAACGGCATTAACGAGGTATAAATAATGTTCAAAATAACTCGTAGGCGGAAAGAAGATGAACAGCTTGCCCTGCCTTACCTCAACCACCAGCGCGGTTTTGAAAATGGTTTTGCTGTTATTAAAGCGGGTGCCGGTTTGTGGTATCAGGTCGGCACCTTCGGGCAGCGCATCAACATCGGCAAATAAGCTTCTTTCGGGTAGTACTTCCTGTTCTTCAGGGTCAAAGTATTGTACCGAATCCAGAGGTAAACGCAAGCCTACCGGTGAGTTGCCCGGCACCAAAAATAGGTTTTGCCTGCGGAACGACCATTTACAACTTTGCCAGTTGCTTTTATCCAGATCCCACTTAATAGGCACAACGTAACCGACAGGTTCGTTAAGCCCGGTATTGAGAAGTTCGGCCAGTTTCTGCCTCTCCAAAGGCGATTTCAGGTCGACCTTAAGCGGATCGATATTTACGGGGGTTTTGCTCTCTTCCCACAAAAAATAGAAAGGGTCTTCGTAAGTAGGGGTAATGTTTTTAGTGTCGATGTGCAGCTCCTGCGTCAGTCCGCGCATAAAGCTTTTGGCATCTTTGGCAGTAAGACCATAATCTTTCGATAGGTCGGCCATCAGTTCATCATTGTTCCACAAAGGCACATTATCCTTACGCCAATAGCAGGCCAGCTTCCAGCGCGGTAGGGGCTCGCCCGGATACCACTTGCCCTGCCCGTATTGCATTAAAGCACCCTCGCCATATTCATTCTTTAACTTATGAAACAGGATGTTTGATAAACGGCGCTTATGCTCACCATCGGCTGCCGAATTCCATTCGGGGGCTTCATTATTATCTATCGATACAAAGGTTGGCTCGCCGCCCATGGTAAGGCGTACGTTGTTGGCCGCAAACTCTTCGTCCACCTTGTCGCCAAGGGTCATTATATCTTCCCATTGCTCATCCGAGAATGGCTTGGTTACCCTCGGTTTTTCTTCAATACGGGTGATGGTATTTTCAAAGTGGAACTCGGTTTCGCATGGCTCGGCCATACCGCTGATAGGCGCGGCACTCTGCGGATCAGGTGTACAGGCCAGCGGGATATGCCCCTCACCGGCAAATAAACCCGAAGTAGGGTCGAGCCCCACCCAGCCCGCGCCGGGTAGGTATACCTCCGTCCAGGCATGCAGGTCAGTAAAATCCTGCTCAGGGCCCGACGGGCCATCTAATGATTTTATATCCGGCTTCAACTGCACCAGGTAACCTGATGCAAAGCGCGCTGCCAGGCCGAAATGCCTCAGCAATTGCACAAACAGCCACGCGGTATCACGGCACGACCCCGATTTTAGTTCCAGCGTTTCCTCACACGATTGTACCCCCGGTTCCATCCTTATATTATAGGAGATCTCCAGGTAAAGCATCCGGTTAAGGGTTACCAAAAAATCCTGGGTGATGGCGTTCTTCTTAAGCAGGTCGCTGGCTTTTTCGGTAAGCTCCATCAACAGCGGACCGCTCTCGGTAATTTCGAGGTAGGGTACGAGGTTCTTTTTTAGCGTTTCTTCATAGTCGAAAGGATAATGGTTGGCGTACTCCTCCACAAAAAAGTCGAAGGGGTTAATCACCACCATATCGGCAATTACTTCAACATCAATAACAAATTCGTTCACCTTCTCAGGGAAAACAATACGGGCCAGGTAATTGCCAAAGGGATCTTGCTGCCAGTTTATAAAATGTTTTTCGGGTAATATTTTAAGAGAGTAGCCTTTTATCATGGTGCGCGAATGCGCAGCGGGCCTTAAACGGATAACTTGCGGTGATAGCGTGATGTGCTTATCGTATTTGTAACTGGTAAAATGACGAATTGCTACTTTTATTGACATAAATAGTGGTTTGTGTTATAAAAATACCCTATTAATAATGAAAAGTGCAATAAACTAATTTGTTTTTTATTGATTTTCAAAACAAATGGTAAAAAATGTACAATTTGTTTACATAAATATCATCTGTGGGATACGTATTGGTGCATAATGCAATACAAATAGTTTACATTTTGTTAATGAAAATAAAATAGTAGCTGAATTTTTTAATTAGTTTGAATTTAAGCATAAATAAATGACTGCATTTTATGAAATGGCATTATAAATTGATGTTTTATTAAAATAATAAATATTAGTAGGGCGGATTAAACGGAAACGTACTATTTGCGTCTATACCGGTATCATTATTAATATTTCGCCTAAATGAAACCTCTCCATCACAAACTCATGGCACTACTGTGCTTATGTTTTACCATATGCTGTAGCCAAAACGCCCAATGCCAAAATGCCGGTATCGAATACGAACCCGTAGGCGGCTACAATGCCTTTAACCAGGGCAAAGGTATAGCGTTGGTACTGCAATACGGTGCCGATATCCCTTTGGATAATCTGAGCGTTAATTACCGTTCAACATCTACATATGGTATCGGGGTTTTAAAAAAGTTAGATGATTTTACAGTCAATTTCAATATTAACTATCATGCTTACCCGATAAAGTGGAGCTCGCGCGGAATGGCGAAAAATACATTTGAGGTGATGGGTTTTTACTTTGGCGGCGCTTATGATAAGCTATTGTCGAACAACTTTAAACTTTACGGTGGGCTCGATCTTGGCGGCTGGATAAAACGGTTTGATGACCTGGTAGATACATCTACCGATTGCGGCTGCGAAACCAATAATGCCAATTACTATTTTGCCCCTAAAACCGGCTTTACTTACCTCATGAACAACAGGATAGGCCTTGGTCTGGAAGCCAAATATAACCTGCTGTTAACCGGGCACGATTATGTAACCGGCGAAAATGGCGGTAAATTATTCAACTCCTTTGCAACCTCGGTTATGATATCTTATCATTTTTAAAACTGCAATATATTGTAAGGCGCAGGGTAGCGATGAACTTACTTACTTATCTCCTGCAACATGCCCGCCGCGTTCTTGTTGTTCGGATCTATAGCCACTGCTTTTTTATAGTTAACCTGCGCGTTGGTTTTATCCTGTTTTTTAAGATAGGCTTCACCTATCAACTCATAACCATAAGCGATATCATCGGGTTTAGCTTGTAAGGCCACGGCAGTTTGAAAAACTTTGATGGCATCATCCATTTTATTGCGGCGCAGCAGGTATTTGCCCGTGCTGATGAGGTCGCCTATCTCAAAGCTAAAATCATAATTATCGTGGTGATTAGCCTTTAGTTCACGGTAATAGTCTAACCCCCGGTCAACATTGGCTAAAGCTTTTTCGCGGATCTCCAGGTAAACAGATTTTTTGGGTACGATAACCGGTTCGTTAGCCAAAGCGGCGAACAGGGCGTTTTTAATGCCATCCACCTTCATCTGCTGGTTATTGGTCATCATTACTACGGTATATCCCCGTTTCAGGTCGCTATACAATAGTGCCTCATAATTACTGTTTGAGCCCTGGTGCCGGTGCCATAGCAGCGTATCACCCGCGAAGCCGGTAGTGCCTATGCTGCTCTCGCCGTTAGGGAAGTTGACGGCCAGTTCTTTAAACGAGGCTTTATCCAGTATTTTGTAATTGTGCAGGTATACCGACCACTGGTAAAGATCTTTAGCCGTTAACCTTACCCAGCCCGTCATTGATTGCAGGTAGGGTGTGGTGCGGAAATCCTGATCGAAGGCTTTGGCCATTAGCGGGCTGCTCACCGGCAGATCAACCACCGCGCCTTTCATACCACAAGGCTTAAATATATTTTTAGTAATGAAATCGGCGTAGGGTTGCCCGCTTACTTTTTTCAACAATGCGCATTTGCAGGTATACATTATAATGATTGTATATGTAGGCGGTCCCCGGTTCAAATTTAAGGGTTTTTAAGCCTTTCAGGTTTGCCCATACCAGGCTGTCACTCTCTGCCGAAGTCGGTTCAAAACCCGGGATGCCGCTGGTATAGGTAATCAGGTGCTTTACCTTTACGGTGCTTGCCCAAGCAGGTAGCTCGGGTAAAAATTTACTGATAGGGTCGTCAAGACTAAGCTTGCCCCGTTGTTTCAGCAATAAAATTGCCGCGCCGTTAAATTCCTTACTCACCGAGCCTATATCAAATTTATATGCGGATGTTAACACATTGGCTTTGCTGCCATCGGCGTAGCCTAAGGATTTTTCATAAATGACCTTTCCGTTTCGCGATACCAGTACGTTGCCGTTAAAGATGCCGCGGGTATGTGCAAGTTGCATAACCGAGTCCAGTTGTTTTTGCACCTGAACCTGCGCATTGGCGCTTATTGAAAGCAATACGGCGACTATTGCCAAAAGATGTTTCCTGATCATACAGTAGAAATATATTACTAAATTAACCTAAAGACACCAAAAACAGGAAAACGTTACAAGGTTTTACTAATCTTCAATTGTCATTAAATTTTAATCTTATTTCTTTTCGGAACGAGTATTCCGTTATGTATCTATATTTGGACTGTTCATTCCTAAATAGAAAAATGACATGAAAAAATTAGCAGATAAAGTAGCAATCGTAACCGGCGCATCCAAAGGGATAGGCGCAGGTATAGCTAAAAGCTTGGCAGCAGAAGGCGCTGCCGTTATAGTAAATTACGCTTCGGCAAAAGAAGGTGCCGAAAAAGTAGTGGCCGACATTGTAGCCGCCGGTGGTAAAGCCGTAGCTGTACAGGCAGATGTTTCTAAAGCAGCTGATGTTGACAGATTATATGCTGAAACCAAAGCCGCGTTTGGCGAGGTTGACGTTTTGGTGAACAATGCCGGTGTTTATGAGTTTGGCGCTATAGAAGCCATTACAGAAGAGCATTTTCACCGCCAGTTCAATACCAACGTATTGGGTTTATTACTGGTAACCCAAGGCGCAGTAAAAAGCTTTGGCGACCGTGGCGGTAGCATTATCAATATCAGTTCAACCGTAACACGTATTACCCCGCCCGAAACCGCTGTTTATACGGCAACCAAAGGCGCGGTAGATTCTATCACCCAGGTATTATCTAAAGAGCTTGGGCCTAAAAAGATCCGTATTAACGCCATCAATCCGGGTATGGTTGAAACTGAAGGTACACATACCGCCGGTTTCATCGGCAGCGATTTTCAGAAACAACTTGAGCAACAGGTTCCACTGGGCCGTATCGGTTTGCCTGAAGATATCGCGCCTATCGCTGTATTTTTGGCCTCAGATGATTCAGGCTGGTTAACCGGCGAAATACTGATTGCCAGCGGCGGTCATCGTTAATCCTGAAAATCCTTAAAAAATCGATAGCTTTGTCCTGAAAAAACAGGACAAAGCTTTTGCTATTTATGGCCAGAACAAAAGAGTTTGATGAAAGTGAAGTGCTCCAGAAGGCGGTAAGCCTGTTTTGGGACAAAGGCTATAACGGAACCTCGATGCAGGATCTGGTGGAAGGACTGGGCATCAGCCGTTCCAGCTTGTACGATACCTTTGGCGATAAGCACCAGCTTTATATTAAGGCGCTCGAAACTTACCAAAAAGGTTATGGCAGCCAGATGTGCGCGTTGATCAGCGAAGCACCATCGGCAAAAGAGGCCATGCGCGCTTTGTTCGATCTTATTGTTAATAACCTACTGGACGACCAGCAACGTAAAGGCTGTTTCTTTGTTAATGCCGGTGTTGAACTGGGCGCGTACGATCAGGAAGTAAGCTCATTGATATGCCAAAATGAGCAGCAGTTAGAACAAACATTTCTAAAAGTAATTCACAAGGGACAGGAAACTGGGGAAATCGATCAGCGTAAAGACCCGCAGGCACTGGCACGTTTCCTGAGTAATACAGTAAAAGGACTACAGGTATCGGTTAAATCAACCACCGACAAAGGTTTTTTTGAAGATGTTATCCGCACGGCGTTGATTACGCTGGATTGAGTTGGGGGGATATTAAGAAGGATATTTATCTTCTATTGCATTGTATTTAATTGCTCAACCATTTCATCCTTAAGTTTTTGGTAATAGCCTGTATAACTTTTTACTATAGCGCCATCTTTATCAATTAAATAAAAGGTGGGGATGCCATCATATGGGAACATTTGTTTCACATCGCTTTCTGTGGTATAGGATAAGTATTTTACCGCGAATTTTTTATCAAATTTATCGATAGCGTCATGTTTGTCAAAAGGGTAAGCACTGATAATGACAAGATCATTGTATTGTGATTTTAATTGATTCATTAACTGGACTGCGTTAACGCAATGCGGACAGCCCAACCCGGTAAAATTTAATAAGACCATTTTACTTTTCATTGCTTCTAAAGTAATGGTTTTACCAGCGGCGTCATATAACTTAATACCCGGTGCTTTGGTGCCTTTGGCCAGCAGTTGATAGGTTTTATGAACCGGCGCTTTGAAATTAGCGGGAACACTGGTTATAGTCAGATCCGGAAACCCGGCAGGGTTTAAACTGTAATTGCTGTAAAGATGCTCCTCTACCCAGCCACCAACTTCGCCATCACCGCCAATACCCCGCACTTTGCTGGTGATGCTGTAAGGTAACAGCGTGTTTTTATTGATCAGCAATTCGGCAAAAGTATAACAATGCTGACCATTAGTTATAGCATCATAAGTAGTAATTCGTGTGTGGCTATAAACTGTATTGTTGATCAGCGTATCCTTCAGGCTTTTAACATATCCCGGTTGCTTAAGGTTTGCGCCAATATATTGCGCCCAGTAAGCTAAAGTACGGGTATGCTGCCCGCTAATGGGTTTGTCGCTTAGTGTGTAAGTAGTGTCGCTCAAGTTAAGGCTGATCAGTTTATTGCCATCGTATGAGGCGGCCATATTTTTGCCGGTGACCTTAAAGTAACCGTTGGTTTTGTTTTCGCGAGTTTTTAAGGTTATGAAGCATTTCATCGTATCGGCAGAGAACTCATTCTGAAAAGACATTTTAGATCTGATAATAACCGTGTAGCTGATATTTTTTGCAGTCTGGAGCTTTTGATACGCTTTTTCCAGTACTTGGGCATCAGCACGTATGGTAATATACGTTATGGATAGGAAAATTAAAAGCCAATGTTTCATAAACTAATTTATTAGGTAAATATACCAGGATTGTGATGCAATGAATGCTAAAGACAAGCATTTAATTATAATGGAAGATTAAATGCTTGTTATTGTAATGAATTTTATAAGTATTTACATAGATTATTTAAAACAGATTGATCTATTGGAAATTCGGAACATAGAATTATAAGCAAAAGTATATTCAGCGTATTGTCGCAGTTATCACCCTACTATTAAAAAAATAAAAACCTTCAAAAATAATTTGATGGCTCTTCAGTAGGGCCCGATGGATTCGAACCTTCGTCCAAAAATGGTATAAGTCAAGCGCTTTATATGCTTAGCTTCTGTTAAATTATCGGCCGGGGGACGAAGCCTGCTGTACCATGTTCCGTAGGTACTTTGATTGATATTAGTTAGGCCTTATACTCCTGTCATGTCCTTCCCATACTTTTTGGTATTAGCCCAATGGATTATTCGATGTTTTTAAAGTTTCTAATCGCTCTCTAATATCTATCTAATCCCATTTTAATATTAAAAAAAAACATACCATTTTTTGAAAATAATTTAAAATAAACGGGTAAAATTCAGAATTTATCCAGTATTCAGCAGGCTTTTGATCATCAACCTGCTTAATGCTGTCGATGTAATCAAAAAATCAGGTAAAAGGATTGAATCTTATTAAAGTAATCCGCTAACTTTATGTTTATGAATGCTAAACCTATCAAAGGTGTTTTTTCTGTAATTGATAGTTTTGCAATAAAAAGCAGAAATGAGTTTTATTTGATAGGTGAATTAACTGAAGGTGAAATAGAATCAACATGGTTTGTTAATATTCCTCTAAATAAATCCTTAAGTATCACCGTCAGAATTAAATCTATCGAAGATGTTGATTTTACACAGGAGAAAGGCCGATACAAATTAATTATTGTTGATAGTGATTCAGAGTCTACAGAATTACTACTCGGACTTAATATCGGAAATGAAACGGTTAACATTACCATTGATGGAGAGGCCTAAAATTTCATGATGAAAAAGCTTTCTTTTTATTGGTTGTATTTCTTTCAACACTAAAATTATTGAACTAATTATTTAGGTGTAATTTTCAAATAACGGCAGGAGTTATAGAAGGGATTTTAGAATACCTATTTTTGATTGAAAATAATACGATAAGCATCATTTAATCAGGTGGTTAATTGAATAAAAAAAGGAGATACTTTTAATTTAGTATCTCCTTTCAGTGGAGCCGGAGGGATTCGAACCCTCGTCCAAACATGGTATAAGGTAAGCTTTCTACATGCTTAGCTTCTGTTAAATTGTCGGGAAGGGGAAGGTCAGTTGCTTACCTGTACCGTCTTCCGTAGGTGCTTTATCTCGCCCGCTGTGCGCACCGTAAGCAGGCCAGTTTCATTTTTCGATGCCCCTGGTGCCGATCCAATGAAACGGAAAACCGGCGGGACAAAAGCTATGCTAATTCTAAATTAGGCAGCTAAGGCGTAGTTATTTTCGCCATTTGAAAGTTTGAGCGTTCAGATTTTAGCGCTAATTCACCCAACGCGCTGCATGCTTACTTACTTATCTCCATCCTGTCAATTCCGGTCGACCCCATTTTTGTATTTGTTGCTTGCCGGGAGCAGTATGCAATTAAATAGACTGCAAATATAGTAAATAAATTACAGTGGACGGTTTGCAGCAGCCGGTTTACATACTTAATATGCGCTAACTGCCAACCATCCACGGTAAAAGTTTATTTTCCTGCTGCCAGTTGCTCACTGTGTATCGTGCGGCCGGGGTATGCTTTCAATGCTTCTTCTAAACAAACGATGGCGGTTTTAAGATCGTCATTGTTTAAAACGTAGGCAAAACGCACCTCGTTGAGGCCGGTATTGGCGCTGCTGTAAAAGCCGGTTGCCGGGGCAAGCATTACGGTTTGGTTGTTGTAGCTAAATTCTTCAAGCAGCCATTGGCAAAACTTGTCGGCATTATCAATAGGCAGTTTAGCCACCACGTAGAATGCGCCGCCGGGATTAGGGCAGTACACGCCTTCAATGTTGTTGAGCGCTTTTACCAGGGTATTGCGCCTGCTGGTATATTCCTTATTTACTTTGGTGAAATATTCATCGGGGGTATCAACTGCTGCTTCACCTGCAATTTGCTCTACCATGCCCGGGCTTAACCTGGCCTGCGCAAATTTAAGGGCAGTGTTCCACACGTTTTTGTTTTTGGTGATGAGGCAGCCTAAACGCGCACCGCATGCACTGTACCGCTTGCTGACGGTATCCATTACAATTACGTGCTCATCTAAACCTTCGAGGTGCATGGGCGATATAAATTCGCGACCATCGTAGCAAAACTCGCGGTAGGCTTCATCGCAAAACAAAAAAAGATCGTACTTTAAGCACAAAGTTTTTAACGCCTCTAACTCTTCGCGGGTATATAAATAACCGGTAGGGTTGTTAGGGCTGCAAATAATAATGGCGCGGGTTTTATCGGTAATCAGTTTCTCAAATTCAGCAATAGGGGGCAGCGCGAAATCATTTTCAATAAAGGCTAATATCGGTTTTACCACTACATCGCTCTGGCTGGCAAAACCGTTGTAGTTGGCGTAAAACGGCTCGGGGATAATCACCTCGTCGCCCGGGTCAAGGCAGGTCATCATGGCAATGGTTATCGCTTCCGATCCACCGGTAGTAACAATGATGTTACCGGCATCAATATTATAGCCTAATTTATTGTAGTACTCCGTAAGCTTTTTACGGTATGATAGCGTGCCCTCTGACGGGGTATAGGCCCAAATATCAAAGTCGATATTTTTAACGGCATTCAGCATGCCTTCGGGCGTTTCAATATCGGGCTGGCCGATGTTTAAGTGGTAAACTTTTTTGCCTTCCTGCTTGGCCTTATCAGCGAAGGGGGTAAGTTTACGAATAGGCGAGGCGGGCATTCTGAGCCCTTTTTGCGAAATTTTTGGCATCTGCAAAGCTATTAAAACAAGTAAAGCAAACGGGTAACAATTTTGCTTATTTACAATTTTATTAATAAAACAACAAAGGGGGCACGAATGTTCGTGCCCCCTTTGTAAGCCCCCTATGCCGGGGCAATAGCATATATAAGGGAAAAGTTATCTGCTTGTAGTTTTCGCTACAACTTCCCCTATGATTATCAGGTTCTTCTGTGGTGTTTTAGCGTTCGAGGTTACAACAATGGTTTTGTTGAACGGCGATACGGCAGCAGCGTTATAAGTGATTTTGATATTGCCTTTAGCGCCTTTTTTAACCGGAGTTTTAGTGTAATCAGCAATAGTGCAACCACAGGTTGGCCTTACGTCTGATAATATCAACGGCTCTTTACCTACGTTGGTAAATTCAAATACGGTTGATACAGGGGTACCTTGCGGAACTTTACCGAAATCGTGTTTTTCTTCAACAAATTTAAATTCCGGTTTAGAGTCGTCTTCGGCCTTGGTATCTTGTGCCGAAGCTGAATATGCGAAGCCGAATATAACCGCGCAAATTAATATCAGTTTTTTCATAGTCATTCTATTGAATTGATTAAACAAATATACTTAATTATTATAAATCAAAAAGCAAATGTTAATTGTTTGAATGTAAATATTGCCAATTACAAAATAGAATTTCATAATTTTACCGCGCTAACAGAATTATATATGCCAGAAACTGCCCTTGATAATACCGGAAAGCCTGATGCTGTTGAACTTAGTTTTGATGATTTCAAAGGCATAGTTATCAATGATTACCGTGTAGGTTACGAAAGCCGACAGGCCAGCTTGCTTGGTCGTCGTGAGGTGCTTACGGGTAAGGCTAAGTTTGGTATTTTTGGCGACGGTAAAGAGGTTGCGCAAATAGCTATGGCCAAGATGTTCCGCAAGGGCGATTGGCGCGCGGGCTATTACCGCGACCAAACCTTTATGTTCGCTACCGGCATGAGCAACCTGAAGGAGTTTTTCGCGCAGCTGTATGCCCACCCCGATGTGGAGAAAGATCCGGCATCAGGCGGCAGGCAAATGAACTGCCACTACGCTACCCGCTTTATCAACCCCGATGGTACCTGGATCAACCAGGCCGAAAACATGAACTGCTCTTCAGATATGTCGACCACGGGCGGGCACATGCCGCGTTTGCTGGGTTTGGCTTATGCCTCAAAACTATACAGGCAAAATCAAGAACTGGCCGGGTTCGATAATTTTTCGGTTAACGGAAACGAGGTAGCTTTCGGTACTTTAGGTAATGGATCTACTTCCGAGGGTTTGTTTTTCGAAACTTTTAATGCGGCCGGCGTATTGCAGGTGCCTATGGCCATCTCTATTTGGGATGATGCTTATGCCATATCGGTACCCGCCAAACTGCAAACCACAAAAGAAGATATATCAGAGGTGCTGCAAGGCTTTCAAAGAATGCCGGGTACCAATGGTTACGAAATATTTAAGGTACGCGGATGGGATTACGTAGCCCTTTGCGAAACCTACGAGCGTGCTATCACGATGTGCCGCGAACAGCATGTGCCGGTATTGATCCACGTTACCGAAATGACACAGCCGCAAGGCCACTCTACTTCGGGCTCGCACGAGCGCTATAAATCAAAAGAGCGTTTGGCCTGGGAAGATGAGTATGATTGCCTGCTGCAAATGCGCCAGTGGATGATCAACTCGGCCATTGCAACTGCCGAGGAAATTGACGAACTGGAAGCTGCTGCCAAAAAGCATGTGCGCGAGTGCCAGCGCGAAGCGTGGAACGAGATCAGCAATGAAATAAAAACTGAACTTGACGAGGCTTCTAAACTCATAGATCAGCTGGCTTTATATTCCGGTAAAAACGAGGAGTTATCGGCTATTACTGCCACTTTACGTGCTTGCATTGATCCGGGTCGTAAGGATATTATGGAAGCCATTCGCAAGGCATTGCGCATTACCGTAACAGAAAATAATGCCGAAAGGCACGAACTGCTGAATTGGTATAATACCGAGAACGCCCGTAATAAAGATCGTTTCAATTCAAAACTGTTCAGCGAATCGCCGCAGTCGCCTTTAAATGTGCCGGTGGTAGCGCCTGAATATGATGAGGATGCTAAATTATTAGATGGCCGCGAAGTATTGAATGCTTGCTTTGATGCCAATTTTGAACGCGATAAAAGAATTGTTGCCTTCGGCGAAGACGTAGGTGCCATTGGCGATGTTAACCAGGGCTTTGCAGGCCTGCAAAATAAATATGGCGATCTGCGCATTACCGATACCGGTATCCGCGAAGCTACCATTATAGGGCAGGGGGTAGGTTTATCTATACGTGGATTAAGGCCGATTGCCGAAATTCAGTACATGGATTATTTGCTGTACTCCATCAACGTATTGAGCGACGATTTGGCCAGCTTAAGCTATCGCACCAGCGGCGGACAAAAAGCGCCTTTGATCGTACGTACCCGTGGCCACAGGTTAGAGGGTATCTGGCATTCGGGCTCACCAATGGGTTTAATACTGAACTCAATGCGTGGTTTACACATTTGCGTTCCGCGTAACATGACACAGGCTGCCGGTATGTACAATACCCTGCTGCGTGGCGAAGAGCCAGCACTGGTAGTAGAGTGCCTCAATGGCTATCGGCTTAAGGAGAAATTACCGGCCAACGTAGGTGAGTTCACTGTTCCTTTAGGTAAGGCCGAAGTATTGAAAGAAGGTAGCGATATTACCGTGGTATCTTACGGTTCAACCCTGCGCATTGTAATGGAAGCGGTAGATGAACTGGAGAAACTGGGTATCAATATAGAAGTGATAGACCCGCAAACGCTGTATCCTTTCGATACCGACAATGCCTGCGGAAAATCATTGGGCAAAACCAATAAACTGCTGGTGGTTGATGAAGATCTTCCGGGAGCAGGCTCTGCCTATATCCTCCAAAAAATAGTAGAAAACCAAAATGGCTACTACCATCTGGATAGTCAGCCACGTACGCTAACAGCTAAAGATCACCGCCCGCCCTACGGTTCCGATGGTGATTACTTCAGCAAACCATCACTGGATGATGTAATAGAAACAGTTTACGGCATGATGAGCGAAAGCAACCCAACCAAGTATCCGGCGATCTATTAATTGGTGAGTGAGTGAGTGAGTGAGTTTTTTAAGATTTCATAATAAATAACTTAGCTATTAATGTGCACTGATGAGTGCGGATTTGATGCTGTGCTTAAATTAAAAATTCCTAATTTCGCCCCGTTTAAAAGCACAAATATTATGGATAGCAACACTTTTTCAACTATATCAACCATCATCAAAGGTCGCCGTACTATTAAGCCCGGCATGATGAATGGTCAAAAAATTCCTAACGGACATATCGCCGCATTATTGGAGCTTGCAGACTGGGCACCAACCCACGGTTACACCGAGCCTTGGCGTTTTGTGATCTACGAAGATCCTACCCAATTTTGCGAAGCACATGCCGAGTTATACAAACAACATACCGCTGCCGAAAATTTTAAGGAAGCTACTTACAACAACCTGAAAACAATTGGCAACAATGCATCGCACGTGGTAATTGCCAGCATGAAACGCGGCAGCAACCCTAACATCCCGGTTGTAGAAGAAGTTGCGGCGGCATCGGCAGCCATACAAAACATTCTGCTTGCAGCAAGCGCGCTAAACATCGGCTCATTCTGGAGCACCGGCGGCATGACGCTTAAACCCGGCCTGAAAGAGTTTTTAGAATTAGGCGAAGAAGACCAGGTATTAGGTCTGCTTTACTTAGGTTATACCGATCAGCATCCCGAAGGTAAAAGAACTACCCCGCTGGAAGCGAAAGTTAAATGGGTTAAATAAAACTGTTTAAATAGTGTTACTTGAAATGCCATGTTTTGGGAGCTATTGCTTCCGGGATATGGCATTTTTGTTTTAGGGAAGATTAATGTAGAATATGTGATACTAATTGATAATCAGTTTGTTATAAAAAATTGTCATTGCGAGGTACGAAGCAATCTCGTCGTTTTCTGAGCTCACTAAATAAACCCGCGTCATTGCCAGCCACAAAGCAATCTCTACTTAGGCTTGAGCTTGTGCTGTTATTAAAGCCAGTCTGCTCATTGCCGCAGGGGCTACTACTTTTGGCTGTGCCCCAAAAGTAGCAAAAACGCAAGTCCAGCAAAAGGCTTCTTTGCCGCACAAGGCCTTACCCTGCAAACCGTTCAGAACTTAGGGCTGGAACTTTTGCCCCATGCTTCGCCGCTCATTCCGCCCCACATGCAACAAGTTCCTATGCCCGCCTTTGCGCTCGTGGCCTCCGCAGTTCTGCCCGCTTTCGCCCGAAGCTGTTTGCTGACGGGGGAAGGAGCCTATCCCCAAGCTGTCATTACGAAACGTAGTGAGGGATATTCTTCATTAAGTAAGTCAGCTGCTTTTATTACTCTCGAATCAAACTATTGGGTAATAAATTTTCTTAAAAATATAAATTCCTGAATTTGCTGTGACATTATTGCTTAATTTTTGCCTATCTTTGTACTATCCAATTCACAACAGCGTTTCTTGCTCAATACCTAAGTCTGTTTGCTTTTATAAATTATTGTAACTAATTTTAAAAGAATATGAAGAAATATTTTTGGTGGATAATCTGTGGTTTCTTGATATGCTCAATAAGCGTTATCAGCTGGAGGCCTGCAAATGCAGTAAAATCAAACATTAAAAACAGTACCAAAACTACTTTTACTACTAAAGAACTTTTCGGCCAGTACATCAGCGATATTTATAATACCGCGCAATTACAGCAAACAGGTATGGATATGGCCGTTCTGCAAAAAGCAATTACAGGCTACATCAATCTTAAACTGGCGCATAAGTTATCATCAAACAGCAGCGTAATTACCGTGGTTGATTTTAACAAACCCAGCCGCGAAAAACGCATGTGGATAGTTGACCTGATCTCCAAAAAATTGCTGCTTAATACCTGGGTATCTCACGGACGAGGCAGCGGCGATGATATGGCTACCAGCTTTTCTAACATTAACCATTCGCATCAAAGCAGTCTTGGTTTTTACGTAACCGACGATATTTATATTGGTAAACACGGTCGTTCGTTAAGATTGGACGGTGTAGATGCCGGTTACAACAGCAGCGCCCGTGCACGTGCCATTGTTGTACACGCCGCCGAATATGTATGCGAAAATACCATTAAGCAAATGGGCAGATTAGGCCGCAGTCAGGGTTGCCCTGCTGTATCGCCCGAAGTATCTGATATGGTGATCAATACCATTAAAGGTAAAAATATGTTGTTCATCACTGGGAAAACTAACAACTATTCATCAAAGTATTTAGATGAAACCCTGGCCGAACACTTCCTGTATCCCGACAGTGCAAGCGTTACCATGGCAAAACTTTAATTTTAAATCCAAACATAACAAAAGAGCCCTTAAGAAAAACTTAAGGGCTCTTTTGTTATTATATGTTTCGCTTGTTAAACGGCCAGCATCTTTTTCATGTGGGCATACAACACAACATCCAAACCATACACATCCGGCCTGAACTGTAACGTACCATCGGCCGCAGGCCAGCAGGTAATATAAGTAAGGTATACCGGGGTTTTGTTGGGTAATGTAATGTTGGTTGGTTCGGGGTTATCCTCCTTCATGTCCTTGGCTATAGTTTGGTATTTATTGCCTTCGCCGAATAATGACAGTGCCAAGTCCTGTGGTTTTTCTAAACGTACGCAGCCATGGCTTACAGCGCGCATGGTTTGTCCGAATGCCAGCTGCGCAGGGGTGTCATGCAAATAAACGCTGCTGCTGTTCTTAAACAGGAATTTGATCTTGCCTAACGAATTATCATCACCGGGGCGTTGTTTAAAATCATATTCGCTTTTTGAAGCGTTAGCCCAGTCGATGGTTTCCGGGTCATCTACCTTTTTACCTCCTTTGTATACATCAATGTTTTTGTTGGATAGGTAATAAGGATCCTGCGCGGCCTCCACCATAATTTCTTTATTGGCTATGCTTTGCGGAATATTCCAAATGGGGTTTACTTGCACACTGTTAATCACGCTATTTAGCTGCGGCGTTTCGCGCGAGAATGGGCGGTCTACCTTATCGCTTTCGTCATACTCCACCAAGGTATTATTGTTATCCATATTACGGCCTTCACCCACACAAACTTTCATATTAAGTGTCGATTTTCCATTCTCCATCACATCAAGCCTGTAATCGGGAATATTTACAACAACATATTTATTGGCGGTAGGCTTGTTCTTCCAACGGAGGCGCTCCAGGCTCACAATCAGGTAACGCTGGGTTTCTTCCTTGCTTATTTCGGGTGCTGTAATGCCTTCGGCCAAGGCCTTTTGCATGAGTTTGTACTGCGGATCTTTAGGCTGTATACTATCCAAATAGTTCTTTAACGCGGTAACCTTTAAGGCGTGCAGCATAGAAGTGCTGTCGGGCCGTTTGGTTTCGGTATAGTAACGGGCATATATTTTACGCGGACTAACCAGGCCATACTGCATGGCATTTGAATACTTGATCAACGAATTGGCTATCGCCAGTTCCAGCTGTGCCATGGTTTCATAAGCATCGTTTACGGTTTTAATACTTTTTTTATCATGAATCTTATCCAACAGGTTTTTCAGTTCAACCGCCTGGAATGTTTCGGGTTTGATGCCATGTTCGTTGGCGCGGCGTAAATAGTCGCTCAATACTTTCAGGTCGCCGTTTTTGAGGTGTTCCATAATCAGCACCGGGTCGTAATCATTACCCGCGTAAAACGAAGCTATGAGTTGTTGATTGCCTAAGGTCGATTTTTTTTCGGCCAGCGCTTTTTCAAATACGGGGGCGAAGCCTTCGGGGGTAACTTCTTTAAAAACTTTATTTTTGGTGATGTGGGCGAGTTCTTTGCCCATATCTGATCTGCTTTTTTTACAACTCTGAAAGGTTAGGGTAAACAGCATGGCCGCCAGTAAAAACAGGAAGCCTTTTTTATTATTTGTATAGCTTATCATAAATGGTAAATATGTTATACCGTGTATAGCAATACCTATACCATATTATAATATGAAGTATAGGTGATATATAATTACATTTAATAAATACTTGGCGCCATAAAGCTTTTTAGCTTTGCAGTATGGCAACCAACAAATTACCCGAAGTATGGCAGCGAGGCCCTGTTGATGGCATTGCGCCGTTGTTACAGCCTGTTGCGCATGCTTTATTGCAGGCACGTGAAGAACTGAACGAACTAATGACCGATTTCCCGGAGGATAAGCTACCGGAAAAACCTGCCGGATTAGCCTCGCCGGCCTTCCATTTGCAACACCTTACGGGAGTGCTCGACCGGCTTTTTACTTACGCTAATAATGAAATGCTTAACGAAGAACAGTTGCAATACCTGGCGGCCGAAGGTAAACTGCCCGAAATACCATACAGTGTTGCCCAACTTACAGCCGCTTTTAATAAACAGGTAGATAAAGCGCTGCAACAGTTGAGTAATACCAATGAAGCAGCGTTAACCGAAGTGAGGTATGTTGGTCGCGCACGTGTACCCTCAACTATGATAGGCCTGTATGTGCACGCTGCCGAGCATACCATGCGCCATTTGGGTCAGTTGCTGGTAACGGTGCGGGTATTGCAGCAGCAGTAAGGCAATCTTTCGACAAGTTACCCATACGTGTTTTTTTTAATGCTTATAAGTGGGTCATCCTGAGCTTGTCGAAGGATCGTGCGCAGAGGCCTTTACCCATGCACCCTTCGACAAGCTCAGGCTGACAGGCTATACGCGTCATTTCACCTTCATAGTTCCCCGGATTTTAAAACTCAGAATGCTCCAATATTATCTACATCAGCAATAGTTGCTTTATCTCCTGATGATTGGTGATCTGGTAATCGGCTTCGGTGGTTTTGTATTTCCTGCCGGGGTCATATAATACGGTCTTTAAACCGATGAGTTTGCCCTCGCTGATCTCCGATTCCGGGTCGTCGCCAACTATCAGTACTTCTTCTTTGCTGTAATTATACTTTTCGAGGATTTCGGTGAAAATATCTTTCTTGGTTTTGCTCGTAGTTTCGGGATCAACAATATAGATCTGCCTGAAATCTTTTTGAATATCCAGCCACTTTACCTTACTGGTTTGCATCCTGATAAAACCAGTGGTCACCAAAAACTTGTCAATCGTAAGGCTTTTAACGTAACGATAATCATCAAAGGCAGAGATAGGCTTATGATAGGTTAATCCGCTGATGAGTGTTTTGGCCTGTTGCACCAGTTCATCGCTAAAACCAAACTGATCGGCAATCTTTTGAAACGGACGGCGGGTTACCTCTTCCTTCGCCAGTTGCTTATCAGTATTGCTGATGGTATCGTCATCGTCGATCAGCTTAAACAGATCGGCAAACAACTCATCCGAAATAGATTTAACCGGATACACGGTATTGTCAAGGTCGTATATTAAGGCACGTATCATGTTATGATAACGTGGTTGAGGGAGGCTTGTTTGAAGTATGTTTAATTTGGGGGAGACTTCAAGAAAATGTCATTTCGAACGAGGTACGAGGAGAAATCTTCTTCGCTATGCCTGTAGCAGACTTGTGCGATGAAGAAGATGTCTCTCTCCGTTCGACATGACATTTTAGGAAGTTCTGAATGTCCTATTATAACACCGATGCCCTATTCCTCAGCAACTGATCGGCAAGCACCAGTGCAGCCATGGCCTCAACAATAGGCACGGCGCGTGGTACCACGCAAGGGTCATGGCGGCCTTTGCCCGATATTTCGGCGGCATCACCGGCACTGTTAATGGTGGCCTGGTTGTGCATAATAGTTGCTACCGGCTTAAATGCCACCCTGAACTCGATAGGCATACCATTGCTGATACCGCCCTGTATACCGCCCGAAAAATTGGTAACGGTTTCTACATTACCTAGGTGGTTCTTTACAAAAATGTCGTTATGTTCTGATCCGCGCATTTCACTGCCCGAAAAGCCCGAACCAAACTCGAAGCCGTGTACCGCGTTAATGCTGAGCATGGCTTTGCCTAAATCGGCATGCAGTTTATCAAATACAGGTTCGCCCAAACCAACCGGAACGCCTTTTACATAGCAGCTAACTTTGCCGCCAACGGTATCGCCATCTTTACGCACGCCATCAATAAAGGCGATCATCTCTTCGGCAGTCGCCGGATCGGCACAGCGTACGATGTTCTTTTCGCGCTCGTCGATAAACTCCTGCACATTGGCAATGCTTACGTTTGGCGCGTCTATTTTGCCTACGCTGCTCACGTGGGCCACTATCTCAATACCTTTCGCTTTTAAAAACAGCTTGGCCAAAGCACCGGCAGCTACACGTGCGGCAGTTTCACGGGCCGATGAACGGCCTCCGCCACGATGATCGCGGATACCGTATTTGGTAAAGTAAGTATAGTCGGCATGCGAAGGGCGAAATACATCCACATTATGACCATAATCCTTTGAACGCTGATCTTCATTAGGGATGATCATGGCGATAGGAGTACCTGTAGTTTTACCCTCAAACACACCCGAAAGAATCTTTACGGTATCGCTCTCTTTACGCTGAGTAGTTATTTTCGACTGGCCCGGCTTGCGCTTATCCAGTTCGGCCTGTATATAGTCAATATCAACCGGTAACTGCGCCGGACAACCGTCAACAATTACACCTATAGCCTCGCCATGCGATTCACCAAATGTTGTTATCTTGAATATTTGTCCGAAGGTATTGCCTGCCATTTTATGTTAGATGTGAGATATTAGATTTGAGTATTGAGATACTGTTTTGTTGTTTGTCATTGCGAGGTACGAAGCAATCTCGTAGTGGTTATCTAACAGAAATGCTTCGTACCTCGCTATGGCAAGTGTTTATTGGTTTATTCTATTTGTCATTTCGAACGTAGTGAGAAATCTTCTTCATGATGCACAACATGCATCCGTAGAGATTGCTTCGTACCTCGCAATGACGGGTTGGGTGTGCTTTACGCTTTTACCTTTATGCTTTCAGCTTTACGCTTTTACCTTCCCGCTTTAAGCTTTCTGCTCCTCTACCACAAACCCTACCTTTTCCAGGTCAGTCCAGAAAGCGGGGTAAGATTTTTCTACCACTTTGGCTTCTTCTACTTCCAGTTGGGGCACTATCTGGGCCAGCGGCGCAAAGGCCATAGCCATACGATGATCCTCGTAGGTGTTGATGAACATGGTTTCGGGGATGAACTTCTCGCTGCAATCCAGCTTGTAAACCTGGCCTTTTTCAATCAGCTTAACACCAATTTTAGCCAGTTCGTTCTGTAATGCTTTGATACGGTCGGTTTCCTTAATTTTTAAGGTTTCGAGCCCGGTAAAGGTAGCTTCGTGTCCTAAAGCGGCACATACAACAATTACAGTCTGCGCCAAATCGGGGCATTCTTTCATGTCGAATATTTTGCGAACAATAGGTTTTACCTCTTTTGTAAGATACACGCCGCCATCCTTAAATTGCGAAGTGATGCCAAAGTTGGCCATGATCTCGGTGATCACGCTATCGCCTTGTAAACTATACGATGTTAAACCCGGCAAAAACAGTTCGGCTTCGTCGGCCAGTGCCGCGATGGCGTACCAGTATGATGCCGCGCTCCAATCCGGTTCAACAGGCAAAGCTGTTTCGCCGAATTCCTGGTTTTCAATGCTGATCACGTTATCAGTCCAGGTATGTTGAATACCCGCCTGTTTTAACATAGCCAAAGTCATTTCCACATAAGGGCGCGATGTTAGGTCGCCCTCAATGTGCAGTTCCAAACCAAGAGGCAAACGGGCAGCAATAAGCAACAGCGCGGTAATATACTGGCTGCTGATATCACCTTTGATACTGATTTCGCGTGTAAGCTGCTCAAAACCACCCTTTATGTTGATAGGAGGGTAGCCCTCTTTTTCCACATAAGTAATATCGGCACCTAACGTTCTTAAGGCATCAGCCAAAATCCCGATTGGTCTTTGTTTCATCCGCTCGCTGCCGGTAAGGATTACCTCACCCGGCTGCAAAGTATAGTAAGCCGTTAAAAAACGCATAGCCGTACCGGCGGGGCCGATGTTGATGAGTTGTCCATGGTCTATAGTCGATGGTCCATGGGCTTCCTCACCAGCCAAAGTTTTTGAATTTTCACTTTTGACTTTTGAATTCAAAATCCCTGCCAGTGTAACCGTATCGGCAGCGTCGGACAGGTTTTTAACCTTTACCCGGCCGCCGCTTAAGGCCTCAATAACGAGTGCGCGGTTGCATTCGCTTTTTGAGCCGGTAAGGTGTATGGTGCCTTTTGCTGTTTTGCCTTGTTTTGTAAGGATGATGTTATGGCTCATTACAATTACACGTGCGTTAATTTCTCTGCCGGTTGTTCTTGTCCTTCGTTAAGTACTTCACCTTGGCGACGGATAGATTCGCTGTGGATCAATTCCAGCAGTTTCTCGGTAAACTCGGCGCTAAGTTTTAAAGCTTTACCATAGTCGGTAGTTTTCTTCAAGATCTCTTCCCAACGGTTAACCTGTAAAATGGTGATGTTGTTATCTTTTTTGTATTTACCAATTTGCTCGGCAATGGTCATACGCTCGGCTACTTTTTGAATAACCAGGTCGTCTATCTTGTCAATTTTGCTGCGCAGTTCTGCCAGTTTATCACTTATAGCAGGGCTTTTAACTTCCGGTTTGCGTAGGGTGATGTTCTCAATAATGTCAACCAAAGCAGCAGGGGTAACCTGTTGTTTAGCGTCGGTCCAGGCTACAGATGGGTCAATGTGCGACTCTATCATTACACCTTGCATATCCAGATCGAATGCTTTTTGAGCTACGTAGCCAATCAGATCGCGGTTACCGGTAATGTGGCTCGGGTCGTTGATGATAGGCAGGTCGGGCGCGTGTGTTTTCAGGCTGATGGCCAGATCCCACATTGGTTCGTTACGGAAAGTTGACGCGCCATGTGATGAGAAACCACGGTGAATAGCCGCCAGTTTAGTAATACCTGCATTGTTGATACGCTCTAAAGCGCCAATCCATAATGAAAGATCGGGGTTAACCGGGTTTTTAACCATTACAGGAACATCATGACCTCTTAAAGCATCAGCAATTTCCTGCACGGTGAAAGGGTTTGCAGTTGAACGCGCGCCTACCCATAAAATATCAACACCTGCGTTTAACGCTTCTTCTACGTGTTTAGCGGTAGCTACCTCAACAGCGGTAGGCAAGCCGGTTTCTTCTTTAGCGCGTTTTAACCACTCTAAACCAATGCTGCCAATACCTTCAAACTCACCCGGACGGGTACGTGGTTTCCAGATACCTGCACGCAGAGCGGTAATTTTACCGGTTTTGGCCAGTAAATGCGCTGTTGCAACTAATTGATCTTCAGTTTCGGCACTGCATGGGCCTGCAATTACCAATGGCTCTTTGCTTAGGTTTAACCATGAACTAAGCGGCTGTATGTTTAAATTTAGTTTCATTTTCTTTTTTATTTAGTCCGGAAGTCGGGAAGACCGAAAGTCCGGAAGTTTACTCTTTTAGTCCGGAAGTCGGTGAAAAACCGAAAGTCCGGAAGTTGATTGTATATTTTGTTAATTAATTGTTTTGTTTTTTCTTCCGGGCTTTCGGTCTTACCGACTCTCGGATGGCTCACCATACTGGTTATTTCCTTCTTTCGGACTTTCCGACTTCCGGTCTTTGCAGACTAAAGATTTTCCTCATATCTCTTATATTCTCCCAGTATGTTAAAGTTGTGCGTGTATTTCAGTATCTGGCGCAGGCTGGCATCGTATTGCTTTTGCTCGGTCCATTCTACATCTACATAAAAATTATATTCGTTGCGTTTACCTAACACGGGCATGCTTTGTATTTTGCTCATGTTAACGCCCTCCTCGGCCAAAATATTAAGCACCTTGGCCAGCGAACCCACCTCGTTACTCACCTGGAAACATAACGACGCTTTGTTGGCCTCAACCTTACCGGCATTATCATGCGTGGTCAATATCAAAAAGCGGGTGAAGTTCTTCTTGTTCGATTCTATGCGACGCTCCAGTATCTCCAATCCGTAAAGCTTCGCCGCTAAGGTGTTGGCAATAGCCACGGTATCGGTCAGTTGCTCCTCGCGGATGCGTTTGGCACAGGCGGCGGTATCGTTACTTTCTATAACCTTAATTTGCGGGTACTCGTCCAAAAAATCAACACACTGGCGTATCGCTATCGGGTGCGACATGGCCACCTTAATATCCTCAAACGCCACGCCCGGCAGCGCCATCAGGTGCAGTTGTATAGGCAGGTAAACCTCGCCCACCACCGGGAAGTTGTAGTTAAGCAACAGCGAATAGTTAGGCAACAGGCTGCCGGCAATGCTGTTTTCAATAGCCATTACCACGTAGTCGGCCTCGCCATTTTTTAGGGCCTCAAAGGTTTGTTTAAAAGAGTTGCATTCAATGGTTTGAATGTCTTCTCCAAAAAACTTGAAGGCCGCCTCTTCGTGAAAAGAAGCGCGTATTCCCTGTATTGCAACTCTTGGTGTTTTGTGTGTCATAAACCCTGTTAAAGCAAAAAGTCCCGGCTTGTTGGGCCGGGACTTTTCAGTTTCTTGTATATGTTTTGGTTATTGCATATCAGTCCCGGCTTGTACTGGTAAAGTAAAAGTAGTAGCCGTAAAAATATGCAGTGTTAAATTTCATTTGTTGTTTTTGTATTGCGCCGTAAATGTACACGTTAAAATGAAAAGTCCAAAATAAAATTTTATTTTTTTGAAATAAAAGAGGAGTAACCAAATTTAATTGGGTGGCAAGCAGTTTTTAGCCGTAGAACAGTATCTTTATTAAGTATAAGTACCACATTGCTATTTTAAATTTCGCTATGTTTAATTATAAGGCCATCGCTTTAATTGTAGGTATCGTAGTGGTTGATGTAGCGGTTTACATATTTTTAGGTATGCTGCTTGTACGGTACGATGATTTTTATACCACCGAAAAAGGCGAATACTGGGAGTGGAGCAGCCTGTCGGACCTGGATAAACTGGTGATTGTGTCCCTCAACCTTTGCAACCTCCTCAACATTGTGCTTATTGCTTCTTTAGCATTCCGTTTTATAAAAAGATTTACCGGCCGCACCCGTATGGATTCGGTCTTATAAGCGATAGCCGATAAGAGTTATTTGGGCGTTGCCTTCGGCCGGGCTTTGCAGGGCTCCGCTTCGCTGCGGTACCTCCTTCGTCGGCACTAAACCCTTCCAATCCCTAACGTGGGGAGGAAATAGGAAAGATATTGCAATGGAAACAATGCTTCGTATCGACAAGTTAAAAACTAATGATTTTTTAGAGATTATTTATTAGTGAAAGGACGTAAAAAATGAATGTGAAAAAATTGATGTGCTTTTTAATTATGTTTCGTTGTTTCAATTCCCCATCTTAAGTAGTATGCGAAAAATGGATCAGTGATATGAAGTGTTCGATCTTCTTTTTCCCAATCCAATACAGGGGTAGAGGATTCATCAGATGACGCGATATTAGACATGTGATCTAAAACCCTTGATATTTCATGCGCTGCTGGCGGTTTTTCAGAAATAATATCTCGCATTTTTGTTCGTAATTCTTCATAATCTACTTTCGCCATTCCTGGTTTTATTTCAGCAAGCGCTTGCAATACTAAACCATAAATATCTGTTTGACGCCCATCTTTTAATGTTCGTTGAATCCTATCTGATCTTTGTCTTGGTCCTTTGCTCAATTTATCAAACATGATTTTGCCCGTGCCAATTGCAACTTTTTTGAATAACATATCCATAGGTGCTTCTTCGATGCTTTTCTCTAATTTTAGTGTCTCATCGATTTGGTTTGCCGAGCACAATTCACGACAGAATTCCTGCATTAAATGTGGACTGCCTATAGCTTCGTTTGCAAAAGAGTCAATTATTTTACTGGATACCTTAACATTAAGTAAAGGAAAACCGATTCGAGCTATTTCACAAAGCTCTTCAAGCTCCCATACTGGAACTTGAATTGTTTCTACTCGTCCTGTCATTTCACGTTCAACTTTTACAGCGTCCAAACGGCGATGAGGAATAGCAAGAAATATAACAGGTGCTCCTTCATAAATAACAGCTTTTAAGGCGCGCACAATATTACCTTGACTTGTTCTAGGTATGTAATGAAAATCATCTATAACTAATGGAGTTTGTCTCTCATTCAGCGCTTCAAGGCATAAGGCCTTGGCTGAACGTTTTGTCGTTTTAGTCACAGAATTGGCGTTTGTTGTACCATCGGTTTTGGAACCATCTATTTTACCCTTTACTGGAAACAAACTAGTTTGAAGACCAGCCCCAATTACAATATTACTATTGTTTGATGTGCTCTGTGTTCTACTTTCGCCGACGCTTAATTCAAGTTGTTCAGCAATATCGTTCCATAAATCTTCCTCAGAGTTGAACGCACCGCCATCAAACCAAACAGATTTCCCTTTTTCAAACACTGTTTTTGTGAGCACTGTTTTTCCCGATTTGGTAGAACCTGTTACCATAACTAACTTACATAAATTATCGTTAGCTTTTCTTAAATGTTTTTCAAGATCAAGTGAGTTTCTAGGATTATACGTGAGTTTTGGGAGTCCTCCCGGAACGAATACTTTATTGGTTCTATGTATATTCTTTTCTTGTGATAAAACTGGCATGCTAAATCTATTATTAACAAATACAAAGTATATGAACTTTGTTTATTAACACGAATATACTTATTACTAAGTTAACTTTTATTCCATATAGGCAAGAGTAACTAATTCAAGCCCACATAATAATCCAGCGCTTCAAAAAGCTCGGGCTGGGTGCAAACGTTGTCTATGTTGAACTGGCCTATTTTGGTTAGCAGGGTGCAGTTCACCTTGCCGTCGAGGTTCTTTTTGTCTTTCAGCATGTAACCGTACATGGCTTCGTAGGCGCTTGGTTTGAGGCGGTATTTAGGGTACAGCTTCATGATAACCTCGCTGATCTCGGTCAGTTCTTCGGCGCTTAAGCCTGTTTTTTTATGGGCCAGGTAGCTCTCGCATATCATGCCCAGCGCAATGGCCTCACCGTGGGTAAGCGGGTTGTTATCGTTCATGAGCGACCATGTTTCAACCGCGTGCCCAATGGTATGGCCAAAATTAAGGCTCTTGCGTATGTTTTGCTCGGTAGGGTCTTCGGTAACTACCTTGTTCTTCAATACTACCGAAGCGTGGATCTGCCCGGCTGATGGCAAACTGAGGTCGCTGTTCTTCAGGTCGGCCCAGTAAGCGGCATCCAGTATCAGGCCGTGTTTCAGCATTTCTGCCAAGCCCGACAGGCGCTGCCTTGGCGATAATGTTTTCAGAAAATCGTACTCAATAAAAACCGCTTTGGGCTGCGCGAAGGTACCGATGATGTTCTTCACGCTATCAACATCAATACCTGTTTTACCACCAACAGAAGCATCAACCTGCGAAAGCAGGGTGGTAGGCATGTGTACAAAATCGATACCGCGCTTGTAGGTTGAGGCCGCGAAACCGCCCATATCGGTAATAACGCCACCACCTAAATTAATGAGCAGGCTTTTACGGTCGGCACCAAAATCTATCAGCATTTTCCATATACCAATGCAAAAGTCGATGTTCTTGCTTTCTTCGCCGGCGTTTATTTCAATGAGGTCGTAATTATCAATTTCGTCTACCTCTTTTTTTATCAGCGGAAAGCAATAGATGCTGGTATGCTCGTCGGTTAAAATAAAAAAACGCGAGTAATTGCCTCTTTTTATAAAGCTGATCAGCTCGGCAATGGTATTATCAAAAAAAATTGGGTAGTGGTCGGTTTGTATCGTATCCATATTAAATCACCTTGATCTTATTGTTCCTGAATTCAACAATATCACCCTGCCTTACCTTCAAACGTTTTCGGTAATCAACTGTGCCATTGTACTTTACTTCACCTTCGGTAACAACAATTTGCGCTTCGCCACCGGTTTGTACCAGGTTGGCGGCCTTTAATAACTGTATCAGCGGAATGTATTCGCCTTCTAATTTAAACTCGATCATGGATAGGCAAAAATAAAGTATTAACTTGATAATGGGTTATGTTAATGCATTTTCTACTTTTGTACCTGATATGACCTCTTCTTCTGTACAAACCACCGGCAGCGCTGCGCCCGGCAGTGAGCTGTCTTTTGATAATACCGAAATCGCTTTTCGGCATTCGTCTAACCGCGACCTTAAACGTGCCTATTGGCTGTTTAAACTCATCAATGTTAACTTTTTGGTTAAAGTAGGCCCGCCTATCACCAATTTTGCCATCAATATAGGTTTACCTATAAAGGGCATTATTAAGGCTACCATTTTCCGCCAGTTTTGCGGTGGCGAAACCATTGCCGAGTGTACGCCAACCATCAAAAACCTGCAATCGGGCGGGGTGGGTACTATTTTAGATTATTCTGTTGAGGGCGAAGATGAAGAGGAAGTGTTTGATAACACGCGCGATGAGATCATCCGCACCATTGTACGTGCCGATGGCGATGCCGCCATACCTATAACCGTATTTAAAATTACGGGCGTAGGCCGTTTTTCGCTTTTGGAGAAACTGGATGCCGAAGAAACCCTGACTGCCGACGAAGAGCAGGAATGGAAAAAAGTGCAGGCACGCGTATTGGCCATTTGCCAAAAAGCTTATGATGCCGGTGTACCGATAATGATAGATGCCGAAGAAAGCTGGATTCAGGAAACCATTGACGGCCTGGCGCTGGATATGATGCGCCGCTTTAACCGGGAAAACATCATCATTTACAATACCTACCAATTATACAGGCACGATAAGCTGGAATCGCTAAAGGCCGACCACGCCATTGCCACTAAAGAAAGCTTTATACTGGGCGCTAAAATTGTGCGCGGCGCCTATATGGAAAAAGAGCGTAAACGTGCCGAAGAACGCGGTTACATATCACCAATACAGCCTAATAAACAGGCTACAGACCGCGATTATGATGAGGCTGTAAAGTACTCGGTACAAAATATTAACAACCTTGCCATAGTGGCCGGCACGCATAATGAGCACAGCTGTCGCCTGCTGGCCGACCTGCTGAATAAGTATAATGTAGACCACAATCATCCGCACATTTATTTCTCACAATTACTCGGTATGAGCGATAATTTGAGTTTTAATTTGGCAAATGCGAGGTATAATGTGGCAAAATATGTACCTTACGGACCAATTAAGGCTGTGTTGCCTTACTTGTTCAGAAGAGCGCAGGAAAATACCGCTATTGCAGGCCAAATGAGCCGTGAGCTTGGGCTTATTGTTAAAGAAACAAAACGCAGAGGTATATAAATCGTTATTCTTTTCGGTACAGGTAACAACGCCGTTTTAATAAAAAATATTACCACACATATCCCCCTGATTAGTTGCCAAAACCGGTAAGGTAGTGATATGTATATTTATGTGCGATTCTATGTCCGAAAGGTTTAAAATTGTTGATTACCAAAGCGCGAGCCCCGAAGTAAAGGCCATCTACGAAGAAACCATGAAGGAAATGGGGATCCCATTTGTGCTGAATTGGTTTAAATGCCAGGGTAACAATGCCACCGTATTACGAGGTAACTGGGAAAAACTGCGTAACACCATGCTGCGTGGTAAAGTGCCTTTCGTTTTAAAACAGCTTATTATTTATAACATATCAAACCTGAAGGGTTGCGATTATTGCTCGCAGGCACATGGCATTATTGCCGATAGCCTGGGTAAATCGCTCACGGGTACTGATGATATTAAGCTCACTGCCGATCTGAACAGCACCTACATCCCATCGTCGTATCGCAAAGCCATAGAGGTAGTTACCAAATGTGCTCTTGCGCCGCGTAATACTACCGATGCTGATTTTGAATCGCTGCGCGATGAAGGTTATAGTTTGGAGGAAGTGCAGGAGCTGATGGCGCTGGCTGATTTGACCAATATGATCAATACCATTGCCGATATATCAGGGATACAGATCGATAATGAACTGGTAGAGCCCCGTTAAGCAGTTATGGAAGCGCTACAGGGGATAATGCAAAACGCAAAAAGACTTCGGTACGAAGCGCTGTCGGCCTTTGCGGCCGACCTTAATAAGGCTGCCAAGTATACCGAAATATGCGATGCCCTGTCGGCCCATATCAAATACATTATCGATTTTTTTCAGTTAAGGCTGCACCATTTCAACAAAGGCGAATCGGGTTGTTTTGAGATGTCGCGCGGGGAATGCGTTTTTTTTAAGCCCCGGCAGGATGGCTTGTGGAAATACGAAATGGAGGTTTTTGAAACCGGCTTGCCCGTTAACTACTTCGGCGATGCCATTCAGGAGCATAAACTGCTGGCCCGGTCGGTGTTTAACAACCCCAAGGTAGCGGCCGTGTATTCACTGCCTGTATCTTATTTTAAAGATCAGAAGATTCTCATCACCATAGCGGTAAAAAGCCAGATCCATTATATCGATATCGACTTTAAGTTTCTGAAATCGATAGCAGACTTGGTGGCCAATAAGTTAATGCAGCTTGATCTGCTTAAAAAAATTGAAAATACCAACAAGGAGCTGAAGGCCAAAAACGCGCAGATCACCAAACTGAACTACGACCTGGAGCAAACGGTGAACCTGCGCACCGCGGAACTAACCAACGCCAACGAGGAGCTCAAAACCCTGTTTTACCGTACCTCGCACGATTTTAGGGCTCCACTTGCCAACATCATGGGTTTGGCCAACATAGCCAAGCTGGTAACAAAAGATAAGGACGCGCTGAACTTATTTGAAAAATGCGAGGAGGTGGCCCACAAAATGGATGCCATGCTATCCAAGCTGAATGTGTTAAGCACCTATTCGTACGAGCACCAAATAAAGCCGGTCGATTTCAGGCAGATATTAAGGGAATTGCGCGCTAAGTTTCAGGACAAGCTGCAAGAAATAGGCGGACGTTTAATTTTTGATATCGTATTGGATGATGAGCACCTCGCCAATCCCGATACTTACGTAACCATACTCGAAAACCTGCTCGAAAACTCCATCAACTATCACAATACCAATCTAATTGTTCAGGTATACATCCTGAGGTACAAGAATGATCTGGTGATCAAATTCAGCGATAACGGACAGGGGATCCCGCTCAAAATAATAGGTAAGATATATGATATGTACTACCGCGGCAATTCCGAATCGACTGGTAGTGGCCTGGGGCTATATGTAGTACGTAAACTGGTACGTTCGCTCCATGGCAACATCTTCGCGCAAAGCAAACCTAAAAAACATACCCACTTTATTATTAAAGTGCCTTTGGTACAGCCGTCTTAAAAAGTCGTGTAATAGCACATCCGGCCTGTAGTTTAGATACACTAACGATGATTGATTTGACGGGTAATTGTAACATCTTTTATTTTATCATCATCGGCAAGCAGCAGTGCTTTACTAATGATCATCGATAAGCCACCATCCCCCTCAAAAGGTAAAAATATATTTTCGGTAAGGTTCTTTTGCGATCTGTCGGCTACTATACAAAGATATTGGTCGTTAGGCTCCATTAATATGTTGGTGCTCCCTAAGTGTATTTTATAGGTTCGTTTTTTACCTTTAATTACCAAAAACTTATCAGTAATGCTGGCAACCGGGGCTATTTTTAGCCGTGGCAATAAGCGCGTAAGTGTTTCCTTCCTGTTTTTGGCAACCTCGGTAAGGTCGCCGAAAGAATAGGAGGTCCAGTAATCGTTGTAGGCCGGTAAGCCGCCATTATCGCGCCAGTTAGGGTCGTTGCCAACGCTGGTTACTCCCACAAAAAGATCAACATCCCGCATCACTTCCGAAAATACGATCACCGGTATATCAGCCAGCGCAACCGTTTCGTTACTACGCATATTAACAAACCTAACCTGATCTGTTGAAACGTAATTAAATATACCGCTTGTGCCCGCTTCTTCTCCAATAACATTAGTCCAATATTGAGCTATGAGGTTATTTTCCGGGAGTTTTATGGTAGCTGTGCCATCGGCACCATTGTCAAACTGGCCCTGTAGCATGTATTGCCAGCCCCTAACTTTAGCCAGGGAGTTAAACTGATGCTGTTTAAGTATATGCCCGGCCATGCGATTGCTATAGTTCCGGGTATTGATCTCCGCGTCTGTAAGCAGGTAAACTTCCCGAAAGGCCTGTTTAATAGGCTGCTGAATTTGCTTATCGATAAAAAAAGCGCGCCATTGCTGCACATCATCAACAGTTGCCGTGGCGGGGTGCCACAAACACACTTCGGTAATGTTGTTTATGGCTAATACATTTTGCTGATAGCCTATCCATTCGCCGTTTAACCAATAGGCGGCCGTTACTCCATCGGCGTGGGTAAGCTGCCATATCAGTTTGTGGCTTATAATTGATATCAGTCCGTGCTGTAAATAGTACTTATCAAAATGCTCCCACAACATGTTTTTGCCTTGCTTAAAGCTAAGGTCTATGCGGTCGCGCTGGGTACTTAAGTTTACCTCGATCTGTTTGGCTGCAAGTTTTATCTCTTTAAGTTGAGCCGGGTACTTTTCTTTTATAAAAGCAGGTTCTGACTTTTGTATGCCGCCATCCTTTTTTTGCCAGGTAAGAGAAACCTTGTCCACTTTTTCAACCTGAATGATGGCCTTGCAGTCATCTATTTCAAAAATACGTGTATTGTTGATCAGGCCAAGGTCGTCAACTGCCAGATCTTCTACCACACTTACAGGTATTGCTCTGTCTGTAGCGGCCTGCACCATATACTTTTCTATAAGCTGTAGTGTGCTGTTCAGTTTGATGCGCACTTTAAGCCGCGACAGGTGCCCTATACCTTCAAGCCCCTCTGCTTTATACAAGGTGAACAGGCTGGCATTACCAATAGCGGTTGACATTTGTCCGTGGCCAGGCAGTTTGCGATAGGCACGTTCGGCTACTAAGGCTACACGTTGCAGCAAAGTGGTGTCTTTAACCGTAGCGCATAACCATATTACGCCTTTAAAGCACTCTGTTGCAGGTGCCGATAAAAAGGTGTAGGTGACATCCGTATACGTTTGGTTGCTGAAAGTGAATGTATGACGGCGCTCTTTTTCTTTAATGGTAAGGAAATGATCAAACCACGTACTTGCTACAACTTTAAACTGATCAGCCCCCAGTTTATTAATTAGCGGCCGGCCCTCGTCGAGGTATTTGTTGCTGGGTTTGGCGCCCGATGCTTTTTTACATAACGAAATTATGGCGTACCAATGCGCTTTGTCTTCATTTGGCAGCCGGGCTACATTTTGGTTGATGAATATGGTTAGTTCATCATCGCCGGGAAACAGCACAGCTTTAAGTGCATCGCCGGGTGTAGTTGGGTTTAAGATAGTGCCAATCTGTTCTGTAAGTTTGCTCTTGTCAAGTTCGGTACAAAAGTCAGCGTCGTTTTTTACTTTGTTTTGCAGCGATTTTAATGCCGACGAAATAGTTTTCGGCAAAGGTGTATCGGTGTATTTTTTTTGAATTTGATTCAAAAAGGCTTTTAAAGGAATTTTTACAGGGTAAGCTGATTTGGTGTTGTAGCGTATGGCGATGTGTATGATTTCGGCGAGGTCATCGTCGTCAAGCTCAAGTTTCATTTTAAACAAAGCCGACAAGATCGATTTCCCCATACTTATCCTGATATATTTTACATTGGTGGATGAAAATGAAGAGTGTGAATTATGGTAATGGGCAATATGCTCAACAAGATAAATGATAAAGGCCGCTTTTTCTTTATTGGTTAGGCGTACTATCTTATCATTAAAGACAGCAAGTTCTGTAACATTTACATTCCACCAGCTCGTTTGGCCAATTTGGTCAGATGCTTCTTTCAATAGTTCACCAAATGCGCTGTCGTTACCTGAATTGTTGGGCAAAAACTGCTTAATAAAACTACCTATGCCCATTACTCAACCTCCAACTAATGGGGTTAGTTTTATAAAGCTAACCGCGCTGTTACTGTTTACAAATACTTGCTCATCTAATGCTTCGGCCTGTTTATTATCGATAAGTACGAAAAAGCCATTTTTTTGGAAGGCATCCAATGCGGCATACACCTGTTTCTCGGCATCAACAAAGGCACGCTGTTTAACACGAAAGCCATTCAGCGCTACTTCCGCGTCTTTGGGTTGTACCAAACCGCGGTATATTTCCGGTAGTTTTTTATTGTATTCGGTAACTTCCGCGTTTACCCGTGCTTCAATAATATCCTTTACGGTTAAATGCTCGGTAGATACAGCTATACTTATCTCGTTAAGTATTTTACCTGCAAAGGTTTCATCGGTGATTTTGAGGCTTATGGTACTCATTTTGCTTTCTGCTAAAAACTTTTTCAAGTTATGAATAGCTTTTTAGTAAAGCAACCGGATTTATGTTAAATATTTGGTGCAACCGTCCTAATAAGCATCATCCTCCAGATAAGTAACGGGTTGTAATTGGCTTAATTCTTCATCGGTAAACAGTCGTGAGTGGATCATGAAGCGGTAGCCGGTCGGTATCTCGATAGAAAAGCTTGAGCCCCGGCCTTTGGTAATGCCTATGGTAAGCTGGGTATGCTGCCAGTATTCAAACTGATCTTTACTCATCCAAAACTCGCACCCGTCAATTTCGCCCAGGCATACATCGCTGCCGCCCAGCTTAAAATCGCCTTTGGCAAAACACATGGGCGATGAGCCATCGCAACAGCCCCCGCTTTGGTGAAACATCAGTTCGCCGAAACGGTCTTTCAAATCTGCTATCAGGTTTGATGCTTCGGGGTTTACCAGTACTCTCTTTATCATGGGGCTGTGCATAATAGTAAAAGGCACATACAAGGAAAATGTTTCCCTGCACGTGCCTTGTCCCTTTTTGTGTTTTTAAAAGAAGCCTAATTTGTTTTTGTTATATGAGATCAGCATATTCTTTGTTTGACGATAATGCGCCAGCATCATCTTGTGGTTTTCGCGTCCGAAACCCGATTTTTTGTATCCGCCGAAAGGCGCATGTGCCGGGTAAGCATGGTAATTATTCACCCAAACACGACCGGCCAGTATAGCGCGGGGCACTTCGTAAATCTCGTGCGCGTCGCGTGTCCATACGCCTGCGCCAAGACCATAAAGGGTATCGTTGGCAATGGCAATGGCTTCTTCGGTAGTTTTAAAGGTGGTAACGCAAGCCACTGGCCCAAAGATCTCTTCCTGAAAAATGCGCATTTTATTGTGGCCTTTAAACAAGGTTGGTTGTATGTAATAGCCACCTTCCAGTTCGCCGTCCAATTTTTTAACATCACCGCCGCAAAGTACTTCGGCGCCTTCTTCCTTACCTATTTTAAGGTACGATTGTATTTTTTCGTACTGATCGTTAGATGCCTGCGCGCCCATCATGGTGCTGCCGTCCAGCGGGTGCCCCATTTTAATGGCGTTGGTGCGTTCTATCACACGGGCTATAAACTTATCGTATATGTTTTCGTGCACCAATATGCGCGACGGACAGGTACAAACCTCACCCTGGTTAAGCGCGAACAGCACCGCCCCTTCAATGGCTTTGTCAAAAAACTCATCATCGGCATCGCCTACAGATTCGAGGAAGATGTTTGGCGACTTACCGCCCAGTTCCATGGTAACCGGTATCAGGTTTTCAGACGCGTACTGCATAATCAGTCGGCCGGTAGTGGTTTCGCCAGTAAACGATACCTTGGCAATGCGTGGCGATGACGCCAGCGGCTTACCTGCTTCGGGCCCGAAACCGGTAACAATGTTTAGCACGCCCGGAGGCAAAATATCACCTATTAGTTCCATCAACACCATAATAGAGGTTGGCGTTTGCTCGGCAGGTTTTACCACACAACAGTTACCGGCGGCAAGTGCAGGAGCTATTTTCCAGGTAGCCATCAGCAGCGGGAAGTTCCAGGGGATGATCTGGCCTACCACACCCAGCGGCTCGTTAAGGCAAATGCTTACGGTAAATTCGTCATGTTCGGATATGCTGCCTTCTTCGGCACGTATAACACCGGCGAAGTAACGGAAGTGGTCAATCACCAGCGGTAAATCGGCGGCGCGGGTTTCGCGGATGGCCTTGCCGTTATCAATGGCTTCTACTACGGCCAGGTATTCGAGGTTGGCCTCAATGGTATCGGCTATTTTATTTAATAGTGATGCCCTGCTTACGGCCGAGGTTTTGCCCCATGTTTTAAACGCCTCGTGCGCGGCATCTAAAGCCAGTTCTACATCATCTTTTCCCGATCTGGCGGCCTGGGTAAATACCTTGCCGTCAATAGGAGATACATTATCAAAATATTCACCTTTAACAGGCGGAACAAATTTGCCGCCAATGAAATTGTCATACCTCGCTTTAAACGAAGGTTTTGCAGGAATGCTCATAATTAGAAATATTTAGTTTTAAATGGTAGTACTAAGGTAGCCGGATGGTTATTGGGGCATTTGCATTATGGTATCAAATGGTAGCACAATGGTGTCAATTTTTTTGAGGTATTGTTTATGCTGATATATATGCCTAATTTGCTTTGAATTATGAGAGGCTATGAATAACAAGAACCTGTTATCACCTATAAACCTGTCTCACAGCAAACAAATACAAACACTGGTAGAAAACCGAAAAGCGTACACGCTTAACCACTGCGAGCTTAACGTTTTTGAGACTTATCAGCGCAGCGAAATGGTGCCCTTAACTTTTAGCGACCTGGTTATTACCAGTATGCTGAGGGGTAAAAAGGTGATGCACCTGTTTGATAAACCCGGCTTTGATTACCTGCCCGGCGAAACGGTGATAGTGCCGCCCAATATTACCATGCGGATTGATTTTCCGGAAGCTACGGCGCATCAGCCATCGCAGTGTACGGCATTGGCCATTAACCAACAGGAGATTGCCAATACGCTCGATTTTTTGAACGAGAATTACCCGCGCGAGGATAGCCGTACCTGGCAACTCAACTATAACCAGTTCCACTTTTTTAATAATTACGAACTGGCGCAGCTCATTAATAAACTCATCCGCATTAGTACCGGGGATGCCCTTACCAAAGATGTACTGGCCAACCTTACCCTGAAGGAATTGCTGATACGTATTATGCAGATGCAAAACCTGCACGATATACAGGATAACCTGCACGAGCTATCCAGCGGCAGCCGCTTTGCCTACGTGCTGGAATACATCAGGGTACATTTAAGCGATAAGCTTAATATTGACGCGCTTAGCCAGATGGCCTTCATGAGCAAGGCCAGTTTTTTCCGGGCGTTTAAGCACGAACTGGGCATATCGCCGGTTGATTATATTATAAAAGAACGTATACAACTGGCCAAGCAACTGATGAATAATCCGAATAACAGCATATCCGAAGCCTGCTTTAAGGCCGGGTTTAATAACCTTAATTATTTTAGCCGCGCATTTAAAAAGGTAGAAGGTATTACCCCGAGTTTGTTTAAAGCGCGTTACAGGGCAGTAGGTTAACCGGGTAATTTTAATTGTGGATTACTGATGGTAAATAATGGTAAAAATTAAAACCATTTTGTGCTATATTGGGTTATCCAATTAGCAATAACAGTACGATTTAGCAATAACAGTACGATCCATTTTTGTTTTTAAACTTATGCCTACTCATTTATTTAACGCCTATATTGATGCCCC
This sequence comes from Mucilaginibacter gynuensis, assembly GCF_039541195.1. Classification (NCBI taxonomy): domain Bacteria; kingdom Pseudomonadati; phylum Bacteroidota; class Sphingobacteriia; order Sphingobacteriales; family Sphingobacteriaceae; genus Mucilaginibacter; species Mucilaginibacter gynuensis. The sequence goes on from NZ_BAABFT010000003.1 coordinate 278,909, forward strand.
CGATGGCACAACACTCGCCGGTCCGGTTACGATGGATAAAGACGAATACCTGTTTGTAAACAAGAACACGGTAGATGATATTTACTTCAACCTCAAAAAAGCTGATGACGGCTGGTATTACTCGGGCGGCCCGGTAACCCACGATGTGCCCAAACAATTTATTGACGAAGTAGGGCGGCAGATAGACGAATATCACGCCCACAAAGATAACCACTAACACGAGAGACAGAACAGGCCATGCTTAAACGTATGGCCTGTTTTGTTTATGAATAATTTACGCTGCGCCGATTTTTATTTAGCGATACTAATGCTAACTATGCATCAGCTTAGCGGGTAATGCTTTGTGTAAAAGATTATACGAATGAAAAGATCTGTCGCTATTGATATGGATGGGGTTTTGGCCGATGTGGAAAGCCACTTTTTTGAATGGTACAAACGCGACTACGGCGTAAGCCTTACCTTGCAGGACATTATCGGCAAAACCGAAGATGATGCCTTTCCCGAAAAAATGGTGATCCGCAAGTTTGCCACTACGCCCGGCTTTTTTACTACTGTGCCCGTAATGCCCGGTGCTATTGAAGCTGTTAAAAAGTTGATGGAAGATTTTGAGGTATACGTGGTATCGGCAGCTATGGAGTTTCCGCAATCGTTAAGTGAAAAGCGGATTTGGTTAACCGAGCATTTTCCGTTCATCAGTTGGCGCAATATTATTTTTTGTGGTGATAAGAGCATCATCAGTACCGATTTTATGATTGACGATCATATCAAAAATCTCGACTATTTTAAGGGTAAAACCATATTGTTCAACGCTTTTCATAATGTAAGCTACCATCACCATACCCGTGCCAATAACTGGGATGAGGTATTGGCGCTGATGCAGGAAAGTCTGCTTTAAGCCTGCCAGTTTACCGGTTAGGCAATAAAGAATATTTATTGCGTTTGTAACAAGGGATGCGGGTAACTGTCTAAACCGCGACTTTTTTTGTCATGCTTAATTGATAAAATAATTGGCTCATTTATTATTGATTATCTTTTATCCAAAATATTCATACCTTGTAACTCAATGGAAGAATACCTGAAATTATTTAAAGACTTTGTGGTTAGTTTGGGCGAAAAGCACCAGGTTGATCCATTATTGCTTGGCTGCCTTTATCTGGTAAGCAAGGTATCTTTAGTATTCTTTTTGGGCTGGTCGCTGAAAAACTTAAGAGCCAAAAAGCCATTCTCAACACAACTCATCATAGCTTCGGTAAGTTTCAGCCTGCCTTATCTTTACCTTATTATCGCCGGTCGTAACCTGTCTGTATGGGTATATGTATTTATCGGGGCGATGTTCGTATACGGTGGCTACTCCATCTGGCGCAAGATCGCTACTAAGGCTGATCCGGCAGATGCTTGATGTCTGTTAATTAAATATTATATACTTGTCATTGCGAGGTACGAAGCAATCTCCTCGCGTTTTAGCTCATTTGCTATTATCGTCGTCATTGCTGTAAAGTACGAAGCAATCTCTACTTAGGTTAAGCTTGTGCTGCAATTAACGTTAGCCTGCTCTTGGGCGCAGTGCCCCATTACTTTTGAGGGCAAAAGTAACAAAACCCTTGTCCAGCAAAAGTCTTCTTTGCCGCACAAGGCCATACCCCGCAAAACAGTCAGAACTTAGGGCTGGAACTTTTGCCCCTCCGCTCATTTCCTCCTCACATGCAACAAGTTCACTATGCCCGCCTTTGCGCTCATGGCCAACACAGTTCTGCCCGTCTTCGCCCGAAGCTCTTTGCTGACGGATGGGCAAGACTTACGAAGTTTTTTAAAAACTTTGTAAGTCTGACTCTAAAAATCACGTCATTGCGAGGCACGAAGCAATCTTTATACTATACAGAGAGGCTCTGCAAGTCGGGGATTGCTTCGTGCCTCGCAATGACGATAGTTGGATAGCGCTGTTAAGAACGCTACGAGAATTGCTTCGTGCCTCACCATAATAAAAATCATATCGCCTATTTTATTATTGTTTAAAAAACACTTAATAGATTTCTATCTAATTCCCCTCTTATTCCTTTTGCTAAATCATATTACCTGCTATTTACCTAAATATAGTATTAGAATACCATAAAATAGTTGTTTTATAAGGTTTTTAAAACCCTTAACATTGTATTATTATAAATCATATATCAAATACTAAGCAGGCAATATTCTTTTATTTAGTTGGTTTTTAGCCAAATAATAATATAAATAATTGTTGAACGCACACTATTAATTCATTGTTTGGCTATTAAAGCATCACCACTATAAACTTTACAGGTTTATTGATCGTGGCGACTCTCTTTTAACAAATCAACCATGCTTTTAATGGCTTGCGTTTTAGCATGTTATTGCTTGTATATTAAAATAAGCGTTGTATTAACACTAATTATTAAAATAAACTATCCTGATTATGGCAGAAAAACGGAGAGCATAGGCATAGCGTAAGGCATTCAAAGAAATGACCATTCCGAATCACAAAATTATTAAGAGAGACATTATATGGAAAAATTATACAAAGCATTAATTTATACTTTAAAAGTACTGCCGGCAACGGTTTTGATCATGCTCAGTTCGGCGGCAATGGCGCAAACCGTGCATGTTGAAGGTTTAGTAAAAGATAAAACCGGTCCGCTGCCGGGCGTATCAGTAATGGTAGAGGGCACAACCAACGGCCGCACTACCGACGTTAACGGTAAATACAAAATAGATATATCTAAAAGCAGTCCGTTAACATTTACATCGGTGGGGTATACCACGCAAAAAATAAACCTTAAAGATTATACACAGCTAAGCAATGGTACCTACGTTGTTGATATCGTCCTTGTGGAAAGCGAAAATTCGCTGAACGAAGTAGCGGTTGTGGCTTACGGTACTCAAAAGAAAGCCAGTTTGGTGAGTTCAATCACTACCATTAATCCTAAAATATTAAAGGGCCCATCAAGTAACTTAACTACCATGCTGGCGGGTGCAATTCCGGGTATGGTGGCTTATCAACGCAGCGGCGAGCCGGGTGCCGATAACGCGCAGTTCTTTATCAGGGGGGTAGGTACATTCGGTGCCGGTAAGGTTGATCCATTGATACTGATAGACGGTATCGAATCAACTACTTACGATCTGTCTCGTTTACAGCCGGATGATATAGCCGGTTTTTCGGTACTTAAAGACGCTACGGCTTCGTCACTATACGGTGCGCGTGGTGCCAACGGTGTTATACTGGTGGTTACCAAAAAAGGTGATCAGGGTAAGGTGAAATTCAACGTTAGGGTTGAGAATTCTATTTCGCAAAACACCAGGAACATAGCTCTTGCCGATAACATTACCTACATGACGCTCGCCAACGAGGGCGTACTTACGCGTGACGCGCTGGGCAGGCTACCTTATTCGCAAAACAAAATTGACCATACGGCCGCGGGCGATGATCCGCTGTTGTATCCTAATAACAACTGGATCGATCTGTTGATTAAAAAGCGCACTAATAACCAGCGTATCAATATGAACGCGAGCGGCGGTAGTGAAAAAGCCAAGTACTACCTGGCCATGACCTACAACATTGATAATGGTATTTTAACCGATAACAAGCTGAACGATTTTAGCAATAACATCAAATTGAGCTCGTACTCGCTGTTATCAAACACTACACTAAACCTAACCAAAACTACAGAGGTGCTGGTTAGTCTTAAAGGACAATTTGATAGTTATAGCGGACCGGTAGGCGGTGGTGCAGCGGTTTTTAACAATGCCTTGTATAGTAACCCGGTAGCATTTCCGGCCATATACCCATCAAGCTTGCTGCCTTATGCAAACCACCCGCTGTTTGGTAATGCGCCAATTGTTGAAGGCGGTAGTGCCATATTTAATAACCCTTACGCGCAGTCTTTATCAGGTTTTCAAACCTCTACCACCAGTACTTTAACAGCGCAAATAAACCTTAATCAAAATTTAGATTCGTTTACCAAAGGTTTATCAGCCAGGGTAATGGCTTATACTACCCGTTTTGCAAACTTTTTTGTAACCCGCCAATATAGCCCTTATTACTACAGATCAAACATAGTAGATGGTCAGTTTGCAGGTTTAACCCTGCTTAACGATGCTTCTCCGGGTAATCCTTTGCCTGCGCCTACTGAGTATCTTACCTATAACCAAAGACCGGAAAGTACAGGTGTTAACGCTATCTCTTATGTTGAGGCGGCTATTAATTACTCGCGCGTATTTAACGAGAAGCACAGCATTGGCGCAATGTTAATTGGTACCATGCGTCAGTTCAATACAGGTAATGCTCCCGAATTGCAATTATCGCTGCCGTCGCGCAACCAGGGCGTATCGGGCCGTTTTACCTATGGCTATGATACCCGTTACCTGGTCGAATTCAACTTTGGTTATAACGGATCGGAGCGTTTTGCCAATAATCACCGCTTTGGTTTCTTTCCTTCGGTAGGTGCCGGCTGGATCGTATCTAACGAGAAATTCTTCGCGGGGCTGCGCAACACTATTGATCAGTTAAAGTTAAGGGCAACTTATGGTTTGGTGGGTAACGATCAGATCGGTTCATCGGTAGACAGGTTCTTTTACTTGTCCCGGGTTACTCTTAACAACGGTAACAGTGGTTCATTCGGTACCAATTTCGTTGATAATCGTCCGGGAGTGGCTATCAGCCGTTATGCGAATCCTAATATTACCTGGGAAGAATCAAGGCAGCTTAACCTGGGTATGGACCTAACCGTTATGCAGAATTTTACCTTAACGCTTGATGCTTACCAGCAGCACCGCAATAACATTTTAATGGTGCGCAGTACTATACCTACCTCAATGGGTTTACAGGCCGATATATCTGCCAATGCCGGTAAGGTATTCAGTAAGGGTATTGATGTGGCTATGGATTATAAAAAGAATTTCAGCAACTCATTCTGGATCCAATCGCGCGGTACGTTCACTTACGCGGTTAACAAGGTGATTAAAAATGAAGAGCCGGAGTACAGCGATAATTTAAAATACCTGTCTCGTGTGGGTTATTCAACTAACCAGGTTTACGGTCTTATTGCCGAACGCTTATTTATTGACGATAAAGATGTGGCCAACTCACCCTTTCAGGATTTTGGCGAATACAAGGCCGGTGATATCAAATACCGCGATATGAACGGCGATGGTAAAGTAACCTCTTCGGATATTGTGCCTATAGGTTATCCGGTAGTGCCTGAAATGATCTTCGGTTTCGGTTTTTCGGTAGGGTATAAAAATTTCGATATCAGCGCGTTCTTCCAGGGCTCGGCACGGTCGGCATTTTTCATCAACCCATCTAACATAACACCATTTTACCTGAACGGCGGTTATCAGAACGGTTTACTTCAAACCATCGCCGATAGTCACTGGTCTGAAGAAAACCGCGACTCTTACGCTTTTTGGCCAAGGTTAAGCAATACCATACAAGGTAACAACGTGCAAACTTCCAGTTGGTGGATGCGTAACGGCTCATTCTTGAGGCTGAAATCGGCCGAGCTGGGTTACAATTTCCCGCAATCGCTGGCCAAGAAAATACACATCGGTAACGGCCGCTTGTATGTTAACGGTTTAAATCTCCTGTCGCTCACAAGCTTCAAATTATGGGACCCTGAAATGGGCGGATCCGGCTTGGGCTACCCAATTCAAAAGGTGTTTAACCTCGGTTTAAGGGTGGAATTGTAAACTTTTTTAAGATAGTTTTATGAAAAAGAATTTTAGTAATAACAAAATATCCGGCCGTTTACAGCAGGTAAGCGGCAAAAGCAAATGGCTGGCGTACGCGCTGTTTGTTTGCATAATAATTCCGGCTTCTTCGTGTAAAAAGTCGTTTTTAGATGTAGTGCCCGATAACGTATCAACCATTGATAACGCTTTCGTATCAAAGGCAGAAGCCGAGAAATACCTGTATACCTGCTACTCTTACCTGCCTACCAATACCGATCCTACCTACAATGTGGGGCTTACGGCCGGTGATGAGGTTTGGGTAGAAGACCCGGCAAATGCTATTCGTTCTACCAACGTATTAAGGTTGCCGCGCGGCGGACAAAGCGCATCAGACCCTATAGCTAACTTTATGAACGGCACACGCGATGCCAGCGCCAATTACAGGGCTATACGCGATTGCAATATTTTTATTGAGAACGTAAGTAACCTAAGTAAGGTGCCCGATCTGGATATTGATACCCGCGACAGGTGGATAGCTGAAGTGAAGTTTTTGAAAGCGTTTTATCATTTTGTATTGTTCAGAGCCTATGGCCCTATCCCTATTATTGATAAGAATCTGGCTATTGATGCCCCGATAGAGGAGATAAGAGTAAAACGCGAACCTGTGGATAAGGTGGTTGATTATATTGCCAACCTATATGATGAGGCTGCCGCTAAATTGCCTTTAACCATTTTAAACAAAGCCAGCGAATTAGGCCGTATCACTAAGCCTGCCGCTTTAGCTATGAAAGCTAAATTATTGGTTACTGCTGCGAGTCCGCTATTTAATGGTAACTCTGATTATGGCTCATTTAAAGATAAAAGCGGTGTGCAACTTATCAGCCCCACTTACAGTGCCGAAAAATGGAAACGTGCGGCTGATGCCTGCAAGGCGGCCATTGACTTATGTGCCGAGCAAAACATAAAACTATACAAGTTCCCTGAACCGCTGATACACCTGAGCGATACCACCATGACGCAAATGAGCATCAGAAATGCGATGAGCGAAAAATGGAATGAAGAATTGATATGGGGCCTTACGGCGAACAACAATATCAATTACAATAACTTCTTCCAGTCGATGTGTGCGGGTATGTATGATTTTGATAACCTTTCGGCCACCAAAACAGCTAACCGCCCGCTGATGGGGCCAACGCTTAAAATGGCCAAGATGTTCTATACCCAAAACGGAGTACCTATTGATGAGGATAAAACGCTTGACTTTACCAATATATCTGAATTGCGCACAGCTAAAGGCGAAGATCGCTTTAATATTAAAGAAGGCGAGGTAACGGCAAGGCTCAATTTCAACAGGGAAAACCGCTACTATGCCGACCTTGGTTTCGACCGCGGGATCTGGTATATGGAGAACAGCAAATCAAAAAGTGATGAAAATACCTTTTGGCTGATGGCCCGTGGTGCCGAGTTAAGCCAGTCGGCAACGGTACCTATAGCTGGGTTTTACATGAAAAAATGTTTGAACTGGCACTTCGAGTGGACATCGGTAACCTATACCAACTACCCATGGCCAGAAATGCGCCTGGCCGATCTGTATTTACTATACGCCGAAGCGCTTAACGAAGCCGAAGGCCCGGGTGGCGATGTGTATACCTACATTAATCGTGTGCGCGAGCGCGCCGGTTTAAAAACAGTGCAGGAAGCATGGACCACCTATAGTACCAGCCCTACAAAATATACTACCAAAGAGGGGATGCGTGCCATTATACAACGAGAGCGCGCGCTGGAGCTTTGTTTTGAAGGCGGTCGTTTTTGGGATTTGCTGCGCTGGAAAGCTGCCGGTAAAGAGTTGAACGCTAACGTTACGGGCTGGTCAATATCTGAAGATACCCCGGAGTTGTACTATCGTGAAATAAGCATATACTCAAGACAGTTTGTAGTACCGCGCGATTATTTGTGGCCTATACGAGAGAGCGATTTGCTTGTTAATCAAAACCTGGTACAAAATCCTAACTGGTAAAATGCGGCTTAATTGAGGTTTTTAACGAAAAATATAGCAAAATGAAAACAATAAAATATATACCTGTACTGGCTGCATTAACCCTGTTGATGCTGTACTCGGGCTGTAAACAGGATAGCATAAATACACCTGCCATAACCAATAAAAACCAGCCGGGGGCGGTATCAAATGTTGAAGTAGTTAATAAGAACGGGGCTGCAACGCTTACGTATTCATTACCATCGAATACCGATCTGTTATACGTAAAAGCGGTTTATGAAACAGGCCCCGGCAAAAAACGTGAGGTAATCGCATCTAACTATATCAATACCTTAACCATTGATGGCTTTGCCGATACGCTGGCTCACGAGGTGCAACTATACGCGGTTAACTCAAGCGAGGTGCTATCCGCGCCGGTAACGGTTACGGTAACGCCATTGGTGGCGCCGTTTATACTGGCTTTCCGCTCGTTAAAGGTAACACCAACTTTTGGCGGATTTAACGTGGTTTGCGCTAACCCAAGTAAGGCCGACTTAAGCATTGTACCTATGGTTGATACCGCGAATAACGGCCAACTGGTGCAACCAGCAGGTATGGAGAATATTTACGGTAAAGGATTAGAAATTAAGAAAGTACAGCGCGGGCAGCCATCGGTTGAACGTACCTATGCCTTTTTTGTACGCGACCGCTGGCTTAACCGTTCGGATACCCTGTTTGTAAAACTTACACCGTTTTACGAAGAGCGTTTTAACAAATCAGAGTGGACAACCTATACGCTGCCAGGCGATGCTACCATACTATATCCCGGTACTACCGATGTGCGTAAGATCTATGATAACGATTATACCTCGGGCTGGCCGAATACCTTGTTCACTGTTGAGGGGGTAGGTACACCGCAAATGGTAACTATCGACCTGGGTAAACAGCGCACCTTCAGCCGCTTTATCATGAATCCTTTTGTTGAATTGGGTAATGTGTATTATGTGCGTGGCAACCCTAAAGATTTTGAAATATGGGGATCAAACAGTCCTAATGTTAGCGGTGCCTTAGATGCCTCATGGACCAAAATTATGACCGTAAATATCGTAAAACCATCGGGCTCGCCTTCGGGCGTTGAAACCGCCGCCGACCAAACTTATGCCCGCGATGGCTGGGAGTTTGATTTTCCGGTAGGGGTAAGCGCTTACAGGTATATACGCATACGCAATTTGCGCAACTGGTCAAACTCTTACTTTATCAGTATGAGTGAGTTTACCTTGTTCGGTAAGTAGTTAATAGTAAATGTTTTATTTAAGTATAATTATGAAACAATATAAAATAACAGTTTGCTACCTGCTGGCATTAATAATGCTGGTGGTAGGTGCCTGTACCAAAATAGATGATTTTAAGGATAAGTTTGCAGCCGGTGGCCCGCTTACCTATCCCGGAAAAATGGATTCGGTAAAGATATATTCGGGCAAAAACAGGGTGCTTTTAAAAGGACTGTTCACCTCCGACCCGAAAATAACCAAGTATAAAGTATACTGGAGCAGTAAGCAGGATTCGGTAGAGATCCCTGTAACCAGAACCAACGGTGTTGATACCGTTAAACTGATCATCCCCAATTTACCGGAAGGCAATATGACCTTTGAGATAAGAACGTATGATAAAGACGGTCATATTTCTATCCCGGTTACGGCTACCGGTAACGTATATAGTACTTTGTATCAAAGCTCGTTAGTTAACCGGGGCGTTGCCAAGGCCGAGGTACAAGCTGATGGTTCGGCGTTAATTAACTGGGCCGATGTAAATGCCAATGCCGGGTTAATATCAATACAAATACGTTATAACGATGCCAAAAATATAGCGCACGATACTATTGTAAAATCAAGGGCTACAGAGTTTACTACCTCGCTGCCCAATTTTAAAGTGGGTAACGGCTTTAGCTATAAAACAGCTTTTAAGCCTGATTCCAGCGCTATCGATACATTTTATGTTGATTTTCAATCGCACACCGTTAAGGCCGAAATTACCAGTATTTACCTGTCAAACGCCAGCAAACCTTTTCAGCGTAACACATTTGACGGCAGGTGGGGTACATTGGCCGCGCCATGGATCACTAACGCTGCCGCTAAAAACAAAGGCGGCGTAAATGGTGGTTATAGTTCAGACGAAGGCGGCGTAATTAACTGGGAAACCTGGGGTAATACCCCTGTAGTAAACGGTATCATTTATCAGCCTACCTCGGCACCGCTTCCTGCCGGAACATACATTGTTTCGTTTGAGGCCTACTCCGAAGTGCAAAATAACTCATCCGTTTACTGTATAGCCGCCGCGGGCGGCAACGGCCTGCCAGTATTGGCCAATTTGAATACCGCTTTGGGTTATGTTGGTATGTATAACAGCATTAACGTAGGCAGCACAGGCCCAAGTACCAAAGAAACCCGAAGCTTTACATTTACACTTGCCGCGCCGCAAGTGGTATCCATTGGCTTTTTGGGCAATATAGTGGGCAATGGTAATCCTGGTAGTTACTTCCAGGTGTTTAATATTAAATTGTTCCAAAATTGATATATAAGCAACAACGCTTTAAATAAATACCTCATCACCACTACAAGCTGCATGTGTACGCATGCGGCTTGTTCACCTCCCGCTTAATGAAAACATTCACCTCCCGTGTTATATACATGAGTGTGCTTTGCTTTGCCCTAAGTTGCAGCAAAAAAGACGGTGTTATTAACCAGTCATCGTCTGGTAATAATCAGCCTGTAAAAACAACTGATAGTGTAACCGTCGCTGTTGATTCTGTTATCAGTGTCACGGCTACAACCGCCAGTGTTTATTGCAAGGTTATTGGTAAAGCCGGTAGCGCCAATGCCGAAAGAGGTTTGTGCTGGAGTCTGGCTGCTAACCCTACTATTACTGATAGCACCGTAAAAGCCTCGCTTGTACAGGGTAATGGCGGCTTTTTAGTTAATATGCTTGGTCTTAAACATGGCAGTACTTACCATGTTCGCGGTTATGTTACTAATGGAGGCAGTGTGAGTTACAGTAAAGATATTGCATTTAAAACTATGATGATGCCTGCCCCAACAGTTGTAACAGGTACCGATTTATTAGCCGGGGCGACTGCCGTATTTGTAACAGGTAAGATCACTTCGGCAGATCAGATCAAAGAATCGGGGATGCTCATCAGCGAAAACCTGCAACCGGCTGTAAGTGATATAAAGGTAACAGGCGATAAAGCCGACAAATCGCTTTTTATCCGCATTAACGATCTGAAACCCAATACCACCTATTATGTGCGTGCTTTTGCCACCAACGAAATGGATGTAACCGGTTATGGCGAAGTTGTTAAACTGACCACCATACCTAAAGGGAACCTTACCTACTATTTAAACGAAGACCCGAATGCCTCACCCACAGTTAAAGAAAACTATACCCGCATACGTGCGGCTTTAGATAAAGCGGTATACTATTACAATAATTACACTTCTATTGAAAAGAAATTGAACGTGTATTATAACCCGGGTATCCCTACCGCCGAAGGTAGTCTTTCCGGCTATATCGGTGTTGGGGCCAATGTAAGTTATCAGCGTACCGGTACCATACTCCACGAAATCGCACATACTTTAGGCGTAGGCCAGCACTGGATGTGGTGGGATGTGCTGATTCGTAATGGGGTGTATCAGGGTAAAAACGGAAACGCCGCCTTGAAATTCCTCACACGCGACCCTAATGCCGAAATACACGGTGACGGACAGCATTTTTGGCCATTCGGTGTTAATGGCGCTTTTGAAGATAGCGGCGATGAGATGCTCTACATTATAAACGTAATGCTGCTGCAAGCGATGAAAGAAGATGGCTTGCCCATTAATTAAGGCTATAACATAAATAAATGTATAAAAAACAAAGCCGCTTTCAAAATATGAAGCGGCTTTACTATTCAATATGCAGACTATCAGCTTGCCCGGCGCAATTGTACGTTGCCGCTGCTAACCATAAAATCTTTCCTGAAGTTTGATGGCGATACGCCTTTATAGCGCAAGAATTGCTTGTTAAAATTAGCCGGGGTATTGTACCCGCACCTCAAGAAAATTTCAGAGATATTTAGTTCCGATTCGATGAGTAGTTTACACGCGAAGCTTAGCCTTATCTCGTTTAAAAATTCGATATAGGTTTTTTTAACGCTCTTTTTAAAGTACTCGCAAAATGCAGGTATGCTCATGCTTACAATAGCGGCCACTTCTTGCAGGGCTATTGGCCGGGTAAATTCTTCAATGGTGAATTTGAATACCTTATCGAGCCTGTCGCGCTGCTGGCTGCAAAAGTTGTTGGTGTCGATGGTGGAGAGTAGCTGGTGCTCACTGTCGCAGGCTATGAGGTTGAGGCAGCAGCACAGGTTAATGATGCGGTCGAAGCCGGTTTGCTGTTCAAGCGCCTTTATAATGCTATAAAGCTGCGTTTTACAAGTATCGCTTACCTTGATGCCGCATTTGGCACGTTCAAACAGGTTCTTGATCTCGGCCGATTCGGGCAGGGATATAAAATCTTCGCCCCAAAAGTTCGATTTAAACTGAACCAGCACCGCGCCAGACGCGCCGCTGTCATCCTGCCTTTTAAATGTATGGGGTACATTGGCGCCTATTAAAAATACATCACCGGCTGTAAACTTGCCTGCATAATTGCCTACAAAGCAATTGCCGCCGCCCTCCAGTATCAGTATAATTTCCAATTCGTTATGATGGTGCCAGGGCACATCAAAATGCGGCGACTTTAATGTTTTGGCAAAAAACGCGGCGCCGTGTGTAATAGGCAATTTTTGTAAAACTGGTACCATACAAGTTGTTTTAGTTTAAATAATTGGTTTAAAAGAGGCATCGTAACGGCGTTGCACCCGGTGTGCAACAATCGGTTTAAAATTGGTTTATGGTATTACGATACCCGGCAACTAAATTACCCCTTGCCTTATTTTACAAAGGGGGTATAAATCTCAAATAAGGGGGATAAACTGTTAATTTAACACCGTCTTTGACTGGTTAATGCAAAAAGGTATGCCTGGTAAATTATATTTATTTAAAGATGCGGCTTAAATAAATGGTGTATATTAGCTGTTAAAGCCAATTGTCCTTTTACGCTCAACTATTAATTGCCATATAAGCCCTAAGTAAGCATGCCGTATTTTTGCCGTATTATTGTGTTTTTTACACTTATAAATAGCTGCTTACCGGTAGGTGTTTACGCGCAAAACCAGTTTTTGATTAGCAGGTTATCCATAAAGGAGGGCTTATCCAATAATTCGGTACGGTGCATTTTTAAGGATAAGAAAGGCTTTATGTGGTTTGGCACTTTTGATGGCCTCAACCGCTACGATGGGTACGATTTTAAGGTATTCCGCAATAAGTTTAATGATACCACATCGCTTCAGCACAATTACATTTATGCCATTGGCGAAGATAGCCGTCAGAATATTTGGATAGGCACCGGGCAGGGCCTGAGTATATTAGACCCGGTTTCGGGCAGCTTCAGGTGGGCGTATTACATTGATTACGTAACGCGTAAAAAGTATAAACTGCAACGCAGCATCACCCAAATTAAAAGCGACGATAAGGGCAACCTCTTTATCGGTACCAATAGTTCGGGGATGTTTATAAAACCCTTTAACAGCGATGTATGTGTTGAACTGTCCTACCAAAAGGCCAATATTAACCTGCGCGATTATACCTGCCAGGGTATCAGTATTGATGGTGATAAGCGGGTATGGATGTTCCTTTTTGATATCGGCTTGTGTTATTATGATTATACCACGGGTAAGATCAAACTTTTTGATGGTTCGATAAAAACGGTTAATACAATTGCTGCGGATAGCGAGCATAATATATGGATGGCCACTTTTAACGGACTGATCAAATATGCTATCCCCCATAAAAAAATAGTAGCCGATTACCATGCCGGGCCGGGACAGCTTTCGGGGAATAATGTGATCAGTTTGCTGGCAGGTAACAAGCATGAGCTTTATATAGGTACCGATGGAGATGGCATGAGCATACTGAACCAGGCCACAAACACCTTCAGCTATGTTAAACCGGGCGAAAACGAATGGTCGTTAGGCAGTAAGGCCGTGATGGATCTTTACCAGGATAACGAGTCGCGGATCTGGATAGCTACGTTACGGTCGGGCATTAACATTATCGATGCCCAAAAGAAGTATTTCCACACCATTAGCCACGAAAAAGGGAATAACAATAGTTTGGTAAACAACTATGTGTCCTCTTTTTGCGAACTTGACAAGAATGCCCTTTTTATAGGTACTGAAGACGGCGGCCTTTCGCTGTGGAACAGGAAGAGCAACCACTTTACCAATTTTGTACATAATGCCGCTGATGCAGGTTCACTAAGCAGCAATGTGGTTACCTGCCTGGTAAAAGATCAGCTGAATAAAGTATGGGTAGGCACATTTGCCGGCGGTATTAACCGGTATAATGCCCAAAGACGGTCGTTTGAGCATTTTGATTGTTACAATTCATCCACCCGCAAAACAGATAAGGATGTTTCATTATTGTACCGTGATAGCCGCGACAACCTTTGGGCGGGCACATTCTCTGATGGTACCTTATATAAGTTTGACCGGCGACTGCAAAAGTTTACCGTTTTCGATCAGCGCATTAGCGACCCTTACACGTTTTATGAGGACCGTAAAGGTCAGCTATGGTGTGGTACCGCCGAATATATAATCAAGCTGGATACCCTTAAAAAAGCCCATGCTTATTATAGGTTAGATAAACCCGTGCGGGCAATACACGAAGATAAGGCAGGCAACTTTTGGATAGGTACAGAAGGGGCGGGCTTGTGCCTGTTTGACAGAAGCACCGGCAAAGTGACCAAGCGTTATACCCATACCGAAGGGCTATCCAATAATGCTGTATTGAGTATCCTCGAAGATGAATCGGGTAAGTTATGGCTGAGTACCTTTCAGGGGCTCACGAGTTTCAATTATCGCGATCAAAGTATGGTTAGTTATTACGAAGGGGATGGCTTGCAAAGCAACCAGTTCTCTTTCGGCGCGGCCTTACCGTTGGGCTCGGGCGAACTGGCTTTTGGCGGTATTAATGGCTTTAACATTTTTTATCCGGATAGTATTGTCACCCGTAATTATATGCCTGCCGTTGCGTTCACCAATATCAACGTTAATAATAAAAAAATTAGCGATGCCAATACCATTGTAAATAATAATGGCGCGCGCAATATTGTAGGTTTAAGGGTGCCTTATAACGAGGCGGTGCTGTCATTTTCGTTTGCCGGGTTAGAGTACTCATCGCCTGATCATATCAAGTATGCCTATTATCTCGAAGGCTGGGACAAAAACTGGATACAGGCAGGTAACCAGCGTACCATCAACTATAATAACATCCCCGAAGGCAATTACCGGTTACATGTACGCAGCACCAATGCCTTAGGGAAATGGAGCACTAAAGAAACCACGCTGAAACTTATTATTTTACCGCCATGGTTCCGGAGCTGGTGGGCATATCTGCTGTATGTTAGCGCCGGGGCGGGGGTGATCTTCGCGTTCATCAGGTACAAAACCAACCAGGCTAAGCTTAAATATCAAATTAAGATAGAACGGATAAACAGCGAAAAGGAGCATGAACTGAATTTACGAAAGACCTCGTTTTTCACCCACGTGTCGCACGAGTTCCGTACGCCGCTGATGCTCATTATTAATCCCTTGCAGGAAGTGCTGGCGAGGGTGAACCGGCAAACCAACGCCGAGCTTGATATAGTTTACCGTAATGCCCGCCGCCTGCTTAGCCTTATCGATCAGTTATTGCTTTTCAATAAAACCGAAAATGACGGCACCGATCTGCATCTGAGCCGCATCAACTTTTACGCGCTGTGCAAATTAACCTACGAAAACTTTGTTTACCAAGCCCGCAACAAGCATGTACAGTACGAATTTGAGGCCAACAGTGAGGCTGTATTTATTTACGGCGATAAAGCCAAGCTGGAGGTGATACTGTATAACCTGCTATCAAACGCGTTTAAGTTTACAAAGGCCGATGGCAAGATCGTGTTTAAGCTAACTGAATCGGCGGAGCGTATCGAAGTATCCGTTTACGATAACGGGGCAGGCATTGCGCCCGAGGTTGGCGATCATTTGTTCGAGAAGTTTTACCGTTCGCCCGGCCAGGAATCGGCACAGAAAGCGGGCTTTGGTATCGGTTTGTATTTGGTGCACCAGTTTGTGCAATTGCATAAAGCCGAAATAAATTATAAAAGCAGCGCGGAGGCCGGGACTACTTTTTACCTGAGTTTCAGGCAGGGCATGTCGCACTTTGAGGGGATGCCTGTAGCCGCCGAGGTTGACGATGAATGCATCCTTTTAACCGAACTGGCAGGCGAGCAAGAGCTGGTATTGAATAATATTGATCGTTTAGTTAAAGCAGATGTAGCAGAGGTGCAAAATAATGCGGTAAGGACTAATGACACATCACCCGAGCTGACCGGCCAAATGGCATCTGCCCAAAAAACAATGCTGGTGATCGACGACCATCCTGATATGCGAGCATATATCAGCCAGATATTTAAAGATCAGTTTATTATTATTGAAGCATCCGACGGTAACGAGGGCGTGCAAAAGGCTAAGGAGTATATCCCCGATATTATTATCAGCGATATTATGATGGATGGAAAGGACGGGCTCGAACTGTGTAAGGACATCCGCGAGAACCCTTCCCTGACACATATTCCGCTTATTTTGATCACGGCTAATTCATCGGCAGCTATCAAGCTTAGCGGCATTAAAGGCGGTGCCGACGATTATTTTACCAAGCCTTTTGATAAGGATCTGCTAACAGCCCGTATAGCTACTTTGCTCAATAATCGTAACAATCTGCAAAACTACTTCTACAAAAAAGTAACGCTAAACGAGCAGAATGTAAAGATATCCGAAGATGAAAAGCTGTTTATTGACAGGTGCATCGCCATTATAGAAAACCGTTTGGATGATGACGATTTTACTATTGATGAGTTGGCCAAGGAGATAAACATGAGCCGCTCCAACCTTTTCAAGAAGATAAAGGCGGTATCCAGCCTGTCGCCAAACATATTTGTAAAGTACGTACGCTTGAGGCATGCCGCCGAACTGTTCATCAACACTACCCATAATGTAAACGAGGTAGCGGCTATTGTGGGCTTTAAGGATATTAAGTATTTCAGGGCACAGTTTTTTCAACTGTTCGGTCTTAACCCGTCAGATTACATTAAAAAATACCGGGATCTTTTTTCGAAGAAACTCTCCTTGAATCCCGGTCTTAAAAAAAGCAGGTAGCGGTGTTGCGTCGCGATGATTGGTTTTCGGCCTGTTTGAGCCGATAATGCCGCTTATCAGTTAATATAGTTTATAATCTTGATAAAAAAATGGTGGTAATAAATACACTTATTATCTAAACTTGCTTGTACTAAAAGTTTTTTAAAAAAAGGAAATAGAACGTCATTGCGAGGGACGAAGCAATCACGTAGTTGTACAAAGCATACTTAAAGAGCTACGAGATTGCTTCGTACCTCGCAATGACAAGTTTTTAGATTTTATTGCTACACAACATTCTTTAATTCAAAACTATACAGCATGCTTCAGCCTGCAATGAACGCATAATAATGAGCAAAATAAAAACCCACCTGTTACTAATCATATTACTGGCCACCGCCATGCTGCAACAAGCCGCGGCGCAAACCGAAAATGCTATCAGCGAATTTAAACCCGGTGCCGTATGGTACGATAAAAAGGGCGTAGCTATTAACGCGCATGGTGGCGGCATACTCTATAAAAACGGATTGTACTATTGGTTTGGTGAGCACAAGGTTGAAGGCTCGGCCGGTAATACCTCTATGGTAGGTGTGCATTGCTACTCATCTGCCGATTTGTATAACTGGAAGGATGAAGGCATAGCACTGGCCATGTCCGATGATCCGCAAAGCGATATTGTGAAAGGCTGTGTATTGGAGCGCCCGAAGGTGGTGTACAACAAAAAGACCAAAAAGTATGTAATGTGGTTCCACCTGGAGCTGAAAGGTAAGGGCTACAGCGCGGCCCGTGCAGCTGTTGCCGTAAGCGATAAGGTAACCGGGCCATATCAGTTTATAAAAAGCTACCGCCCTAATGCAGGCAAAATGCCTTTCTATCCGCAAGGTACGCCCGAAGCTGAAAAGGTAAACTGTGCTGCCGTGGCAGATAACGACAAGTTTTTTTGCCGCGATCTTGAGGGCGGACAAATGGCTCGCGACATGACCATTTTTGTTGATGACGATGGCAAGGCCTACCACGTATTCTCATCCGAAGAAAATTATACCCTGCATGTGGCCGAGCTTACTGCCGACTATACAGGCCATACCGGCAAATATTCGCGCGTATTTATTGGCAAACAAACCGAAGCCCCGGCGCTTTTTAAGAGGAACGGCATTTATTATATGATAGGTTCGGGCTGTACAGGCTGGGCGCCTAACGCGGCACGATGGTTCACGGCTAAGTCCATTTTTGGTCCGTGGGAATACCATGGCAACCCATGCGAAGGACCTAAAAAAGAGATCACCTTTGGCGGGCAAAGCACCCATGTGCTACCCATAGCAGGTAAAAAGGACGCCTTTATATTTATGGCCGATAAATGGGTGCCCGATAACGCCATTGACGGCCGGTATTTATGGCTGCCCATTACCTTTAAAGGCGATGATATATCTATTGTCTGGAAAGATAGCTGGAGACTGAACGATAAAAGCAATTTCAGTTTGGGTAATTAAACCCTATCGTATCCTGAATTAAGAAAACAAGGGAGGGCGTATGCCGAATGGTTAATTAACCCCTGTTGATTTACATATTTGTCCCCCATGCTTATTGATAAATTGGCGGATATTGCAACGTTTGATAAACTTGATCGATTAAAACGAAAATACAATTTAATGAGTTTCTCTATAAAGAAATGTACTTTGCCGGCATTGCTGGTGCTTTTAGCGCCGCTTTTTACTAATGCGCAAAAGCAGCCGTCGGCACAAAAATATACCGGCTATTTGTTCACCTATTTTACCGGTAACGATAAGGCTGATGAATCGATTCGCTTTGCTTTAAGTAACGATGGTTATAACTACAGGGCCTTAAACGGCGATAAGCCTGTGGTGAGTTCAGAAAAGATAAGCTCTACAGGCGGCGTGCGCGATCCGCATATTTTGCGTGGCGTCGATGGCAAAACATTTTACATGGTAGCTACCGATATGGTATCCGGCAAAGGCTGGAACTCCAACCGGGCTATGGTGCTGCTAAAATCGACCGATTTGATCAACTGGACATCGGCCATTGTTAATATTCAAAAAAGGTTTCCGGGGAATGATAACTTGCTGCGTGTATGGGCGCCGCAGACCATTTATGATGATAAGGCCGGTAAATACATGGTTTACTTCTCCCTTAAAAATGGCGACGATCCGGATAAAATTTATTACGCTTACGCCAATGCCGATTTTACCGATCTGGAAACTACACCGAAACAACTCTTTATCAGCCCAACCAACGGCGCTTGTATTGATGGCGATATTATTTTAAAGGATGGTAAGTATCACCTGTTCTTTAAAACAGAAGGTTCGGGTGCCGGGATAAAGGTTGCCGTATCAGATAAGCTGACTGAGGGTTACGTATTACAGGATAAATACGTGCAGCAAACCACCGACCCGGTTGAGGGCGCAGGTGTTTTTAAGCTGAACAATGGCGAAGGGTATATTTTAATGTATGATGTGTATACCAAGGGCCGCTACCAGTTCACCAAAACTACCGATCTGAAGAATTTCGCGGTGGTTGACCAAAACGTATCCATGAACTTTCACCCGCGCCATGGTACCGTTATGCCGGTTACCGCTGCCGAGATGGCTCGCCTTACAGAAAAATGGGGCGTGGCCGATGATGCCATTACCTGGGCAAACGCCAACGCCATTAAAAAGCAGAATGTTGTTTTTGATACCGCGGGCAAAAAGCTCTACCTGCCGGTTAAACCGGGTACAGCGTTACGCTCGTTCGATCCACAGTTTATACAATTCCCGGGGACAAGCATCATCCCTAAAGCTGCGAATTTTACAACAGGCACGGTAAAATATACAGTCGCTATAAAAGGGCAGGTGGCACAGCAATATGAAGTAACAGCCAGGGAAGTGCACAACCCGGTACTGGATGGCTACTATGCCGATCCGGATATTTTATATGCGGAAAAGACCGGCAAGTTCTACATTTACCCTACCAGCGATGGCTTTACCAATTGGGCGGGTACCTATTTCAAAACCTTTTCATCGGCAGATCTGGTTAACTGGAAGGACGAAGGTGTAATACTTGATTTACCGAAAGATGTAAGCTGGGGCAAACGTAATGCCTGGGCGCCTTGTATTGTAGAGAAGAAGATAAACGGTAAGTACAAGTACTTTTACTATTTCACTGCGGCACAAAAAATAGGGGTGGCCGTGGCCGATAATCCAACCGGGCCTTTTATTGACCTGGGTAAGCCACTGATTGATAAGAACCCCGAGGGTAAAGGCGGTCAGGTGATTGACCCCGATGTATTTACCGACCCTAAAACAGGTAAAAGCTATCTCTATTGGGGTAACGGGTACATGGCCGGTGCCGAATTGAACGACGATATGGTATCCCTAAAAACGGAAACCACTACCATACTAACGCCCAATGATACCTTTAGGGAAGGTACACACGTGTTATACCGCAAGGGCACCTATTACTTTATGTGGAGCGAAGATGATACCCGCAGCAAGAACTATCGGGTACGCTATGGCACTGCCACATCTCCGTTAGGGAAAATAATAGTACCCGCAAACAACCTCGTGATAGCTAAAAATAAGGCCACAGGTATTTACGCCACCGGCCACAACTCTACCATACAAGTACCGGGTACTGATGATTGGTATATTATTTACCATCGTTTTGCCTACCCTAATGGTATTCACATGGGGCAGGCGGCAGGCTATAACCGCGAGGTTTGTATCGATAAGCTGGAGTTTAATGCCGACGGTACTATCAAACAAACCATCCCTACACACGAGGGAATCAAACCTGTCCGGGTGAAGAAATAGGCGAAATATTGATTCAACCAATGTTCTTACTTGCGCTCATTTGTAATGAGTGCTTAACCTGGGTTGGCGATTGCATCGCCACCGGCATTACAAATGCCCACCCATATTAAGCACTGATCGGAGATCAGCACAAGTGGTAAGATTTCTACGTACTTGCACTCATTATAAATGAGCGTAAGTGAAAGTGCTTAACTTATATATCTTTGCCAAAACTATTATGAGTAATACCGCAATTTATACAGTGTTAACGCTTTTAAAAGTCGTGATTATAATCACAGGTATGGTGTACGTAATTTTGAATATAATTTCATGGAGAAAAACTAAGGATAATAAAAAATTAAAAAGGGCCTTGGTTATATTCGGAATGATTTTTCTGTCAATCCTTATACTTACTATAATTGAGCTTGTTATAGCATTTAATTAGGATAAACTTCTATATCATCGCCACAGTACTTACCTTGCTTTTGCCGACAGTGAAAATGGCTTATCTGCCGCTTCAATGCCTCGTTGCTCGTTAGGTTTATCACTCATTTGCAGCACCAGCGTACCGCCGTTAATAATATCGTTATAAGTGATAAAGTTATGGTTGTACACCTTGCCGTTCAGCGTGGCCGACTGGATGTAAACATTGCTCTTGCTGTTATTATTAGCCACAATGGTGAACTTTTTGCCGTTCTCTAAGGTAATGGTCGCTTTGTTAAATACCGGGCTGCCTATCACGTACTCATCGGTACCGGGGCAAACACTGTACAAGCCCAGCGCGCTAATCACATACCACGACGACATCTGCCCCTGATCCTCATCACCGGGGAAACCTTTAGGGCCGGCATTATACAGCTTATTCATAATTTGCCTTACACGGTATTGGGTTTTCCAGGGCTGGCCTATGTAGTTGTACAGGTAAGGCACGTGCATATCGGGCTCGTTGCCATGGGCATACTGGCCCATTTTGCCCAGTTGCATTTCGGTCATTTCGTGTATTTGCTGGCCATAAGTGCCCACCTTAAAGTTGCTGTTGGTGGTAAAAAAGGTATCCAGTTTGGTGGCTACTTTTTGGTCGCCGCCCATTAAATCAACCAGTCCGTTTATATCCTGAAATACCGACCAGCTATACTGCCACGAATTACCCTCGGTAAAAGGGCCGCCCCATTCAATCGGGTCAAAATTGGGGAGCCATTCGCCATTGGCCAGCTTGCCCCGCATAAAACCTACCGATGGGTCGTACAGGTTTTTGTAGTTATACATTTGGCGGGCAAATATTTCCTGGTAAAAAGTATCGCCCGTTGCTTTGGCCAGCGCGTAGGCGCAAAAATCGTCGTAAGCGTATTCGAGAGTTTTGGCACCGTACTCGTACACCTCTCCTTTGGGTACATAGCCCAGGGTGAAATAATCCTTCCATCCTTCGCGACCGTTTGAACCTCCCCAGGGGCCCTTATTGGTAGCCTCGTGCAGGTAGCCCGCCAAGGCTTGTTTAGGGTCGAAGGTACGGATGCCCTTTGCCCAGGCATCTGCCAGCAGCGAAATGGCATGGTTTCCCACCATTACACCCGACATGCCCGGGTTTGACCAAGTAGGGAAAAAGCCGAACTGTTGTTGCGCATCGATCAGGCTCTGCATGTACCGGCCCTGCATTTCGGGGTGCAAAATATTACTCAGCGGAAACTGCGCCCTAAAGGTATCCCAAAAGCCATTATCGGTATACATGTAGCCGCTATGCACCTTCTCATCATACGGACTATAATAGTAAGGCTTGCCATCCTTATCCAAATCATAAAACTTGCGCGAAAACAGGTTAGCCCTGAATAGGCACGAATAAAAAGTCGCCTTTTCCTCCTCGGTACCACCCTCAACCGCTACGCGGCCCAGCAGGGTGTTCCATACCTTGGTGGCTGCCGCCTCCGTTTCGTTGAAGTTTTTGAATTTGCCCAGTTCACGGGTAAAGGTAAGCTGCGCCTGCTCGGGGCTGATGTATGACGAAGCCATTTTAGCCTCCACCACGGCGCCTTTTTTAAACTGAATGTAAGCGCCCACAGCCGTGCCCTTATTGGTTTTAGCGCCTTTGGTAATTACACCGCCTTGCTTTTGCCATGTACCGTAAGCGGTAAAAGGCTTATCAAATTGTATAACAAAGTGATTTTTAAAGTTTTTGGGGATGAACGTGCCGTTGGTAACAAAACCGATGATCTTGCGCTCTTCGGGGATGATCTGTAGTTCGCAATTGCCCTTATAGCCATCAAAAACAATATAGCTATCCTTTGTGCGGGTAAAGGCGAAGCGCATGTGCGCGCCGCGTTCGGTAACGGTAATGCCGGTGGTAATGCCGTTATCAAACTTTACTTTGTAATAGCTGGGCTTGGCAGTTTCGTTAGCATGTTTAAATGAGGCGGCACGGTCGTTGTCGGTAACTTTTAGGGGGCCTTCCACCGGCATTAACGAAAATACGGCATAGTCGCCCATCCAGGGACTGCACTGGTGTACCTGCTGAAAGCCGCGTATTTCGCCCGCCTGGTACTGGTATTTCCAGCCCTCACCGTTTTTGTTGGTTTGGGGCGAATAAAAATGCTCGGCAAAAGGCAAACCAACGGTAGGGTAGGTGCTGCCGTACGACAAGCCAAAGTCGGAATGTGTGCCTTGCAAGGTGTTCACATACTTTACATAATCTTGCGCGCGGGCGTTAAAAAATGAAAATACCACCAATAGGGCAGTGGTTAAAATTGGCTTTCTCATTCAGGTAAATCGTTTTTCAAATAAACGATTTAATATCTGTTTTTCTAATTTAATATCAAAAAATATGGACAATATGGTTTAAAGCCAAAAATGGGCATTTGTCTGACTAATAACATATTAAATGCTTTACAACCTAAAGGAATTGTTTTTTATTTCTTATTTGTAAATATAATTGCTTACCTTTGAAGCAATGTATTCTTAAATACATTATGTGATAAGGTTTAGGTTGAAATCCCCAGGCAGCGAGTGCTCTGGGGGTTTTATTTTTTAAGCCTTTTTTATTGGGGTAGTAATTGGTGGATTATTCCAAATTGGTTAACATGATGAAAGGAGCCTGGTGTATATAGGAACTAAGAAGTAATTATCGGTTGTATGATCGTTATATATGGTTTATGTCGCTCTTTATTCTGATCTTTTCTCCGGCAGTTTCCCTGTATCATAAAATGTTCCTCTCAAATGTATCTCTTGTATCCTGATTCTCAACTCTTGACTCTAATGCATTGCTTCTAAACAAGGGCGTTGCCTTCGGCCCGTGCTGTACGCTCATACGCGCACAAGGCATTAGGCTCCGGGCCGGTATCCGCTACCATCACTAACGCGGGGGAGTATTCGGTAAGTTAGACACAGGTATTCGTAAGCAAATCACCCTTTTTATAGAAGTTATTATCTATCGCAATAATGTCTCTATATTTATAGAGACTACGAATAATTTATTTTACGATAAATCTCCTACCTAACAATATGAAGAAATGCTATATAATCTGTTTCATTATAGTTTGGTCAAACATATTATTCGGACAAAGCTTAAAGGAAAACAAAGACAGCCAAATATGTTACTGGCAAATAGAACAAGAGTATGTTAATGATGAGATTGTAAAGTATTTAAAAGAAAATGAGATTTCGGGCAGCAAGGCCGTCGCTGTAATAAAAATAGAGTATATAAAGGAAAATGAAATTAGATTTTACTTAACCTCAATTATCTATCACAGTACATTATTAAAGAATATGCCATCCTGCTATGCAATAGTTAAGGGTGAGCCGATATTGGTATATCAGCCTCAAAAAAGCTACAATGTAAAAGAATGCCAAACTAAAATAAAGAAGATTTTACGCAACAAGCTTATTGATGATTTAAATAAAAAAGGAAAGTTAAAAGAAAATTTAGTGCCTGTTTCGTTTGATCCATCAAAATATATAATACATTTCAAAGATGGCAACTTGCTCAAAAAGGAGCATGTTGGCTTTGTACCGGAATAACACACGCCGCTCGCTGGCGCACGCGTGCCGCGTGTGCCTCTGCAACTTAGCGCGTAAGGGATAGAAGTGGATACCGGCCAAGCGCCTAAGGCCTTGTGCGCGTATGAACGTATAGCCCGACCCGCAGGGATACGCCCTTAGATTAGAGGCAAGATTAAAGAATCAGGAGAAAAGATGATTGCCAGCGACAGACAGTCAGGTAACAAGAGATCCCACATTAAACATGCTACACAATCAAGACTTACGAAGTTTTTAAAACTTAGTAAGTCTATCTTACTGCTTCAACCTCCAAATCTATCCTCCCCGCTGGCGCACGTGTGCCGTGTATGCCTTTACAGCATAATTTCATCCATTAATCGAAATCAGGAGGGTTATAGGAGATTTGTTTGCTTAACTTTTATATGTTTGGCAACTTGTAGTAGTTACCGTTTAAAAAATAAAATTTCATGGTTCTAACATTAAAATCTTCATACTTTCGAATAGTCTTTGTTTTGTTAATCTGCTTATTTCTCACTACTAATACCGATGCTAAACTATTAGCATTGCCGGTGCATAACTGGTCGGCAAACTGGATAGCCATGCCGGGCAATACCGGCACGGAGTATGGCATCTATTATTTTCGTAAAAGCATAACGCTAAATGCTAAGCCATCAACTTTTAAAGTACATGTATCGGCAGATAACCGGTACAAATTGTATGTAAACGGGCAACTGGTTTCCATAGGTCCGGCACGGGGCGACAATTATTCATGGAACTATGAAACGGTTGATCTTGCACCGTACTTAAAAAGTGGTAATAATACCGTAGCAGCCCTGGTTTTTAACGAGGCCCAATTTAGGCCTGTTGCACAGGTTAGTTTCAGAACAGGTTTTATGCTACAGGGAGCAACTGCGGCTGAAGATATTATCAATACCAATAAAACCTGGAAATGTACCAATGAAAAAGCTTATCTGCCATATCCGGGTTGGTTTCCAATTGCGGCAAGCAAGGGAGAAATAGTGGATATGAATAAATTGATAACCGGTTGGAAGACAACTGACTTTGACGATAGCAAATGGACTGCTGCCGAGGAACTTTTTGAGGCGCTGCCTAAAGGAAGGGGCGACGGTTTCGGCTGGATGCTGATGCCATCGCTATTGCCGCAAATGGAACTGACCGATCAGCGTATTTCAACTTTGCGCAAAGCGACAGGTATAAATGTT
Organism: Mucilaginibacter gynuensis; assembly: GCF_039541195.1. Classification (NCBI taxonomy): domain Bacteria; kingdom Pseudomonadati; phylum Bacteroidota; class Sphingobacteriia; order Sphingobacteriales; family Sphingobacteriaceae; genus Mucilaginibacter; species Mucilaginibacter gynuensis. The sequence goes on from NZ_BAABFT010000003.1 coordinate 304,865, forward strand.
CCGGCAGGTTTTCCGAAAGCCAAGGTTGCCATTACAGTACCACCTAACACCGTTGTGAAACTTTTGCTGGATCAGGACACGCTGACGAACGCCTATCTGAACCTTGCTTTTAGCGGAGGAAAAGGTAGCAGCATCACCATGCGTTATGCCGAAACGTTGTATGAGAAACGTACGGAGGGCAGGAGGCGTAAAGGGAATCGTGATGAGGTTGAAGGCAAAGATTTTTTAGGCCGTGCAGATAGCGTTATTTCTAACGGCAAAGAGGGGCAAGCCTTCACCACGTTGTACTGGCGAACCTTTCGCTACATCCAGGTCACCATCCGCACGGGCGAAATGCCGTTGACTATCAATGATCTTTACGGAACATTTACGGGGTATCCTTTCAGGCTGAAAGCTAAGCTAAACAGCGGTGATGAAGAATTGAAGAGCATTTTGGACATTGGCTGGCGCACAGCCCGCCTCTGCGCAATAGAAACCTATTTCGACTGCCCTTACTATGAGCAGCTGCAATATATTGGCGATACGCGCATACAGGCATTGGTATCTTACTACAATGCCGGCAATGATACGCTTGCCCGTAATGCAATTAACCAGATCGACGGTTCGCGTCTTCCGGAGGGGGTAACGCAAAGCCGCTGGCCGAGTAATGGCAACCAGGTAATACCGGGATTCTCCTTATGGTATATCGGTATGCTGCATGATTATTGGATGTACCGCAATGACGAAAGCTTTATCAAGGGCAAACTCGCGGGCGAACGTGCTATTCTTGGTTTCTTTGAGCAATACCAGCAGGCAGACGGTTCGCTAAAGGATGTCCCTTTCTGGACGTTTGCAGACTGGGTTAACGGCCACGGCTGGGATGGCGGCAACGCGCCAAAAGGAGCCGATGGAAGCTCGTCGGTATTGGATCTTCAATTGCTGTATGCCTATGAATGGGGTGCCGAAATGGAGGCTAAACTGGGCATGCCGGCTTATTCGGATCTGTACCGTAAAAAAGCGGATCAGCTTAAGCAAACCATCCGGAAAAAATACTGGAGCGAAGAGCAACAGCTTTTTGCAGAAACATCAGAACGAACTTCGTTCTCTCAGCATGCTAACACTTTGGCAATCCTTACAGATGTGGCTCCTGAAAAAACATGGCAGGCTTTAGGCAACAAAATAATGAATGACAGTAAGCTTGCGCAGTGCTCCATCTACTTCAAATATTATATGCATTTAGCACTCGCAAAGGCCGGCTTCGGTGATCAATACCTGTCGTGGTTGGATGTTTGGCGGGACAATATAAAGCTGGGATTAAGCACCTGGGCCGAGGAACCCGATCCACAGGTTAGTCGTTCTGATTGCCACGCCTGGGGGGCAAGCCCGAACATTGAGGTGTATCGTACACTCTTAGGAATTGATAGTGATGCTCCCGGTTTTCAAAAAGTGAAAATAACCCCGCATTTGGGTAAGATAACCAATATCAGTGGCACCATACCGCATCCAAATGGCAATATAGATGTGGCTTATTCATACACAGGCACTAAATGGAATATAACCATTGACCTTCCTCAAAAAATAACAGGTACTTTCGTTTGGAAAGGAAAAGATCATCAGCTTAAGCAGGGTAAGAATAGCTTTATACTTTAAATTATTAGCTGTTGTGTAACACCAATCAGCTTGCAACCCCGCCAGCATTGGCGCACGCGTGCCGCGTGCGCTTCATCCAACTATCCCCGCGTAAGGGATAGAAGTGGATACCGGCCAAGCGCCTAAAGCCTTGTGCGCGTATGAACGTATAGCCCGACCCGTAGGGATACGCCCGAAAATTAGAGGCAAGATTAGAGAATCAGGAGACAAGAATCAATTGTGTAAGCAAGAGTTTAGAAACAAATGTTGTGCAGAGAGTTTATTAGTTAACGAAACGAGTTGATTAGCAATATAACGGAATTTGGCTTTTAATCTTCCCCCTCTTCGTTGTTTTTCTCATCCGGCGTTTTGTAACCTTCCAGCGTTTCTTGCAATTGCTTTTTAATTTGTTTCACCAATATCCTTGGGCCAAGTACACGGAGCTTTGCGCCGAAACCTAATAGTTCCCGCTCCAGTTCAAAATTCATAATTACACGGATGCTGAATATTTTGCCTGTTTCATTTTCACTTAACAGCTTTTGCGTATGATGCAGAGGCTTGGTTATTACATAGGGGGCATTTTTGGCATCAATCCAAAACACTACTTCTACATCGCGCTGACCGGGCGATTTGGTTACGCCTATCACATCGTTATAGTAGGTTGAAAAATCTATAGTGGTATTTTCAATGTAATCATCATCGTGCGCGGTGATGGTTTGTATCCTGTCTAAAGCAAGGTTAAGCAAGGGGTTATAGCGCTGGTGCGATACCCCCAATACAAACCAGCGGTTACGGTATTCCTTAAGCAGGTATCCGCTGAAACAAAACGTGCTGGCTTCGCGAGCCCTGAACGATTGGTAGGTTACGCACATGGTTTTCCTGGCCACAATATACTTGCGTATCACCTCTATCCATTCCAGGCCTTTCAGGTTATCGTTCTTTTCAAAATCAATAACCGGCGCGCTTTGTGTTTTTTGGGTATATATCTTGTCTTCCAGCTTACTTACCATCTCGTTGAGGTCGGTAAAGTGGCTGAAGCCCTTAAATTGTTTCAGCAAGTCCGATACTTCGCCCAGCACCTGCATGTCCTGCTGGTTTAGCGGACTGTTGGTTATACTATAATTCTTATCGCTGTAAGTGTAATACTTTTTATCAACCACCACAATAGGCGCTTCGTAACCCAGCTTGTTGCTGCGCATCATCTCCATATCGGCCTGCACGGTACGCCTGCTAACACCGGTATCAATACCCTGATACTCGTAAATAGCATCGCTGCAAGCATCAATAAGGTCGTCCAGCGTCCATTTCTTGTGTCGGTTTTGCAGGCACTGGTCTATAGTGCGGTAGCGGATAAGGGCGTTGCGGTTAACGGGCATAAGGTTGTCTGAACCAGAATTTTACAGAATTAAAGAATTTACAGAATCATATATCAGAATTTACAGGATTTTAGAATTTGCTGAATTACAAAGAGGCTAATCATCACCATGCATTCTGTAAATTCTAAAATTCATCAAATTCCGGTTCCAGACAAATTACATTCTGCCAATTCTTTAATTCAATAAATTCCGGTTCCAGACGAATTTACAAATTATTTTCAACTGCGCAAATACGCTGCGCAGTTGGTGTTTCTCTTTGTGGTGTCGAAAGGCTAAACCTGTTCACAAACGCCCCCTCGCTCAATACCGGGCGAGGGGTTTTGGCCCGGCGACTATTAAATTGTTAAATTACAAGCTCACGTTTATGAGAAAGCAAAATACAAACCCATCGCCCGCCGTTCAGGGTGCAGCGGCGCAAAAAGAAAAAGTAAGCAACAGCGAATTAAACGCGTTGGGTATTAATGAAATTGATATACTGGTGAATTTTAGCCGCGTGGCCAATGGTTTGCTAAAACACGACGTAATGCCCAAGGCCGAAATACTGGCCAATTTAGAAGCCCTTATCAACGACCCTATACCTTACGCCCTTAAAAAAGGCGGCAAGTTTAAAAACCTGGCCGAAGATGTAATAGCCCTGCGTAAAGAGGGTAAATTTGTTAAGCAGCAACGCAGCAACTTTAAACTGAAGGAAGAGATAGTAGATTTCCCTGTGTGGGGATTGGAGCATATTGAGGTAGGGGCTTTAGCGCAAATGCGTACCGCTATACAGTTACCTATTGCTGTTGCGGGGGCACTGATGCCGGATGCGCACCAGGGTTATGGCTTGCCTATTGGCGGGGTGCTGGCTACTACGGCCAATACGATAATTCCGTTTGCTGTTGGGGTAGATATTGCCTGCCGTATGTGCTTGAGTGTGTTTGATATACCCGCCGAAGCTGTAGATGCAGAAACCGATAAATTGAAGGATATACTGGTTGATAATACCTACTTCGGAGTGGGATGCACTACCAAATCATACTTCGATAGTTCGTTGTTTGATAGCAAAACATGGGGCGAAACCAAGCTGATCCGCACGTTGAAAGACAGGGCTTACGCGCAGTTGGGTACCAGTGGCACCGGTAACCACTTTGTGGAGTGGGGCGAGTTAACCATTGCCGAGGGTGCTTTAGCCGGCATCCCGGCAGGCAGGTACCTGGCATTGCTTTCACACTCGGGTTCGCGCGGGTTTGGCGGGGCCGTGGCCGACTATTACAGTAAAATTGCCATCTCCAAAACCAAACTCCCTGCCGAAGCCAAACATTTGGCATGGTTAGATTTGGATAAAGATGAAGGGCAGGAGTACTGGATAGCCATGAACCTTGCCGGTGAATATGCCAGCGCCAATCACCACGAAATACACAACAAAATTGCCCGTGCATTAGGCGTTAACCCTATTACCCGTATAGAGAACCACCACAACTTTGCCTGGAAAGAGCAACTGGCCGATGGTACCGAAGTAATGGTGCACCGCAAAGGTGCAACCCCAGCCGGCGAAGGCGTGTTGGGTATTATTCCCGGCAGCATGAGCACCCCTGGTTTTTTGGTGCGCGGTAAAGGCGATGCCGCGTCAATTAATTCGGCAAGCCACGGGGCGGGCAGGGCCATGAGCCGAAGCGCCGCATTTAAAAGGTTAGATAAGGCCGCCATTGCCGCCAACCTTATCGATAAGCGCATCACCCTCATGGGCAGCGATATGGACGAAGCCCCAATGGCTTACAAAGACATCCATACCGTAATGGCCGCCCAAACAGATTTGGTAGAAGTACTGGCCAAATTTGAACCAAGAATAGTGCGCATGGCCGACGCGAGGGAGAAACCGGAGGATTGATGAGGGGAATGCATGGGCGTTCCCCTCGTACCTCGGGTCAGGCTTTACGTTCATACGCCTGCAGGCCTTAGGCGCATTGGCCGGTATCCACTCCAATCCTTAACGCAGGTGTGAGTGTCTATTGGAATACACGGATGGTACGAATGGGGAGAGAAGACACACGCCACAGGCGTGCGCCAGCGTGGGAATAAATGGTTTAGTTCTTATTTTCCAATAAATTTTCAGTGTTTTCGACAACTTTTATTCTTTTCTTATATTTTCTTTTAGGTTTGGGATCATCAATAAAAAAATACATTACATAACCGACAATAAATCCAGTTAACAATCCGCCAATATGAGCGGCATTGTCAATACCTCCAGTAAACCCTATTATTAAATTAATCCCTATAAAAATTGCGTTATTTATTAATAATCCTCTTTGGGAATTTGCATCGGTTTTTTTAGTTGTTAATAAAGCGGTTAATACTCCATATAATCCGAAGATCGCGCCTGATGCACCAACGCTTAAGGTTGCTGGATACCACCATATACTGGCAAGGCTTGCTAATAAACCACATAAAAAATAAGCAATTATAAATTTTACTCTTCCTAAAACAGGTTCGAGGAAAATAGAGACGAAAAGTAAACCATACATATTAAATATCAAGTGCATTAATCCCCCATGCAAAAAGATATTAGTCAATAAACGCCACCACTGTCCGCTAATCACTGCTGGACGGTAATTAGCTCCCCATGCAAATAGTTCTTGGCCGTCAAACGAAATAAATCCTAATCCTGCAAAGACCATAATGATAAAGACCATAATGTTTAGTCCAATAATGATAATTGCGACTGATGATTTACCAATGGTTTTTACTGATGAAATAAATTTATAGAAGGTCTCCCATTGGTTCCGAAAACTGTATTCCGGTAGCTTTTTCAACTGCACATTGTCAAACTTAGGAAAGATCAACATAATAAGCCAAATTCCAGCGCCGATGCCAAATGATTTAAATATCCAACCAAATTTATCTCCGTTTCTTGTTTCAAACGGTTCATCTTTACCTTCAAGAATTAATGGATCTGCACTATTATATTGACGTATTGACTTTATCGCTGCATAATAACCCTTGCGGCGATCATTATTGCCGATATGGTCTAAGTAGATAAATCGGTCAAGATTTTCATATTTTAATTTATTGTATGCTTCTATCCATAATTGTTTAAATGCCTGTTCTTTTTCACTATCGCTACTATGATTACTTATACCTTTTGTGTACTCCGTTCCCAGCCAAGCCACCGGCATGTTAAAGTTATTGCTGCTATCTATTTGAGAGGCTTTGTTTAAAATAGGACAAGCAAAATAGAGATGAAAAGTCAAATAATTGTTATTCCTGCCACTCACTTCCGTTTTTCGATGTACTGTCGCATGTTGTTTATCAATATAATGATTTGCAATTATGTAATATTTCGTGAGAGGTTTTTGATTTATTTCATCAATGTTTTGAATTCTTGTCAGTTTACCTGTTGCTGTTAGTAAATACTCTTGCAATACAATGGTTGGAGCTGATATTGCCAAGCAAGCCGCAGAAAAATATAGAAATGGTAAATTCCCCTTTTTATCTTTTAATACCAGTAATTTAATCCTGGGCCTCAACCAGATATAAGTAGGTATTACAGGCAGGCAAAACGGCAGCCAAAAAATAATTAAATTTTCGTTTAAGGCCAACAAAGAAAATTGGTATACGATCGCCCATATTAAAAATGAATATAATATAATAAAGCCGATGGCCACCAGCAAAAAATGCAAATAGATTAGTTTTATCTTTCTTAAAAAATTGTCCATTATAATAATTGTGATGTCGATTTAAATATATCAAAAATGTTTTTGTCAAATTACAGCCTAAGATCGGTGTTATCACCGCACCTCTTTAAATCCTTCCATCCCCTCCCTTGAGCCTCCCCGCGTAAGGGATAGAAGTGGATACCGGCCAAGCGCCTAAGGCCTTGCGCAGTATGAACGTATAGCCCGGCCCGTAGGGATACGCCCTGAAAATTAGAAGCGAGTACTCATTTTAAATGAATGCAAGTAAAGTTGGCTATTTGTTACCCTCAAATTCTGTTAGTTTAAAATTTAACTTACAGCTACCTTTTTGAATATGTATAATGCTATCTTTTCCTTTGAAAATTTGAAAGGGGTAACGCAGGTCAGATAACTTATATTTCAGGTTGTTGTGATCGATAAAAGTTAAAGTGCCGGGATTAATTTCAAATTTGTCTAAATCTTTTTTATCCTGACAAGCGATGCTTATCAGAACACCTTCATATATGAATCTTTTGGGCTTATAAAAAACGGCTCCACGTAATCCACCTCCAAAATCTTCATTTCCTGTTAAGGTGATCGGATTTATTATTTCATCACCAATTATTGGCTTATAATCACTCGACCTCCGGTTTGATATTAAGATAGCGCCAATAAATATGAGGATTGTTAAAACTATTCCTGTAGGATAATACCATGCCGGTACTTTTATAAATTCCTTGTTTTTACCAAACATCTTTGATTGCTTTTTTAAAGTTATAGAAATCAATGAATGTTCTAATAGTCATTTCTTTAAGTTTATATATTCAGCCTGCAGACATTATTATCTCCCGGCTGGCGCACGCGTGTCACGTGTGTCTATTAATTAATTCAGCCTGCGGTCGGTGTTATCACCGCACCGCTTTAAAACCTTGCCTGCTGAATATCAACCAACCCACCGAAACTTATTTTAACCTGCATTGTTAAAACATTAATTAAACCTGAAATGCTATGAAAACTTTAACAGTTCCCGGCGATCCGCATACTTTAACCGCCATAATGGTACCTCAAACAGAGGAGTTTCACGATCATGAAGTAGTGCTTATAAAATCATCGGACAGTGACGCTACTGCCGAAAAGCGCATCTTTCGCGTTGTTGACGGCGGCGAAAATAAATGGGAATTGCAGTTTGAATAGTTGATATCCGCTATAATTTAACTCATCCGGTATTTGCTTCGCCCGACAACCTTCTTTGCGCAGCAGAGAAGGTTTTTTTGTCGCGCTGCACAAAGCACGTTAGGTCTGCCTGCCTGTTTCATTGCTTTGGCTAATGAACATCTACGTTAAGGAGTACAGCCATCAACTAAATAGGTGATTACTTAAATTCTATATTATTATCTACGCAATTATCTACGCACCCCTCGACATTGCTTCGTGCGGTATCGCTTAGAGCTTTATATTTTATTTCTCATTCCCTCTTTACGAAGTAGAGAGGGTGGTCCAGCGGAGCGTAGACCGGGTGAGTTAGTTATGAGATCCGCTTATCACCAATCAAACAATACACTACTGAAAATACCATCCATTTTATAAAACCGGAAAAATAATTCAAAATAATTTCATCTACGCAAATACACTGCGCAGTGCCTCGTAATCTTTGTATCAACAATAAAGAAAAAAGGAGGTTCACAATGAAATTCAACCTGTTAAGCAAATTTAAAAACCAGATAATCAACCACGCCGGTGATAAAGCGTTTACGCTATCACCCGAAATGGAGCTGTACACCGCCGTGGTTACCTGGAGCTTAAACGATTCCTTTTACGAAAAAGACGAGGCGCGTTTAAACCGTCTGCGCAAATTGATATATGCTTCTAATCCCGTGTTTGTGGGCAAGCTGGCGGTGTATGCCCGTACAAAAATGTATATGCGTTCGGTACCGCTGGTGCTGGTTACAGAATTGGCCGCGCTGCACTCGGGCGATAATCTGGTTGCCCGGGTTACCGATGGTGTAATCGGTCGTGCCGATGAAATTACCGAGCTATTGGCCTGTTACGAGTTACTAAACAAGCGTGCCGGCACTAAAAAGCTGAACCGCTTAAGCAAGCAATTGCAAAAGGGTTTGCAGGCTGCCTTTAACCGGTTTGATGAGTATCAGTTTGGTAAATACAACCGCGATGGCGCCATTAAACTGCGCGATGCCTTGTTTTTGGTGCACCCAAAAGCAAAAGACGAATTGCAGCAAGTGCTGTTTAACAAAATAGCTAATAATGACCTGCAAACGCCATACACCTGGGAAACCGAACTATCGGCATTGGGGCAGCTGAATTTTGACAGCGAAGAGGCTAAGGCCGAAGCGTTTCGAGCTAAGTGGGAGGAGTTGATAGACAGCGGCAAGCTGGGTTATATGGCCTTGCTGCGTAATCTGCGCAACATACAGCAGGCAGGTGTAAGCTATGCCCATTTTGAAAAGGTATGTGCCCACATAGCTAATGCCGATGAGGTGGCCAGGGCTAAGCAGTTTCCGTTTCGTTACCTGGCGGCTTACCGCGAGCTGGTAAACCCTGTGGTAGCTAAAACGCCCGCTCAAAAATTGGTTAACAAGCTAACCAATTTAATAGACGGCAGTAACAATGGTTACACCGGCGAAATGCTGACTGCTTTGGAAAAAGCTGTGCAGGCCAGTGCTGCCAATATTAAAGGGTTTAACCACGAAACCCGTGTGCTGTTGGCGTGCGACGTTTCGGGATCGATGCAAAAACCGGTATCGGCCAAAAGTAAGATCTTGCTGTACGATGTGGGGCTCATGCTGGCTATGCTGTTGCAAAGCCGCTGCAAAAATGTGGAGGTAGGTATGTTTGGCGATAAATGGAAAACCATAATTGTACCGCGTAACAACATATTGGGTAACGTGCAGGAGTTTTATCGCCGCGAGGGCGAGGTGGGTTACAGCACCAATGGCTACCTGGTTATCAGGGATATTTTAAAGCGCCGTGCAAAAATGGATAAGGTATTTATGTTTACCGATGCCCAGTTATGGAACAGCAAAAACACTGCCGACGATATACAAACCTTATGGTTACGCTACAAGGCCGAGGTATCGCCAAACGCGAAACTCTACCTGTTCGATTTGCAGGGCTACGGGCAAGCGCCATTGCAAGTATTGCGCAATGATGTATACCTGATAGCCGGCTGGAGCGATAAGGTTTTTGAGGTGTTAGCCGCCATAGAAAACGGCGACTCGGCACTGGACGCTATTAATGAAATAGAAGTATAATTTGAGCTGAAAGCGGAAAGGCTAAGGCAAAAAGCTTTATGCTTTCTGCCTTCAGCTTACTAAAGCATATAAGGATGCCGTAGAAACGGGTTACTTCGCACCAAATTGAAAACGCTGCGGTCAGTACAGTGTAACTGTATGGGGTTCAACTCCTCACAAATATCCCGCGTTCGCTTGTTGCTCCTTGTAAAAATATAAAAGAAGGTGTCGTAAATAAGTCTTACTTCGATCAAGGAACCGATGCCGGGCTATGCTACGGGCGGGATGGATGACTTATTGCTTTTTACCCTTCTTTTTAAATTAAGATATTAAAAATAAAGAAGATGCCGTTAGCGGGAGTTACTTCGAAACCCGTCACGTTTTTTAACAAAAGCCTCTTGCGACTGTCGCTCTTCTTTAAAACTTACAATTACCTAAACCTTAAAAAGGTGCCGTAAACTGTGTGATACATCGGTTAGAACATGCTGCCACAAGGCAGAAAGACGTTGGTTCAACCCCAACCGGCGATTAATTTCGTTAGTAGTTTAGCAAAAAGATCACCGGTTGTTTATTGCCCTTTTTTAACAGATACTTAATGAAAGATGCCGTAGGTTTGTGATACTTCGCTGGTGAAACCGCGTAAGCGGGCAGGTTCGAATCCTGAAAGACACAGGCCGATCATTGCTTTTTCATTTTGTTATAATACCATTTATTATGAACGAGATAATACTACAAAAACTACTCGAACTGGAGCAGTACGAAAATATAACCATACTTTACGCCTGCGAATCGGGCAGCAGGGCCTGGGGCTTTGCCTCGCCCGATAGTGATTTTGATGTGCGCTTTATATATGCCCGCCCAATGAACAATTACCTGGGCATAACAGAAATGCCCGACAATGTTGGCCTGCCTGTAAACGAGGTATTGGATATAGGCGGCTGGGATCTTAAAAAAGCGTTACAGTTATTCCTGAAATCAAACAGTACATTATATGAGTGGCTGCAATCGCCAATAATATACCGGGATGATTACGGTTTTGCCGATGACTTGCGTAAGCTAATGGCTGATTACTTTTCGTTACGTTCCGGCGCTAATCATTACCTGTCAATGGCGCACAATACGCTTCGGGATGATCTGCAAACGGAACAGGTAAAGCTGAAACGCTATTTTTATGCCCTGCGCCCGGCACTGGCCTGCCTGTGGATAGTGGAGAAGCAATCAGTGTCACCAATGGAGTTTGAAAAGCTAAGGGTTATGATAACCGATAATACCGTTCAGCAAGCTATTGATGAGCTGCTGGAGAAGAAGAAAATAGCCGATGAAAAAGCATTGATAGCACCAGTGCAGCTACTCAATAATTGGTTAACGGCCACACTTAACAGGTGCAAAGAGCGTATAGCTACACTGCCATCAGAAAGAAAGCAACCCGATGCATTAAACAATATCTTCAGAAAATATATCCGGCCATGACTTACGAGGAGTTAAAGCAGCAAAAAGATTTGATATTACTGGATTGCATCAGCGGCAGTACAGCGTATAATCTTAATATAACCGGTTCGGATGTGGATAAGAAAGGAGTCTTCATTATGCCTCAAAAACAGCTATACGGTTTTGAGCGGCAAGATCAGATAGCGAATGTGACCAATGATGAGGTATACTTTGAGATAGGCCGTTTTTTGGAATTACTCACCAAAAATAACCCCAACATACTGGAGTTGTTGAGTACATCCAAAGAACATGTATTACACAAGCATCCATTAATGGAATTGATAAAACCTGAAGACTATTTATCAAAACTATGCCTGGATACTTTTGCCGGATATGCCCAAACGCAAATAAAAAAGGCGCGTGGCTTAAATAAAAAGATCAACAAGCCATTGAATGCCGAACGTAAATCGGTATTGGATTTCTGTTTTGTGGTACATAACAATGGCAGCGTTCCGCTAACCGAATGGTTAAAAGAACATGGCTTTAACCAGGAAGAATGCGGGTTGGTAAGTTTAGATCATTTCAGAAATGTGTACCTGTTATATCATCAAAAGCAATTAACGGAAGGCCGGTTTAAGGGCATTATTTCAGGTCCTGATGCTGATGACGTGCAGTTAAGTTCGGTACCTAAAGATTTGGAACATGTGGCCGTGATGAATTTCAATAAGGATAGCTATTCTGTTTACTGCCGCGAATACAAAGAGTACCGGGAATGGGAGTATAAAAGGAATGAACTGCGGTACTGGAATACGCTGTCGCACGGTAAAAGCTACGATGCTAAAAATATGATGCACACTTTTCGTCTGTTAAATATGGCCGAAGAAATAGCACTTTACCGGCAGGTAATAGTAAAGCGTGAGGATCGCGATTTTCTGTTAAAAATACGTAACGGCGAATTTGAGTTTGATTACCTGATGCAAATGGTTGAAGACAAAATGGAACGGATAAAAGAGGTGTATGAAGAATGTGCTTTGCCCGATAAACCGGATATTCAAATAGCAGAAACCATTTTGGTGGATATACGCGAAAGGTTTTATGCAGATTAAACGCTAAATCTTACCAAGTGCTTGCTATAATTTAATTTACCCGGTATTAGCTTCAAAGGTGTTGGGGATATCAAATGCTTAATCTACAATGCCGGATTTATTTCTGCACCTCATTAGAAAAGTCTCAGATAAGCAAAGTGTTTACCTTGCTCGTGAGATGCTGAAACAAGTCCGGCATGATCTTTATATAGTTTTCCCATCCTGTGGCTGTAGGCAAGTAATACTTTTATTCCGACTATGTTCTGCCGCTAATCCCGCTGGCGCACGCGTGCCGCGTGTGCCTCATCCGAATTAGAGGCAAGATTAGAGAAGCAAGAAACAAGAAGATTGTCAGCGACAGGCAACCAGAAATCACGGACTAAAACATACCGTAAAACCAAGCCTTACGAAGTTTTTAAAACTTCGTAAGGCTTTCTTTCTGTTCCAAATCCCGGCGGCCTACTCTTAACTGTTGCATGTAAACAAACATCTCCGTAATCCCATTTCTTCCTCGCATCCTGACTCCTGACTCTTAACTCTTGCATCTAACACAACTACTTGCCGGTACCGAAAAAACGCGGATAGTATGATAGCGTAGCCATAAAGTACTGTTTCAGTACGGTTTGGGTACCTGTGGTGAGGCTGTTAGCGCCGGTGTAGTTGATGATGTTGGTGTTTTGATGCAGCAGATCGAGCGCGGCCAGTTTAATTTCGGCATTGTTGCCTTTCAGCATACGGTAGGTAGCACTGGCATTCCAGATGGTGAAATTAACATTAACGTTGTTTGATGATGTGCTTTTATTGAACATAATGTTACTGCTCAAATTAAAACGTTTGGTAACGTTATAGCTAGTGCTTAGGCTGTTACTGTAATTTTTGCTGCTGTATTTAGTATTGAACAGCAACTGTTTAGAGCTTGATGGCGAGAAGGACGTAGCCGCTTCAACGGCTAATTTATCTTTAAAAGAGTAAAATATTTTCAAATTATTATCATTATTCACCGAGTTGGATACATTTAAAGCGCCGTTGATATAGTCGGGTGTTTTTCGGTAATTAATGTTGGAGTAATATCGTAATTGCAGCTGCCCTGCTTTTAAATCAAATGCTTTTCTAACCTCAAAATAACCATAAAGATTGCGCTGCCCGTTTACATTGGCGTAGAAAATTTCGCGACGGTTTTGGTTGTCAATTTTTACACTATCAACAATGGCAGCGTTCACTATTGAAGCCGATACGCTGGCATAAAGGTTAAACGCATTCTTTGTTTTTTGGTCGGAATGGTTAAAGTTTATAGATAATGAGTGCGTTTTGGCTTCCTTTAGGGCTATGTTACCGCGTATAAGGTTGTATACATTGGTGCTATCGGCCAGTGGGGCAAGCTGCCATATTTGCGGAATTTGTATGCTGGTTTCGTAATTTAAACTTAATGAGCGGTAATACTCGCCGTATTGGTAGTCGGATGCGCTGATGGATGCTTTGGGCAATAAGCGGCTGTACGAACGATCAATATTTTGGAAGGCTTTAATTGATCTTGATTTTTGGCTGGTGAAGTTTTGTACAGCACTAACGCTAATATTGAGGCTTTTATTAAACCTGTTCGACAGGCTTTTATAAAAAGACCGCTGAACGCGTAATTCGGGCATTTCTTCAATTAAATCTGTCTTTAAATCATTACTCAGGTAATCGTTATTGATAAAGGCACCGGTAAGCGTATCCAAATCGGTTACGCCGTTTCTGTTTTTGTTGGTATTTAACCTTGTATAGTTGATTAGTACTATGTCGATATTTCTGAAACCGTCTTCTTTTATCACATCGTCAACCCCCGGAAACTCCAGGTATAGTTTATGGTTTACGTCGTTAACGGTGTTGTCATATTGGCGGTTTATTTTGCGGTTGCCTGCCGTGTTAATGAACGACCGGAAATCTGACAGGTTACTGCTTTCGTTGTTTCTGTCGTTCAAAGCAAACTCGTAGTTAGCCCTTAAATTATTAAACAGCGGGAACCCTTTTCGCGGGTAATCCCAGCTGCGGCGCTGGTATTCTGCCGTAAAATTGAAGTTCTTATAATCCGAACTGTTTTTACTTTCGGTGGTGTTGCTGCTTACCATATCTCTGTTGTTGTTTAAAGAGTTGGTAATTGACTGATTGGTCGCTTCGTTGTTGCCGTAATTGTATGATTGCGAAACGTTTAAGGTTCCCTTTCGGCTATTGCGCTCATACCTGGTATTAAACTTTTGATCGTTATTAGTTTGCAGGTCGCTGTTTTGATATTCGTTATAAACCTGATCGGCATTGCCTATGGTATTTTGGGTACTGCTCAGGGTTGTGTTTTCGTAAGAGCGGTGTTGTATAAAATAATCGGCGCTTAAGGTGTTTTTATTATCCCATTTCGGGTCTTCATAAAAATCGTATTTAAAGGTGACTCCACCCGATGTAGGCTTGGTAATGCCCGTAGCCCTAAAATCGGGTTGATAATCAACATTGGCCCCTACGCCTTTAAACGTAGAGTTTTGCAGGAGACGATCAGCACTGAAAGCCGTTTTGTTTACATTATTGCTGGCACCCACTATGCCTATCTGCATTTTTGAGGTGTATATATTCAAATTGGCATCTCCCTCGTATCGTTTATCGGTACCGTAGCCCCCGCTAATTTTACCGAACATCCCGAATTTGTTGGCCTTTTTTAGTTTCAGATTCATGGTGAGGGTAGAGTCGAGCAGGTTTTTTTCGTTTGGTTCACGATACACCTGTACCTTTTGTACAGCTTGTTTAGGCAGGTTTTGCAAGGCCACTTTAGCATTACCGCCAAAAAAGGGTTTGCCATCTACATACACATTCTTTATTTCGCGTCCGTTAACGGTAATTACGCCGTCGCCCCATAGCTGCACGCCGGGAGTACGGCGCAGTACATCCTCAATCACCGCGTTAGAATCGAGCTTAAAGGCTGATGGATTTATTTCGAGGGTATCGCCATTCATAGAGATAGGAGGAACGCGGATCTTTACCTCTTCCAATGTAATATCTCGCATCTGCATAAAAATGGTTTTGAAATCAAAAACCTTGGCAGCGGCAGGTATGGTAAAGGGTTTTTCGAGCAGTGCATAGCCGGTATAGCTTACTTCCAGTTTAAGCGGTACATCAAGCGGCAGGTTATTAATATTGAACTCGGCAGACCCATTGGTGAGCTGGTAGTTTAGCAGGGTACTGTCTTTAGCGTTGTATATAGATACTGTAGCCGTGCGTAAAATATAATTGCGGGCGGTGTCTTTAAGTAAACCCTTTACGCTGCCGGGTAACAATGCTTTGGCTTGCCCATACGTGTGCTGATAGCCCGTTAGCAAAATAAGGCTAACGATCATGGTATAAATAAGGCGCATAAGGTTTAGTTGGTTTTAGGTTTAAGCTTAACTATAATAGGGTTGTCTTTACGGCTGCCTTTTTTAAAGGTCTGCGTTAAA
Organism: Mucilaginibacter gynuensis; assembly: GCF_039541195.1. Taxonomy (NCBI): domain Bacteria; kingdom Pseudomonadati; phylum Bacteroidota; class Sphingobacteriia; order Sphingobacteriales; family Sphingobacteriaceae; genus Mucilaginibacter; species Mucilaginibacter gynuensis. Next base: position 320,718 of record NZ_BAABFT010000003.1, read on the forward strand.
CGGTCATCGTAGGTGCGTTTTTTGTCGGCATTTTGATCTTTTACGGTATAAAGCACCAATGATGAATAGGTGGTGTAAAAATAGCCGTCTTTGTATAGCTGAAAACCACGCTGCCTAAAATCGTAACCCAGCCCTGCATCTGTTACCGGTAAAAATTGCGACAAAGTATCGGGTTGCAGATCGACCATTGATAGCAGCCTGCCATTTTTAAAATTATAAACAAAAGAGTTTTTTTGAGATTGGTTAAACTCCATTTGGTGGGTTTTAAAAAACAAGTTATCGCCTATCTGGTAGGTGTTGCCAATACCGTAAATCTTTTTGTCGTTTTTTCGGAGGTACTCAAATTTCTTGCCCTTGTATTCTTCTGCTGTTGAAAAATCGGCTGGTAAAGTAAGGCTGAACGGAAAAATAAAACGATAAGCCATGTAGAGTTTATCGGGTGTAGCCAGGTAAAGTGTATAGTCGTGCGGGCGTACAAAAAACATTTCTTTATCTGCACCATAATCAAATACACCGGTGCCGTTGCCTATTGGCGAGTCGGTTCTGAACTTATCCGGATTGTACGAAAAATATTTGCCTGTTTCTTTATTATTGTTGTAAGTTACAATTTCGTAATAGATAGAATCTTTATCCTTTTTTTCGAGGTGATAAGTTTCTACATAGGCATCCTGTGATTTGAAATAAGTTTTTGGCCTGTTATTTTTCCTTACCGGATCGTCATGCGATACCTTCTTTACCAGTTTAGCATCCAAATCAAAAAAGAACATAGTTTTTCTGGTATAGATGCCAATTCTGTCTTTACCATCTACTTGTTCTACTACGAAACCATAAAAGTTGTTTTCTTCTTTTTTACTTCTTTCCTGCGGAACTTTTTTGGCATCTATCTTTGTCTTATACTTCCCCTGGGCAGTAAAAATGTATACCGACCGGGTATCATAATCGAAAAAAACGAAATGGTCATCTACAATCTTCAGGTTTTCTATATTGCCAAATAGGCAATCTTTACTTGTTTCAAGCGGAATAAATTCTACCTCGCTAAAAACATCAGAAACAGATGCGCCGAGGGAATTAACAGGATCGATACGTAGTTTGACGAGCTTTGAGCTATCAGGCAGGCTTGCTTGCGCCAATAAGGCTAACGGAAATAAAAAAAATAGAATTATTAAAACTAAGGTTTTTTTAGGTTTCATTTAATTGTGGCTGGTTTGGTGCCACAAGTATATCAAAATAAATCGTTTAAGTGTGCTTGTGATGGTATCATTTAAATTACAGATGGACTAAAAATCATCACTCAAGCCATCATTTCGGCATATCACGAAAAAGATTTAACATTTATTAACTATTTGGCAATCAACATTGCTTTCGCATCTTCTTTCTGTAATACATCGATAAGGCCTTTTACATCTTTGCTTTCCATCATTAGCACAGGCTTTAGTAAAAAGCTTACAAAAAAGCCCGGTTTTATAACGCGTTGAGCAATCAGAAATACGTTATCGTCAATCAGTTTAATGTGTTGGGTTTTGGTATGGGCATCCTCATAAGCAAGCAGCAGCGCATTTGCCCAGGCGGCTTTGCGGGCTGCGGATATACTGAAGTTAAGTACCGCCTCTTCCCGTTTGTTGCTTATTTTGGTGAGGAAACGCAGCGGAAACCAAATCTGGCTCAGCTTTTCCTGTATGTTATTGCTGAGTACGGCGATCACCTCGTTTATCTTATTAAAATCTTTCTCCAGCCCCTTAATGCTATCGCCGGGGCAGCATTCGGCCGCGGCGATGGATAGATCGAGGTTGATGTGGGTGTTGATGCCCAATAACAGGTGCTGCAGTACAATGAGGTTACCGGTATCGCAGGCATCAAAAGCGGCACACCAGGAGTTGCTGCACGGTTTCTTGTTTTTGTAAGCATCCCATGCGCTGATGTAGCGGTTGGCAAATATTACATCAAACTTTTCCATGCGGGCGGCATCCTCAAACGCTTTATTGGTCATTCCGTTTTTAACGGCCAGGGTCATTTGCCGGTATAGTACCGCGAAATAACCTACACGGCTGTTCCGCTGCCTGCAATCGGCAATTATAGCATCAAGGCTGCTAAGTACTTCATTTATAGTAGCAGGTAACATCATATACATAGTTATAAAAAATAACGGAGAGTTTCATCGACCCAATAGTATTTACTTAATAGCGGCATGAAAGTACAGGAAGGTTAACCGCGAAAAACAAGTAGGTTTGAAGGTTATAAACCAATCGCGCTCATGAAACCTAAAAAGATATTGAATTTACCGCTTGCCATACTTGCGCTGTTTTGCTGTTATACAGCCATGGGGCAGGCTAAAAAAACGCAGCCAAAACAGCATTATGATGTAGCGGCATTTTTGTACCCGGCTTATGCTACCGGCGACCCGCGCCTGCGCCCGTTTTGGCCATTGGGTATTGGCGAGTGGGAAACCGTAACCAACATGCAGGAGCGGTATCCCGGCCATTACTGGAACCGCAAGCCGCTGTGGGGAACGGTGAACGAGGCCGACCCGGCTGTAATGTCCATGGAGATTAACCAGGCGGTTAAGCATGGCGTAAACGTATTTATTTTTGATTGGTACTGGTACGATGGCCGCCCGTTTATGGAGACTACCTTAGACAACGGTTTTTTAAAGGCCGACAATGTTGACCAAATGAAGTTTTACCTGATGTGGGCCAACCACGATGTGGTGAACACCTGGGATACCCGCCTCAATAAATACAACGAAAACAATGTGATTTGGGCAGGCAAGGTAAGCCGTGCCGAGTTTGAAAAGATTTGTAAACGCAATATTGAAAAGTATTTTAAGCTGCCGCAATATTATAAAATTGATGGTAAGCCCGTATTTATGATATACGATTTGCCCCAGCTGATTGACGGCCTTGGCGGCGTAGAGCAGGCGGTTGACGCGCTGAAATGGTTTAAGAACGAAACCAAAAAGGCCGGCTTCCCGGGGCTCGATCTGCAACTTACCATGTGGTCTATCAACGTAAATTATAGCGGGTTTGATGGCAGCAAGACTAAAAACCCCGAGAACGCCTTTGTTAAAAAGCTTGGCTTTACCAGCGCCACTCATTACCAGTTTGCGCATTTTGTAAACGTGAACGATGATTACATGAACATTATGGAAGGCGTTAAAAAGGAATGGGCCCGTATTGATACCACTTTTGAACTAACGTATTACCCGCACATTAGTGTCGGTTGGGATAACAGTCCGCGTACGGGGAGCAGCGCTGTGGTGAAGAACAATACACCTGCAAACTTTGAAAAAGCCCTGCGGGCAGCCAAAGCCTATGCCGACGCGCACCCTAAACAAGCGCCCCTCATTACCCTCAACAGCTGGAACGAATGGACCGAAACCAGCTACCTGCAACCCGACAACGTATACGGCTACGGCTATCTCGAAGCGGTGAAAAGGGTGTTTGTGGATGATAAGTAGGAAGGTGATATTTGCTTAAACGGGTTATATCAACTCACCCCGACTTTGCTTCGCTCGTCACCCCTCTCTCCGCAAGCGGAAAGAGGGGCTTTGCTTTTTTTCACCCTCTTTGCGAAGCAGAGAGGGTGGTCCAGCGAAGCGTAGACCGGGTGAGTTGACGGCTATGCTCCCAAGGGAGGGAAGCGCACATTGCCCCACGCTTTTTATGAAAGCTATTATCAAGTTACCACTTGCGCTGATCTGTGATCAGTGCTTAATAGTGATTGGCATTATAAATGAGCGAAAGTAAGATTAGTAATATTAATTTTTGTCATTTCGACGAGGAACGAGGAGAAATTTTCTTCACTGTATAAGTAGCAGACTTACAGGGCGAAGAAGATCTCTCACTACGTTTCGAGATGACAGGTGGACGATAAGCTCAACGGCCTACTACCACCACTTCAACGGAAACTGTATCTTATCTACCGAGCCTACCACCATGTCGGGTTTAAAGGCGTAGTCGCCAAGCTGACTTTGGGCGGTAATGCCCGATAGTACCAGTATGGTTTTGTAGCCCATTTGTACACCGCCTTGTATATCGGTTTCCATGGTGTCGCCAATTACGGTGGTTTCGGCGGTTTCCAGGCCTAAGAATTTCCTTGCCGAGCGCATCATTACCGGACTTGGCTTACCAGTTACAAAAGCTTTTTTACCGGTAGCTTCCTCAATCATGGCAGTGGTAGCGGCAATGCCGAGGTTGTTCCATCCCGGTTTTTTTGGGGAAGGGTCGCGGTTGGTGGTGATGAATTTAGCGCCCGAAAGTATCATGTCTATAGCACGTTGCACCATTTCCAGTGTAAAGTTGCGGCCTTCGCCTAATACCACAAATTCAGGGTCGGAGTCTACCAGGGTAATACCGTTTTCGTGCAAACTGGTAAGCAAACCGCCCTCGCCTAAAACATAGGCAGTACTGTTGGGGCTTTGGTCGCCCAGGAATTTGCCGGTGGCCATGGCGCTGGTATAAACGTGCTTGGTTTCTACGGTAATGCCCAGCCGTTTGAGTTTGCGCACAGCTTCGAGGGTAGTACGTTGGCTGTTATTAGTCATGAAGGTGAACGGTATATCTTCTTTTAAAAGGTGAGCTATAAATTTATCAGCGCCGTAAATCATTTCTTCGCCGCTGTAAATAACGCCGTCCATATCAATCAATAGTCCTTGTTTCATGGTATAGTTGTTGGTTGGTCAAATATAGCGGGAGGATTGATAAAACTATGGGTTGTTTACCGAAAAAGAATTACGGAATTTAAACATGGGCGTATCCCTGCGGGTCGGGCTATACGTTCATACGCGCACAAAGCCTTAGGCACATGGCTGGTATCCACTTCTATCCCTTACGCGGGGGAGGAGGGATGGGTGAGGTACACGCGGCACGCATACGCCAGCAGGGTGATATGTTAGCTATGCTCCTCGATAAGTAACTCCTGAATCCTCTGCCTTAAAGGTGATATACCATCTCTAACCTTATTTAGTGTTTCAGTACAAAGTTTAATACCTGTGGCTTTACGTTGTTTCAAAGATAATGCAAGATTTTTTCGACGCTGCCCCTTTAAAGATTCTTCAACTAAGACATTTTTTTTCAACGAAAGGCCAAAATCTTCAAATATTTGAACCAATAAAATATTTATAAATTTATCTAACTCGTCGATTTGTCTGTCACAATCTAAAAAATAATATGCGGCTATCCACCCATCCGTTAAATTTTTAAGTTTTGTAAGCGCCTGAAATAACCCAATTTCTTCATTTGGATACAATTCGCTTCGAGACTGCTTAGAAACCAAGCATTTAAGTTTCAAAAAAAACTCTTTTAATTTTTGTGGATGTATAGTGAATTTTTCACCATCAAATCTAACCGAAAGAAAACTAAATTCGTGTTGGCGAGGATCTACTATTCTTGTTTTACTATCGGCACCTAATGGATGAAGTTTTAGATTTAACTTATTTTGTAATTCATCTAACGCAATTTCGTAAGCATTTCCTGCTTCTTCAAATGTTTTACACATGACGATGAAATCATCAGCATATCTAATTAATTTAAACCCCGATGTTGACATTTTTTCATCGAACGAAGACAGATAAACATTTGCCAAAAGAGGCGACAATGCGTTGCCCTGAGGAATGCCAGCTTCGGAGTTTTCAAAATAGAGTTCAAATACTTTTTTACTCTTTAACTCATCAATATTACCAATTTGTTGTTTTACAGCATCTGCTAACAAAGTATTAATCGAATCATCAGGTAAGGCTGTTTGTACTTTTTTTATAAGTTCTAATGAATTAATAGTGTCAAAAAATTTAATTATATCTGCCTCCAATATGATTTTATAGCCGGTGTTAAAATACATACCCATTTTCAAGATGGCATTTTCTATCCCTTTGCCTTTTTGATAAGCAAAACTGGAATCATTCTTTAAATTAAATGCATGAGATATGTGACTTTCAATTGCAATTGCCAGTGCTTTATGTACAACCCTGTCTTTTATTTCGGGAATTCTTAAAGGTCTTAGATTTTTAAGGTGCCCCTGTGGTGATACTAACTTAGCTTGAAGATTTTTTTTCTTAATAGTTGTTCCTCGAACAGGCGAAAAACGGAATTTGCCAGACAGAAGCTCAGTAGATAGTTTTTCTAAATTGGAATCTAATCGATCTTCAAAATTCTTAATTGTTATAGAGGATATTCCACGAGAATCCCTGTTAGATTTATTTAATAACTGCCAAGCAGTTTTAAGCGCTTTAACGGATGCAACTTCCGTCAATATAGTAGTTTTTGTCATTCATATATGAATGCGGGTCCGAGCGTGCAGCTCATGCAGGTTGCAATTTATAGAAAAACCGCTACACAGAACCGGTTACCCTTAACCTGCAAGTAACTGTGTAATGGGAGGTGCACAGAAGTGAGCTTGTCAAACACAGACACCAAATACAAAACCTGGTACTAAGCCTGCCACACTCTAAGGCGTATGCAATTAATCGTTGAATTACACCAACCTCGTTTCTTCTGTCTGAAGAGGGAACCTTGTCCGACTTCAAACCTATTGTTTTTTAACTTTCATCATTTTCAAGCCAGATTGTACCAGCCTAAGCAAAGATGCATTTTTTTCGCACTTTTGCAACTTTTTTGAAAATAACTGAAGGCCGCCCGACCTTCCGCTCCTTTAAAAGTCCCAAATTCACAGAAACGGTTACCCTTAACCTGCAAGTAACTGTGTAATGGGAGGTGCACAGAAGTGAGCTTGTCAAACACAGACACCAAATACAAAACCTGGTACTAAGCCTGCCACACTCTAAGGCGTATGCATCAAGTGAACGCTATCGTTTCACACCAGCATAATCAAAGATAAATAAATCCTTGTAAAAAAAACATGGTGTTAAAAACTCATATCATTGTGCATAAGTTCTCTGATTTGTATATTTTTTATCTTGCTTAATCACACGTCCTTAGTACATCGCTGGCTACGCATGTCTCGTTCCTCTGTCCACCCGTGTATATATCTAATTAACTACCGCCCCCCGCGTTAGTGATGGCAGCGGATACCGGCCTTGCGCCTAATGCCTTGTGCGCGTATGAGCGTACAGCACGGGCCGAAGGCAACGCCCTTGTTGAGAATCAAGAAACAATCAAAGAGAAGCAAGAAATTAGAATCAGGAATCAAGAAGTCAGAGAATAGAACCGAGAAATAAAAATCAACAAACAAGAGATCGGAAGATAGAACCAAGAGATAAGAATCAAGAAACAAGAGATCGGAAGATAGAACCGAGAAATAAGAATCAAGAAACAAGAAAATATAAGTGAGGAGGAATTTTTGCATTCTCATTCATCATCTTGTTAACTATTAAAAAGCTTGATCATCAGCTTTATACCTCTATAAAGAAAGGCTGAAAAGACCAAGCCTCAACTTATTTCAACAAAAATAAACAGTAGCTTCATTTTAAAGCATTGATTTTTATTGTGTTACGTTTATTTTAATGTGTAAGATAATGTATGCTCTTGTGCATGCTATTTACATGATAAAATTTTACCTATTTTTACCACAACCAAATTATCAAACTGCTACTCTGCCGGCTTGCATACGGAAAAGAATAGGGTAACGCGTAAATTCAAAATTAGTAATGAGAGTACTGCCCGTGTTTTTATTTATTGTATCTGTATGTTTTGGCTTTAACGCGGCAGGGCAGGTATGGCAAAAAAGTGCCGGTAAACAATTCGATCCGGGTAATTACGCGCTTAAAACCTATACTATTAATGATGGTCTGCCATCAAAAAGTACTACCGCGGCGTTAAAAGATGAACGCGGCTTTATGTGGATAGGTACCGAGAACGGTTTGTGCAAGTTTGATGGTTACAGCTTCAAAACTTTCGTAAACACATCGGGCGATAGCTCAACCATTACCAACAATAACATTACCGCCCTGGCCGAAGATAAAAAAGGCCGCATTTGGGTAGGCACCATGGATGGCCTCAATATATTCGACCCGCTTACCGAAAAATTCGAACGCTTTTATCACCAGGACAATAACCGCGCCTCGCTAAGCAATAACAAAGTGTGGGCCTTACTGGCCGACAGGCAGGGCATGGTTTGGATTGGTACCGATGATGGTTTTAACCTTTTCAACGAAAAAACGCGCACGTTCACGGTATTCCGGCCCGATGCAGGCAACCCTTATGCCATGAAGGGCAAATCGGTAAATGCCATAATTGAAGATAAGGCGAACAACCTTTGGCTGGGCAACTGGAGCGGTGGTTTAAATAAGTTTGATAAACGCAGCAGGCATTTCAGCAATTACAAACAGCAACAAGCCCCGGGGCAAAAAAACCCGAACGATATATGGAGCCTTTGTTACGCGGGTGACGGGCAAATATGGGTAGGCACTTATTGGAAGGGGCTTTTTAAGTTTAACCCGGCAACTGCCGTGTTTACCGCCTGGCCCTGCGGCGCGCAAAATAATACTACCATATACAATATTGGCAACGCCGGTAAACATGAGTTGCTGGTAAGTGGCAATACCGGCTTTTACTGGCTGAACACCAATGGCAAGCAACAACAAAAAATTGAAGACCTGGCCAGCCTGTCAAACGGTGATATTTATACCGACAGGGGTGGCATCGTTTGGATATGCGCTAAAGACGGCCTTACCAAGCTCGATTTTAAGCAATATAAATTTAACCTGCTGCCATTATCGCTCAGGCAAAAAGAGGTTAAAGATTTTACCGTGCGCGATTCGGTATTTTGGATAGCTACCAATAACGGCTTGTTAAAGTTCGACTATAAAAAGGGCACCAATACCACTTTTACACACAATGCTAACCCTAAAAGTTTGGCCAGCAGCGAGATCCTTCGCCTGTATTTTGATAGCCGCAATACACTGTGGGTACTAACCGAGAACGGGTTCGACCAGTTCGACCAAAACACCAATACGTTTTTGCACCACCAGCACCACTCGGCCATTGGCAGTTTATTTAATGAGGATGTTTTTAGGGATATACTGGAAGTAAACCCCGGCGAGTACTACCTGGCTACGGATGCGGGCCTCAAAATATATAACAGCAAAACCGGCGGCTTTACCCATTATTATAACGATAGCAATAACCCGGCATCGCTAAGCAATAATCACCTGTATTGCCTGCAAAAAAATGCGGTGGGCGATGTATGGATAGGTACCAGTGGCGGCGGGCTTAACCGTTTCAACCAAAAAACAAGGCGTTTCCGTACGTACATGATCAATAATAAGGCCCGTGGCGGTATTAGCAGCAATACCGTAAATAACATATTTATGGATAGCCATAAAAACCTGTGGATATGCACGCCCGATGGCTTAAATAAGTACGATGGCAAAAGCGATTCGTTCACGGTGTACTCTAAAAACAATGGCTTTGCCAGCAACGTATTCACCAACATTACCGAAGATAAACGCGGCAACTTATGGACAACCACCGGTAAAGGCATTGCCATGTTTAACCCGGCCACGCTGGAGGTTAAAAATTTTGATGAGGCCGATGGCGTTTACGTGAACACCATATTAAGCAAAGTGCCATCGGGCGAAATGTATATAGCCGGTAACGATGGGGTAGTATATTTTGATCCGCTTAATATTAAGTATAACCGCGATGCCCCGCCTGTGTATTTTTCTGATTTCCAAGTGTTCAACAAAACGGTGTTGCCGGGTAAAAAATCGCCCTTAAAGGAAAGCCTTACCACGGCCGGTAAAATAGTGCTCAACTACAGTCAAAGTGTTTTCTCGCTGGAGTTTGTGGCGCTAAATTACAGCCATTCTGAAAAGAATGAGTACGCCTACCAGTTACAGGGCTTTGATAAAAAGTGGAATTATGTAGGTAAACAGCGTAAGGCAACCTATACCAACTTAAACCCGGGCGAGTATGTATTGCACGTAAAAGCCTCCAATAACGATGGCTTGTGGAACGAAAAAGGGCGGTCGATAACCATAATCATTACCCCGCCATGGTATAAAACATGGTGGGCGTACCTGCTGTACCTGGCTACTGTATGTGGTATTATTTACGCTTATATTTTATACCGCGATAGGCAGGCTAAACTGAAATACGAAATACAAATAGCCCACATGGAGGGCGAAAAAGAGAAAGAACTCAGCGAAAAGAAACTATCGTTCTTTACCAATATTTCGCACGAGTTTCGCACGCCGCTTACGCTGATCATTAACCCGGTTAAGGAGTTGCTTTACAAGGATGATAAAAATGTGGATACCACCAACCTCAACATTGTTTATCGTAACGCGCGTCGTTTATTGAGCCTTGTTGATCAGTTATTGCTGTTCCGTAAGGCTGATGCCGAGGCCGATAAGTTGAATATTGCCTGCCTCAACCTGGTTAATTTGGCCAAGGAGGTGTTTTTATGCTTTACGCACCAGGCACGCACCAAAAACATTACCTTTGAATTTGATTGCGCCGAAGATTATATTGAAGTATATGCCGACAGGGAGAAAATGGAGATCGTACTGTTCAACCTGTTATCTAACGCTATTAAATTTACCCCCGAAGGCGGCACGGTAAAGGTTACGGTAAGTTTATTGGCCGATGCCATACAGATAGCCATAGCCGATACTGGCTGCGGCATAACCGAAGAAGCGGGCGAAAAGCTATACAACCGTTTTTACCAGGATCAATATGGCAGCACGTCGGTAAAAGGAGGCTTTGGTATAGGGCTGTACTTGGTAAAGAGCTTTATTGAAGGCCATGGCGGCAACATCAGCTATAAAAGCAAGATCAACGAGGGTACTACATTTTCAATTACACTGCTTAAAGGACGAAACCACCTGCCCGCGGATCTCGTGCTGGACAATGCGGATACCGGCTCGGTATTTTTAAAGGAACTGATTGAGGATGAGATAACCGCCAACCAGTTAGTTGAAGCCGCCGACGAAAATTTGTACGATGAGCAGTTAGCTACCGACAACAAAAGCCTGCTCATTATTGATGATAATAACGACATAAGGGAATACATAAAGCAGGTTTTTAAGCTCGATTATATTTTATACGAGGCCGATAACGGCGAGGATGGCTACCGCATGATAAAAGAACACTTGCCCGATATTGTGATATGCGATGTAATGATGCAGGGCATGAGCGGTATTGAACTTTGCAACCTGGTAAAAGAAGACATTACTATATCGCACGTGCCCATTGTTTTATTAACCGCGAGCGCTTCGCCCGAGATAAAGCTGAAGGGTATTGAGGGCGGTGCCGATGATTATATAAGTAAACCTTTTGATAAGGAGATACTTAAGGCGCGTGTGGCGGGTATACTGAAAAGTAAGAACAACCTGCAAAAGTATTTTTATAACGAGATAACGCTCAACTCGAACAATCTGCGTATATCTGCCGAGTATAAAGACTTTTTGGATAACTGTATCCGCATAGTTGAACTGCACATTACCGAGCCCGATTTTACCATACAGGTACTTGCCGATGAAATAGGTATGTCGCGGTCAAACCTGTATAAAAAGATAAAATCGGTTTCGGGGCAATCTGCCAATGGTTTTATACGGTTCATTCGTTTGCGTAAGGCGGCGGAGATCTTTATCAATACCGATAATACCATTTTGGAAACCTCTTACCTGGTGGGTATCAACGATGCCAAGTATTTCAGGGAGCAGTTCAACAAGGTATTTAACATGAATCCGTCGCAGTATATTAAGAAATACCGCAAGCCATTCTCCAATAATCTAAACCTCAGTCCCGAATTGGCCAGGGCAGGCCGGCGATAATTTTATTTCCGGGCTCGGCTGTATTTATCTCAACAACCTGTGGTTTTGTCCGTATTGTTTGTTTTTATCGTTTTAGGGGGTGAAATTATCTGTTCACCCCTGTAATATTGCGCATTTACCCCCTGCCAAATTATTGGTTTAGCACCAATTTAGCACTTGTAAACCAGTTAAACCATGCTAATTATTTCGGAAACGATAAGTGGATATATCCATTGATCGATCAATCCAATTAATCACCGTACCGGTTTTTCTGCTTTAGCCAAACCAATTATTAAAACTAATTATTACAAAAAATGAGAAAAAATTTACTGTGTGAATTTTCGCCGCCATGGTCGTCAAAAAAGGCAATGTATGTGTGTGCCGCCATTTTACCCGGTCTGCTTTTAATGGCAGATACCGGATATGCCAATACAAGCATTAACAAAACACCGGGTCATTACAAAACGGCTAAACAGGCCGAAACAACCGTAAAAGGTACCGTAACCGATGAAAAGGGAAGCCCGCTGCCGGGTGTAAGTGTTAGCGTAAAGGGTACTACCAACGGTACCATGTCTGACGTTAAGGGCGAATATAGTATCCGTGTAGCCGGCGAGAGTGATGTATTGGTATTTTCATCGGTAGGTTATGTTACACAAGAGGTAACGGTATCTGCCAAAACTACCATCAACATACAATTACAGCCCGATTCAAAATCACTTAACGAGGTGGTAGTAGTAGGTTACGGTACGCAAAAGAAAGCTACCGTAACAGGTTCAATATCGCAGGTTAAGGGTGCCGATCTGGTGAAGAGCCCGCAGCCTAACTTATCTAACTCGCTGGCAGGCCGTTTTTCGGGTGTGGTGATCAATAACCGTGGTGGTGAGCCGGGTTATGATGGTTCAAGCATTACCATACGTGGTTTAGCTACTACAGGTAGCAACAGCGTACTGGTGGTAGTTGACGGTATCCCCGGGCAAGTAGGCGGCCTTGAACGTCTCGACCCTAACGATATTGAAAGCGTATCGGTATTAAAAGACGCGTCGGCTGCTATTTATGGTAACCGCGCCGCTAATGGTGTAATACTGGTAACTACCAAAAAAGGTAAAACCGGTAAACCAACCATTAATTACAGCTTTAACCAGGGCTTTAGCTCGCCAACACGTTTACCGCAAATGGCTGATGCTGCCACTTACGCGCAGATCATGAACGAGATCAGCTATGATTCAAGCCCGACGGGTGGCCTAAACCAATCTTATTCTGAAGAACAGATACAAAAGTTCAGGGATGGCTCTGACCCGGTATTGTATCCTAATACCGACTGGATCAAGGAAACGCTGAAGGATGTTACTACGCAAAATCAGCATAGCCTTTCTATCAACGGGGGTAATGAGGATGTAAAGTACTTTGTTTCATTGGGTACCGTTAACCAGGATGGTTTATACAAGAACGGCGCTACCAAGTACAAACAATACAATTTCCGTACAAATGTTGATGCCAATGTATCAAAACGCCTGAAAGTTGGTTTGTCATTATCAGGCAGGGAAGAAGACCGTTTCTTTCCGCAGGTAGGTGCAGGCGGTATCTTCAGGTCGATATACCGTGCTAAACCAATTATAGCGGCATACTATCCTAATGGTTTGCCAACACGTGGGCTCGAAAACGAAAACCCTGCGGTACAGGTTACTGATATCGGTGGTTCGGTAAAAAGTCCTACTCAAACGCTTAATGCTATTTTAAGAGGTAGTTTCCAAATTCCGGGAGTGGACGGTTTATCACTGGATGGTTTTTTCTCTGTGGATAAATCAAATACCTTTAGCAAAAGCTTTAACAAACCATACCTGCTTTACAATTACGACCAGGCTACAGATTTATATAAAAGTGTAATTGTAGGCGGTAATAACGAAAATGCTACTTTAACCGAAGTGCATAATAACACATCGCTAATTACCTCAAACATCAAATTGAATTTTGCACGCCGTATTGGCAAGCACGATATCAATACCTTTGTTGGCTACGAGCAAAGCGAAAACCATTACGAGTATTTTGACGCGCAACGCTTCAATTATCTGTCAACCTCGTTACCTGAGCTTTCGCAGGGTGGTACCGCGGCTACCGATTTCTTAAATTCGGGCTACAGCTCAAACTATAATCGCCGAAGCGTGATCAGCCGTTTGGCCTATAGCTTTGATGAAAAGTATTTGTTTGAAGGTCAGTTCCGTGCCGATGGATCGTCGATATTTCCGCAGGGTAAACAATGGGGCTATTTCCCTTCGGCATCAGTGGGCTGGCGCATTTCAAAAGAAAACTGGTTTGCCGATAAGGTAAAAGTTATCAACGATTTAAAGCTGCGTGCATCATACGGTTCGTTGGGTAACGATAACGTAAATGGTTTCCAGTATTTTGATAACTACACCCTCGTGGGCAACGGCTTTGCGGCCATCAATCCAAAAGACAATGCATCAGTAATACAGCCTGGTGTTAACCTGGTAAAGCTGGCCAATCCTAATATTACCTGGGAGGTAGCTAAAAAGCTTGATATAGGTGTTAACGCCGTATTCCTGAAAAACTTTACGTTGGAGGCTATTTACTTCCAGCAAAAAAGATCAGGTATATTGACCGCGCGTAACGCTTCATTACCCGGGTCATCAGGTATCGTAAACCCTTATGGGTCTGATCCGCTGGTGCCTTCAGAAAACATAGGTAAAGTAAACAGCAACGGTTTTGAAGGAACTTTGGGTTACAACCATACCGGCAGCGAGTTTAACTGGGGGCTGTCGGGTAATATTACCTATGCAAAAAGTAAAGTATTGTTTATTGACGAAGCCGCCGGTACCCTTGATTATCAGCGTAAAACAGGCCGCCCTTTAAATGCTTACCTGTTATACAATAGTATAGGTATATTCCGTACACAGGCCGATCTGGATGCTTACCCGCACGTTACGGGCGCTAAAGTAGGCGATTTGATCTATGAGGATCATAATGGCGATGGAAAGATCAATGCGGATGACCAAACACGTACCAAGTATAGTAACATCCCGCAAATTACTTACGGTTTTACCTTCAATGCGTCGTACAAAAACTTCGATATGTCGTTACTCTTTTCAGGACAGGCACAGGTAAGCCAGTATGTATTACCTGAGTCGGGTAGTATAGGTAACTTCTACAGCAGCTGGGCAGATAACCGTTACAGCGCAAGCAATACCAACGGAACATATCCGAGGGTTACCGATCGCGCGTCGAACGCTATCAGCGGCGGGCAGTTCAATAATACCTTTTGGTTAAACAACGCATCGTTTCTGCGTCTTAAAAATGCCGAGCTGGGTTACAATTTCAAATCGTCGGTATTGTCAAAACTCAAAATTGGTGGTTTAAGGCTGTATGCCAGCGGGTTCAACCTGTTTACCATTACCAAGGTTAAAGATTATGACCCTGAAGGTGACAGCGGCAGCGGACAATTCTACCCGCAACAGCGAATTATTAACATAGGCGCCAACGTTAAATTTTAACACTTAAAAATGAAATTAACATATAAAAGGCCGTTATTTTTAACGTTATGCGCCATAGCATCGTTAACGGCATGTAAAAAAGATTTCTTAAATGTGCAACCTACCGATAGGATAGCTACATCGGCCATAGAAAGTGATACCTCTGTTTTTGAGGCATTTGTAACCAACCGTTACATAGGTGCGCGTTTGCAGGACAAAGAAGCCGACGGCTCAAATCCCGGTTTTGGCCGTGGATTTGAATACAGTATGATGAGCTCATTTACCGATGAATCCATCTACAATAACGACGATGCTACCTGGTTGATTCAAAGAGGACAACTGGCGCCGGAAAATTTGGGAAGCGCCGGCGTATTATGGGGACGCAGTTACAGGGGCATTCGTGAGTGTAATTATGCCTTAAGTGTACTGCCAAAGCTTACCATGAGTGAGCTGCACAAAAAAATGCTGGAAGCCGAGCTGAAATTTGTGAGAGCTTTCCGCTACCAGGATCTTATACGTAATTATGGCGGCGTAGTGCTTATGGGCGATAGGGTAGTTAACCTTACCGATGACCTGCAAGACCCTACCTTGTTTAAACGTGCTACTATTAAAGAGAGCATAGATTATGTTTCGGCACAGCTTGATGCTGCCGCGGCTGATTTGCCTCTAAATAATAGTGAAACATGGTGGGCCGGTCGCGCCACCAAGGGCGCTGCACTGGCCTTAAAATCGCGCTTGCTGTTGTATGCCGCGAGTCCGCTTTACAACGCCGGTACCTGGACTGCCGCGGTTGATGCCGCGCAGGCGGTTATCAACCTCAATAAATATAGTATTTACACCGGCGGTTACACTAACCTGTTTTTAGTAAACGAAAATAATGAGGCTATCTTTTCGAGATACTTCACCAAAAATGCCAACCATACCCACCTCGAAATTGCTAACGGACCTAACGGCTACGGAGGGTGGGCTGGTAACACACCGCTGCAAAACCTGGTTGACGACTATGAGATGCGCAACGGTAAACCAATTACCGATCCTACATCGGGTTATGATGCCACAAAGCCTTATGAAAACCGCGATCCGCGCTTTGCTGCTACCATTTTATATAACGGCGCCGCTTATCGCGAACGTAACATAGAAACTTTTATACCGGGCGGTAAGGATAGTAAGGATGGTCAGGATAACTGGAATACTACTAAAACAGGCTATTATCTTAAAAAATTCATGAACGATTCTTATCCGCTGCAAAACCCATGGGGCAATGCAGGCTTTCAGCCGTGGATCTATTTCAGGTATGCCGAGATATTGCTAAACTTTGCCGAGGCTGCCAATGAAGCTTACGGTCCGGATGTGATCCCTACCGGATCAACTTTTTCGGCAAGGCAGGCCATTAACATGATCAGGCAGCGCCCAAGCGTAAACATGCCCGATTTGCCGAGCGGTTTAACAAAGGAGCAGATGCAAACTGCTGTACGTTATGAAAGACGCGTTGAATTAGCTTTCGAGGAGCACCGTTTTTATGATGTACGCCGCTGGAAAATAGCCGCGGTAACCGAAAACAAGCCTGCCGCCGGGGTGATTATCACCCAAACGGGCACAGGATTTACCTACACACCTAAGGTAGCTTTGGACGGCCGTAAGTTTGAAGACAAGCATTACTGGCTGCCAATTCCGCGTACGGAGATACAGGCCTCTAATAATCAGCTTCAACAAAACGACGGATACTAAAATGCCATAAATGCCGGGGAAACGCTCCCCGGCATTTTAATACTTTTTACTAAAGAATAATTATTAAGCTTAATAGGTAATTCTGTTTCATGCAAATAATAAATACACTACCACGTTACTTTTTGCTGATAGTACTTATGCTCGCGGGCTTTGTTGAGGCATCGGCACAAAACGTTAACGAAAAAGAACTGTTCAATACCGGCTGGAAATTTCATAAAGGCGACCTGAACGATGCTCAAAATGTAACCTATAACGATGCCGGCTGGCGTAAACTTACCCTGCCACACGATTGGAGCATTGAAGAACCTTTCAGCGAAAAATGGGCCAGCGCCACGGCTTACCTGCCGGGCGGCATTGGCTGGTACCGCAAAACATTTACGCTTAGCGCCGTGCAGGCAGGTAAGCGCCTGTACATCTATTTTGATGGTGTTTACATGAACAGTGATGTTTGGATAAACGGCCATCATTTAGGCAAGCGGCCTAATGGTTTTACACCATTCGAGTATGATATTACACCTTTTGTAAATAAAAGCAAGCCCAATGTGATAGCCGTAAAGGCCGATCATAGCGAGTTTGCCGATTCGCGCTGGTATACCGGTTCGGGTATATACCGTAACGTGTATTTAAAAGTTAAGAACGATGTGCATTTTAAGCTGTGGGGAGTAGGTTTTAGTACCCCCGTTGTTGGTAAAGATAAAGCGGAAGGTAAGGTGAATGTCGCCATCGCTAATAACCAAAACGCTAAAGCGTCGGTCACCGTAAAAGCCTCGCTTATTGATGCTGCGGGTAAGGTAGTGGGTCAAAAAAGCAATACGGTTACCATAGCCGCTAAAGACAGTGCCGATACCGGGCTCGATTTTGTGGTGAACAACCCGAGGTTATGGTCGGTAAATAAACCCGAGCTGTATACTTTAACCGTTAGCCTGTGGCAAAACGGAAAAAAAACAGATGAATGGAAAGATGAAGTAGGCATCCGCAAAATAGAATTTGATGCCGATAAAGGTTTCTTTTTGAATGATGAGAACCTGAAGCTGAAAGGCGTATGTATCCATGATGATGCCGGTGCCCTTGGCGTGGCCGTGCCGCCCGAAGTATGGGTGCGCCGCTTGCGTAAACTAAAGGCCGGCGGTACCAATTCTATCCGTATGAGCCATAACCCGCATGCCGATTACCTGTACAAGCTGTGCGACAAAATGGGTTTCCTGGTGATGGACGAAGCTTTTGACGAATGGGAATACGGTAAAAATAAATGGGTGGAAGGCTGGAACGTGGGTAAACCTGCCAACTTTGGTTACCACACCTATTTTAAAGAATGGGCCGAACGCGATGTGCGCGATATGGTACAGCGCAGCCGCAACCACCCTTCAATTATTATGTGGAGCATAGGCAATGAAATTGATTATCCTAACGACCCTTATACGCACCCCGTGCTTGATAGCGGGCGTAATCCGCAGATCTATGGTAAGGGTTACATGCCTGAGCATCCGCCGGTAAGCAGGCTTGGTGAACTATCAAAAAAACTGGCTAACGCGGTAAAAAGCGTAGATAAAAGCAGACCGGTAACCGCCGCGCTGGCCGGTGTGGTAATGTCAAACACTACCGATTATCCGGATAATTTGGATTTGGTAGGTTATAATTACCAGGAGTACCGATATAAGGACGACCATGCCAAATACCCTAAAAGATTTATTTACGGCAGCGAAAACGGTATGGCCATCAGTGCCTGGAACGCCGTTGACAGCAACCAATACATATCGGCCCAATACCTGTGGACGGGGATCGATTACCTGGGCGAAGCCGGTAAATGGCCATGGCGCAGTAACGAAGCCGGTTTACTGGATATGGCAGGCTTTGAAAAGGCATCCTACTATTTGCGTAAAGCGTTATGGACTAATGAACCCGTAATTTACCTGGATAGTTTTGACGGAACCGCTAATGAAAGGGCGGTGAAAAATCCGCGTGCTACCAACCGTAGCTGGAACTGGCCTGCGGGCTCGAAGATCAAAATACGTTGTTATACCAATTGCGATGAAGCCGAACTTATATTGAACGGTAAATCATTAGGTAAACAGGCGGTAAAGAACGATCATACCCTGTTTTTTGATGCCTTTGATTATGAACCGGGCGAGCTATTGGTTAAGGGATATAAAAACGGTAAAGAAATTTGTACCGATAAGCTGTTAACAGCAGGGCCCGTAGCTGCTATTAAAACCAATATTTACCACGACGCGTTAATTGCAAAGCAGACGGCTTATCAGCAAATTGAGGTAAATATTACCGATGCAAAAGGTATATTAGTAAACAATGCCGATGGCCTGCTCAATGTAAAAACAAACAAGGATGCTGTTATTATGGGTATAGAGAACGGCGATGCCACCAGTCATGATTCGTTTACGGCTGCCGAGCATAAGGTGAGGAATGGCAGTCTCATTATCTACCTTAAAAAATTAAACCCTTTAACAGCCGTCGGTATTGTGCTCACCTACCCGGGAGCCGCGCCAGTAACGGTTAAACTATAAATACGAACAAACTTTAAAACCAAGCACATATATACATGAAGTTAATTTACCGCCACTATTTTTTGCTGTTAAGCATGGCAGTGCTGCTATCGTTCAATAGTTGCAGCAACAAAGCCGAACATACCTTCGCACTTAGCGATTCAACCTTTTTGCTGGATGGCAAACCTTTCCAGATCATTTCCGGAGAGATGCATTATCCGCGTGTACCGCGCGAGGCCTGGCGTGCCCGGATGAAAATGGCCAAAGCCATGGGCCTGAACACCATTGGTACCTACGTTTTCTGGAACCTGCACGAACCTCAAAAAGATCATTTTGATTTTACAGGCAATAACGACATTGCCGAATTTGTACGCATAGCCAAAGAAGAGGGCCTGTGGGTACTGTTAAGGCCAAGTCCTTACGTATGTGCCGAATGGGAATTTGGCGGCTACCCGTACTGGCTGCAAAACGAAAAAGGTTTAGTAGTGCGCAGTAAAGAAAAGCAATACCTGAAAGAGTACCGCGAATACATAAACGAAGTAGGCCGCCAGCTTGCACCGCTGCAAATAAACCACGGCGGTAATATATTGATGGTACAGGTGGAGAACGAATATGGATCGTACGGAAAGGATAAGGAGTACCTGGCCATCAACGAAAAGATGTTTAAGGAGGCCGGTTTTGATGGTGTGCTATCTACATGCGATCCTGTAGCTGACGTAGCTAACGGTCACTTGCCGGGCTTGCTGCCGGGTGTGAACGGTATCGATGATCCGGTGAAGATTAAAGAATTGATCAACAAAAACAACGGTGGTAAAGGGCCATATTTTGTACCCGAATGGTACCCGGCCTGGTTCGACTGGTGGGGAACGCCGCACCATACCGTACCCGCCAAAGAGTATGTTAACCGTTTAGATGCCGCGCTTAAAGGCGGTATATCTATTAATATGTACATGTTTCACGGCGGTACTACCCGTGGTTTTATGAACGGCGCCAACGATAAAGATACCACACCTTACGAACCGCAGATCAGCAGTTACGATTACGATGCCCCGCTGGATGAAGCCGGTAACGCTACCGATAAGTTTATGCAGTTTAGGGAGGTGATTAAAAAGAACCTGCCTGCCGGGCAGGTATTGCCCGAAGTGCCCGCGGCTAAACCGTCGGCGGCTATGGCGGATATCACGCTGGGTAAATCGGTAAGTTTATTTGATATTTTGGGTACGCCGAAAACCAATGCCACGCCGCTTACTTTTGAAGATATGAACCAGGCTTACGGCTTTATGCTGTACCGCACCACCGTAAAAGGCGGCGCTAAAGGTCTGCTGAAAATTAAACAATTGCGCGATTACGGCATTGTATTCGTAAACGGCAAACGTGTAGGTGTGCTCGACCGCAGGCTGCGCCAGGATAGTTTGCCGCTGACATTACCGACGGGCGAAGTAACGCTCGATATATTGGTAGAGAACATGGGCCGTGTGAACTTTGGCCCCAACCTGCTGAAAAACAAAAAAGGTATCACCGAAAAGGTAACCTTTAACGGCAGCGATGTAAATGGCTGGACAATGTATCCGCTGCCTTTTGATAAGGTGAACACCGCCCAAATAAAAGGCAACAGCACCAAAGCCGACCAACCCGTATTGAAATATGGCGAGTTCGACCTTGCCAAAGCGCAGGACACCTACCTCGACATGCGTAAATGGGGCAAGGGCTTGGTTTGGGTGAACGGGCACAACCTGGGCAAATACTGGAGCATAGGTCCGCAGCAAACCCTCTACCTGCCCGCCGAATGGCTAAAAGCAGGCAGGAACGAAGTGGTGGTATTGGAGCTGCTTAACCCAGCTCAAAATGTGTTGCCAAGTTTGGCAAAGCCGATTTTGAGTGAGGTGAAGTAGGGGAAGAGTTTAACTATTTACAAAGCCGTTTTCTTTTGGAGAGAACGGCTTTGTTGTTATTAGAGATACAAACTAAATAAGGGTGTAACTATCAATAAGTATCTAAAAACTCATCTAATACATCTTCGCTATCTAACGCAAATATTGCTTCAGCAAGCTTATGTTGACCCTTTGATACTGCAATGGCAGCCAAGGCGGAACTTGCTAATGTCAAATCCCAATCTTTATTCATACTGAATTTGGCAAGCTCACCTAATGTAGCCAGTGCTTCATTATAATAAGGCAATAAAGCATTAGGTACTTTCGGGTTATCCCTATATCTGCGGACTTCAATCAATGCAACAAGCGCCAGTACATTATAATCAACTAGTTGTTTTTCAGACGCTATTCGTACCAAATGGGGAACAGCATAATAAGATGCCAAGCCTATATCACCCTGATGATGTAATTCATCCCATAATTCTTTGTAAACCTTATCATATTCCGCTAAGTTATTTGCTTTTTCAAGTATTTTTAGAGCTACAGAGGCATCGTATTTTGTATTTCTATAACCTCCCTCAAGCTTTTTCCAGATGGGGTTATCTAAATCTAATGATGGCTCGTTAATTGGTTTACCGGGAAAGAAATCTCCTAATTTAAAGGTCATACGACATATAAGCTTTATTCAAATATATTGAAATGATAGATAGGAAACTTCTTAATAAACTTAAAGATTTCTTATTCCCATACGCCTCATTCTCTTATCAATTATTTAAACTTTTATTCACACCGAAACTTTTGTTGGTTAAAAACAAATAGCTAACTTTCAGCCCGTTGCAAACGGATACCCCTCGCTGCCAATTATTAAACCATAATTAAAGCATATAACCAAAATTTAATTCAGTATGAAAAAGATACTATCAATTGATGGTGGCGGTATCAGGGGCATCATCCCGGGGCAGGTATTGGTGGCGCTCGAAAAAAAGCTTCAGGCAAAATCAAAAAATCCCGAGGCACGCATTGCCGATTATTTCGACTTTTTCGCGGGTACCAGCACCGGTGGCATACTTACCTGTATTCATCTTTGTCCGGATGAGGAAAAACCCGGGAAAGCCCTTTTTTCGGCACAACAAGCGGTCGACCTTTATGTAGAACATGGCAGCAAAATATTTGACGTCAGCCTGTATCAAAAAATTAAAGCCGCTAACGGAATCCTGGATGAAAAGTTTAACGCGGAGGCGATAGAAGCCTGTTTGAATCAGTACTTCGGGGATATTAAACTTAGTCAGTTGTTAAAGCCCTGTATTATCACCTCTTACGATATTCAAAACCGCGCGGCCCATTTCTTTGCCCAGCACGACTACCTAAAACGTGGCGACGGCGGCGATTTCCTGGTGAAAGACGTATGCCGGGCGACTTCGGCCGCGCCTACCTATTTCGAGGCGGCTAAAGTAAAGTCGTTAAGCAATGTAAGCTACCCGCTCATTGATGGCGGTGTGTTCGTTAATAACCCTGCTTTGTGCGCTTACTCGGAGGTGCGTAATTCCAACGGGTTCCCTACAGCCGAAAATATGTTTATCGTTTCCATAGGCACAGGCAGCGAGAACAAGGAGTATGATTACGACAAGGCAAAAGACTGGGGCGCGGCAGGCTGGATCCGTCCGCTTATCGATATCATGATGTCCGGCGCGTCTGAAACCACGCATTATCATCTCACAAAAATGTTTTCTGCCCAGGGGCACCAGGATAATTATATCCGCATCCAACCATCAAAAATGAAGAACGCCAAATTTGAAATGGACGATGCCCACCCCGAAAATATTGCCGCCCTGGTAGAGGTAGGCACCGTTACAGCAGAGGATTGCCCCGATCTTGATCGTATTGTAGATACTTTGCTTAATGATAAAGATTCGGTGACTTTTTAGGTGGTATTAAGTGTTGTTGGTAGTCCAATTATTTATAAGCTATCGTCATTGCGAGAATTTAATTCTTTTTTGGACTTTGAAGGTGAAATGACGATGGCTCGCACACTCTCTCCACTGTTATGCTGAGGAACGAAGCATCTATCGCCGATAAGCATAGCGAAGAAGATTCTTCACTACGTTCAGAATGACAGCTTTTTTAATTCGTCAGGAACTTTTGCCCCACCACGCTTATCCGGCCCGCATGCAACAAGTTCGCTATGCCCGCCTTTGCGCTCATGGCCATCACAGTTCTGTCCGCTTTCGCCCGAAACTGTTTGCTGACGGATCGGACACCGCATTAAATAGCTAATCGCTTATAAAAAAACAGGCACATCTCCAATGGAGATGTGCCTGTTTTTTTCGATATACCGAAACTTAAAGCTTCAATTATTATTTAGCGCTGTTGGCAGCTTCTTCAATAATGCTTGTTACTTGTTTGGCGTGCGATATCATCACAACGTGGCTGGCTTCTATTTCAGTTGTTTTGGCTTTTATTCTTTTCGCCATAAAGCGTTCCAGTTCGGGGTTAATGGCTTTGTCGCTTTTGGCTACTATGTACCAGCTTGCTTTGGTTTTCCAGGCTGGTTCACCGCTTTTGTCGCCAAATACGGTTTGTGATGCCGGGGTTTGTGTAGCATAAATGGCGGCTTGTTGTGCAGCGGTCAAATCTTGCGCGAATACGGTTTCAACACCGGTTTTCGATAGGTAGATAAAACCATCCTGTGGTTCAAAATAGTCTGCCAGTTTAACAGCCGGGCCATTTGCCGATAGGGTAGGTACGGTTTCGCCCAAATCTGGCACCAGCGCGGCAACATAAACAAGTCCTGCCACTTTAGGATCATTACCGGCCTGGGTGATCACAAAGCCACCCCATGAATGGCCTACCAGTATTACTTTTCCTTTAGCACGTGCAATAGCCCTTTTGGTAGCGGCAACATCATCGGCCAACGAAGTAATAGGGTTTTGTACCGAAATTACAGGGTAACCTTTTGCCTGAAGGGCTGTGATCTGGTCGGCCCATGAAGAACCATCGGCCCAAATACCGTGAACAAAAATGATGGTTGGTTTAGCGTTTGTTGCCTGTGCGTTTACTTGTAAACCGCCTATTAATAAGGCAAATATGATGGATAATATTCTGAAAGTTTTCATTGTTGTGATAAATTAAATATGTGTTTGTGATGAAATGATGTTGATTAATTAGCTGCGGCGAATTCTTCGGCGCTTAAAGTGGTAGTGGTTAAAGTAACCTCTATGTTACCTCGTGTAGCGTTAGAGTACGGACAAACCTGGTGAGCTTTTTCAACCAAGGCATTAGCTGTATCCTGGTCAACATCGGGCACGTTAACGGCCAAAGTAACTACAAGCGCGAAGCCACCCGCGTTGTTAGAGCCGATACCTACACTTGCCCTAACGCTGGTTGTACCGGTTGTTGCTTTTTCGTTTTTTATAACGAGGTTAAGCGCGCTATCAAAACAAGCAGAATAGCCTGCGGCAAATAATTGTTCGGGGTTGGTATATGCACCGCCCGCGCCGCCTAATTCTTTAGGCATCCTAACGTCAAGGTCGAGTACGTTATCTGATGAAACTACGTGACCGTTTCTGCCGCCTGTAACGGTGGCTGTTGCTGTATAAATTGCTTTTACTGACATGATTATTGGTTTTTGTATTATTTATTATTTTGTTTAGTTCGTTCAAGTATAATGTTGATGCTGTCGCGCAGGGCACCCATTTCTTCAATGGTAAGGCCAAGGCTGCATTTAAAAGATTCGGGCACGTTCGCCGCTTTTTCTTTTAGGTCGGCCCCGTTTTGCGTAAGGCTTATCATTACCACGCGCTCGTCTTCGCGGCTTCTGCTGCGGTTAACCAGTTTCTTACTTTCCAATTTTTTCAA
This sequence comes from Mucilaginibacter gynuensis, assembly GCF_039541195.1. NCBI lineage: Bacteria > Pseudomonadati > Bacteroidota > Sphingobacteriia > Sphingobacteriales > Sphingobacteriaceae > Mucilaginibacter > Mucilaginibacter gynuensis. The sequence continues at coordinate 345,862 of NZ_BAABFT010000003.1, forward strand.
CAACGGGGTAAGCGTTCCCGAATCAAGCAACAGCTTTTCACCTATCTCTTTAACCGATAACTCGCGGTGTTCCCAAAGTAGCATCATCACCAGGTATTGCGGATAAGTAACATCAATACCATCTAAAATGGGTTTGTAATGTGCCGTTAGCACCCTTGATAGGGCGTACACCGGGAAACATGCTTGGTTTTCTAATTTTAAGTAATCCATCTCTTGCTGATTGTTGAACAAATATACATTGAGTAAAATTAAATTGTATACAATTTAATTTTACTTGACAATCTGATTACATTGAGCTTTTACAAATAGCCATGATAGTTTGTATAACTGATAAGTGTTAAATAAATATCAGAGCATAAAAGCGAAACAAGGAAATCAATATATCACACGAAATAATAAGTATAACCTGCAATACGGATATCATTATGCACGGTTTGAAAGGATATCTATTTGTTAATCAATAGACTTATTTCCCCGGTAACCTGACAAACGTTTAATTGATTGTTAAGAATGAAGAATGTTTTCGGGTTTGAACAGTTGGGTTCAATTAAAAGAATGCCTGAATTCCAGCGGGGATAGGGCTGTTTTTGTCTTGAATAGTTTACTGAAAGATTGCAGGTGTTCAAAACCCAGCTCATAAGCTATCTCACTAACAGAAAGATTGGTGGTTGAAAGTTTCTCCTTTGCCAGTTCTATCAGTTTGTTGTGCAAATGCTGCTGGGTATTTTGGCCTGTGAGTGATTTGAGAAGGCCGCTCAGGTAACCCGGTGAAATATTTAAGTTTTCGGCAATGTAAGTAACACTGGGTAAGCCTTTTTGAGCAAGCGCACCGCTGCTAAAGTAATTGCTAAGCAGGTTTTCCAGCTTTATAAGTATCTCATGGCTCGCAATTTTACGAGTGATGAATTGCCTTTGGTAAAATCTTTCCGAATAGGTGAGTAATAGTTCCAACTGGGCAATGATAACGCTTTGGCTAAACCGGTCGATATTGGCATGGTACTCCTGCTCAATATTTTGGGCTATGGTGGTGAGCATGGTTTCTTCCTTGTCAGATAAGTAAAGCGCCTCGTAAACCGAATAGTTGAAAAACTCGTATTGTTTGATGTTTTTGGCCAGCGGGGTATTCCATAAAAAGTCAGGATGAATTAATATCATCCAGCCTTCGGGGCGGTGCATTACACTGCCCTTCTCAATTTCTACCCCAAAAACCTGGCCCGGCGACATGAAAAAAAGTACGCCTTCATCAAAATCACTGGCTTGCTGGCCATATTTAAATTTGGCATTTTTTACCCTTTTCATCGATATTGAATAAAAATCATAGATCAAACTGAACGCACCCTCGGCCAGGGGCTTGTTCAGTTCGTCCATGTGTACCAGGCTGATGAGCGGGTGTGCCGGTTTAGGCAGGCCCGCGGCCCGGTGATATTCGGTAATTGTATGAAAATGGAAAAGCTGCCCGTTCATAGTAAAACTTAAAGTTCGTTATTTTTTATGATAAGCTGCGGCAAACTCTTTGGCGAAATCAGCGAGTTTAACCTTACCCATTTTGGGCTGATGGTTGTGAAAGTTCTCCATCGTTTTGCCGCTGTGCATAGCTGCCTGCATTTCTACCAGGGTTTCTGCCAGCTTTTCCGGCACTTTGGCCATCTTTAGTCCCCGTAACATTTCTTTATTTGTAAGTAGTACCCATTTTAACCAGGGCTTACCCACCGCACTGCCAATTATCTTTGCAGCTTCATTACAGGTCATTTCCTCACTGCCTACGTAGCGGATGTTGTTTTCACCGGGTGATAACAGTAATTCCTCCGCAACCGCATCCGCGATATCCTTTGGGGACACGAAAACGATACGGTCTTCGCCGCCATAGTTGCCCATCAGCAAGCCTGTTTTGCCGGTTAGCAAAGCCCAAAGGCCGGAGTAGCGCAGCGTAAGGAATTTACCGATAAAGCCTTTGCCTTTTATCAGATCTATAGATTGATAGAAGTTGGTATAAAATGCCGCAGGCCGCATAATAGTAATAGAAGCATCCAGTTCATTAAACAAGTGCTCTACATTTTCGGCTTTAACCAAATCTGCCGCCCATCCGCTCATGAGTACTATCCGTTTGGTACCGGCTGCTTTAAGAGCCTGCACATAATTTTGTGCCATACGGTGCAGATAATCACCCAGATCAGGCTCTGTAAAACTCAGAGGAATCATGGCGTAAACTGCATCCGCACCTTTAAAAGTAGCTGTAAGGAAAGTTGTATCTGAAATAGAACCAATTGCAGCCGAAGCTCCTGATGCCTCAATAGCTGCCTGTTTTTTGATGTCGCTGCTAATTACAATAACATTATTACCCTGCGCAATTAACATTTCAGTTAACGGTTTACTGATATTCCCTAAAGAGCCTGTTACAATAATTTTCATCTTTTCATTTGGTTTTACAACGGGTTATTTGGTATAAATACCATTTTCAATATCGGTAAGCAAAGTGGCATGTGTTGGGTGCCAATGCAATTGCTCTTGTGTGTATGTGCTTGATGTAGGGCAGTCTATCGCGGCCATGTGACCAAACCAGCCAAAGTGTTCGGCAACCGCTTCGGGCGCTATCGAAATCACCGGGATGTTCAGTTGTTTGCCTATGGCTTCGGCTATTGTTTTAACAGTGATAGCTTCTTCGGCAGCGCCATGAAAACGGGCTCCCGGTGTTGCATTCTCTAAAGCCAGTCTGTATAAACGGGCGGCGTCCAGCCGGTGCACAGCATTCCATTGATTAAGTCCTTCGCCAATATATGCTGAAACGCCTTTGTCGCGGGCAATATTAACGAGTATGGGTATAAAGCCATGTTTGTCATCATCGCCATGTACTGATGGCGATAAGCGCACCACCGATGCACGCACGCCCACTGTTGCCAACGCATCTGCCGCTTGTTCTGAAGCCCGTGGCCAGGCCGGGTTGAACGGCGGAATGATATCTTCAGTAGCCAGCTTTCCGGGGCTTACCAGTGCTGTACCCGAGGTAACAATAAGAGGACGGTTAGTACCAGCCAGTACCTGGCCAATGGTTTCAATAGCTACTTTATCTACTTGGCAAACTTCATCGAAGCGGGTAAAATCATGAATGAATCCGGCATGGATCACGCCATCTGCCTGTGCTGCACCGCTGCGCAGACTTTCAAGATCTTCCAGATCGCCCCGGTGCACTTCGGCACCTGCATCTATCAGTTTTTGGGCTGATGCATCTGAACGGGCCAGTCCTAACACCTCGTGACCGGCTCCTATTAACTCCTGCACAATGGCAGTACCTATGAAGCCTGTGGCTCCTGTAACAAATACGCGCATAATTGATTTATTTTGTTAGTACAAAGATGAAGGCGATTGCCCGCCGAAATTTATCCAAATCAGCTTTTGATTTAGCCAAAACCTTAAAAAGCATACAAACATCCTGAATTTGTATTACCTGTACCCCGTGTTTTGAACTGACCTTTGAGTTATTATATAAAACATAAAACAATGAAAAAAACTATTTTAATAACAGGGGCCAGCAGCGGTATAGGCGCGGCCACTGCACAATTATTTTTAAGTAAAGGCTGGAATGTAGCGATCTGCTTAAAAAAGAAACCGGCAAAAATACCCAGGACCATATTCACTTTTATGTGATAGAGGAAGCCAAAAATTTGTTGCTCGGTACTGATAGATCTGTTGGCGAAATAGCCTATGCTTTAGGGTTTGAATATCCGCAGTATTTTAATAAACTATTTAAGCAGAAAACCGGAAGAACACCTGTTGAATTTCGCAGTATGAATTAAATGGCAGATTCTGCGGTAATGATGTTTATCAATCTTTTGAAGGCTCCGTTTGATTAAGCTGCACTAAGAGTTTTCTTATAGATTCTTCAGTAGGGGAGGCAAAGTCTTTTATACCTTCAATTGCCTCTTGCCCTAATATAGCAGCTTTGGCCAGCATACGTTTCTCGTATGCAGCAATAGCCGCTTGTAAACTTTCAAATTCACCGTTGGTTAAACACTCGCTTAAATCCAGGGCATCCAGCATTGCTGTGTTAACACCTTCGCCTGATGGCGGCATTAAGTGAGCGGCATCGCCAATAAGTGTGATGTTAGCTTTTGCATCCCAATGCTGATCTAAAGGAAAATAATTCAATGGCCTGGGAACAAATTTGGTGCATGCTTTAAAAAGTGTAAAAAATATGGGGTTCCAATCTTCGTAATAATCAACTAAATAGGCAAATACCTCGTTGCTGGTGTTAAAGTTAATACCGCTGGTTGTAACCCAGTTTTCTGGGTATAATGATGCCGCGTAAAATGTTAACCCGCCATCGCCTCTTGGTTGCGCGGCTATGGTTTTTCCGGTTCCCATGGCAATCAAGTTGCCTTTGTTAACCAATCTGTAAATTTCGGGGCATGCAGTTTCAGGATTCTCTATTTCGCCCTGAATGATGGTAGCACCCGAATAAAGCGCTTTAATATCTGTTACATAAGGCCTGATTTTTGACCGGTAACCGTCTGCCCCAATCACTATATCCGCGGTAGCTGTTGTGCCATTTTTAAACCGAAGTTGCCACGTATCATTTACCTGTACCATATTTTCCAATTGACTATCCCAAACAATTGTATCCTGCAGCAGTGAATGTGCCAAAACATTTCTTAACGCGCCCCTGTCAATCTCCGGCCTGAAGTGTTCATTGCCGAAATCGTCATTAATTTCCAGGCTATGTTCATCAAGGTATATGTTCGCATCTTTATCAACCATGCGGTATTTATCGGCACCCTGCATATAGCTTGCTTTAAAAGCATCCATCAAGCCTGCGGCTTCCATAACTTTAAGGCCCGAATCAAAGTGTAAATCTACTATGGCTCCCTGTACCCGTGCTTCACTGCTAAAATCCCTTTCATATACTTTTACGTTTGCGCCTTTAAGTTGTAATAGCCTGGCTAATGTTAAACCGCCGGGGCCGCCACCTACTATGGCTATTTGTTTATTTTGTAATAGATATATTGCTTTTGATGTTTCCATTTTTTACCTTCTTTTTAATGAAGACAAAGGAACACGTTATGGTAGGTGTACACAATGCAGATACGCAGTGAGTATAGCACTAATCGAAGTTTTTGCTTCGGAAGCTTAATGGTGTCATTCCCGTTGTTTTAACAAACAAACGCGTAAAATAAGAGTAATCATCGTAGCCCAATTCAACGGCAATCTCTTTTACAGATCTGTTGGAGTGGAAAAGTAACCGTTTTGCCTCTAAAACAACACGTTGCTGTATTTGATAAGAAACGGAATGCCCGGTAGTGTTTTTAACACACTCGTTTAAATACGGCGTAGATATGTTTAATTGTTTAGCATAAGCTGTGGGGCTTTTCACCGTTGTAAAATGATGCTCCAAAGCTAATTTAAATGCCTTGGTGATCACCTCGAATCGCGAAAAACTATCGGTTGTTTTAGCTTGTGCTAAATACTGGGAGATAACCAATGCTACCAATGTATTACAGCTTTCTTTTAGAATAGCATCAAATAATTTTTCGTGTTTTCTTTCAGCAAGTTTAATACACAGTGAAGCGGTTTCTGAAATAATTGATAGTGTCTCCGCTGTTAAAGTTAAAGCGTTCACGGGGGTAAGGCTATCCAAAATATTTATATACTCGGGGTGCAGGTTTTCATTAGTGATGATCCAGCTGCTTGTCGTCGCATTTTCAAACGCTATTAAACGGTGTATTTGACTGGGATTTATATATATAATGGAAGATGCTTCTATATGGTGTATTTGAAAGTCGATTTCAATATGGGTGGTCCCTTGCTCCTGTAGTATGAATAAATGGCCGTTATCCCGGTGCGACCGTTCAACTTCTTTAGTGTTGGGTAATCCGTTAAACGATGTTCTGGCAATGTATATTCCTTCCCTTGTTCCGGCAGGCAGGGTGTTTTCAGGAATATGTTTGCTTCTTTTCTGCATTGTATACATGCAAAGATAGCTTTTTACGATATCGGTTTGAGCTGATCAGCCGGTTTGCCAATGACTTGAGTTACTTTCAGTGATAAATTGTGCACAGATGCCTGGGGTTTTCGCGATACTAAAATTAACCACTTTTTTATTGAAATTCCCCGATAAAACAGTGGTTAATACTATTGGTTAAAAGTGAATTATTCCTGTTGATTTTTACCGGTAACTTCTTTTCTATGCTCCATTCCCCAGGCAGTAAGATTATCAATAATGGTTTTTAGCGTTTTGCCGTGTTTGGTAAGCTCATACTGAACGGTGATGGGGTGTGTATCTAAAACGGTACGCTCAATTAATTTATTAATTTCCAGCTCTTTTAACTCCTTGCTTAGCATTTTGTTAGAAATACCGGTTACATCATTCAGTATATCAGAAAATCTTCTTTTGTTATAATGGCAAATAGATGAGATGATATATATCTTCCACTTTCCGTTCAGCACATCCATGGCGTCGTGAACAGCCATCATCTCTTTTTTACGATCTGTTTGAAATTCCGGTTTGCACTCCATAGGTTACTTTGTTACTTCAAGGTTACTGTTACTTTTTGATACAAAGTTACCAAAATATATTTTAACGCTATAGTTTTGCAGCTCAAACATCAGATAAATAAAATGAATAAACTAAAAAACAAAGTAGCTATAGTTACAGGCGCATCAAAAGGAATAGGCGCGGCTATAGCTAAATATTATGCGGCAGAAGGCGCAAAAGTGGTTGTAAACTATGCATCAAGTAAAGATGGTGCGGATAAGATTGTTAAAGAAATAACCGATAATGGCGGTACCGCTATCTCGTTACAAGCCGACGTATCGAAAGAAGCAGACGTGATTCGTTTGTTTGAAGAAACAATAAATGTCTTCGGCGCATTGGATATATTGGTAAATAATGCCGGTGTGTATAACTACGAACCCATAGAAGCCGTATCGGAAGCTACTATAACAGCGCACTTGAACATAAATATACTTGGCCCTGTGCTAACAATTCGCGAAGCTGTAAAGCTATTTGGTGATAAAGGTGGGAACATCATCAACATTAGTTCGGTAGCAGGTAAATTGCCAATGGCGACAGGATCAGTATATTCTGCAACAAAGGCGGCTTTAGATGCAATTACTGTTTCTCTGTCAAAAGAATTTGGTGGAAGAAATATACGGATAAACTCCATTTTGCCCGGTTCTGTAGAAACCGAAGGTACACATAGTTCCGGTGTTATGGGAAGCGATTTTGAGAAGGTATTAATTGCTAATACACCATTTGGACGTATGGGGCAGCCTGATGACATTGCGAAAGTGGCCTTATTCCTCGCGTCTGATGAAGCCGCGTGGATAACCGGAGAAAAGATCTCAGTTTCAGGCGGTATTTATGGGTTTTAATCAGTCAATAATTTAAATAAAAATGGCACAAAATAATTATGAAGGAGCGTTACAGAAACCGATAGGTTCTGGTTTTAACGCAGCATCAACCACAAATGATGTAATAAAAGGGATTGATCTTAAAGGAAAGATCGCCATTGTGACAGGTGGTAATACAGGTATTGGTTTGGAAACTGTAAAAACGCTTTCTAATGCCGGCGCAACAGTTATTGTACCAGCCAGGGATGTTGACAAGGCAAAGAAAAATCTGCAGGGAATTACTAATGTTGAAATTGAAGAACTGGACCTTAGCAATACGGTTTCCGTTGATGCTTTTGCCGGCAAATTTTTGGCTTCGGGGAGGCCATTGCATTTGCTTATTAACAACGCGGGTATTATGTTTGTACCCTTGCGTCGTGATGCAGAGGGGAACGAATCGCAGCTTGCTACTAACTACCTGTCGGTATTTCGGCTTACTGCCAAACTGTGGGATGCGTTGAAAAAAACGGATAGCGCCAGGGTGATCAACGTTTCATCCCTTGGTCACCATTTTGCACCTTTCAATTTTGATGACCCCAATTTTAAATATCACGATTACGAAACATTGCAAGCCTACGGGCAATCAAAAACTGCTGTCAATCTGTTTTCGCTCGAACTGGACAATCGCGCTAAAGCATTCGGTGTAAGAGCATACTCGTTGCACCCGGGTAATATATGGGGAACAGAATTGGCCCGGGAAGCACCAATAAAAATATTACAGCAATTTGGTTTTTTAGATGACAAAGGGAATCCTGTACCGGAAGTTATCGATTCGCTTAAAACCATACCGCAAGGTGCTGCTACAACTGTATGGGCAGCCACAAGTGCTTTGTTAAACGAAATAGGAGGTGTATACCTTGAAGATGTTGATATAGCGAATTTAGCGGCTGATCCGGCAGTGCCTAATGGTGTAAAATTATATTCCTTAAATGAAGCCGCTGCTAAACAATTATGGGAATTGACCGAAGAGCTAACGGGCGTTACATTTAATTTTAATTGATTCATGCGCGTAACATAAGTATATGATGTAATACTTTTAGAGCAGGCCTCAACTGTTACCGTAAGAAAAGCAAAAGCCTCCAAATGATTTATTTAGAGGCTTTTGCTTTTATAGGAAACCGTTTTTTGTACCCTTCATTTAGTATATTGGTGGATATGGCTTAGGCTCGTCAACACGTATAGCTTTCTCGCTTGTAAACGTGCGGCCAAAAAGATCGGTAGCGCGAATGTGCAAAGTATGATTGCCTACCGGTAATTCGGTGCTCACACTACCCTTCCACAGGTGCGATGATACTTCGGCATTTGACGGCCGTCTTCCCGGCATCAAATCATTAGTTAAATCCCAATGCAGATATGCTTCGTAATAACTTGGGTCAATGGTTTCTACGCGCCTTAGGGCTGTCCATTCTGTTTCACCGTCAACACGGTATTCTACTTTGCTGCTTTCGGTTCCCATAAAAAAATTCACAAAAAAATCAGCCCGGGTATCCTTTCTGTGCCCTATTACCTTGGGCGCAAAAATGTTCATCTGATAGTCGGAGGGTTTTCCGGCCACTTTATAATCTATTGAATAGTTATTGCCGTTCAGGTTTAAAAACGCGTAGCCTTTTTCGGTGCCATCCCTCATGGTGGCGTAGGGCACATTGTTTTTATCCAATTCGCCCGAATACCAGTCGCCAGATGTTGTACCGGCATTGTATTCATGGAGTTTATCGTCTTGCAGCCAGCCTTCTTCTTTGGTGTAAAAGTTTTGTTTTTGCAAATGAGTATGGCCCGAAAGCATCAAAACATGTTTATGATTTTTCAAAAACCCGAACAGCTTTACCCTGTCGGCAGTGCGAAATGCACGTCCGCCGTAATCTTTCATCGGGATATGGAACGCCAGTACGATCAATTTGGCGGTATCGGTATTCGCAACATCGTTCTTTACAAACTCCAACTGATCGGGTCGTAAACCGGCCCAGTAACCACTGTTCTTTCTCGGGTCGGGAGCCAGGATGTCATCCAGCACAATAAAATGGGCGCTACCGTATTCAAACGCATAGTTAGCCGGACCAAATACAGCCTCATAACTCTCATCAGAAAGGGAATCCAGCCCGGTATCAAAGTTGAGATCGTGATTGCCCACCATGTTATACCACGGGATACCGAGGGTGGCCATCTCCCGCTTATAATCAGCAAACAGGTGCAGGTTGTCGCCAACCAGATCACCCAGGCTCATACCGAAAGCAACATTTTTAACACCCTTAACCTCTTCAAGGATACCTTTGCGAAACCAGTCGAGATCCTGCTGCGAATATACCTGCGGGTCGCCGAATATAAGTGCCCTGAACTGCTTGGGTTCGTTCTTAGGCACTAAGGCGAAGTTGATTTCTTTAGGCAGCGGCCCGGTTGGCGCCACACCCGGATATTTCATTGACGCGGGCGAACCACCGGGTTTATGAATATAATAATATTTAGGCAACATGGCCGAGTCAACCGGTACAGCATAGCCCGACGGTTTGATAACGAAAAAGATATTATCATTACCCGCAGGTAGTTTGTATTGTCCGTTTTTATCGGTTTTTACCACCTGTATACCATTACTTACCGCTATGTTGGGTATCCCGGTTTCACGGGTATCTTTTTTACCATTGCCGTTTTTATCTACATACACAAAACCGGTAGCCGTTTGTGCCATAACGGCGCTTAAATGTAAAATGCCGAACAGGGCTATGAGAGAAAGCTTATACATGCCCCGGCATTTTGGTATATTTATTTTTGATATTTCAATTTTCATAAGGGGTTTTATAACCGATTAAAACAGATCGGGATAATACTTTTTAATAAGCGCCTGATCATCGGCAGATAGCTCGCTCAACAGCTTAGGAGTATCCTGCGGGCGCAAACCTTTCTGGTTGATCACATTGATCAGGCTCCAGTCTTTAGCAGGTTTATTGGGCATAGGGTCGGCGGGTTCTTTGGCAGGCAGATCATAACGTGTAAAATCAATAACATACGTTGGCGATGCTTTTTTGTGCCAGTCGCGCTGCAATGCCAGCCTGAAACTTTTGTTCATGAACCATTTAAGTTCGAGGTTATTATACGAGTCGCCCAGGCCCGATCCCCTTTCAATGAATTTATAGTTCCAGTCGTTAGTTTTGTGTGCATTGCGCCATAGCGTACCAAATTCGCCAAAGGATACAAAGCGGGTATCGGGCCAGCGTTTTTTGGTATCGGTTACCCACATTTCCATGGCTTTGCAAATAAACTCCTGGCCAAACTCATGCACCAGTTGTTCTTCCCAAATGTTGGTAACCCAGGCAAAACCATTCTGCTTAAAGCCTTCATCAAAATGAATAGCCTCGGTGTGCATCACCTCACGGTGACCAAGATCAAGCCCCCAGCCTTTATAGGTTTCAATAGGGCCAACACCACGGCGGCTGTTAAAACCTTCAATACCATGCCCCATAGCGCCACTGCGGCGGGCACAAATAAAATCCATCGTCCAGCCATCCAGGTTCACACAATCAATAAAATCTTTTGGTCCCTGGGCGGGCTTGCAAAAGTGTTCGGCAGATGGATAAAAAGGATACGATGGCGAACCATCGGCCCCGCCGCCGTCTATATTATGCTGGCTCCATATAGTTGCATGCGCTACATGGATGTTTTCTTTTTCGGCCAGGTATTTCAGGTTATCGGCAGATAAAAACCCACCGATGATTGATTTGGGGCGATAACCGACGCCAACCATTTTACTGATGATGTTTATAGCCTCTGTCATTTCGCGGTTTACGCGCTCGCGGGGTAAATACATAGCCGGGAAATAGCCCGGGAAATAAGATACCTCATCGCCATATTTTTTTTGGCAGGCCACCACATATTCGCGTATTTGTTTGTAGTTCTCCCGCTTATCTTCAAGCGCATTAAGGGTAAAGCCCCATGTTAAACGCCCATCAGGATTGTTTTTAGCGAAAGCCTCACGCAAAGCACGTGTACCGGCAAGGGTATGCCAATCGCCTTCGTCGCGCGGGTGCAGTTTCACATCGCGCGACACCTCCCAGGGTGTAGTGCGTATCATAATGCAAAGCGTTACAAAACGGTTGCCTTTCAAACTGTCGGCAGGCGGCCTTGTACCCGGCTGGGCAGCTTTTGCCGGTGATGCTTCAGCGCAAACTAATACAGTACCCCATATTAGTATTGCTTTAAATAAAAATTTGAAAAACAGTGTTTTATTTTTCATGGCTGATGTGTTATTACAGGTAAGAAAAAGTTGCCGGCATTGCCGGCAACTTTTTAATTAATTAGCAGAAAGGGAGGGGCTTATTGCCAGCCCGGATTGTTAGGCGCCAGGTTAGGGTTCAAAAACACCTCCGACGATGGCACCGGATAATAATAATGTTTAGGAGCAGTAAAGAAACGGCTGCTCGCCGGCTCTACAATCAGGAAACCCTGATCATCTACCAATCCCGGATTACCATTGTTAAGCACTTTTTTGGTTTCGTATTCGGTACCTTTATATTTAATACCCCTCAAAGGCTTAACCAGTTCTATCTCCGCGGTTTTCCAACGACGCAAATCATCGCGGCGGAAACCTTCAAAGGCAAGTTCTATAGTACGTTCGCGGCGAATCTCGGTAAGCATATCCAAACCATTGGCCTGTACAAAGCTGTTGGTAAGGCGGGGCATCTCTACCCCTTTACGCGCACGTATCATATTGATCGTTCTGTCGAGCAACGCATCGCTTACAGACCCACTTTTTTCAAAACTTGCTTCGGCCAATATAAGCAATACTTCGGCATAGCGTATAAGATGCACATCAAAGGTTGATTGGGTTGATAATGCCTTTATTTCGCCCATAAATTTCCATAGCTTGTAACCAGTGCGCGTTTCGGGACGTACCGAAAAATCGGGCACGCAGGTAAATGAACCTTCCGGACTCAGGAAGCTGGTTCCGGGTATAAGGATGGTTTGACGCATACGCGGGTCGCGATCCTGAAATTCATCTGCAATGTTCTGGTATCCTTTAAAACCCGAATTTGTTTTTTCAATAGGCAGGCCGGTGGTTTTAGATAAATACATATCAGCCAGCTTACGTGTTGGCGAACCGCGCCATCCCCAGTAAACAGAACTGCCCGTTGGGTGTGTACGGATATCCAGCTGGTACCTGTTGTCAAAAATAGACTCCGGCGAATCATCTCCGTTATCTATAAAAAGCTTACGATAGCTTTCGTCGCCCGCGCCTTCAAATAGTTTATAATCGCCAATGGCTATTACACGTTCGGCAGCATCAATTGCCTGATCCAGCAACTTAGGGCCATCGGCACGGTGCTGATGGTATTTGGCCCAGGTACCGGCAAACAAAGCTACACGCGCCTTTAAAGCTAAGGCTGCGCCCTGTGTAACGCGGCCAAGCTCAGTAGCTGCCAGCTGACTTTGTTTGGGTAATTTAGCGGCAGCCGTTTCCAGTTCCGCTAAAATAAAATCCTCAACCTCGGCTTGTGTTGCCCTTTTGCTGTATAACTCCGGCGATTGCGTAGTAAGCACCTTGGTTATGATGGGTACGCTGTTGAATTTTTTAAGTAAACGCCAGTAATTGTATGCTCTGAAAAAGTGTGCTTCGGCTACGTAACGCTCAATTTCTGCAGCATTGCCTGCATAAGTGGTGCTTTTTTCGAGTATCTTGTTACAATCGCGCAAATCTGCAAAGCGGTTGCTCCAATCGCCATCGTTACTGGGCGTGCTCCAGGTACCGTTACTTACGTTATTTGGGTTAAGCTCGTAAGAGATGTCGCTCTCTACCTCCAGCAAAGCTAAAGCTTCAACCGTGCTGTATAATTGGTTAGTAGCTTTCTGATAATCACTGGCGCTTTTCCAAAACTGACTGTCGTCAAGCTCATCTTTGGGCGATAAATTAATTTTCTGGCAACCTGATATTCCCATCAATAAAACGGAGGCGGTTACAATAATCGCAATATATTTCTTCATGTTATTTTAATAATTGTTGTTGTATAAATTAAAAAACTATACTTGCGCCAAACGAATAGTTACGGGTAAAAGGATAGCTCACATAGCTGCCGCTCTCTTCAGGATCCCAGCCGCCGGGCGCGTTATGAAACTCAAACAGATCTTCGCCGCTGAAGTACAGTCTGATCTTATCGATCTTCATTTTTTGCGTAAACCTTTTTGGTATGGTATAGCCTACCTGTAAATTTTTCATGCGTACGTAGGCCACATTATGTTTGGTATTGGTTGATACCGCATAATTGTATGAGCGTTTACCGGTAAGCGTAATTGCCGGGTATTTGGCATCAGTGCGTTCCGGGGTCCAGGTTTTGCCGTACCAGTACGAAGCCGACTGGAACCATGGCTGCGAGAACGGCATGCTGGCTTCACCCTCTAAAAACATAGTACGCTGGCCCACGCCTTGTATGAATGTGCTAAAGTCAAAACCCTTATAGCTTGCACCAAGGTTTAAACCAAAGTTATACCTTGGGTTAGTGTTGCCTAAATAGCGTGCATCGCCTTTACCGGGGCTGCCATCGCCAAGTACCGAAAGCCTGCCATCGCCATCCAGATCCTGGTATTTGGCATCGCCCACTTTAACTTCCGACTGTATGATACCCTCTTGCGGGAAACGGGCGCGGTAGGCGGCCAGTTCCTGTTCGTTTTGAATAATGCCGTCAAACACATAACCGAAGTAAGAGTTTGTTGAGTAACCCAGCGGCGTGCCGTTTAAGCCCAAACCTATCAGGTTATTACCTACCCTGCTGGCAACTTTGTTTTTGGCATCGCTTACGTTGGCACGTACCGAGTAAGAGAATTCGCCAACCTGATCTCGCCAGCCCAGGGCAACTTCCCAGCCTTTAATTTCTAAACGGCCGCTATTGGTAGCCGGTGCCGAAATACCCAGCATTGAAGGATACGATACCGGGATCAGCATATTCCTGTTCACTTTCCAGAAATAATCGAATGATCCGTACAACCTGTTTTTAAGTATGCTGAAATCAACACCTATATTTTTTGAAACTATTGTTTCCCAGCTGCGGTCGCCCGATACCAGGTTTGACTGGCGGGCCATTTGGCCACGTTGCGCGTTACCAAACGGATAGTAAGTACTGTTGATGGTAACCAGCTCGATATAATCATAAGGACCGATACCTGATTGATTACCCATTTCGCCATAAGAGCCCCTGAATTTCAGATCGTCAAATATGTTCAGGTTTTTCACAAACGATTCTTCGCCCACGCGCCACGTAGCATTTACACCCGGGAAATATCCCCAGCGTGAGCTTGGTGCAAAGCGCGAACTTCCGTCGGCACGTAAAGTAGCTTCAAGCAGGTATTTGTTAGCAAATGAATAGTTGAACCTCGAAAAGAATGAATTGATCGTCCAGGCATTGCCTTCGCTTGATGCGGTTTGATCCTGCGGGCTGCCCAAGTTAAGTGGCATGGCCTCCTGCTGATCGAAATTGATACGTTTGGCCCAAAAGCGATCGTAATTTGATGATTCGTTTGCCGCGCCCACCATTAAAGCCAAATCGTGCTTACCCAATGTCTTTTTATAATCGGCATATACTGTAAAGTTTTTATACAGCATTTTTGAGTAGTTACGCTCGGCGCTGTTAGGCCTGCGCGCTATACGGTGATTTACATTCTCCCAATTGTAGTTGTAAATCATTTTTTGAACAATGTAGTTATCGCCATCATTTTTACGCACTACAGCACGGCCGGTAATGTTAAAATCTTTACTGATCTTCCAGTTCAACTGGTTATTAACGGTTAGGTTACCGCCTGTTGATTGCGTGTTACCGCCCTCTTCCAATACCTGGGCCGGGTTATCAAAACCCTCAAAGGTGTAAAACCTGCCCGCCGGATTGTACATAGGCGCCCAGCTACGGGTTTTATAGATCAGCTCCCATAAATTTTGCCCGTAACCCAGTACCGATGAGTAATTACGATTGCTGGCCTCGTATGAAAAATTGAGGTCGTACTGAAGGTTTTGACGAAGCTCAACATTAGCCTTTGTTCTGATATAGTAACGCTTATCGTTATCAATACCAAACTTAGGCAAGCCCTGTTCAATTGGCGCACCTAACGATATGAGGTAAGAGTATTTATCGCCACCGCCCGAAAGACCCAGGTTGTAGTTTTGCAAACTACCGTTACCTATAATGTATTTGTTCCAGTCCTGATTTTTGTAAAACTTAGCATAGTTTGACCAACGGCCCCATTTAGTTAAGGGCTGTACAAGGTCGCTGCCTTCTTCAATTAGTTTCAACTCATCCTGCGTGTATTCAATAGGGAAAGAGCCGTCGGTAATTTCTAAGGCCATTGAAGCATGCTCGTACAGGCTGGCCGGTTTTTTTAATAATGCCGGTTTCTTTATAGCGTAAGAAGCATCAAGGTTGATCTTCAGGTCCTGGTTTCGTTTACCGGTTTTAGTGGTTATTAAAATAACACCGTCAGCGGCACGTGCACCATAAATGGCAGCAGTTCCATCCTTAAGTACCGATACATTCTCAATATCAGCAGGATTGATCAGGTTCAGATCACCTTCTGCACCATCTATCAAAACCAATGGCGAACCACCATTGATAGAAGACAGATCACGCACCCTAAGTGTAGGGCTGTTGCCGGGCGCACCGCCGTTACGTGTTACCGTAAGGCCTGGTATAACACCTTGCAACGCATTGGCCGCGTTACGTACAGGGCGTGCCTCAAAAGTTTTGGCATCGGTAGTGGCAACCGCGCCGCCAAGGTTAGCCCGTTTAATGGTGCCGTAACCAATAACTACCAGTTCGTTCAATGTTTGCGGGGCAGGGCGCATAACTATCTTTAAATCGGTAGTTTTAGCAGCCGTAAATTCTTGTGGTTCGTACCCTATAAAAGTGAAAGCAAGTATTGATCCTTCTTCTGTTTCAATAGTAAAACGTCCATCGGCATCGGTTACGGTACTTTGGGTACTGCCCTTTACTTTGATACTTACGCCGGGCATAGTTTCGTTAGTTTCGTCTCTTACAGTACCGGTTATTTTAACGGTTGCTTTTTGGCGGGTATCTTTATTAATTCCCGAATTGCTTTTATCAGCTAAACGTTCAACAGTAATGATGATCTGTTTGGCATCAACCTCGGTTACGGTACCATCATAACCTTCAAGTATTTTGTAAAATACTTTTTCAAGTACCTCGTTCTTTACTTTTAGAGTGATATGGCGCGTAGCATCAAACTTTTGTGAGTTATAAGCTACATAAAAACCGGTTTTACGCTCAATTGTTGCAATGATGTCAACAATGGCCTTATCCTGTTCGTTAAGCGTGATACGGGTATTTTTTAGTATTTGCAGGTTGAATTGAAGTTCGGCGAAAGAAGGGCACGAAAAACATAAAAGTGCAATTGAAAAAACCAGCGTAAACAGGCGTATCGTATTATTTTTTTGATTTTGTAAAAAGGCTTTACAATAATTATTTTGCATTTTTGAAGTAAGTTTTAATGATAAGAGATCTTAAAATGATTGCCTGTGCTGCTTCAGCACGGCATATAACGGGGAATGTTTCAGCATTTCCCGTTATTTAAATTTTCGGGTTAGTTTATTTGCATGCTGTAGTATTGATAATTAATTGTTTGGGTTGATTAAACTTATAGGAGATGCCAGACACGCTGCCTAACAGCTTGAGCGTTTTAACGAGCGTTTCATCACTAATGCGAAATGTGTAGCGGCAATCCGGACTGATTTTTCCGGTTACGCCAATACTGATATTGAACTTCCTTTCCAGTTTCCTGGCAATCGCCGGTATTGATTCGTTATCAAAGTAAAGCACACCTGTTCGCCATGCACTTACATGCTGGGCATCGGCTGCTATTGTTTTTGCGTTATGCGTTGTTTTATTGTAGATCAGCTGCTTGCCCGGCGTAACACCCGGCGATAGGTTAGCCTGATTGCTCTGCCCCGCATCCTGATCTACCCTTACCTTACCTTCGGCTACGGTTACGGTTAGGTCATTTTCGTTTTTGTAAGCCTGTACGTTAAATGCAGTACCCAACACACGGGTTTTAACTATGCCCGTACTTACAATAAACGGGCGGGTACGGTCTTTAGTCACCTGAAAGTAGGCTTCGCCTGAAAGCGAAACTTCCCTGGTGTTTTGCCCGAAATTGGACCTCACAACGAGCGATGAACCCGAGTTCAGGGTTACTACAGAACTATCAGGCAATGTAATTACCTTGAACTGCCCGTTAGCCGCCCGGTATTCCATCATTTGCTCATTAGGTATGTGAGCGGCGCGATAGATCAATATGGAAACGGAAATTACCAGGGTTAATAAAGCGGCAACCCTTAAGTACACCGGCAAACGGAACACTTTACTTTTACCTGATCGGTCTGCACGAATTTGCCCAAGCAGTGCATTCTTTACTTTTTTCACCGAATGCTTTTCCTGCAATGTCCCGGGCAGCGGCGATTGCTCAAAAGATTGGTACCAGCTTTCAACACGCTCCCTTTCTTCGGGAGTGCAATTGCCTGCCAGGTACTTTTTCAGCAGCGCCCTTTCTTGTTCGTTATTAGATGATGTTTCCATTCACCTATATAATTAAAGAAAGAGCCTACCGGTACCGTTAAATAATTATAACTAATTCGTTAATTTAAAAACACAAAGAATGGCAGGAGCTGAATGATGCGTTTGGCGGTCAGTTTTCCGCGTAAATGCTGTAGCGCCAGCGTGATGTTATTTTTTACCGTTTGTTCTGAAACGCTTAGCATAGCGGCAATCTCCCTGATAGAGATGTGCTCTTTGCGGCTTAAAAGGAAAACCTGCCGCATGGTTGAAGGCATCTTTTGCACTTCTATTTCCATTAGCCCTTCCAATTCGCGGGCAATCAAAAAATCTTCTGCCGGGTATTCAAACGGTTCCGGTTCAGCTTGTAAAAGTTGGTGGCGTTCAATTTCTTTGGCCGATTTGGCATACAGCGCGAAAACGCTTTTTTTTGCCGCCCCCATCAGGTAAGGCAAGATACTGTCATGAACAATAATGGTTTGCCGGTTTTTCCAGAATGAGATAAAAATATTCTGCAAAATCTCTTCCGATTCTGTTTCGGAGCCGGTACGCTGATAAATATGCCTGAATAAAATTTGCTTGTGGCGGTCAAACAAGATAGAAAATGCACGTTCGTTATCCTGGCGGACCAACGTTACCAATTCTTCGTCTGATAGCTTTTTCATAAACCTTAACTGGCACAAATGTATTGTTTCAATGTAAAGGTGATGTTACGCTACTTTTGCATTTTGTAGATGAAAGCAGTAAGGTACCCGTATTTATAACACCATAAGTTAATTTAAGCGAAGTGTTTATTGTTAATGAATTTTTAACAATAAAGCAATTTGTTATTCTATAATTTTACATTCATAAACCTATTGGCCATGTTATCACGCCCTAACTTTCGTTTATGTTTTTTGTGGAGCGTGATATTGCTTTCTTTTTTAACCGGTTGCCATAAAAACGATCCCGGTCCTGATTATCCCGATGGTTCTGATCAGAGTATCAACAAGTGGGTGCTGGATAGTATGCGGGTATATTACTACTGGAACAACCTGCTGCCCGGGCAACCCGATATTAATTTAGAACCCCTGCGTTTTTTTTCGTCAATAAAAAATCCTGCCGACAGGTTTTCGCTGCTGGTCAATCCCGATATACCGCTAAGTTATAACCCCACATTGAGTTCAACTTTCGGTATTGATATGGTTACCTACAATAACGGCACAACACGGTCACAGATCAGCCTGGTTGTACCGGGTTCGGAAGCCGAGCAATTGGGTTTAAAACGGGGTGACGAGATTGTTGCTGTTAATGCGATAACACTTGATGAAAGTAATATTGGCGGTATTATTGAAAACAGTATCAGGCAAGGTAATATCAGTATACAAATTAGAGGGAACTCCGTGCCTTTTGAAATTACAGGCTCAATTGTAAGTGATAAACCGGTTTATACTTACAAGGTTATTAAATCGGGTGCTAAAAATATAGCCTATTTATTTTTTAATGCCTTTCAGGAGCGGGCTATACCTGAGTTGCAGCAAGCCTTCGATTATTTTAAAAACCAACAGGCAAATGAATTGATTCTCGATATGCGTTATAATGCGGGGGGCGATGTTGCCGTATGCGCTTTTCTTGCAGCGGCGATAGGGCCGGACATAACTGCTGATGCTATTTTTGCCGAATACAGGGGTAATGCGGCAGCTGGAACACGCAGATACAGTTTTGATAAAGAAATAAGCAGATTGTCACCTGTTTCGGGTGGCCAGTTTAGCCAGGCCAGCGCCTTACGGCTTAATATTAGCCGGGTGTTCATCCTCACCGGGAGGCATACCATATCGGCAGCGGAGTTGTTAGCCAACAATTTAACGCCATATATTACCACGGTTAGGGTTGGTGAGCAAACGTTCGGGAAAGATATGGCATCCTTTGAAATAAAAGACTACCGCGAACCGGTTAAAATACCAAAGTGGAGCATCCATCCGCTGGTGTTTAAATTATACAATGCAAATAGCAGAGGCGATTACGCGAACGGCTTATTGCCCGATATTGCTGCAAGCGAATTAAATAATTTGCCGCTTCTTCCCTTTGGAGATGAAAGCGATCCGCTCATAAATGCCGCTATAGCCCGCATTAAAGGTTTGAGTAAAACAAAAGCGCTTACTGCAGATATACCTGTTAAAGTACTGTACGATTCCCGCAACAAAACAGATGAAGTTTCGGCCCCTGTACAGGTACAGCATTAATTAATAATTTAAAGTAAAACGGATAGTATCAATACTTAATATTGGTATAACCTGCTGTTAATTTTAGTTTCCTCCCTTTATCGTTATCTAAACCATAAAGAAAAACTACCTGACCATGATTGCGCACCAAGTTATACAGGATTTAAAGGACGGCAGAACGGATGCTTTTGATCGTATTTATGATTATTATGCTGAAGATATGTGGGCGCTATGTTATAAATACACCCGCTCGCGCGAAATTACCGAAGAATTGGTTAACGATATTTTTCTGCGCATTTGGAACAGGCGGAGTTATATTGACCCGGAACAAGGAATAAAAAACTACTTATATGCTACGGCCAGAAGCATCCTGCACAATTGGTTTCAGTCGGTTGCGCGCAGTAAACGCATGCAAAAAGCATTTGAGCAGGAATTTTTGAGCGGGCTGCAAGAGGCTCGTGATAGCGGTGTAGATGCCGGTATAGATGTTAAAACGTTAAGAACCATGCTAAATGCCCTGCCACCTAAAAGAAGGGCTATTTTTGAACAATGTAAAATGGAAGGGATGAGTTATGCCGAACTGGCCACTTATTTTTCCATTACCCGTAACGCGGTAAAAGACCATATGGTAAAAGCGAATAAGGTAATTGCGCATTTAAATAAATCGGGAGAGTTTTTTAGCCTGCCTTTATTTGTGTTGTACCTGCTATACCTGGGCTAAAATTTTATCAATTCTTCCCTGTTCGCTTATCATCGCCTCGTAATTCGGGCAGTGATTTCCTTCATTAATACAATCAGTAAAATTTATTTTTTTTAGAGCTACCCTACATTGCTGCTTATACTGTATTAGTAGTATAAGTGCAGTATATGGGTATTACCCAAAAGGAATAATGAATTACTCGGAAAGAAAAGAATTATTAAAAGGTTTTAGAAACAGGCAGCTATCGGCAGCCCAACAGGAGATTTTTTACAAATTGGTAAAGGAGGGCGCGTATAAAAATGATTTCGCCCGCATGTTGGAAGAAATTGAGAATGGTTTGAGCTACGAACCACAGGTAAATGTTGATCAGCATTCTCTCTTAAATATCAAATCGAAATTAATACTGCAAATAGCAGAAAATAGCAAGCGTAAGCGGTCACTAATAAGAAACATAGCGGTTGCGGCAAGCATACTATTAGTGCTGGGTGCCGGCTGGGGATTTTATACCTACCAGCAATACAGCCAAACACAGCATTTTATTACGGTTAATGTGCCACAGGGTAAAATGTACGAGCTGAAGCTGGAAGATGGCACTGTAATAAAGCTGCTGTCAGGATCTTCATTAAAATACCCCGAAAAATTTGAAAAACATCAAAGGCGTGTACACCTGATGCAGGGGAAAGCTTTTTTTGAGGTTGCTCATGATAGTAAACGCCCTTTCACTGTTAAATCCGGCGAATTATCTACTACCGCTTTGGGTACTTCTTTTACGGTACAATACAATAAAAATTACCAATGGGAAAAAGTTAACCTATATACCGGTAAGGTAGTTATTGAGCACGACCCTAATGGAGATCACCGCACATCGGGCCCAACATTTTTAACACCGGGCCAGGCTTACGAAATTAAAGGAAGAGAGGAGCGCAACAGCAGCGTAACCAAATTTGAAACTGCTACAAACCCAATGGCTAACGGGGCACTATTATTTGCATCAACGCCATTTGAAGAAGCTATTTATCAGATATCCTCATACTACCAGGTGCGTATCCGCTTTAATGCTGCCGAACTGAAGAAACATAAAGTGAACGGCGAATTTCAAAATCAGTCGGCACAGGAAGTACTTCATACCTTAACTCAAATGTATCATTTAAACCTTGTCAGAAACAACGATTCAACCTATGCCATCATAAATAAAACAGCAAATTAACCCGGAAGCCTTGTCAAATAAAAAGGTACCGTGGTAGTAACACGGTACCTTAAATAGCCAGGAAGTATTCCCCGAACTAAACTAATAAATACGCCTAATCAAAAAAACGTATAAATATTCTGTAATTCTATGTATTTAAACCTAAACTACAAAAAAAGAGCCAATTTTTCCCAATGTTTTATTAAAAGAGCACATTTTTTTAGTGTAATTGTATGCTTTTTATTTACTACCCCTTTGTTTGCCCAGGCTTACGCTACCATTACCGACCCTATAAGTGTTAGTTACAGCAAAGTTAAGGCAACCACATTAATAAAGGCTATAGATCAGCAAACCGCTTATCAGTTCTTTTTTGATGACGAACTGAATACCATCGAACTCGAAAATATAAATTTCAAGAAAGCCCCGATGGGGAAATTACTGGAAGAGTTATCGCGTTCGGGGTTGAAATTTACCCGCATCAATAAAAATATTACAGTAGCATATAGCAAACCCGAACCCAAAAAGAAGGCCGCGCCGGGCAGACTGTCCGGCAAGATCATTGACGAAAAGGGAGAATCTTTACCCGGCGCCAGTGTTAAAGTGATAGAAACCGGGCTGGCCATGCAAAGCAGTGTTGACGGAACTTACCAGTTTAGTCTTGCTCCCGGCACTTATACCCTCGAAGTTAGTTATGTGTCGTTTCAAACCAAAAGGATAGCGGATATCGTTGTAAAAGATAACCAGCTAACCAAGTTAGATGTGGTGCTGAATGTATCTACAAGCGCTTTAAGCGAGGTAGTTATACAATCTTCGTATCGTAAAGAGTCTATCAATGGCCTGTATGCGCAGCAAAAAAATGGCGCCTCCATGACCAATGGTATCTCGGCCGAGCAAATTGCCCGCACCCCCGATAATAATATAGGCGCGGTGCTTAAAAGGGTAAGCGGTGTTAACACCATCGATAATAAATATGTGGTAGTGCGCGGTATGACCGAGCGCTACAACCAGGCCATGATTGATGGCATTATTGTACCCAGCACTGATATGAACCGCCGCAACTTTTCGTTTGACGTGATCCCTGCCGAACTGGTAAGCAACGTTGTGGTTAACAAAACCGCTACGCCTGATGTATCATCAGAGTTTTCGGGCGGGCAGGTTACGGTGAATACCCTGGCTATACCCGAGCAAAATTTTATATCATTTACTTTGGGTACCGGGTATAACAGCCGCACAACCGGTAAAGATTTTTTGGTAGCCGGAGGCCGCGGTAAATATGATTACTGGGGTTTTGATGATGGCCGCCGTAAAGAGCCGGTAGGTTTAAAAGGCTGGGTTTTCGGCGATAAGGGTGATGATCCTCGCCAGTATGTTCCGGAAGCTATAGAGCAGGGTAAACAACTTAAGGCGCAATCGTTCGCGGTAGCTAAGTCAACAGCTTTGCCCAACCAAAACTACCGTTTATCAGTAGGCCGGTTGTATAACCTGCAACAGGATTTGAAATTGGGTTTCGTAGCAGGGTTAACCTATCGTAATACCCAGGAGAATAACCCATTTGAAACAGTACGAAACCTAAGCGGGGGCGGAAACTATATTGATAGCGCGGAGCTGCGTGGTACGGGCAATGCCTACAAATTTAACACCACACTTGGCGGCTTGCTGAATTTTGGATTGCAGGGCGAAAAGTTCAAAATAGTATCAAGAAACCTATATACCAGGATGCTGAACGACGAGCTTTACGAAACCTACAATTATTCGGAAGATGCCGGGGCGAAACAGCGGGACTTATTTCAGGATCCGGTATTTACCGATATTTTGCAGAATAAGCTGGAAGGTGAACATACCATAGGCAAAAGTGGCCTGTTATTAAACTGGAGTACAGCCATAACAAACATTAACCAGGATCATAAAGACTTACGGAACTTCAGTTATTCAAAAGTTAAAGCACCGGGTACCTATTATCAATCGCCCAATGTGGATGCAAGTAACACTATACCTTCACCTTATGAGTATGATTACCGCCTTTGGACAGATGTAAGCGAACACGATTATAACTGGATGCTGAATTTAAGCCAGCCATTTAATTTTTTGAAAGATAAAAGCCTGGTGAAAGTTGGTTACACCGGCTGGTATAAAAAACGGGCGCAAAGTAACGTACTGGCCAGAACCTACAGGCAGGCGGGCGGTACAAGCGACTTTAACGACTTTTACGAAAATATAATGACCCCTGAAAAAATGGGGTATGGTCTTAACCAGGCTTATTACTTTGTTGATGCCGAAAATGGCGGCGATCAGTACAGTGGAGCCTCAAAATACCACGCGGTTTTTCTGATGCTCGATCAGCGTTTCTTTAAAAAGCTGCGTGTTGTGTACGGCGTTCGTGCAGAGAATTTCAATTTAAGGAACAGCCAGCTCGCGGCCATACGCTACAACGAAACGCATCCTAATAACCTGAAACCTATATTGAACGGCGAAAAAAACTGGAGCTTTTTGCCATCAATTAACGCTACTTACAGTTTAACACCGCAAATGAACGTTCGTGCCGCTTACAGCACAACAATGGTACGGCCTGATTTTAGGGAGACAGCCGCGTTTGCCTTTCCCGATCCTTTGTTGCAGGGCTCGGTATCCGGCGGTAATATTGTAAGCACAAAGATCCGCAATTATGATATTCGTTATGAGTGGTACCCAACAGCGGGCGAAATTATTTCCGTTTCCGGGTTCTATAAAGAATTTGACCGCCCGGTTGAGTTGGTTAGGCAGCAAATAGCGGCTTTTTATATTTTTAAAAATCAAAAATCGGCCAGAAATACCGGGTTTGAAGTAGAGTTTCGTAAATCATTAAACTTTTTAGCCGACTATAAATGGCTTAGCAACTTTAGCCTTTTTGGTAATGCTACCTTCATGAAATCGGAAGTTACGGGTGTAACCACAAATGCCGCGGGCGAAGAGATTGAATACAAGGTAAAAAGGGCATTATACGGCCAGGCCCCTTACATTATTAACGGCGGTATTAGCTACTACAGCGACTTTGGCGGCTTTAACTTAGTATATAACCGAACCGGTTACCGTACCAACTATGCCAATGCCGACCCTACAACCACCGAATTTGAAAACGACAGACATATTCTTGATTTGCAGTTAAGTGCAAAGTTATTGAAACGCAAAGCGGAGATCAGGCTAAACATCAGTAACCTGCTCGACAATGAATCGATGTTTTACAGGATTAACCGCTACAAGCAAGACGCGGATAAACTGGAAGTAGTATTATCTGAAGGCAGTAACAAATACGAAAAAGGGACAGACTTTGAACGATACCGAATTAAATATGGCAGAACAGCCAGCCTAACATTTACTTATAATTTTTAAATACAATGCAATAACACCATCAATAGCCTATCTGTAAAAACTAATAAATAATCAAAAAAATGAAAAACATCAAATTTCTAAGTGGTCTTGCGGTAGTAGTAGCTGCTGGCCTTAGCCTAACCGGCTGTAAAAAAGATTTAGGTAACAACTTTGATCGCAGTGCAAACGCGGGTATTTTGGCAGTTCGCCACATCCCTACAACTTCTTGCGGTCAGTTAATTGATAATGTGGACGGTAACGCAACCGATCATATCATCACCCTTACCTCAACTGATACCTGGTTGCTTGATAGTATCACTTATGTACAACCAGGCTATACCTTGAGGATTCCTGCCGGTACCCGCATCATATCTGGTGATGCAAGAACTTACTCTGCTACTGATCCTATAACAGGTACAACAACTACTAAATCAATCAAAGGCGTTTTAGTTGTTACAAAAGGTGGTAAATTAGAATCAAACGGTACTGCTGCAAATCCTGTAGTTTTCACATCTGCAAACGCGGCTGGTTCTCGTAAAGCCGGTGATTTTGGTGGTATTATTTTATTAGGAAGAGCCCGTACTAACTGGCCTGATTCAACAGCTACCAGAATAGAAGGTTTACCTACACCTGGTTGTGGTTTATCATTAACTTACGGTCGTCAAGATGCTACTAAAGATAATGATAACTCAGGTAGCATTACTTACACACGTATTGAGTATCCGGGTTTGAAATTGTTTAACGACAATGAAATCAACGGTTTAACTTTAGGTGGTGTTGGTTCTGGTACTACTTTGGATCATATCCAGGTATCATATTCTGCTGATGATTCATTCGAATTCTTCGGTGGTAAGGTTAACGCTACTTACCTTGTAGCTGCCGGTGGCGATGATGACGATTTCGATTTTGACAATGGTTATACCGGTACTATCAATTTCGCGGTAGGCTTAAAAGCGGTAAACTCATCTCACAGCAAATCATCATCAAACCCTTTATTGTCTGATGCTAATGGTATTGAGTCTGATAACAACGCTGCCGGAACTTCAACTTCTTTACAAACACGCCCGGCATTGAATCACTTTACATTGTTGGGTTTCGCTAGCAGCACTACAAAAGCTGATACTTTGAAAAACAACGCTCGTTTAAGAAGAATAACCAGCTATAACATTCAAAACTCGCTTTTAGGTGGTTACCCAATAGGTATCGCTATTGAAAACAGCTCTTCAGGTACATTAACCAACAACCTATTGCATGCTTACACTGCCGGTGGTTCTGTTGTACCTAACAGCACTGTTACATCAGCAAATTCATACCTGCAATTAGGTAGCGGCACCAGTACTTCATTTTATGCCGGCCCAACAAGCGCGAACTATACTACCTATAGTTTCAATCCTGATGTGTTAATACCGAACGCGAGCTCACCGGCAGGTACTACTGTTGGTGCTATTCCTTCGGGCACTACAGCAGGCAGCACATGGTTAGCCGGTTGGACAGATTTTAACCCACAAAACTAATTAACCAATTATTTAACAGATAGGAAAGGATTGGCAGTGTTTCACTGCCAATCCTTGTTTAATTTAATTACTAATTATGAAAGCAAAAATGTACGCTATAATACCTTGTTTGTTGTTGCTCATGGCATCTTGTAAAAAAGAAGAATTTGAGCAAGCCCAACGTTTCGGAACAGTACTTATTAATAATCAATCAGGCCTTAATCAATTACAATTAGCTTATAATAATGAATTGTATATCAATCCGGGCTCGTCAAACAGTGTGAAGATACCCGCCGGTAAGGGACTTTTTTCGTTTATTGATCCATCTACCAAAAACAGTTTACTGGATACGTCTTTAACTATTGAAGAAAACTCTACACAAGAGTTAGTGCTTTTTAGGCAGAATGATGAAACCCCGCTTATACTTTTACAAAATACGCAAGCTAATGAGCCTGTACCCGAAGATGGTTACATCAAATTGAACCTGGCTAACTTAGCTAAAAACGCTTTGCCTAACCCCATAAAAATTATAGCCTATCAGATTGATGAAAACATTGGTGATGTGGTGCCTATAGATACGCTTGATAATGTTCAGAGCACTTTCGGCAATTATGTAAAAGTGAAACAAACGTATTTATATGGTTCACTACAGTCCGAATATTATCTTATAATAGTTGATGCTGCTACAAACACACCATTAAGTTCAATATATATAACATTTTTAGCATCAGATACGCAAGGTGTAAGCGGTAAGGTAATTACAGCTTTTATTGAAGAGAAGTTAAACGGAACTGATGGTGTACAGATCAAGGCTCCAAACGGAAAAACATACGGAGTACAAGTGAAAACATTGTTCTCAAATTAAACGTCACGTCATTAATAACTAATTATCAAATGTTTTATGCTGCAATAGTTAATGATAATTAGGATATAATATAAATATGAAAGCACAAATGCCCTGCTTCGCCCGCAGGGCATTTGTTGTTTTATAACTGGCCGAATATTGATTTTATAGCTATACGACGCTATAATTGAACTGTATACAGGCTAAATGATGCAACAAAATCGAAAGCATTTGCAACATATTCGAAAGTGTTTTTTTAGCGGGATATGTTTATTTGTAAGTAATTGTGCCGCTGTTACGAATAGGTAATAGTGCTTATGATCATGGTGGCAAAACTTTTCTACCTAATGTATATCCTATATTTTATCTAAACCTGTAAATGAAAAAACTACAAATCATACTCATATTAAGCAGCGTACTATTTACCGCATGCAATTTTAGTAAGGGTACCAAAAAAGACCTCCGCACCGGCTTATCATTCACCTATAATGGCTTTAGGGTAGATGATGTTTTATTGGTTGACCCTACGGGTAAACCAATGACCGATAATAAAGTACAACTAAATACCCGCGTGGCTGTAGTAGCCGTGGGCATAAGCAATTACGCGCTTAAAGATGGTAAGGCTTATCCCGGGATGATGTTATTGGTTACCGACAAAAAAGGAACACCTGTGCTTAATGCCGCCGACTTGTTCAATGGCGACCAGGGCCATCCGCCCACCGAAGCTACCGAACTACACGGAGATATCACCATAGGAAAACCAATGGTTGTGGGCGAAACCTACCACGTTAAGCTGCGCATTTGGGATAAGGTAAAAACCGATAACGAGATCAATATAGAAACAAACCTTGTGGTAGAATAAATAAACCAGGTCGGCACAGATGCTCAGTAACATAACAACTCAATTAACACTAACCAATAATATTTTATAACACTACCTATGAAAACAACTTTTTACTCCGGTGCTTACCGCTTTGCGGTGAACTCGTTAAAATTTACCCGGTTAATTGCCGTTATCGGCCTGCTGCTGTTTGCCGGTTGCAAAAAAGATTCGCCTTCAGAAACTAAAACGGATACCGGTAATGGTAATGGTACAGGAACGGGCACAGGCACCGGGACGGGAACTGGTACCGGAACCGGTACGGGGACAGGCACTACTACCGACACCCTCGCTGCCAGCAAAGTTGCGGTAGCCGCTTTAGATGACGAGGTTAATGCTTTTATGACTACCTACAATGTTCCCGGGGTATCGGTAGCCATTACTAAAGGCGAGAAGCTGGTTTATTTGAAAGCTTATGGCGTAAGCGATCAATCCAAGGCTACCAAAGCCATTATCAGCGACCGCTATCGTTTGGCGAGTCTTTCAAAACAGATCACCGCGGTTGCCATTATGAAACTGCTCGATCAGGGTAAGATAAAGCTCGACGACAAAGTATTTGGCGATGGCGCCTTATTGGGTAAAACCTACGGCACCAAAACTTACGGCGCTAATGTTACCAATATTACGGTTGACCAATTACTGCACCATACATCCGGAGGGTGGGGTAACTCCGTGAACGACCCTATGTTCAGTAACCCAACCATGACGGCCGCGCAGCTCATCACCTGGACTTTGGATAACCGCCCGCTCGACCAAGTACCGGGCACCAGTTACGATTACTCGAACTTTGGCTACTGTATTTTAGGCCGTGTGATAGAAAAAATCACCGGGCAAACTTATGAGGAAGCCGTAAAAACCTTAGTGCTGAAACCTATCGGCATTACAGATATGGTTATTGGCGGTAACACCCTGGCCGATAAAAAAACGAAAGAGGTTACTTATTACGGCCAGTCGGGCGAAAATCCTTATGCCTACAACATCAGCCGGATGGACGCGCACGGGGGATGGATAGCTACAGCTGCCGATCTGGCCAGGTTCCTGGTTTATATTGATGGCTTTTCGGTACGTACAGATATTATTACGGCATCATCGTTAAAAACAATGTATACAGGTTCTACGGCCAACGCCGCTTATGGCTGCGGTTGGGCTATAGCGAACAAAAACTATTTTCACACCGGAAGTTTGCCCGGTACTGCTACGGAGCAAGCCCGTTTAGATAACGGTTTTAACTTTGTTATCCTCACCAATACGCGCAGTTTCAAAGCCAATTTCGACCTTGCCTTAGACCAGATCTTCTGGAAGGCTTACGCTAAAAATCCTAACTGGGCCACGGAGGATTTGTTTCTTAAATAGTTAATTAATAAGCCGGGGTGAGCGCTCCGGCTTTTTTTTATTTCTGTTTATTCTTGAATTTCCTTCCGTATTTCCCATCCATTGTGCAAGTTATCGTTTGAGCAACGACTATAATGGTATAAGTAAATAACCGGGTTGTAAGACGAAACTATCGCGCAAAATATACTATGCTATTAAGCACGACTGTATCATAACCGCACACTCCGTGTTCGCAATCGCACGCTGAGATCTTACTGTTCGTTTTTTAAATTGTTGATTATTAGCTATTTTAAGATGAGGCATTTATTTGGCTCATGATATAATCGATTATTAATCGACCTTAAACAATTTTGCGATGCTAAGTATGCGGATTAAAACAATATGGCGCAGCTTATTAAAACATAAGCTTACAAGTTTTATAAACATTGGTGGGTTGGCTGTAAGTATGGCC
The DNA here is from genome assembly GCF_039541195.1 of Mucilaginibacter gynuensis. Taxonomy (NCBI): domain Bacteria; kingdom Pseudomonadati; phylum Bacteroidota; class Sphingobacteriia; order Sphingobacteriales; family Sphingobacteriaceae; genus Mucilaginibacter; species Mucilaginibacter gynuensis. Next base: position 376,209 of record NZ_BAABFT010000003.1, read on the forward strand.
GCGGTAGTGTTAATATTTATCTGGGTGCAAAACGAGCTCAGCTTTGATAAGAACATACCGGACAATGCCAATATTTACCGCATCAAAAATTATATTTCGGTTGATAAAACCACTACCTGGGTTTGGGAGCACGCGCCGTTTAACATGGGCGAGGCAATGAAAAATCAAATACCCGGGATTGAAACCGCAGGCCGTGTATTGCCGCTCAGTAATGTAAAAGTGTACCTCAATATAGACGGGCAATATTTTGACGAAACCCGCACCGCCTTTATTGACTCGGGTTGGCTCGACATGTATAAGTATGATTTTGTACGCGGCAGCGCCGGCGCGTTTAATAGTAACGTTTTCGGTATGATACTTACCGAAAGCAAAGCCAAAAAATACTTCGGTACTATTGAAGCCATTGGTAAAACCATTAAGATAGATACCAATATTTACGCGGTGCAGGGCATAATAAAAGATATCCCCGCAAATTCAAGCTTTAATTTTGATGTACTGCGCAGCATAGCAGGTCGTCAAACCGACGCCCACGAAAAAAAGAACGACCTCAGCTGGGGTAATTTCAGTTACCTTACTTTTTTTAAGGCACAACCGGGCACCAATGTTAAAAACGCGATGGCGAAGCTGCAAAAAATAGTAGCCAAAGCGCGTGATAATGACAATACGAAGATTTCCTATATCCCGCTTACCGATCTGCATTTTGAAAATGATCTGCAAAGCAGTTCATTAGTGCAGGGTGATAAAAAGGTGGTGACTATTTTCGGTATATTGGGATTGTTGGTGCTTATTATAGCCTGCATCAACTATGTTAATATTACTACCGCGCGGGCCAGCCTGCGGGCTAAAGAGGTAAGTGTACGCAAAATTGTGGGCGCAAGCCGTTGGTCGTTATTTATGCAATTTGTTACCGAAACAGCCTTTGTAAGCCTGCTGGCACTCATTTTTACGCTGATAATAGTGCAGCTTGCACTGCCTGCATTCAACAACTTTACCGAGAAGCACTTTACCCTTTCGTTAAACAATATATGGCTTTGGATAGTGCTGCTTGGTACTTTGTTCATCACTATTCTGCTGAACAGTATTTACCCGGCATTACTGCTGTCGTCATTTAAACCACTCAACTCGTTCAGGGGCATGAGTGTACTGCGTATGAACGATGCCTTGCTTCGCCGCGGATTGGTGGTGCTGCAATTTACGTTCTCGGTATTTTTGATAGTAGGCGTGATCACCATTTATAAGCAAATGGAGTTTATCCGTAACCAAAACCCGGGTTATAACCGCTCGCAGGTATTTTCATTTACCATGCCGTGGCAAATGTTCAGAAAAGTGAGCAGCGAACAACGTACCGGCGCCATGCAAAACGTGAAACAGCAAATTGCCGGTCAGAGTTTTGTGGAGAATGTCTCTCTTGTAAATGGTGCTTCGGTTCAAAATTTTGATAATCAGTCATCCGGTGGTTTCGATTGGGATGGCCGTCAGAAAGATTTTGATCCGCCTTTCGCTGTTTTCCAGGTTGATGCGGATTTTAATAAAATAGTGAAGCTTAAATTTGTTGAAGGGCGCTGGTTCCTGCCCAACAGTAAAGGTGATGGAAAGAATATCGTTTTAAATGAAGCAGCCGCGAAGGCCATCAATCTGCATAAACCCTACGTGGGGCAGCGTTTTGTTGCGCAGGGAGATACAGGTGTAGTGGTAGGCATAGTGAAAGATTTCGCTTACCGCAGCATGCACGAAAAGATCGGTCCGGCGGTATTTAAAATCAGCAGCGATTATATGCTTACCAGTCTGGTTAAAGTAGCCCCGGGAAAGAACGCGCAGGCCATCGCCGCCGCAGGCAAACTGTGGGATAGTTATAACACGGGCAGGCCGTTCAGCTACCAGTTTTTGGATGACGAATTTGACCGCATTTATAAGAATGATATTAAAGCATCGGGACTGATCTCGGCCTTTGCCATTATCGCTGTGATTATATCATGCCTGGGCTTGTTCGGCTTGGCCGCTTTTACAGCCGAGCAACGCGGAAAGGAGATAGGTATCCGCAAGGTGCTGGGTGCAAGCGTTTCGGGCATTGTATCGCTGTTATCGAAAGATTTTATCATACTCGTAGTGCTTGCACTGGTAGTTGCAACGCCGCTGGCCTGGTGGCTGATGAGCAAATGGCTGCAAAACTTTGCCTATCGTATTCACATGGAATGGTGGATGTTTGTTGCAGGTGGATTGCTTGCGCTCATCATCGCATTTGTTACGGTAAGCTTTCAGGCTTTCAAGGCAGCAATGATTAACCCGGTAAAAAGCTTGCGCAGCGAATAAGCGTTGCAGTAAATCAGTAACTACAGCTGTAAAGCCTAACCCGTTCCCGTCATAATACCGATAACAGGAAAAATTGGCCGGAGTGCATTGGAATACTGGTTTGTTATCCGGTTGTTTATGATCGAGCCTAAGCAATGTATAATGTCAGCATCTATGCGTTACTCACTAAACCTAATAAGTTAATGTTTTGATAACATTAGGAGTGGGGCCTGATATTTATTTTTGCCGGGAGCTTTTTTCTATGTATGCGTAAGGCAAGTCAGGATTTACCGGATAAGATATTAATGGAAATGCACCTTGAAGGTGATGCAAAGGCATTTGAAATATTATTCAAACGGTATTACGATTCGCTTTTACGATACGCGTTAAGGAATACCAAAGAATTGGAAACTGCCGAAGAGCTTACCATGGATGTAATGCTGCGGATCTGGCAAAAACAAACCACGGTTACCCTCGAAACAGATCTTCGCCCTTACCTGCAACGGGCAATTAAGAACGCCATCTTTAATTATCACCGTAAAAAAATACTGGATATCGTTACCATAGAAGAAGATAAGCTGGAAGCAATAACCAACGGAAATAACGCCGATGATAAAATAAGGCATACCGAACTTAAGATGCTGTATCAGCAAAAGTTGGGAGAACTAAGCCCCCAGCGCCAAAAAGTATTCAGAATGAGCCGGGAAGATAATATGAGCTATGCCCAAATAGCCAAGCAATTGGGCCTCTCAGTAAATACGGTCGAAAATTACATGGTTGCCTCATTGCAGTTCTTCCGCGAGCACATGAAAGAACATACCGATTATATTGCTGTGCTGGTCATTCTGTTATCTCTTTAATAAAACCCTCCTTTACAATTCCTGTCGTTTTGTAGCCTACATTAATTTGGTGGGCGGTTTTGCTGTGATTTTGCCCCCACTGAAAATATTTTCATATTTTTTTAATTGGATAGGTGGTAGCCTGTAAAAATGGTGTTTGTATAAGTAAGCACCCTAAAATGGATAACACCAACACAAAGAAAAACCTTATCAGAAAGTACATCAATAAACAATGTACACCGCAAGAGTTACAGGAAATTAAAAAACTGATGAACTCGCCCGGGATAGACATGCTGTTTGAAGAAGTACTGTCAGAAACCTGGACAGAACTCGAAGCGGAGCAAAATATTGATCAGCCTCATTTAAATACACAACTTAATAAGTTTTACAATAAACTGGGCAATGACACAGCCGGGGCTGCACAGCAGGAGGCCGTGGTGAAAAAATTAAACTGGCGCAAATATCTTTCATACGCGGCCGTGTGGACAGTAGTAATTATGGGCTTTGCCGGATATAGGTTGTTTCGCTCTAATAACCCTGCATCGTTACCAAGAGTAGCGATGCGCGAAATAGCCAATCCTTACGGAAAAAGATCGAAAATTATTTTGCCTGATAGCTCTGAGGTGTACCTGGGCGCGGGCAGTAAGCTAACCGTTCCGGAAAGTTTTACAGGCAACACACGTACCATATCCCTGCAAGGAGAAGCATTCTTCCAGGTAACCAAAAATCCTGCTAAGCCTTTCATTATCCGCACCGGTACCATACAAACCAGGGTGCTTGGTACATCCTTTAAAGTCGACGCGTTTGAGGGCCGTGCAATGGAAGTAGCGGTTGTTACCGGCAAGGTGCGTGTAGATCAGTTTGCCGGCGGAAAGCAGGTATCACTGGCCATACTTACACCCGGCCAAAAAATGACCTATGCAAACAAACAGGCTACGGTGAACGAAGTGCCCATTAATGATGTAAGCGCGTGGCAGGATGGCAAGCTTGTATTTAAAAATCAAAAAATGAGCGAGATAACCGAGGTTTTGGAGCGCTGGTTTAATGTAAAGTTTCAGTATAAGAACGCTGCCAAGGCTGATGAAAGAATCAGTATTACCCTACAGGGTAATGCACCGCTTAATAAGATCATGAAGGTGCTTAGTGCAACCGGGCACTTCAAATTCTCTATCGACGCGAAAACCGTCATCATTAAATAAACAGCAAAAGAAAATAAATGAAAGGATGAGTATGTAAATAAGCGCTACCCATAAACAACATTCCCCGCCAAAGGCAGGGAACGCATTTTACGAATAAACCGTGTGAATTTCCACGTCCTCGCGGTTTAAACAAAGCCATATCCTTTGCAGGGTATGGAATTAACAGATTATCGCCTTAAAGGCGAATAACCCGTAATGTTCAAAAATATGCAAAAAGGATTAAAACGATATCCTTCAATACAATTTATTATGAGATGCTCCTTTATTGTTGTTATAGCCCAGCTCGTTTTTATGAGTATGCTTTTGGCTAATAACGTAAAGAGCCAGGATCTCAGCAAAAAAATTGATCTTAACTTAAAAAATGTTTCTATAGCCCAGGGCTTATCAGCCATCAGCGGCCAAAGTGATATCATGTTCTCGTTAAGGGAAGAAGCCCTTAAAGGCAATACAAAAAAAGTAACTCTTGTTGCCAGCGCCATTAGTATAAAAGATGCCATTGGCGAACTGCTGGCCCATACCAATTTAGAGTATAAAATAGTAGAAGGTTATGTAGTGATTGATAGTAAGCCGGTACTCATAGCCATTACTGGTATTGTTACCGATGAAAAAAGTAAGGAAACCCTTATAGGGGTTAGTGTTCGTGTAAAAGACGGCAACGCCGCAGGCATGACCGACGCGAACGGTCGTTTCCGCATTTCGATACCCGAAGAGGGGGCCATACTGGTTTTCTCCTATATTGGTTATCAAACCAAAGAAGTTAAGGTAAGCGGCAGCGCCAAAGAGATCAATGTTAGCCTTAAAGCATCGTCAACACAATTGGGCGAAGTGAGCGTACAGGCCAGGCGACAAACCAACACAGAAATATCAGTACTTAACGAGCGGAAAAAGGCAGCCATAGTACAGGATGCTATTTCGGCCGTTCAAATAGAACGTACCGCGAGTATCACCACTACACAAGCCCTGCAAAGGGTAGCGGGTGTTACCGTAACCGACGATAAGTTTGTGGCCATTCGCGGTTTGGGCGACAGGAGTGTGGTGGGCCAGTTAAACGGCGTACGTCTCGCATCTTCAGATCCCGACAGGAGTTCGATACCGTTTGACCTGGTACCGGCATCCCTTTTGGATAATATCACTATTTATAAAACAGTAACGCCGGATAAACCCGCTGACGCGGCCGCCGGTATTGTTGAGCTGAAAACCAAATCGGTACCTGATAGCATGATATTTAACATCATCGTACAATCGGGCCTTAACTCAAATATTGGTATAGGCGGGCAGTACAATAGTTTTTATAATAGTGATATGGGCCTTTGGGGCAGCAAGATCAACAAAAAGAACCTATCGCCCGATTTTTTAAACCTGGCAACCCAATATAAAGGCGGGCTTAATCAAATACAAAACCTGATAGCTAACAGCGGCTACAGCCCGGCTGTAAAGCAGGAGGTAGGGCGCATAAATAACATTATGCAATCCTTTGATCCGGTTATGACTACGAGGTATCAGCAAGCCCCTTTAAATCAGCTGTATTCGGCAACGTTTGGTAATAGTTATACGGCTTTTAACAAGCATAAGATAGGCCTCATTATTGGTGGTAATTATTACCGCCGCATAACTGATATTTCCGGTGGCGATATTCAGCAGTACAGTATTTATCAGGGTGTGGTTACCGGTAATCCGCAGGTTAGCAGTCCGCGTAACATACCTAATTATATTACGCCCAATAATTTATATATGGGCAGGTACCAGCGGTACAAAGAAAATACCGGTACCGAAACGCTCAATTACGGCTTGCTTACCGGTTTAACGTATCGTTTTGATGCGCGCAACGAAATAAGCATGCAATATCTTGGCAGCTGGGGCGGCGAAACGCAGGCCACCAATATGTATGGCAACTATGAGTACAGCGGCTTGCCCGGCGAGGTAAAGAGTACTATTTACTCGTTAAAGCAAAGCTACCGCAAGCTGAATACGTTTAACTTACAGGGCGAGCATAAATTGCTGAAATCGGAGTATTCGCCACGGTTAAGCTATAACGTAGCCTCATCAAAATCGAGTCAGAACGACCCTGATTACCGCTTTGTTACCCTGGCAGATTATATGCCGAGAACCGGTGCAAACTATGAGCAGCCTTCTACAGGCCCAATTAATACCAATCCCGGCCAAGCATATACTCCGCATTTATACGCGCTTTCTTCGGGTTATGTAAACGGATTTGGTGCTTACGGCATCATCCAGGCCGAACCTAATGGCCGCAGGTACAGGTATCTTGATGAAACCAACTATAACTACAAGGCCGATTTAGCTATACCATTTAAGTTGCTGGGACAAAAGCAGGAGTTTAAAACCGGGGTGAATTATCTTAACCGCGACCGTGTTTTTACCGAGAATGTTTTGTTCCTGCCGGGTTCTAACTTTTCATCCAACAAATCATTACCTCTATATACCGTTTCCGGTAATCTGGACAGGTTAGTTGGTCCCGAGATAATTGGCATACATCCTATGGCTCCCGGTGCGGGCGAAGGTACAAGTCCGGTTGGCGGGTTTTTATACAACAGCCAAAAATCGCCTAATAACTATACCGGTTTCTTTGAAACTAAGGCAGGTTATGCCATGCTCGATCTGAAACTGACAGAAGATCTGCGATTAGCAGGTGGTGTACGTTTCGAGTCGACTAACATCCAGTCGGCGGTGGATACATCGGGTGTGTTTCTCGACCCGGCTTTAACCGCTCCGGGTACAAACATTCCATTAACGTTAACCAACCCTAATTCGGTTTATAAAGTTGGTTACAAGCCTTATTATTCATTAAACGCTACCTATACCTTAAAAAGTGATATGAACTTCAGGGCGGGGTATAACAACACCCTGGCAAGGCCCGAGTTGAGGGAAATTACCAATGTGTTTGAGTTTGATGCCTTTCAAATGGGCCTGGTAGTAGGTAACCCAAACCTTATAAATCAATCAACCCAAAACCTCGATTTCAGATGGGAGTGGTTCCCAAGCAGCGGTGAGGTACTGGCAGTATCATTATTTGGTAAGCGGATAGAAAACCAGCTGTATAAAGTATTCAGCCTTAAAACAAGCGGACTTGCGGCAACCTACCCGGAATATCCAACCATCAGGTTTGAAAACGACCCTAATATTGGTAAGGTATGGGGTATTGAGCTTGAGGTGGTAAAAAACCTGGGTAAAGTATGGCGCCCGCTAAATAACTTCTTTATAGGTTCTAACCTGATGCTGGCGCAAAGCGATATCAAAAAATCGCCCGAAAGGCTTGAGGCCAACAGATCGTTAGACAGGCATACGCCAAATAACAGTCCGCTGTTTGAACAGGCGCCTTACTCTATTAACGGCTGGCTTAATTACGATAATAAAAAGTCGGGCACAAGCCTTACCGGTACGTTCAACATGGTAGGCGAGCGTCTCATCCAGATCAATCTTACCGGTGAACCCGACCTGTACACACGCCCTGTACCTATGCTCGATTTTGTTTTTAGCCAGCGTATAACACGCCGCATAATTTTTAAAGGTTATGCTAAAAATATCCTTAACCCGGCAATACAAACGGTGTATGCCAACCCGGGTACAGGTGGCAAATGGTATGGTAACCAATACCTTAACCGCAGCTATAAACGCGGCGGCGAGTATATGATGGGCTTTACCTATAATTTATACTAATAATGAAAAATATAAATAGATATACACTGCAGCTACCTGTGTTTATAGCCCTGCTTGTGCTGATGGTATTAAGCGCCTGCAAAAAAAACAAGCAGGATTTTGAGTACGATAACCGTGTTACCACTGATGCCCGCAAAAGTTCATCGTTGCGTGTTGTAAACATAGGCGGTTACGGGCAGGTAATTATGGATGGCGATACGCTTACCAGCTTCAAGTTCGCTGCACCTACTGATCCTGCTAACCCGGTGTTTCCGGGTACCAAATACTTTCCGGAGAATGGGAGCCTTGGTACAACCTGGAGTATTCCTCAGTCGCTGTTAAAGGGGGGCAAAGCAAACCTTAAAACAGTATTAGGCGGTTATAATATACCTTCACAGGTATTGAGTATCGATCTTCAGGAAACACTACAGGCTACTGATTTCTACCTGCAAATGAGTGATAACCTTGTAGGCGAACCTGTTCCTAAATATCTGAAGCTACCGAGGGATGTTTCTGCTCCGTCTGATCCTACCAAGTTTAAGATCCGGATACTTAATCTTTCGGCGTTGGTAACCCGTAACCCCGATATGGAGAATTTGATTGGCCCGCTAAGCCTGACCTGGGCCGATGGTACACCTATCAGCAATAAAACCAACAATATAGCTCCGGGGCAATATTCAGACTACATAGAGCTGCCATACACCACCGCGCAATTAAAAGTGTTAACATCAGCGGGTATCCAGGTACCGGGGATAGGTTCAGGTCCGTTTTTTCCTGCAACATCAACATTAACCTCGGGACGCGGCTGGCCGCCCGAAGATTCGCGCTTAACCTTTTCGGCATTTAAAAGTTTTGCACCCGGTGGTATTTATACCATTGTTGTGTCACCATATTATTTTACCGTTCCGTATTTGATCGGTAATCCCGGCGAAGCCTTTAAAGATTACCAAAATGCCAGCCGCATTATTAATGACATCAGCGAGCCGCTTAATGTAACTTATGCCAGGGTACAGGCCGTTAACACACTACCGGGCGTAAATGATGTTAAGATCACCATGAACGGGCAGGCTTTAGGTAATGCGTTAACCTATACCAGCCATACCGATTATCAAAACTATGTAATTGGCAATTACACCATTGAAGCTAAAAACGCGGCAGGTAACCTGCTGGCTACCGCGCAGGTACAGCTTGACCCTAACACGAATTTTACCCTGTGGCTGCACCCTGATGCTAACGGAAAAGCGACCATTAGCCCCGTGGCTAATGATTTGAGCGGAGTTATACCGGGTATTGATGCCGGTGATGATGCTACTTACGTTCGTAATAAGCTTAATTACCCTTTCAGCATCAGGTTTTTAAACCTTTGCCCGGATGTGCCTTATCTTACTTTCACAAAAGATAACGGGCAATCCTTTTTGCACAACTATAACCGCAACCCTGCTGCTGTAAATAATTTAAGGCCGGGTATTTTCCCTATTGAAGCGCCGTACATCCAACTCGATTATGATGATATGGCTTACAAAATAATGGCCTTCCGCTCGCAACCGGGAGTGGTGCCGGGTACATGGGCTAATGATATCCCCTTGCTAACCGGTAAGGATTTGATTGCCAGGCCCGAATTATATGTACGAGGCGGCTTGCCCAATCATGAACCGGGTATTTACACCATAGCGCTGGTAGGCAGCACAAAGGCATCGGCACCGGCCGGTGAAAAAGCCAAAATGATTATTCTGAAACATACCAAATAAATATCATCATGATAAGATCAGGAATGAACAACATGATATTTTGCGCTGCCGTACTGTTGCTTTTTGCAACCGGCTGTGCTAAAGTAAAATACGCAAAAATAGACGACCCTGCTTACTTAAGGGTGTTTAACAACCTCAACTATAAAATAGGGGTTGATAATAAAGATGAAATGCTGCCCTTTTTAACCATGCTGATAGATCCGCAGGTTGACGAAAGCGGTATGCCCATAAGCGCGGCCATCAAAGGCGACTTTTTGGATCAGCGCGATCCGTATGCCCCGCCATATCCTTCGCACATAGGCAGTGGTGTATCGGTTAACAACCCCGAGTATCCCGGCCGCGAAAACGTATTGGTTGGCCCTGTACTGAACGGGTATGACCTGAGCAGCTGGGCGCAGATCCCATCGGGTAAGCACCGCATCATGTTTATGTTCAGGCCCAAAAACACGGTTCCGTTTTTCAACCTGGAGGCCAAATTAAAAAGGAATGTACTTATTGATACCACCATTACGCTGGATATTAAAGAAGTATATACCCTGCACGTGTTGCAAAAAGATTATAACACCAAAAGGAACGGTATTTACCTGCGTAAAGAGAATTTTCAAAAACTCCCGCTGTCCGACTCCATGATCTATGTTAACTTTTACAACATGAGCGCCAAAGGCTACTGGCAGGCCGATAATGAAATTAAAGGCGGCAACGTATACGGCAAGGGTGCTTTAGGTAATGGCATTAAAGATGATATGAACATTTTTGCCACCCTGTATAAAGATGCCGCTCTCAATACCCTGCCCACTAAATTACCGGGTTATAGCGGTAAATATCTTGGCAGAATGGTGCGCAATTCAGACGTGCTGGAGGTTACTCCTTACTACAGTTTCCCGTTGTTTGCCGATGCAAAGGCAGGCGGCATACATACCGATATGTGGCAGCGGTTTGATTTTGTAGCACAGGGTATGGATATCGCCGCTATTCCGTATGGGCAAACCGATCTTAATACCGATGCTAACTGGGCGCCTGTACTATGTTTTATGGCCGGTAAAACAGGGCGGAACGATCAGCAAAACGCTGTTTTTGTGCCTAATATGATCGTTAACATTCACTCGGGTACTTACAATCCGCGCTCTTTCGCTACGGTGAACACTATAGAAGTTGTAAATGGTAATGTTTACCTCACCACTATACAAAGAAAGTACGCGCCGCCGGTTTACTAAATCATCTTAAATAAAATAGCTGATGAAAAAGATAACATCATACCATAAAATATTTTATTTGCTGCCATGGATATTGTTACTGGTGTTAAGCGCCTGTAAACACGATGACCTGCAAATTTTTAAAGCCAATGACAATTTCAGGCCCGGGTTTGATTTTGTTAAAAACAATTATGACCTGAGCATTTTTGCCGCCGCTATTGAAAAAAGCGGGCTGGCGGAGCAATTGAATACAGCAGGCCCTTTCACCATACTTGCCCCGGCTAATGCCGCATTCAACGTAATGGGTATCAACAGCCCTGCCGACCTGGACAAAATGAACCCCGATACGCTGAAATTTTTGGTACAACGCCATATTTTGAACGAGCGTTTGCAAATACAGGATATCCCGCGTAATTCGGCCGATGTACGGTACCGCACGCTGGCCAGCACGCAGGTATATACTTCTACAGCATTTAACGGCAGCCAAACTGATACTTATTTCGACGGATCGTATGTAAGGCGCCAGGATGTAACCATTGCCAATGGCACGCTCCACGTTTTGGACAGGGTGATGAAAGCCGATGCCAACACCACCGTACAAGACTGGCTGGCTAAACGCCCCGAATACAGCACATTGGTTGCCGGGTTAAAAAAATTCGGGTTTTGGGATGAACTGGCAACCGAGGGGCCATATACAGTTTTAGCGCCAAAAAACGAGGTATTTGAAGCGGCCGGTTTAACGCCCGCGGTTATCAACAGTTTAGATACCTCACGATACATAGGCGCCCGTTTGTTCGGCTGTTATGTAATGCCAAAGAAACACTTGTTTGTATCTGATCTGGTAGTGTTTTCCATAATCAACGGCGACTACTTTTATTATTACGCCATACCTAACGATACCTATATAATGACCATCACTGCCGGGAGGATTAATAATACCGCCGGTGATTATTCCCTCGGTTATGGTGTATCGGTGCGTTCAAAGAAAAACTACCCCTATGATATTATCTCCAATGTTACGGGTAATAACCAAAAAGGGCTGAATAATTTGGTTGATAATGGGTTGGTTCAGGATCTGGGCGGAATTATGATCATGCCTGATCAGGCTATAAAAAGATAATAAGATGAGCTATAAAACTGAAAAAATGAATATAAAGATACTTGCCCTGTGCCTGCTGGTGTTGATACTGGCATCGTGCACAAAAAAAGAATTTCAGCCTGAAGTGGAGGGAGCACCTATACCGGCCGAGGATATTGAGAGTATTAAGTTTACTGTAAAGCAAGTGCTTGAAGCATCGCCATATACACTTTTTAAAGCTGCCTGGAAACGCAGTGATATGGACAGCATTATCAACAAGAGAGGGGTAGATGCGCCCTTAACCTTACTGGTGCCTACCGATGCGGCGTTTTTGGCAGACGGCCTTACGCTGGAAGTGATCAATAACACTACCCCCGCCATGCTGGATAGTTTGCTGCTTTATCATACCTTAAGTCAGGCAACAACTCCGCATACTTTAAGCAGCCGCGATGATAATACCTCGGTGTTTACCTTACTTGAGAACCCGTATTTAAAAGCAAGGCCCTTTGAAAATGTATATACGCCCGACAGATACTTTTACAAGCAATATATGAAGGTGAAAGGCAACGAACTGTTTTTAAATGGAAAAAAGAGCGGAAGCGCTGCTATTACCCAGGCTAAAAACGGCGTGTTGTGGCCGGTAGACCACGTGTTGCATAAACCAACAAAATCTATAATGCAGGTTTTGCAAGAGGACAGTCGTTTTAGCATGTACCTTGAAATTATGACCAAAACAGATATGCTTTGGGACGAAGCCATGATGGGGGTTTATCAAAGACCCAGCTATTTTCAGGATGGGTTGATAGTAACTGATAACCCATATTCTATTTCTTATGCTATTAGTTTCACTTCCGTTTTTGTGCCAACCAATGAGGCTTTCCGCGCGGCAGGTTTTAATAGCGTTGATGATTTGATGGCACTGAATAACCGCAATCCATTACCCTATTTTGACTGGGATACCTTTGAAGCAGTAGGCACCGGTTATGCTACCGATACCTTGTTAACCATGCACCGCTGGGGCAGGCTGTTTAAACAGCAGGATGCCTTTGGTTATGGGAAGGATAATCCTGATGCATTTTATTCTAATGATCTGAACAACACTTTGCTGGCAAACTACGCGCTTAGCTCTTCAGGGTATACAGGTACCATCCCTATACTTTATGTGCCGCTTGATTTTGGTGCCGATGGTGGTGGCAGGGTAACTGTAAAGGTAAAAGGATCAGAAAAAGAGGCCGCCACGGTTATAGAAGCTGACATTAATACGCTGATGGGGCCGGTTCATGTGGTAAACCGCCTGATGCCGCCAAAAGGGTTCAAGTATTAAATTAATCGTAACCTTTTAAAAACAAACGATGAAAAATTTTAAATATCTGCTGCTGGTTTTAGCGGTGGCCTTTACGGCCTGTGCCAAAAAGGATAATATTATAACGGTAGATAATACTAAGATAAGCGCGATTGTAGCCGATAACTTTAACCTGTCGGTTTTTAACACCGCTTTAATCAGAACCGGTTTAGCTAAAGTTACCGATCAGCCGGGAGTATTCACGGTTATAGCACCTTCTGATGATGCTTTTGTTGTCGCCGGTTTTCGCGACGCTAACGCGATATTAAGTGCTGATCCGTCAAGGGTATCGGCTATTATGAACTACCACATCCTTAACGGTAGTTACGAGTTTAATAAACTGCCTTACCTGTTTAACCAGGAAATACGTTCGGCAAACGGCGGTAAGCTTTTTGTAACGCATTGGGTAAAAGGCGGCGATACAGTATTAACCATAAACGGATCGAAAGTACTTTCGCAAAATGTAAAAGCATCCAACGGTTTTATACAGGTGGTTGACAGGGTGCTTGAACCATATACCCACAACCTGGTTGTCGAAGCCATCGCGTCAGACCGTGACCTTACCTTGTTTTACCAGGCACTGCAACGTGCGGGGCTGGTAAATACCATAAGCGGCACAGGGCCTTATACCATATTCGCGCCTAATAATGCCGCCATGGCGGCTTTCGGTTTAAGTTCTATAGAAAGCATTAACCAGATGCAGCCTGCCGAACTATCACGCCTGATGAGTTACCACATTATTACCGACCGCCGGTTTGTATATGATTATGTGTTGAGCACCGGCAGTACCAATAAAAGTGAGCAAACCATGCTCGATGGTAACTCTATAACAATAACGCTCAAGCCTAACCCGCAAATACAGGGCGCATTTAACGGCATAGAGTTAAAGGGAACAGGAAACACATCTGTTATTCAGCTAATAAAACAAGATGTACTCACTGGTAACGGTGTAGTGCATACCATAGGCAGCATGTTGAAAATTACCCAGTAATAAAGCATTTCACGATGATTAAAAGATATACATTTCAGAAGATATTAATGCTTCTGCTGTTGTTGCTGCCATTCGCGGTAGCGGCACAGGAAACCAGCGGTACCCTTAACGGTACCATATTTGATGCCGCGGGGCAGCCATTACCTGGCGTTACGGTTGTAGCTATACATCAGCCTTCGGGCACAAAATATGCCGTATCGGCAAATAAAGATGGTTATTATTATTTAAACAACCTGCGCATAGGCGGCCCTTACAGTGTTGAGGCAACCATGATAGGCATGGCAGCTGTAAAAAAAGAAAATATAACGATAAGGCTGGGTACGGCGCTTCAGCTAAACTTTGTATTAACCGATAACACAAAACAGCTTAGCGAGGTAGTAATTAAGGCAACTAAGAACGGAGCGCAGGCAAGTACTTATGGTACGGGTAAAAACATCAGCGCGTCGCAGGTGCGTAATATGCCCACGGTATCGCGCAGTATAACTGATATTACCCGCCTGGTGCCACAAGCCAGTAAGGATAACAGTTTTGGTGGCAGCAACTTCAGGTACAACAACGTAACAATTGACGGTGCCATTAATAACGATGCTATCGGCTTTAGTCCTTCGTTAGGCGGGCAGTCGGGTACATCGGGTATGGCTGGTAGTTCTACCCGTACCAACCCGGTATCGCTGGATGCTATTGAAGATATGCAGGTATACCTGGCCCCTTACGATGTTAAAATAGGGAACTTTACCGGTGGTTCCGTAAACGCGGTTACACGCAGCGGGACTAATACGGTTAGCGGCTCTGTTTATGGTTTTGGCCGTAACGCAGGCTTAACAGGTAACGATAGGGTAGGTACACTTGGTAAAATGAATAGTGATTTTTATGATTATCAAACCGGTTTCCGTTTGGGTTTCCCTATCATAAAAAACAAGTTGTTCTTTTTTACCAACGAAGAAATAACCCGCCGCCAGGATCCTGTACAATTAATGGCCGGGCAGGCAGAAACCAGCCAGATCTTAAGCCTGGATGATGCCAATGCCATAACTGCCGCCAATTTCATCAATACAGGTACGGCAGGTAATTTTAACACCTATTCAAAATCGACTAAGTTTTTTAACCGATTAGATTGGAATATCGACGATAATAATCAGCTGGCTATCCGCAATAATACCATCTTATCCAAGGCTACTAACCTCGATCGTGATCAGCAGGATTTTAAGTTTAGCAGCATGGCTTATCTGCAAAAAAATAACCAAAGCTCAACCGTTGCCGAGTTGAAAAGCAGGCTGAACAATAATCTTTCGGGCAATGTATTGGTTGGTTATACCATTGTAAATGACTCGCGTGATCCTTTAGGCGATCCCAGTCTTCCGCAGGTGCAAATTATGGGCCGTACCCCGGGTACAACCATTTATTTAGGCACAGATCGCGAAGCCAGTATATTTGATATGCAGCAGCGCACGTTGGAGCTTACCGCCAACCTGAACTGGAATTTGGGCAAACACCGCATTACCGTTGGTACCCATAACGAGCTTTACAACATTACCTATGGTTTTGTAAACGCCTGGAACGGTCGTGTAGATTATAACAGTATAGAAGATTACCTAAACAATATCCCATATCGGGTACGCGGCGCTTACAACTATCAAAACAATAGCCGCGAATACATTTTAAACAACCCCGGCGCAAAGTTTAACATCAACCTTTATAGTTTATATATACAGGATGAGATCCGGGTATCAGACAAGCTGCGGGTTATCCCCGGCTTAAGGGCAGATATGGCTTACCTGGGAGATAAGCCCGAGCTAAGCGAAAAAACACGCACTGCCGCCGCTGATCCGTTTTTTGGGAACACGTATACCTATACGCCTTTAAACCGTATCACTAATAATTATCTTAACAGGGTTCAGTTATCACCAAGGTTAGGTTTCAGGTACGACTGGAATGGCGATCAAAGTGTGATACTGCGTGGCGGCGCGGGCTTATTCACCGGCCGTATACCAATGGCCTGGCTGGCCTATGCTTTTTACAACAATGGCAACAGCTATGGCGGGTTTGACCAAAAGGCAGACCAAAAACCATTTTTGCCGGGTACCAATCCGTTACAGGGTGGGGCCAATGGCATTGCAGGCTTCATTAATCAAAACGGTACTAATACCAACAATGTAAACAGCGGTAAAACACAGGTCGATCTTATTGATAATGATTTTGTTATGCCGCAGGTGCTCAGAACAAGTTTAGGCGTAGATTATTCCACAACCGATCAATGGAAGTTTGGTGTGGAAGCCATTTATACCAAAACCATAAAAGATGTGCTTTTTCAGCAATTGAACGTGCAGGATAACCCTACTTACTATGGTTATGATAAACAGCGGCAGCAACCGGTTTACAGCGGTACTGTTGATCAGCGTTTTTCAAACACCTATTTGTTAAGCAACACAGGTAAAGGTTACCGTTACAGCCTGACGGCAAGCATCAGTAAAGCTATTGCCGATGTATTGCAGGTATCGGCATCTTACACCTACGGGCAATCGAAAGACCTCTCGAACGGGGTACGTAACTCTATGGAATCAAACTGGCAATTGAACCAGTCGCTGGTACCTAACAACCCGGTTTTAGCCAACAGTAATTTTGATATCCGTAACCGCATAGTGAGCACTATAAGCTATAATAAGCTATGGGCGAAAGCTGGCAAAACAAACGTTTCCTTATTCTTTAGCGCGCAATCCGGGAGTCCGTTTACCTATGGTATTGTAAATAACAGCGTACAGGGCTTGCCACAGCAGGTTAGTTTAGCATACATCCCTCAAAAAGATGAAGCTATAAAATACTTCCAGGATAACGCTACCGCGACAGCAGTGCAGCAGGCCGATGCATTTAACCAGTATGTAGACGGAAATAGCTACCTAAGCAGCAGAAGAGGACAGTTTACCGAACGTAATAAAGGCCGCACGCCATGGAATATCCAGGCCGATCTGCACCTTTCGCACGATCTGTTTGTAACAGCCGAAAAGAAGCAGTTTGTAACCTTCACCGTTGATGTAATGAATTTGACAAACCTCATCAGCAAAAGCTGGGGCGTACAATACTTTTCGCCAAATACATTTAACTCCACTTCAAGTGTTGGCTTAACGCCGGTATTGTTTCCGCCGTCGCAAAATGCAGGGGAGTACCCTTTGTACCAGTTCAAAACACCGGGCAAACCGTATAGTATAGACTATTATGGCTCACGTACGCAGGTACAGCTTGGTTTAAGATATACCTTTTAATGATCAGCACCAATCGAGATAAAAAAGCTATGAATTATCAAACAAAATTTAACACAGCTACCCGTATGGTGCTGTGTTTAATGAGCCTGTGCATGCTTCTGTTAGGCGCTTGTAAAAAGGACGGGAAGGATGAAGTTAAAGTGCCTGTAGCCGTTACCGATTATTACCCGAACAGCGGTAACCAGGGTACGTTAGTTACTATAGAAGGCACAGGTTTCAGTAGTAAAACAGATGGCGTATCGGCCACGTTTAATGGTGTTAATGCCGATGTAGTGAGCGTTACCGCTACCGCCGTTGTTGTACGTGCGCCGGCGGCCGGTGCTACGGGCAGCATCGTTATGAAAATGAATAACGAAACCCTGACGATAGGCAACTATACTTACCAGGAATTGAGTGTACAAAGCCTCAGCCCGGCAAATGGTGCCGCAGGTACGCATATTCGTATTGTGGGTGCAGGTTTTAGCAGTACAAAAGGCCCGGCAACGGTATTTGTGAACGGCAAACCGGCTTTGGTGGTTAGCGCGAGCGATAACCTGCTGGTTGCCGAAGTGCCGGTTGATGCCGGTACAGGCCCGGTTACCGTTAAAGTAAACGGCAGTGAAGCCAACGGACAGATCTTTAAATTTCAGGTGATATCTGCAATTAAACCTGCTTCCGGAGGCAAGGGTACGCAGGTGAAAATTACAGGTGGCGGCTTTGATGAAGTGAAAGCGGGCAACCTTGTCGACTTTAATGGAAAACCAGCCGTAGTTACCGAAGTAACGGCCGATTACCTGATGGTAACCGCCCCGGATGGCGTGCAAACAGGCCCGGTATCAGTAACCATTAATAAGCAGAAAGCTACAGGGCCAATATTTACGGTAGTGCCGATGCCTAAAATTAACGCGGTTACGCCGTTAAGCGGTCCGGCAGGTACCGAAATGACCATAACAGGTGAGAATTTCAGCACCTTTAACGACGAAAATAAAATAACCATAAACGGTAAGAATACCGTTGTGCTTACATCCAATCCCTTTAAAATAACGTTAACCATTCCCGGCAGTACAGGCGATGGTAAAGTTATTGTGAACGTGAATGATCAGATAGTTCAGGGTCCCGATTTTAAGGATCAAACCTTAGGTATAGCCTCTATGGCCCCGGATAACGGACTTGCAGGTACGCAGGTAACCATTGCCGGTACAGGTTTTAATGCCAACGCGGCTTTAAACACGGTTACGTTTAATGGCGAGAAGGCGCAAATAATCAGCGCGACACCTACAAGTTTGGTGGTGGTAACGCCTCCTGCGCTTACCTCGGGCCCGGTAGTTGTTAGCAACGCGGGGCAAAATGCAAAATCGCCGGTAAACTTTAACCGTGCCGGGATCATGACATTGGCGGGTGGCCCCGGCAGTACTGCCCTTAACATATCAGACCGTGGCGCAAGTATCACGGTAGATAGCCACGGCAACGTGTTTTTAGTTGATTTCACCAGCCAATGTATCAGAAAGATCAACCCTCAAGGCGTAGTATCTGTATTTGCAGGCAGTGCCTCCAAGCAATCGGGTAATCAAAACGGACAAGGGACAGACGCACGCTTCAGCTTTAGTTTTACAAGCGGTATTGTAGTTGACAAGCAGGATAACCTGTTTGTTTCTGATGGATCTAACAACACTATACGTAAAATTACACCTGATGCTGTAGTAAGCACTTACTCTGTTAACCTTATATCACCGGGGAAACTGGCTATTGATGATGATGGTATTTTATATGTACAAACCCAATATAGCCTTACCAGGGTAGATAAAGCAGGTGTAAGAGCAGTTACGAGCAATTTTTATGCTAATGACTATGGTTCGCCGGTTATTGTCGGTTCCTATTTGTATTCTTCTGATAGTGACGGCTTGTATATAAACCGTTATGATTTAAATACCAAAACTAATTTGCGTGGCTGGGCAGGTAATGGCGAATTCGGTAATTCTGACGGGCCAAAAAATCAATCAATGCTGGCCATTCCTTTAGGCCTGATAACCGATGGGCAGGGTAATATTTATTTCTCTGACGGATTTGCGCAAACAACCCGTAAGATAAATTTAACCTTAAATGAATTGAGCACCGTTTCTACCCAACCGGCGCGCGGGTATAAAGATGGGGCATTGAATGAAGCGCAATTCATGAACAGATCAGACATGGCGATAGATAAGGAGGGCAATATTTATATTGTTGACCAGT
Organism: Mucilaginibacter gynuensis; assembly: GCF_039541195.1. Taxonomy (NCBI): domain Bacteria; kingdom Pseudomonadati; phylum Bacteroidota; class Sphingobacteriia; order Sphingobacteriales; family Sphingobacteriaceae; genus Mucilaginibacter; species Mucilaginibacter gynuensis. Next base: position 396,010 of record NZ_BAABFT010000003.1, read on the forward strand.
TCAATAATGCTATTCGTAAAATGTTTTTGAAATAAGCGTAGTACATTTTTAAGTATTAAAAAGCCACCGCCTCATAAGTTACTTATGGGGCGGCGGCTTTTATATTGTGAAAAGGTATAAGCCCAATTAATGAAAAACTTAATAAATAGAAGATAGCTACCCCGCCTATACGTAATACCAGATTTTGATTTTAGAATATCCGACAACGCTTCTCTATGTACTAATTGTTTATCAGATACTATTAAAGTATATAAACTTAAGTTAGCCGATCAGCAGTGGCCCGGCTTCTTTCTAAAAATGTATCTGCATGTAAATATGATCAGGATAATGGTTATTTTGGCACCAAAAAATGTTAACCATACACCTTATCAAAAAATGAGTAAACAAATTTTGCCCAATGCGGCCACTCTTATAACACCATCTCTAATTACAAAATTTGCATTTAAATATAATCTGAAATTAGTTATTGCCGTGATGCTGATGTTCACGTTGGGATGTAAAAAGGATAAGGCTGATAAAGATCCGATGACTTTACTAACCTCTAAAAACTGGACACCAACAGACAGGGACGAAGATAACAGCACAAACCCTGCCGATGGTACTTCCTATTATGCAGTACACAATTGTGAAAAAGACGATACGTATACTTTTAATAAAGATTTAAAACTTAGCATTAATGGCGGTGACAGCCCTTGCCAGTTAAACGAAGTTAATCCGCAGGTTAGCGACTATAATGTTGATTTTGCCGCTAAAAAGATAACTATCAAAGGAACAACTTACACCATTGCTGCTATTACAGCTACGCAGCTCAAAATCTACATAACACTACCACCCACATCGATTGTTCGGCATAATGTATATGTATTTCATCATTAATAAAATGCCGCAAAGTGTTTAATTTGATACGGCCTTTGCGATATAAAAATGATTAGCGGGGATAATACTCCTGTTACAATTAGCTGTTAAAAAGGCGTTTTGATTTGTCGCGATAATGCATTATCGCCAACTGTACCATATTTTGTGTGCCTGTTTTTTTTAACATATTTTTCCGATGATTATCTACCGTATACTTCTCTATGTTCAGTAACGCTGCTATTTCATGACTGGATTTTCCCTGCACAACCAGTTCCAGTATCTCACATTCCCTGGGCGTTAAAATATGTGTCACCAAGTCGGGTTCGTGTATTCTTCGGTGCAGTAGTGTATTACCTTTGATATCTATTTTTTCGATAGTATGTATGATAGCATTGTCGGTGGTTCTGTTCGTTATGTCCCGAAGGAAACCTATAGTCATTAAAGGCATGCCATTATCCAGAGATTTGCTAAAAAATGACGATTGTTCTATCTTGATATATCTGCCATTTCTATGCCTAACCCGGTAATTACATGTGAATAGATAGTTGCCGTAATCAGCTACGGATACTTTCCTCAGGAAAGCGAGGTTGTCAGGTAGTATAAACCGATCATAAACGGCCAGGTCATCGGGATGCCAGATCTTCAGGGCCAGTTTTAAGCCGCCTGTCATCAATATGGGTATTGGATAATCTGCCATAGAAGCCATAACCTCGTTGCAATACAGGTAAGCTTGTTTGGTAAAGTCGAGTACGTAGATGCCGGGTTTGTATTCCTTATAATATTTGTAATAACGCCCTTGTTGAATCTGTGTTTCCCAATGCTCCTGGTTCATGTCGTCTGCATCAACCAGGCGGGCGCGTTCTAAAAATTCGGTGTAAGAGTTTAGGTCATTCATTTCCTCAATTATAGTTAAAAAGAGTTATTTTATAGCTATAAATAGCTATTGAAGTGAGAAAAATTGAGAAGTAAATTTGTTTCTTACAAAAAAACATAATGAAACAACTTAAACCTTATTTTTTTGGGAGCGTAATTTCGCTCTTAGCCGTTTTCTCCTCATGCTCAAGCAATAAAACTGACCCGACGCCGGAGACGCCACAACTCACCGTTACAGCCTTTAGTCCGTCGAGCGGCAAAGCAGGCTCATTGGTAACAATAACGGGTACAACATTTGGTACTGACGTGAATGCCGTGACCATTAAGTTCGGGAATGCCGCTGCAATAAAGCCTAAAACAATAAAGGCTACCGAATTAACTGCCGAAGTTCCTGCGGATGCAACAACCGGTAAAATTACCGTTGCTATTGCAGGTGGAAATACAGTGAGTAGTAAAAATGATTTTACGGTTACTGTTGATCCGGTGGAAGATTACAGCGCTTACACCAAGATAGAACACACCGGCACAGCAAATCTTTCCGTAGCCCGTGACGGACTTGCCGCTGCGGCATTAGGCGACTATATCATATTTGCCGGAGGACAAACCGCCGCCAATGAATTTTCAAAAGCTGTAGATATTTATAACATTAAAACAAACACCTGGACCACCGCAGAGCTAAGCGAAGCACGCTACCAATTATCGGCCGCTGCGGCAGGCACAAAAATTATTTTTGCCGGTGGGGTAGGAAATGGCCCCGATTCTAAAACAGTAGATATTTTTGATATTGTTACTCAAACATGGTCAACCGCGCAATTAAGCCAGGGACGTTATCGCCTAACGGCAGCTGCCATTGGCAATAAAATATTTATAGCCGGCGGCGCTGATGACGGGGTAGAGAGCAAAACCGTTGATATTTATGACGCAAGCACCAACAGCTGGACTACTTCTCAACTAAGTGCCGGACGCAGGAGGTTGGCTGCCGCCGTAGCCGGAAACAAAGTACTTGTTGCAGGAGGAAGCGGAGATAAGGAAAAAGTGGTTGATATTTACGATAATACTACCGCTACGTGGACTACTGCTGAATTAAGCGAAGACCGCAGCCATTGTGTTGGCGCGGGAAATGCTAACATTGCCATCTTCGGTGATGGAAAAACGGTAGACATTTATAATGCGACTACCAATGCATGGAGCATATCGAACCTAAGTACATTTAGATACGACTTCGCATCGGCCGCCGCGGGCACCAAGATCGTATTCGCCGGAGGGGCTTCAGAGCATGTTTCTGTTTATCCGAAAACAGCAGATATTTATGATGTTAAGACCGGCACCTGGACAACCTTACCGCTAAGCGAAGGCCGCGACCTGCTTAAAGGTGCCGCTACTAAAAATAAAATGCTTTTTGCGGGTGGAAGTACTGATAACGGACCTTCTAAAACTGTAGATATTTACACGCTATCAAAATAAACCTTTTGCAGTAGTACCTGCCCTACAGTTAATGGAAGGTACTACTGCGGTTTTACTCATATTATACTTAAACCTTATTACTATGTTTCAGATTACAAAAAGACTCTTTCTTTTAATTTTTGTTATTAGTACGTTGGCGACAGCTAACGGCTGCAAAAAAGATAGCAATAAAAAAAATGAAGATCAGGCATCACTCAAAGGCAAATGGACATTCACCCTTGAAAATGCCAAAACCTACAAAAATGGGGCTCTCATATATGATGTTGACGATGATGGCAATGGCGATAGCTTTTTGGAATTTACTGATGATAAAGTGACTTACACTTATCGCGATGAAACACCTCAAACCTATGGTTATACCTATGACGCTTCAGTTAAACGACTGCACATTGCCGGCAATGATGCGCTTACCTACGAGGTGGAAACATTGACCAACAAGAAACTTGTTTTGATTTGGAAAAGCGATGTTAGAGGCGGGGGACAAATGGATGTTTACACAACCACCTACACCAGGTAACTTATTATAAATTACGGGTTACAGGCGTTTAATACAATAAGTAGTGTCTCATAATAGTGCTCAAGTTATTCTTCTGTCTCTTTTTTTGAAAAAGCTATTCTAAAAGCTAAGTATTGCCTATGTGTCAGCAATACTTAGCTTTATAACAATCAGTTGTTTACCGATGCGAAAAATTGTCTTCGTGATGATCTGGGCGTATCGCCAAAGCTATCTTTCCACCAATCACCTGTGCTTAATGGTTTTGGCGGATTATGCTTTCTCCAGGCAAGCGACTCGCGAAAGGAAAAGTGAGAGAACAAGCGCATAAACTCTCCTATATAAATATCCGCAACTCTTTTATTACCACAAATAATCAGCATGTTTTCGTCATTGTCTGTTGTAGATGCGTTACTGAAATTAGCTGACCCAGCAACTACGATCGGTTTTTCCCCAAGCGGATCAATGAGCATAAATTTATTGTGAACATACCTTACATTTTTATTCAGATCAGTTAACGATTCTTTCAGCCAGCCATCAAATTTATTAGTCCTGATCAGGTCACCAATGGCGAATACATTTTCGGGGAGATTTCTAAGATTTTGAATGATCCGTTCTTCAGCCAGTTTGGCCGCTTTTTCCTCCGGTGTATCATCACCCATCGGCCGGGTTTTCTTTTCTAATAATGCAAAGCGTACCTTCGCTGTTGATGTTTTAAAAACATCTTTGAATATGCTGTTAAGGCCAAAAGCAAATGTCATAAATAGGCCCTGCTTTGCAGTTTTGGCAAGTTGGCCATAAAACTCAAGTGCCTCCAATGTTGTTCTTGGGCTAAAAATTGTGGTTGTGCCATCTGCAATGGGTATTGACGGAACTTTTGAAAGAGCTTCGGTTGCCTGCTTTATAGTAGCTTGTTTAGGATCTTTCTGTAATTCTGTCCAATAATTAAAATATTTGTTTGCCACGGCGGGCTCTTCCACTACGTGTGCTACGTTAGAATGACCGAATATACCTCCCGAAGAAAAATTAGTTCCACCGGTCCATACACTTACCGCATCGTCTCCTTCCAGCTTAACCATAAATTTATTGTGAGAAATGTAGCTTTTACCCTTTGTGCGTTTAGTACAAATAGTTTCTAACCCGCATTTTATAACTGCTTTTTCGTTTGCTTCACCGGGGTTTTTCTTCCGGTAATCATATATAATCTTGATGTCTAAACCATTGTTCATCGCATCAGCCAGCACCAGTAAAAACGGCTCGTAATGAAATTCATAGGCTGCAATACGAAGTTTATGTTGCCCCGGTACACAACTTTGCACAAATTGAACCATTGCCTCATATAGGCCCCTTGACAGCCAGTCGAAAATCGGCTTGTCTTCCGGATCGTTTTGTTTAGGCTTTTTATCCCCGAAACGGCGTACGTACTCCTGCGAAGCAGCAGCACCACGATTGAAATATACATCGTGGTCTCCGGATTCGGGTGATTCGGTTTTTATTTTTATAGAGACAGATGCGAATGATGTAAGCAATTGAGGGCTGCCTTTAAGCGCTGTGACGACGTAGGTATAATCGTGCCCCGGTTTAGCTGAATAGTCGGCCCATTGGAAACTTTGTACAGGATGATCTTTAGTTGAATACAATGAGCCTGCCGGAAAACCCGGATCAGTTGCTTCAAATGCTTTCATGCCTTCAAGGTAATAGGCTTCATTCTCCGTATGATCAGTACGGTGTATTGAAAAGCCCAAGAGACCATCACATTTTGCTTCGGGCAGATGAAAGCCTAAAGTAACTACATAAGTACCTGCAATGGCAAGAACTTTAAATTCGTTGGAAGTTGATGTTTTACGCATTTTGACAAGGTTTAAGAAGTGATTTTAAAGATGTTTATAGGTGAGTTAAATATATGTAAAATGCTGTAAATCAATAGTTGTATAATGTTAAATAATTAACAATAATTGCCTTTATTCTTTATTGAAATCAAGTAAGGTCTTGTATTATTACATGATGGCGGGTGCTCTGTTATTGTGCAAAGATGGTTTGATGATTGAGGCTTCTTAGAAACAGTTGAATTACTTCAGCACAATAAAGAATGGCCTCAAATAATTACTATTAATTTGTACCGGAAATAAGGCCTTTATAACGCCAATCAATCTTGTTGTTTTTAATGATTTGCGAAATACACGTTTGCGGTAGAGTGGGTTGTGCAAAGCAGCCCGCATATCTCCGGCGTCGCCCGGGACAGAAAAACAGCTTTTTTTATGCGGGAATCAGAGAACCAGGCCCGTCGGCCTTATATCCGTTTTAACATTTTGTTTATATAAACGGCGTATATTTGTATATGACTGTATCTTCTGCCATCATAGCAAATCTTAAACAGGGTGATGCGGACGCGTTCAGTTATGTATTTGATCAGTACTGGCAGCAGCTCTTTCGTGCGGCCTATAAACGCGTTGCCGATGACCAACTGGCGCAGGATATCGTTCAGGATGTTTTTCTGCAATTATGGGATCGCCGTGAAACGCTGAACATGGATAGTGAAACGCTTGAGTTTTACCTGTTGCGCGCGGTACGGAACAAGGTGATCGATCATTATAATTCCACACAGGTTAAAGAGGACGTATTGCAGAAAATAATGTATCGGATGGAGACTATGAGCCAGGATAATCATGACCTGAAACGTTACCTGGAGCTGGAAGAATTTGTTAACGATCATATCGATACCTTTCCGGAAACTATGCGCGCTGTCTTCCTGATGCGCAGCGATAAATTTACCGTACGGCAAATAGCCCTTGCATTAAATCTGGCCGAGCAGACCGTAAAAAACAATATCACAGAAGCCACGAAGCGGCTGCGGGCAGCGCTCAGCAAAAAGTTCAGTGACGAAGAATTCATAGCGGCTTTTATTATTGCCTCGGTATTAACAAAAATTTAACCTAACTATAACATTTTCTTGAGGTACTTTAAGGCCGGTTTCCTGTGTATAGGTTAAACACCAGTACACATTGAATAAAAGAAGCTTTAAACAACTCCTTACTAAATATCGGTCGGGCAGGTTGGATCAACCGGGCGAACGTTTCGTGGAAACCTGGTACGAATCGCTGGAAATAACCAGCGAAGATCCGCTCAAAGACGAGCATAAAAGTGACGCCATAAAAAAGGCGTTACAGACGGCACTTTTCGCACACGTCCGTCAACCACAAAAAATCCGCCGGATCAATCCATGGTATTATGCGGCTGCCGCCTGTTTCCTGTTTGCCATGCTGGGTGTCTGGATGCTGAATAAGCCCGCAAAAGAACTTTCCGCTGATACCTACACCATGATCAAAACCGGGCCCGGTGCACTGAAAAAAATTGTCCTGCCGGATAGTTCCGAAGTTTGGCTGAATGCAGGCAGCGCATTGCGCTACAATGACCGCACTTTTGCAGCACGGCGTGAAATTTATCTGGATGAGGGCGAGGCGTTTTTCAGCGTGGTGAAAAATCCGGCGCGTCCATTTGCAGTATATGCGCAGGGCATATCAACAAGGGTACTGGGAACATCATTCAACGTGAAAGCGTACCGTAAACTCAGCTATGCTTCGGTACAGGTTAAAACCGGTAGGGTACAAGTAAACACCGGCAAATACAAGCTGGATACGGTTACCGGTTCGCAAAGCATTGTCTACGACAAACGATCCGGCAAAACCATCAAAAACACAGCAGATGAAACTACTCCCGGCAGTTGGGTAAACGGCATAACTGTTTTACAAGAAGCCACTTTCGACGAGCTTGCGCTCGCTTTGAAAAATCAATATAATGTTACGCTTACCACCAGCAATGCCGCCATAAAAAGGCACCATTATACTATCAATATCTTACAGCAAAAAACAGCAGATGAAACCCTGAAGCTGATTTGTGCTATTCATCAAAATAAATACAGGAAGGATAAAAATGAAATTATAATATACTAAGCCCGAACCCAGCTCACAAAAAAGAAAGCGGGCTGTGCTAACAACCCGCTGACTTCTTTACAGTACCATCATCTGGAAAATCATTGTACTGTTCCCGTTAATCATTATTCATCATTTACAGGCATTCAAATTTATGAAAAAAAGCACATTGCTTATCAGGCAAGCTATGCGAATTTCTATAGTCATTATTATTGTTGTTTTGACATGCGGCCAGGTTATTATGGCGGCCAGTTCAAACGCGCAGATACTTCAGAAAAAGATCTCCGTAACTTTCAGGGACGAAAGTTTAAGCGCCGCCTTGCAGCGTTTAAATAATTCAGCACAAATATCACTCGCTTACGATGGTACCGCATTAGGTATCCATAAGTTTAAAATAAAGGCCCGGAGTTTTAAAAATACGGTTACCAACGATATTTTAACTTACCTGCTATACAATACCGGAATTGTATTTAAAGAAAATGACGCCGGTATTGTACTATCACCCAAACCCCCGCCGGTAAAATATGGCAGTATAAAAGGGCGTGTGGTTGATTTTGAAACGTCTGATCCGCTGCCCGGCGCTACAGTGCAGATCATCGCGTTAAAAAAAGGTATCACAACCGACGCGAACGGTTATTATAAGCTACATAATATCCCCGAAGGAAAACATACTATTACGGTATCGTTTACCGGGTTCGAAAAATCACAGTTAGACAATGTACAGGTATCTGCTGATAAAGAAACGATCATCGACGTAAAGCTTAAAGCCGGAAACGCGCTTAGCGAATTGGTTGTTTCCGGCACATCCCGCCGCAAAGTGATTAATGCTACCGATGCGGAACTGGTAGCAGAAGTACGGCAGGCAAGGAGTGTGGTATCCGGCGTATCCAATGAGCAGATCGTTAGGAGTATGGACCGCGATGCCGCCGAAGTTGTGAAACGCGTTGCAGGGGTAAGCGTAAATAATGACCGTTTTGTGGTGGTGCGTGGTTTGAACCAGCGCTATAATGTCACCTTTATCAATAACAACCTCGCGCCTTCAACCGAGTCGGACAGTCGTGCTTTTTCTTACGACCTGATCAGCAGTAACATTATTGACCGTATGCTGGTTTACAAATCACCGGCGCCCGACCTGCCCGGCGAATTTGCCGGTGGTGTGGTGAAAATTTATACAAAAAATGCCATGCCTACGCAGCAAATTGATATCCAGGTATCAACACAATACCGGCCGGGTTCAAGCTTCGCGGATTTTAATACTTACCAGGGCGGCAAATTCGACCTGCTTGGTTTTGATGACGGTACACGCCGATTGCCCGATATACCATCATCTGAGGCTTACAATTATTTAAACACAGCCGAGAATACAAAGTATGCTAAAAAATTTAAGAACATTTACGGTTATACCAACACCAAAACCAATGTAGATAAACGCATGCTGTTTAACTATTATGATTCGTGGCGTGTGTTCGGTAAACGGTTAAATAATCTGAGTTCTGTTAACTATACCCAAACGTATGACCATAACCTGATCAGCAGGCAAATGGGTAATACTGACGCCATCCGTAATTACAGCGAAGCCGACCAGAGCGTTGAAAATGTAAGGCTCAGCCTGATCCAAACTAATAGTATTACTATACGCGACAGTAGCAAGATCGAGCTGAAGCACTTCGTCAACCAGTCGGGGCAGGATCGCGTGCTGCTTACGGTGGGCTCAAAAGACGGTTTTTTTGATAGTGAAGAAAAACGGGTAGACCTGGCCTACAGAAGCCGGTTCCTGTACTCGGGGCAGCTAAGCGGAAGTTTGTTCTTTAACAAAGGCAAAACACATGCGACAGGTAATGCGGGCTTTTCGGCCATACGGCAGAACGAGCCCGATTTTCGTGAAATACTGTATAGCCGGAGAAAAGTAACTGGTATAGGCCCCTTTGACGAAAACCCGAATGAAAGCTGGCGGCAGGGGGGGATTGAAGGCGGCTTTCAGCGCCGTATGTACACTAAAATAAATGAGAATGCCTATTTAGCCAGCGGCGATATAGAACATACGCTGAGTAACGGCTGGCTTTTAAAAGCAGGTACCCTTAACGAGTTCAAAAACCGCGACCTGGGTTTGCGCACTTTTTCACCCATACAAGGCCCCAACTTTTATGGTACCGAACCTGTAGTAACCGAAGACAGGGTACAGGAAGCCTATCAGCCCGATAATTTCAGGGCCGATGGTACCGGTTACATTATGCGCGAATTCACCTCGCCTAACGACAGCTACATCGCCGTCAACCAAAACCATTCGGGTTACGCGGCGCTGAACGTTCCCTTGCTTCATAATAAACTGGATGTATATGGCGGTATGCGTGTTGAGTATAACCGGCTGCGCATAGTAGGCTCTGAAAGATTAGGGCAGGCGCCGTTTCCCATTGTAGTTAATCAGCCCATCACCTCGTTTTTGCCATCGGTAAATATTACTTATAAACCGCAGGCAAGTATAGTAATAAGAGGCGCTTACGGCAAAACCGTTAACCGGCCCGAATTCAGGGAAATCGCGCCATTTAGTTATTTCGATTTTGTGAACCTGCAAACCTATAACGGTAACCCTGATCTCACCACGGCCAATATCCAGAACTTTGACCTGCGTTTTGAGCTTTATCCTGCAAGCTTGCTTAAAAATGAGATGATCAATTTGGGGGTGTTTTATAAAACTATTGACCATCCTATTGAGGCGGTATTTGATTATGACAAAAACACGCAGCGCTTTTACCCCGATATCCGTTACCGCAATACCAGCGCTACCAAAATATATGGCGCTGAGGCCGAGCTGCGGAAAAACCTGAGTTTTATTGCCGGCGATTTGTTCAGGAACCTGTCGCTTATTGTAAATGGAGCCTACATCTACAGCCGGGTAAACGTACCCGGCACCGAATTTACAGCCAGCAATACCACGCCGCGTAAACGCCCGCTGCAAGGCCAGGCTCCTTACATTATCAACACGGCGCTGAGCTATGAAAACAGCGCCTGGGGTACAAAAGCCACCATCACCTACTTCGCTATGGGCAGTACCCTGCAGTTTGTAGGGAATAATGATTTTACACCTAAGGATGGTACGCCGCCAAGCGCGCAGGGCAACAGTTTGGGCGGTTTCGCCGATGTTTTCCAGGCGCCACGCAACCTGCTCGATTTTGCCATTACGCAACGCATCAGCAAGACCCTGCAAATAAAGGCTGGTGTACAGGACATTCTGAATAACGCCATTATGCTTTATGAAGACCAGGACCGCAATTTCAAATACAACAAAGAAGTGATGCTAACCGACCCGCAAAACGGTAGCCGCTACAGTGCGCACGACAGCGTATTCAGCAGGTTCCGCCCAGGTTCGTACTACTCCATATCGTTCAATTTTATTTTCTGATTACCATGAAAAGAAACATAATAACCTTACTTTTTTTCATCCTGACAATTGCCTTGTCGTGTAAAAAAGTTGATAAAGAAATAGATCGCCAGAATGCCGGCTCGGGCATTGTTGCCTTTGCACCGGCCAGTGTGTTACTGGGCGATACGATAACCGCTTTTGTAAAAGTAGGTATCAAAAATGCCGGTGCTTCGCTTAAAATAGGTAATGCGGATGTAAGGGTATTATCGGTTACCGCTGCAAAATGGGAAGGACGTGACGTAGAGGCCTGGAAGATTATTGTTCCCGCTAATGCGCCGCTTGGCGAACCATCTGCAGAATTAACGGTGAACGGCCAGCGTCAACCGGCATTTTACGGGCTTCAGTTAAACGAGCCCCCCGCATTGATTGAGGGAAAAGTAACGGTTTCGCTGTTTGCAGGCGCTTACCACGAAAAACAGAACAATGATTGTGGCTTTGAGATCATCTACCCGGCAAAAGACGGAACGGCATTGCAGGCTCAATTTGGCAGGACAAACCTGGTAGCCTGCAGCAAGACAGGCGGGATAATTTATGTGGTAGAGTACATCGAAAGTTACGGTTGCTCGGGCACGCCCGAAACACAAACAACCCTTGTACGCAAAATTGAAAACGGCATGGTTACTACTATTGCCGGCGGGGGTACAAATCCCAATGGGAATGGTTTGGCGGCGAAGTTACCCACTGTGGTAAGGGGATTTGCCGTGGCACCTAATGGCTTGCTGTATCTTACAGTATTTGAGCAAAACTTTGAAAATGATGGCTACAGGCATCGTATTATAAGCATTGATCCTTCATCCGGTAAAATAGCCACGGTAACAGGCGGCCAAATAAAAGAAGGCTATTATGGTTACATTAAAGATGGACCGGCACAGTATACCGAAATACTTGATGCCGGTGATATGTGTTTTGACCGTGAGGGCAACCTGTATTTTCTGGACATGAATGGCCTGTGCATCAGAAAGCTTGATGTTAAAGGAAATGTTACAACGCTTTTTGGAGCTTTGAAAAGCGAGATCATTGAGAATGAAACGTACCTGATGGTTGATTATCAACGTTACGGGCACGAAGATGGTTTCGGTAAGGACGAAGCACGCTTTGGTACATTAAGCGGTATTGCCATTGCCAATAATGGTAAACTATATGTTACTGATAATGGCGGCGGTCCATACGGTAAATGTATCCGTGAAATAAACCCGGAAACTAATGAGGTAGCGACAATTATTGGGAAGCCGTTTAACGTCTCGGGCAAAGAAACGGGAACTTTTAAAGAAGTAAGCGGTCAGCCGATTGGTATCAGCGATGCCTTTGTGGGTATGGATGTTGATTTTGACGGCAATCTTTTAGTGACCAGCATGTATGGCGTACTGGCTATGAAATTATATAAAGTGGACCTGCAATTTGAAACCGTGAAACTGATAGCAGGCGGTGGTTATACGCCCGACCCCACCAAAACAGTACCGGGAAGCTAGGCATCGCTGTATGGCGGCAATGTCGCATTTGATGATAAAGGCAATTTATATATCGGCGACAACGTCAATTACGTGGTGCGCAAAATTGAAAGGACAAACTAACATGAAGATGATAAAAAAACTAAGCGGCTTGCTACTGTTTACAGCTATCCTTTTTACAGGTTGTAAAGAAGAGGGTAATCTGCCGCCACAAACTGAATATGCGAATCTGATCATTTACAACGGCGCGACAGGTTTCCTGGGCGATGCCGATTCTGCCAAGGCTTTTGTTTATATCGATACAGCCAATTCGCCAAAGGATTATCCGGCCATAAAACTTAACTACAATTATGTATACCCGGGACCTTTTACCGGCATACCGTCTCCGGTTCAGTATATGGCCGTTAAAACCGGGCAGCGCAGACTGCGCTTCGCCTTACCAAACAATGATAAAATTACCGATCATGTTTTCGATATGGCTGATCATACCTACCAAACAGCCTATTTGACTGACAGTCTTTCGTACATGAATGTTTTGCTTACCCGCGATACTTTGGTGCGGCTGGAAGACAAGGCACGCATGCGCCTGATCAACCTTTCGCCGGACGCCGGCCCCGTGCAGCTGTACCTGGATACGCTGGCTGTTACCAATTTAAAAAGCCGAGGATATAAAAGCGTTGCTGAGTTCGTTCCCGTAGACCGAAGTGATTATGCGGCTATCAGGATACGCAGCCTGAAAGATGAAACGCTGCGAACGCTCATCCGTAAGTCTATCCCCATCAGGGCAGGGGGGAGCTACACGGTAATTTTGAGGGGTTATATGAACCCGCCCGATAAGGATCCCAATAAATCAATTAACCTGTCTGTTTTAATTAACCAGTAACCCATCATGAAAAATTATATCATTATTATAAATTGTCTTTTACTGCTGCTGACATCCTGTAAGAAGGATGAGCAGCAAGCGCAAAATAGACCGGCACCTGTAATCAGCAAAGTAACACCTGCTATAGGCCAGTCGGGCGATACCATCGTTATTGATGGCGTCAATTTTAGCGCGCAAATGCAAGCTAATGAGGTTGCCGTGAATGGCATACCCGCGCAGGTTATTGCCGCATCTGCTGATAAAATAAAAGCCATTATCCCCTTATTTAGCCAAAGCGGGAATTTGCTGGTTACCGTAAATAACGTAAGCGCAAAAGGACCCATGCTGACAGTAATTCCAAGTCCGGCCGTAAAAAACATATCTACAGAATACGGTTTTGCCGGTGATACCCTGACCCTCAACGGCGAACATTTTGCACCTGAAAAAAATGATAATTACATTGAGCTAAGCGGGCAGCGTACGCCGGTAGTGAAACAACAGGGCGATACCCTGCTCAAAGTGCTCATCATTGCCGGAAACGAAAATGGAAGGTTATTTTACAGCACCTATAATGGAAAGAAAAAGGAGATCACCCAAAAAATAACTTTGCGCAAACCTTACACCGGTAATCTGATGGATGCCATCAAACAAGACCCGGGTTTTTCCTACACCAATGCAATACTGGAGCGTATGAAAGAATTTTACCCCGCATTCTATCAAAAAGTACAGTCTATATGGAATAGTGCAGACCCGCACACGCTCTTTTTGCGTGACAATGACGCGTTAAAGAAACGAAATCCAAGATTTACCTCGGTAAATTATGTACGGCAATTCGCTGATCCGCAAAGCTTTTACTATGTTTTTCTGGCCAGTACCATCAATGGAAACATTACCAGGGACAAATTTGAAAGCAAAGAATACCCGTCCGTACTTTCCGAAGAAGAGATGTGGGGCGGCCCCGGTTCCGGTGGTAACCCGGATTTTTTTATACCCGTAAGCCTGATCCACACCACCGAAGTATCCTCCGCCAGCATCTTTTATAATGACCCGGACAAAATCACCAAAACAGATTTGAAGGCCACTAACGGCATCATTCATCAAATAGAGTAGTTACTTAGCCGATTAACCGATATACCAGCCAGGAGATATAATTTTTGTGGAGGGTATTTTAGTGTCGGTTTTTTTATTTAGCTAAATTACACATTATGCAAGGCATCAGCAGTACGCATTAACTGCGTTTGAATGATGCCTTGCTATTGAATAAATCTTTATAAATAAGATTTTAGTGAATACTGGCTATCCGATCAACATCTCATCAACCGCAGCGACGTGAAATGTTACATCTTCGAATTGTATTCATTGACGGCATTGCTTTTATTTATAGGTGTAGCGGCGGCTTACAGCATGTATTATACCGCGTCTATAGCCTCGCGCAATGCTTTAGCTGCCGCCGCCGGATCTTCGGCTCCATAGATGGCTGCACCTGCAACTGCTACCTGGGCTCCGGCTTTAATAACCGAAGCAACATTGCTCAGGTTTACGCCGCCTGCTATAGAAACAGGTACACCAGCTCTTGCTGCTTCATCTATCAGCACCTGTATAGAATAGCCTGCTGTCCATTGTTCATCTAATCCGGCGTGTAACTCCACGAATTCAACACCCAATTCAGTTACTTCCTGGGCACGTTTCACGCGGTCAGGGTAACCGATGGTGTCTACAACTACACCTTTGCCATGAGCTTTGGCTGCTTTAACGGCACCAATGATGGTGGCATTTCCGGCAGCACCCATAACGGTAACCATGTCGGCGCCTGCGCTAAAAGCGATATCAGCTTCCAGTTCACCGGCGTCGGCAGTTTTTAAATCAGCGAAAACCAGCTTATCCGGATGTGCTTCTTTCATCGCGGTAATTACGGCAGATCCCATGTTTTTGATCAGCGGGGTACCGAGTTCTATAATGTCTACATAGGGTGCAACTTTTGCGGCAAGCGCTAATGCTTGCTCTGTTGTCAATAAGTCTATTGCTACTTGTAATTTGGCCATTGTATTATTTATTAATTTGAAAAATGATAGAATTGATTATTAATTACTCCATGTTTGCGTGACGCTTCCAAAGCTCTTCGGCAGGTGTCCCGTCAAGTTTCCATAACTCCGTGAATACCGCGTCACCTAATAGGAGCACAGCCTGTTCAAAAAGGCTCCCGGCGTATTGTATTGATTTAGTACCGTTACGATCTTCTTTTTCTGCTGCCGGTATCAGGATGTGTACATCCGCTAACCCAGCCAGCGTAGAGGATGCGTTAGTCGTCATTGACATGACGCGTGCACCCACCTGTTGAGCTTTTTCCGCAGCTTTTACTATAGTGCCCGTTGTTCCTGATCCTGAGGCGGCCCATAACAGATCCCCTTTTTGGATAGCCGGGGTGGTTGTTTCGCCGACAAAAAACACACGTAATCCCAGGTGCATCAGGCGCATCGCGACCGAACGCATGGCAAAGCCGGAACGACCCGAAGCGATCAGGAAGATGGCGGATGCCTCGTTGATATTGCTGATCAGTTCTCCGAAATTGCGATAGTCGATCGCTTCTGCCAGCATAACGTTCTCCTGTATTATCTTCGCCAAATTTGCTTTGACCGCGGCAGCGGTTTCTTTATCAGATTGGTTCGTTAACTCCATTTTAAGCTTTTAATTCTTCGGCAAAAGTATCATCTGTGCCAACCGGAATGGTTACACAAATAGCCACATTGGGTGGACTATTTGGAAATAATATCAAGCGAAAGTCATTAATTTCAAGTCTTCTATATGCGATTTCCGAATAGTCCACCTTAATTATCTGATTGTCCACCAGCTTTATTTTGTAGTACTTACCTTTACGTAATGACGAATGATATGAAGGAAAGCCGCCTGGAGAGCGCGATGATCTACATCAGGAATTTACATAATTGCCCGCCAAGTTATTTGAATGATCCGGGAAGAAAAGACTTCTTTGAGATTGTATGGTTAAAAAATGAAGACCCGCTTCATGCTTTAAAAACAAGTGATTTTGAGGTTAAAGGAGATTGGATTTACCTGATACCACCTTACCGGGTACACCAACTGAACAAAGCGGGAAAAAACGGGGAGTTGATATCGTTTAAAAGGGAGATTCTGGAGGAAGAGGATAAAGAATTTTTACTCGACATTTTTAAGATATTTAATGTGCAGGGTGAGTTTTCCTGCCTCAGATTGGATAAAGCGGCGGCAGATGACCTGAGCGGCATTTACAATTTATTGATCGGTGAATACCAGAAGTCATCCGGGCACCTGATAATCCTGAAAACTTTGCTGAAAGTGTTTCTGTTGAAATTGATCAAGGTTAAAGAGGAGGAATTTACTACACATGATATCCACCAGAAAAGGGTATACGAGTTTTTGATGCTGCTGGAAGGGAACTATTTGCAGGTGCGAAATATCGATTTTTACGCGGGCAAACTTGACATCAGCTCCAAGCGGTTAAATCAAATTCTCAAAGAAAAATTGAATAAAACCGGTACGCAGATCATCCATGATCGTATTATATTAGAAGCTAAGCGCCTGATTATACACAGCGAGCATACCATTAAGGAAATAGCCTTTGAGCTTGGATTTTCTGATCGTCCTTATTTCAGCCGCTTTTTTAAAAAACAAACCGGACAAACGCCGGATGAATTTCAGAAACAGGCACAAAATCATTTGAAACTGAAATCAAATACGTTAATTTAATGATCTCCGGAAATATCAAAAAACCTTCAGAATGTACATTTCTGAAGGTTTTTACTTTAGGTCATATCGTAATTTTGATTTGCGATCGTATCCTGCAATTATTCGAACTGATCAAATAGGGAACGATCACGGTGCCGCGGATGATCCTAACCCACTTGTACAAGACGAAAAAACCCGCTCTACGTGCTGTAAAGGGGGTTTTTAACGATGTGCGCTCACCTGGGCTCGAACCAGGGACCAAAAGATTATGAGTCTTTCGGGGTAACCACTTTACAGTGGGGCAAAAAGTAAGTTTCTGACTTACAGAGGCTAATTTAAGACTATTTTTCGATTTGGTCAAGAACGGTCTGTGAAGTATTTGTGAAGAATTGTAATTTTTCAAATGACTTAAACGATTTCAAAATCACAAATCAATCTTAGAAAGATCACTCCCTTAACTGCATTTTTTCAATCAATTTTTCAACTCTTCGATAGCGCGCCTCCTTCTCCTTCATATTATCGCGTCCAATTAGGTGAAGAATTTCGAAATGATGCCTCCCTAATATTATGTTTACATCCTTTTGCATTACCTCCCCAGTTTTAAGGTCAATTGCATAGGTCTTATTTATGTCCGGACCATGGTAGTCTGAGTTTAGCCGGATCAAAACGTTTTGCATGTTGAATAATTCCACATATGCATATAGCACACGTTTACTTTTATCTCCTCTCAGGTGTATAATATGAGAAACCTCATTTTCTCCAAGATTATGAATTTCGTACCGTTCTGGCCTCACATAAAAGAAATATGCCATTTCATTTTCAGCTTCTTTTCTCATTACGCTAATAGCCAGTTGCACCCACTCGATTTCATATCCCAATTTAATATAGAAATTAACCGCAATTTTAATTACAGATCTAAAGAAGTCTTCCCCTCCAAATCCAATATCAAATTCTTCATTAGAAAGTGAATTCTGAATTTTATAGTACTTACCACCAGGCTTTTCCTCATAGAATCTTTCGGAACTTATTGAGTATTTCTTTTTTAGCTGCGCTTTCTTTTGCTCTATGAACTCCTTAAACTGAGCGTCCTCCACATATTCCGTTATTTTTTTACCATCGGGTAATATGGTAGTCAGCTTGGAATGAGGTTTAAGCCCTTTACCTACAATCTTAAAATCGCCTTCAGGACTTTTCATTGGGACGGCTATATCCTTTCTTTCCCTCTGCCTACTAATTCCTAAAAGGTCGGTGAAATTTTCAAGCTGGTCATTTAACACTTGATCAATGCCACTGCCAAACAGATTGTTACAAGCAACACATAATAGGCCCCTCGATTTCCACCTTCCTCCAATACTATTGTTAATGATATGCTCAAGGCTATTATTAGTGCCGTCGAATCGAACACCGCAACTATAACAACTATCCATTGGGTAAAATCCTTTTTTATAAAGATCGCATTAATAGCTATTTGATAAAAATGACTCCAATTATTTAATTTTATAATTTACTAAACATCACAATATTTTATGAAGGGATTGAACCGCGTTGTCTTTTTTTCTAAGCAAGATCTAATGGGACATACAATGCTCCAGAAAGCAGAAAAACTATTGGAAAGCGACCTTGATCTTAAGATATTGGATCTGAACAGCCTTTTAGAGTTTCATCATATTCAAGAGTATTTTGATTGTGGGCTATTTCTTAACAGTTGGTCTGCTGAGCGAAAAAGCAAATATTCATCGATAGTAAAAACAGCGATTGCACAGTTACGGGTCTATTATTTGCAATTGGCTCCTGATCGTTTTAAGGAAGAAATTGCGAATCTTGAATACGACAATAGGGAGAATTTTTGGGTACTCTTCAGATATTTTGAGCTTTATAAAAAAATTGATCGCGATATTTTCGTTCAACTTTTGAATATTTTCCCGAACCATATTCGATATATCCTACCATTAAAACAGATCGTAGACCATTATAATCATGAGATCAGGACATTTTTAATGGATTACGAGGAGAGTGCAGAATTATTACTTTCTCATTATGAGCAAAAGCATGATCATGAACCCAATAACTATAATTTCCCCAAAAGTCTAACGGATGCTGACAAAGTTGACATCATTGATAATTACCTTGATTCCGCCGATCCAAATCTAAATTATATTGAATTGGCAAGACACGCCAAATATCTGAAGCTTCCCCCAAAAACAATATTAAAAGCCCATAACAAAGCTGATGACATCAAGGAGCCATTCCTTAACGATGAAAATAGTATAAGCGTAAAGATCAGTGCAAGCTTGGTCGATAACCAGGAGGAGCCGGTTGTTGTCACACATGATGAGGAAGAGGGCACAACTTATACCTACAGTCGAAGGTATTTAAACGGCTTACAAACAGAATTTGAACTATTCTCAGTCTTTTCAGATTTGTTTTTTTATACAAACGATGAGGAACTGATCGAACTGGTTAATAAAGATTCTCAAATGGATACCCTTGAAAAGGTATTCATGCAATCCAAAAGCGAGTACCATACGGGAATGATTTTTGCCCGAAAAGATATGATATCGCTTGCGCAACTGGGAATATTCATTCACTATCTAAAAGAGCGTAAACTTTCTATTGAAAATGTTTTGCAGGCGTTTGTAATAACTTTTTTCAAAGAGAAATGTAAAGTCGAACACTTGAGTTTTCACGCCCCTTCGGCCAATTTAAATGCATTTGAAAAGATCAGGTTATTTGCACCGGAAATGGAATACTTACTGAAGCAATTTAAAAATTTGGTATCTGAAGGCAACATCGATCATGATCTGCTTCAGGTAGATTCCAACCCGATAAATTATAGCGACCTTAAAAGCCTTATTCAGCAAAAATATGTGACCTCTGACCATCATGTTATCAGAATGATTGGTCACCTTTTCTTCGATCAGAACAGCTTATTAGCAGAAAGGAAAAAAGGTTCAAAACAACGGTCAAATCTATTCCAATCCTTGAGAAAAGATAGATTAAAAAAATCCGATTTTGAAAGATACCAGATCAATCACTTGGATCATCTTATCTCAGACGGTTTTTTAATAGTTAATGACACGGGTGAGTTGATAATGACCGATCCTATCCTGATTTGGGTTTCCGGTAAAATTTGGGAAAATGGAAGCTTAAATTATGGGCGTGTTGTACCGATTATTCAGCAAGAAATCGATCGAATGATCTCCGATGATTTCCTCCGAATCTCTGACAACTTATTTACTAAGGAAGAGGTCAGCTATATCAATTACTACCTTAATAAGAAAGAGTTTACTAATGGCAAAGATTTGAGAAACAAATATCTTCACGGATCGAACAATAAAGATAGTGCAAAACAAGAGATGGACTACCTTTATTTTTTAAGGACGACAATTCTGATCTTATTAAAGTTAAAAGATGATTTGGAACAGTATCGAGGATTATGCTAATTTCTTTAACCTCCAATAATTTTAGTCTACATAAATTTTTTTCGATCTCCTTGGTTCGGAATGTGAATTTTAACCTAAAACCTCATGATCTTCACAAAATTTCAATTAGGGCGATCATAACCAACCATGATCTGAAAAAAATCAAACAGGATTTGAGAAACTGTTATTTCTCGCAACATTAAAGGCTGCCTGATCGATAATTCTATTGGAGGGCAGCAATTCCAAATAGAATTTATTTAGGTCAGTCTCAATCTCGGGGTATGTGTCGTTCGGCCCGCCAAGAAACATAAAACGAAAACCATCATAGCTGTAAGAATAACCCTCGTTAGGGTATATCTCGCCCATTTTTATAGCACTGTTATTTTGGCTTTCAAGTGTTTGAACGAGGTGAGAAAATATGGCAAAGCACAAAGCAAGATCTTGTTTGCTACCGATCCTAAAATCATGCTCATACAGCCAATCAAAAAATTTCGTTCGCAATTCCATAAAGATTAAACGTAACCTTGGATTACCTTTTTCTGCATCCAAAAGACGGATCTCCATTTTGACTTTCCATTCGTTGAAACGCTCTTGTTTTAAGCGTTCGCAGTTTGACTGCACTGTTTCTTGCAAACTTTGCAAACCTACATAGGCTGCCGTAGCTGCAACGGTTACCACAAAAAGATCTTTGAAATCTCCGTAAGCTTTCAAATAATTCATGAAACCATCCGCGCTTAACAACAAATGGCTTTCATTCCAAAGTTTATAATTAATCAATACGACCACGAAAGCAGTCGAGAATAATGCTGTAATTACAAAAACAAAAATCACAGTGTTCAATATTTTCATTTTTTTCATTTCGGGAAACTTGTTCAATACCTTGGTCAAGGATCATAAGTTAAATAGACTTAAACAAAAATTCTTTTATCTCTGTAGGGGAAAGAAAGCAAAATTTCTACACCCGCATTACTGACGATATTAAATGTCCCGGACAACTGTTTACTTAGACCTTTCATCATTTCCATTCCAAGTGTATTAGAGTCACCAAGATCAAAATCAGTTGGCAGACCTTTACCATTATCCGTTATCTTAATAACGACGTGTTCTTCGAGCGTCCTTTTTACAAAAACCTTGACACTTCCTTCATCATTTGTGAAGGCATATTTTATGGAGTTGGTCATGGCTTCATTTAAAATCAACCCTACAGGAACGGCCTGTTCGATATCAAGGTGTATCGGGTCAATTTCCAGTTCAAATCTGATTTTCCTTTTGCCGGCATTAAAGAAGCCATCAAGATCATCGACCATGTCTGCGATATAAGGCCGCATCTCGATCCGAATGCCACCCTTATCCCGATACAATTTCTGATGGACCAATGCAATGGCCTGTACCCGTTGATGGCTTTCTTCTAATGCCTGTACAGCTTCTTTGTTTTCCAGGTATTCCAGTTGCGTGCTTAATAAACTCATTACTATCTGCAGGTTATTTTTCACCCGGTGATGCACCTCCTTTAATAATATATCCTTATCTGCGAGCAGATCCTCCTTTTCGGCCAATAGCCGTTCTTTTTCATTGACCAATACTTGCAGACTTTTATTTTGCCTATCTATCTCTAAGCTTTTAAAGGTCAACAAACGATTACTTTTTATTTTTATCCTGAAACTATAAAATGTAATTCCGGTAATGATAAACATCACTACTATTCCGCCTGCTGTAATATTACGTTCTAAATTGGCCTTTTCGGTTTCTGCAAGATGTGCTTTGTTTTGGGCGTTCAACAAATTTATTTTAATCTGTTTTTGTTTGGTTTCATATACAACCTCTAATCTGTTGAGCTGGCTGATCTTTTCTGAATTGAAAATGGAATCTTTAATGTTAGAATAGTTATGAAAATGAACTAAAGCTGAAAAATGATCACCCGACGCCGAATCTACTTTAGACTGTTTTAACGCCAGTTCACTTTTTTGTAAACGGGTGAAGTGCTTATCCATAGCGGCAAGTCCTTTCACAAAATGATCCGCTTTTTTAAATTGCCCGGTCGATATATAAAAGTCTGAAGCTGTTTCGTAGATAGCAGTAAATAAATTGATGTTTTCATGTCTGGGATCTAGAGCATCATATTCTGCAACCGCTTTTTTAAAATGATGGTCCGCTAACTCGTATCGATGCATTGCTGCGTATATCCTACCGAAAAATTGATCTACATCTACCTGTTGTGGCCGCTCAGGTGGCTGAATTTTTATTGTTTTCTTTAATATTCGTAAAGCAGCTTCGGCATTGCCCTGATGTAGCATGCTGATGAATAAGTTATCTAACGGGAAAACATAATCGCCTTTTCGCTTTAGCGTTAAGGATAATTCTTTTTGAGCATATAACTCTGCCTTAATATAGTCTCCGAGTGCCAGATAAAGGCCTGTAATACGATTGTAAGCAAGTATTATTCCATCGTCGGTATAATACTCAGCATGCTTTTTTAAAGCGTCAAGATTTTCCAATTGATAAAAAAGCTGTTCATAAAAATCGCCCTTGGATGCTGCGATCGTGGTTAAGTTATCTAGGGCCCAGCCATAAAACTCTTTAAAATATCCAATTTTTATACATTCATTCCTTATTCGTTGTAAGCCATTTTCCGCTTCGGTATTATTTTTTCTATCAAGTTGGATCTGCGTCCAGCGCACAAGGGCTTGTATCGCTTCTTTTGTATCTCCACCTTCTTTATACAACTTATAAGACGATTCAAAACAGGCTAATTGCTGTCGCTGATGATCGTTTTTATTGTTGTTTTTCAATTGGGATCCGTAAGAGTACCAGGCGCCTGCTTCCGCGCGTTTATTACCGACCTTTTTATAATAGGCAATAGCTTCTTTAAATTTAACTATCCCGCTTTCCAGATCGCCGGCTTCGACATAGCAAGTAGCGATGGAGATCAATACTTTATTCTTCCGATCCGGTAAATGAAGCTGGGCACTTAATT
Organism: Mucilaginibacter gynuensis; assembly: GCF_039541195.1. NCBI lineage: Bacteria > Pseudomonadati > Bacteroidota > Sphingobacteriia > Sphingobacteriales > Sphingobacteriaceae > Mucilaginibacter > Mucilaginibacter gynuensis. The sequence goes on from NZ_BAABFT010000003.1 coordinate 419,471, forward strand.
GCGCAGCCTGTCCAAGATATTTGAATGCGCTATCAAGATCAGATCTGTTTTCACCAGGGCGAAACAAGTAGTAGTTACCCAGGGTAAAAAGGGTACTTACCCTGCCTGTATCCGGTTGGCTTTTTAGCAGTGACGCCTTTAGTTCGCTGACATCATAGGTGATAGAGCTTTGGCCACAAGCATAATTTACGCTCAGAAGCGTAAGGTAGCAAAGGATCAAATGCTTGAACTGTGACATGTTTTTTCCATAAAAATAAAAAAACATTAGCATTACGGCAATTTTAGCGGAAATGAAGGGATCAGCAAGTATGGCCAATTCAATGATCCTCGGGCCTATAATGTTTCTAACAATGGGCGAGCTATCGCACCTGTTATGCAAAATAAGCGATATATAACAGTGTAAATATGCTTTGTTTTTATGTAACTATTTATTTATCAAATAATTAAATTTGGGCATATGGATTGATATCGGGTACAGAACATAAAAAAATACTACGATGAAGATCAAAACAACAATTAAAAAAGCAGGATCATTAATGATCTTGTTCAGCATGGCTGCAGCTTCTAACACTATGGCCCAGGCACCAAATTTTGCAAGCGATGAGCATTTAAGTCCGGAGGTGCGTACCTTTCTTAAAGGCTTGAACAACGGTGGCCCTGGTCTGGAAACACTTAAGCCTGCTGACGCCAGGATGGTGCTGGTGAACGCACAAGCTTCGGTAAAATTTGACTATTCAGGAGTGACCGAATCTGAAAAGGAAATCAAGTCTGACGGTCAAACAGTTAAATTAAATATCATGCGCCCTGCTGGTGCTAAGGGCGTATTGCCGGTATTTATTTTTATCCACGGCGGTGGCTGGGTATTGGGTGACTACCCGACTCACAAGCGCATGGTGAGAGACCTGGTGCTGGGTTCTGGAGCGGTAGGCGTCTTCGTTAACTATACCCGCACACCGGATGCAGCCTTCCCTCAGGCGATAAACGAGATCTACGCGGCATTGAAGTGGGTATCATCGAATGGTGCAGAGATCGGGGTTGATGGAAAACGCCTGGGCGTCATCGGTAATAGTGTAGGTGGTAATATGACCGCTGTAATGTCGCTAATGGCGAAAGAACGTAAAGGTCCTGAGATCAAAGTAGCCGTAATGATGTGGCCGATCGTAGATGCTGATTTTGATAACGAATCATATCGTTTATATGGCCAGGACCGTTTCCTTACCACTCCGTTAATGAAATGGATGTACGATATGTATATACCTGACCCTGAGAAAAGGAAAAATATCCTTGCCTCTCCATTGCAAGCTACAACAGATCAGTTGAAAGGCCTGCCACCAACACTGATCCAAGTGGCCGAGAATGATGTGTTAAGGGATGAAGGTGAGGCATATGGCCGCAAGTTGCTGGAAGCCGGCGTTAAGGCCACTACCGTCAGATATAACGGCGTGATCCACGATTGGGGCTTACTGAATGGTCTGGCGGAGATCCAGCAGACAAAAGATCTTTTCGTACAAGCTTCAGCAACCCTGAAACTGTATCTCAAAAAATAACGACAGGGCTAATAACACAAGCGCCGGGCAAACTCCCGGCGTTTTTTTTTGCCAGTTACTGAAGTTATTAGCAACGATTTTATTTACGAGCATCTTTCCTGAATACACAGGTCGTTCGTGCAGAATTAACAATGTCCCCGGTAACGTCAAATCTCGCCGTTAGCATCGCCTAAAATTGAAATATCACATCTTAATTCAATTAAAAATATCATATAAATAATTGATAATCAATTATTTATATGATTGGCATATTTCATGCCTGAAGCAATGCAAGTCACTTAGATCACGGAAAAATGAAAACGACAAATATGATGACCAGTTCAGATACGCCAGTTCATGTCGACACAAAAAGATGGACGGTAACTGGTAAGGCTAACTCAGCAGAAAACATGGTAATTCCAATGAACGAGGGACATCGATCTCTTTCAGCGGTAGAAGATGCCGATGGTATTTTGAGTGTTTTACAATTTTTCCGCATGCTGAAAGGACGAGGTCTTATCCTTTACCTGTATGCCCAGGAGCTTTTCTTGGTTCTATATAGGTAGAGACTATCAAAGCAATTAATTAATCATCTATATAAAAATCAAACATTATGAAAAATTCGATCAAAAGTTCAATTCTATTTTTTGCCTTATCAGGTATCGTGTTCGGCGCCAACGCACAAACAAATGCGAAAAAAGTCCCAAGCGGTATTGTTTACAGCATCGGCGTCGAATCACGACTTGCCGCTGGAAACTTTAACAATTCGCACAGATGGAACTTGGGCGGCTCGATCCAGGCGGACTTTCCAGTAGTTAAAAGCCTCTATTTAACCGCCAATGCCGGTTATAATAACTTTTTTGGCAAAGACAATATCCACGATATTAACCTTATCCCGGTCAAAGGCGGTATTAAGTATTTCCCCTTAGATATTTTGTATGTGCAGGGTGAAGCCGGCGCAGCATTTTCTACCAACAAATCGACAGTTGGCTTTGATAACTCGGCAGCATTTATATACGCGCCGCAGGTTGGTGTCAGGATCCAACTAGGTAATAGCAATAGTTTTATTGATGCCGGTGTACGATATGAGGGTTCATCGAAATTTGCGACCAAAGCGGAAAGCAGTAAGGTCAATTTCTTTGGTCTGCGCGTCGCTTATGCACTAACATCAAGATAATGATAAATTCAGGATCGGGCTTATCTCTACAGTCCGATCCATCCTTAGGATGCATTTTCAATACGTTAAACAACCTTAATTTCGGATCAATATGGAAGACATCATTTTCTACGCCACTCATTTCGTTATGATCATATGTGTCATAGCTATTATTTGTGTTGCAGTGGTTTCTACGGAAAGATATGCTAAACGCTCGAACGCGATGTTAGGTGATAGCGGTCGCCGGCAGAAAAAACTCACAGTCATCTGGCGGGGCCAGCCTGATGCTGAACATGATGATTTGCTTAATGAAGGAAGTCGGTATCCGGGATCACGGGTAGCCGCGATGAACTTGGGGCTTGAACAGTGATAAGACCTATTAATATGAAAACGATCTTAATATTTTTAACGATGGCACTAAAAATGACAGTTCAAGCCCAAACTCCGGAAGATAACTTGTTAAAACAAGGTATCACTTTGCCTGAGCTTTCCAAGTCTTTGGGTAACTATGTCAGTTTGGTCCGCAGCGGAAATCTGATCTTCCTGGCTGGAAGGGGGCCATTAAAAGAAGATGGAAGTTTTGTAAATGGGAAATTAGGTAAAGAACTGAATGTCCGTGACGGGTATGCGGCAGCGCGGTTATGCACGATAGCCCAAATCGCTGTGTTGAAGGCTGAACTTGGCGACTTATCGAAAATAAGGCACATCGTTAAGGTGACAGGGTTCGTGAGTTGTGTAGATACATTTACGGACCACCCCAAAGTCGTTAATGGTTGTTCAGATCTGTTGGTCAAAGTTTTCGGTGCAAAAGGTATCCATAGCCGGTCTGCTGTTGGTGTGACCAGCCTGCCATCAGGATGGCCGGTAGAAGTGGAGATGATCGTCGAAGTAATGCCCTGAAAGCATCTGCCGATACAGATATACGTAAAGCCCAAAGCCCGCAAAACGCTGACCTTGGGCTTTTTAAATTCTATTTTAAGCTTTTGTCAGGAATAGCTTCATGTAACCGGCAACTAATTGCGGACGCTGATGCTGGGGGCCATGACCTGAATCGTTCAAAATGAGGTGCTGCATAGTCGGCGCATGCTTCAGGAGTGGGAACCAATTCTCTACTGCAAAGCTGATGTCATGGTCTCCCGAAATGACCAGTACCGGGTTTTGAATAGTTTCATATTGTCCTCTGAAATTCTGTAGGTCTTCTTTTATTGATGCAGAACCGCCGAAATATCTCTGAAACTTTTCTTGGGTCGCCGGGATCTTATTTCTGTCAAGCCGGCGCGCGATCCGCTCGTGCGATGCCTCTGCGGCATGTTTGCTGTTTTCTGATCTCGGCTCAAAGAATAATGTGTATTCATCCTCGATATCATTGACTGGTTTCAGGGCTCTATCAAAAAACGCGGTTTCGATAGGGACCTCATTCTTACCTGGAGGATTAGTTCCGATGAGGACGACCTTTCCGATCCGGGCGGTATTCATAAATAATGCGACCTGCGCGACCAAACCACCATAGGACCAACCAGCCACATCAAATAGATCGATCTTCAAAAAGTCCATCAATTGGATGCCAACATTGGCAACTTCGTAAATATCGGTCGATAATTCACCGCCTGAATCTCCTACACCAGGATAATCGAACAAAATAATGGTGTGTTCGTCTGCCAGTTCATCCAGAAATAAAGGATCCCAGGTGTCTAAAATACCCCTGAAACGATTATAAAAGAGAATGACCGGTCCTTTTCCGAACATGCGGTAGGCGATCCGGTTTGCGTTCAATTCGGCAAACATGGTTTGAGCATCAGAGCTAAATGTTTTCATCTTAATGTTTTTCTATAAAATTAAGCAACAGTGTAGTCCTGAAAAGGTACGTATCGGTGTGATCATCGTACCAATCATTGTAGATAGCGAAATGGATGTGTACCACAAAAGGAACGAAACGTACCATAACATTTCGAAGATCTGTTATAATATTGGCTCCAAATAGAACCAATGAAAGCATACATTTTAAAAGAACCCGGAGACGTTTCGGGATTGCAATTAACAGACCTCCCCGTTCCGCAACCGGCGCAGGGAGAAGTATTGATAAAGGTTAAAGCTATCAGCATTAACCCCGTCGACGTAAAAACACGGGAAGGGAAAGGATTTTACGGCCGATTAAAAGATGCCGATCCATTGATCCTAGGTTGGGACATTAGTGGGATCGTAGAGGCGGCCGGTGAAAAGGTGACCGAGTTCAGTCCTGGAGATGAGGTATTCGGAATGGTCAATTTCCCCGGGCATGGTAAAGCTTATGCGGAGTATCTAATTTCACCCGTTTCACAACTTGCTTTGAAGCCGAACAACATCAGCTTCGAGGATGCAGCTGCTGCTACACTTGCTGCATTAACGGCCTACCAGGTATTGGTAAAAAAGGCAGATATTAAACCCGGAGATAAGGTACTGATCCCGGCCGCCTCTGGGGGAGTGGGGCATTTCGCCGTGCAGATCGCGAAATATCTGGGTGCGAACGTTACCGGCACCTCGTCCGCTAAAAATCGCGATTTTGTACTTTCGCTTGGCGCTGACGAACACCTGGATTACAATGGAGATATACTTGATCAGCAGGTTCAAGCGTTCGACTTCGTGTTTGACACGGTAGGCGGGGCTAATACCGAACGATCGCTTCCTTTGATCAAAGTAGGTGGGGAACTCATCAGCATACCAACGACATTAAGTGAAGAGGCCATTGCGCTGGCGAAAGAATTAAATGTAAAAGCATCTTTCTATCTAGTATCATCAGACGGGGAAAGCATGAAAAAGATAGCGGGACTGTTAAAGACAGGTGATCTAAAGGCTCAAGTCTCCGAAGTTTTCCATTATGATAAATTGCCAGCTGCTCATACCGCTGTTGAGAGTGGTAGAACGGTCGGGAAAGTGGTCGTTTCTTTGACATAGTAACGCCGATTCATACTACAGAACCGTTCGTCCGTACATTGAAAAGGCTTTTCGTGCAAATTACTTTTGATAAGTAAATAATCAAATATTTTATGAAAGACGGAAAAGAACTTTTGAACCTTGTGCTGGACGCACACGGTGGCATCTCGCGCTGGAACCAGCTTAATACAGGTAAAATGCATGTTTCGATCAAGGGCATCACCTGGCCTCGAAAAGGTCACCCGGATGCGTTGGATGACATTGTTTTTACAGCGAATTTGCACGCCCCTTACGACAGCTGGACACCGATCTTTAGTGATGATCAAAAAACATCATTTAACGGGCTAGATGTTGCCATTCTTAAAACTAACGGTGAACTGGTAGAAGAATCAAAAAATGCTCGCAAGACCTTCGAGGGCCACGAGCTGTTAACTCCCTGGACCAAAATGCATTTTGTTTATTTTGTGTCGTACGCGACCTGGAACTACATCACCACACCTTTCCTTTTGGCCCAACCTGGGGTTCATATCCTGGAAATGGACGAGTGGGAAGAGAATGGAGAGACCTGGAGAAGGTTGCAGGTGATATTCCCTGACAACATCCCTACACACAGTACCAGACAAGTGTTCTATTTTTCGCAGGAAGGTTTTCTGAAACGCCATGACTACTGGCCGGAAGTATTAGGCAATAACTCTGCAGTTCACTATTATTCTAACTATAAGGATTTCAATGGTATCAAAGCGCCAACCACTCATAGGATCTATCCGTTGAATGACGCCGATCAAAGCGCAGTGAAAGATATCTTATTGGTATCGCTCGATATCTTTAATATTGAATATGCTTAATAATTCCTAAATAGTATCTTGACCAGGCCTAAAAAGCTATGGACAAATATTGGACAAAGGTCGTTGACCTCACCTGACCTGAAACATTTTGCGGGCTTTGTTTAAATTATTGGAACAAAGCCCGCTTAATTGCTTATTAGATCTGCAATAAAATAAAAATACAGCCATGCGTTTTTTCACCGCATGGCTGCATTTGTCGAAAGATCTAATGGGCCTATAAATAGAAGAATATCCTAAGGTTATCAAAATTTGATAAGAACCTTCCCAAACGGCCTTTCTTCAATTAAATAGCGTTGCGCATCAGCCACTTCTTCAGCCCTAAAAACTTTTGCAATGACCGGCTTGATCTGCCCTTTATTAAAGAGGGGCATTATTTTATCCCATACTTTGTTTTCGGCAACGCGGTCGAACCACCCATTAAGACTCTGCCCACGCATTTGTATCCCTTTCCAAACAAAGTCCGTGATATTGGCACTAAACGTACGTCCTGCCGAATAGCCTATAGCCACCAGTATCCCTTGGCGAGCGAGTGAATGGATAGCTTCGCCGGTCAGAGCACCTCCAACACTGTCGATAACAATATCCACACCTTTACCGTCTGTTAGCCGCGCGACACCATCAGTTATCGTTTCGATGGAAAGGTCGATCACATTTTTTATACCCAGAGCGCGGGCCATTTTAGCTTTTTTTTCAGAGCCAACCGTCGTAATTACCGTAGATGCACCGTGGGCTTTTGCCAGTTGGATGCCAGCATTACCGACTCCGCCACCAGCTGCTAAAGCCAGGACGCTTTTACCAGGTGTGAAATCGGCTTTATTTAAGCATGCCTGCGCTGAGAAAAAGCTTACAGGAAATGCGGCAGCTTCTTCATCTGAGATATTATCTTCTATAGGTATCAGCTCACTTGGTTCAACAGCAAGGTATTCTTGCCAAACACCATTTACGTATATACCGCGAATTTGGCCATTAGCTGTAAAACAAGAGATCATAACCCTTTTACCTACCGGGAGATCGATATTACCTTTTACAATGATGCCTACCCCTTCATTACCCAGGACGACCGGGGAGTATTTGTTAGACAACGTACCACTTCTGACAGTGTTGTCAACCGCATTGACCGCAGCAAAAGTTACTTTGACCAGCAACTGTCCATTCGCTGGTTTGGGAATTGGCCTATCGACAAGCGCTAGTACTTCATAACCGCCTGGAGCTTTAAATTCAATTGATCTCATATTATTATGTATATGTAGTGATAGATCTTTGCGTAGTTCCCTTGGTTATAGTTTTAAGATATCATTCACTAAAGGAACTAAATTCAGTGGAGATCTCGGGTCAGATGGTAGTTCGTACCTGCCCGCGATGTAGGCCTCATCGTTAAATGCCACCTGTGTCGCTCCCTCTTTATCTTGCCAGCAAATGATCTTTAACGGCAGATCTAAAGCGATGATCGGGTTCAAGATGATGAGCTGGGTGCCTTTTTCCGGATTACCAAATAGTAGATATTCCAAAGGTCCGATAAGGATCCCGGCTTTTAAAGCCTCTGCCTGTTGATCGATCCTTAGATAGATCTTCGCGCCGTGCTCAACCAAACTCTTTGCTAAAAGGTCCATGGTATCCTTCACCGACGACGAACTACTTCTCAGATGTATTCCCTTTTGCTGATCCATTTTTGCCTGATGTTAAACTTTTATCTCCATCAGTACTGAGGTCTCTACTAAGTTCAGGGATATAATGCAGCCCCGGGGTCAGCCAATACAGCAGGATGACCCGGGAATACCTGAAATTGAACGGAGAAAGGATCACGCAGACCGATAATATGATGATCGTGTATAACCAAGGGTCGTTACTTCCCGTTAATACACTTATGGCAACAGCGACACTGATGAACTCTGCGACGTTCATCGCATAACTAACGAACATGGCCACATAAAAGTAACCAGGTTCGATCTCAAACGTTAGGTGACAATGCGGGCAGGTCTCATTCATCTTTTGCCTGCTGAGGCCGTACATGCTGTTCGCAAATACTTGCCCTATCCTGCAACGAGGACACTTTGCCCGCAGGAACGCAGGCCATAATGCTATTGGTCGGTCCGTTGATGTCATGGTCTTCAGATCTTAAAAGACAACCTTGTCATTGATATTAGAACTATTCAGTATCCTGCGTGCAGAATCCCCTATCATGTGAAATGCAGCTCCGAGCATGATGACATCTTTGATCACTAAACGCCCCCTTGCTGAGAGATAAGGAAAACCATGATCGCCATCTCCAAGATCGGGCACCCAGCACTCCGGTGTAGTGATCAGAAAAGATAATGTTCCGATACTCATGATCATCACTAAGATAGATCCCAATAGACCGGCGTACGGGCTTGCATAATCCAGGATCAATAAGAAGCCCATTGCAATAAGCAGAATACCTAGTCCATGGGAAAAGGAATAAGTACCGTTCCGGTCTTGCCAGGTCTTGTTTTTTAAAACCAGTTCACCTTCTTTGTTAACATGTGTTTTGTATTCCCTGGGAGCGGTATAAAAAAAGGACATGAATGGACTGTTCGCAACGAACGGTGTGATACCATCGGCTTCATAGTCAGCGAACTTGAGCCCGCCGATCCAGATCAGCACAAGCGCGACCGCGAACCTTGTGAAATGCAGGCTAAAATTTCCGGCCTTCCCGGCGAGATGTAAGATCGATCTAACAAAAGTTGACATGATTTAGAGATTAAAGGTGTGAAAAATGAATATTGAGTTTTCAGGCATTCCGCCCCTGATCAACGGATTAAATAGCCGGAACTGCCGGGAAATCCACTGTTGGTTTTGTTAAGGCGTATACATAATTAGTAATGATGCGCAAGCCGGTTAGGAAAATCACATCGATCACGGTTCCTTTACTATATCCTTGGGCCAAAAAGGCTTTTACAGTTTCAGCATCGGCATGGCCCTGATTTTCTGCGATACTTTTTGCCAGTTTGACGAGCGCATCAAATTTAGGATCAAATGAAGCCTCACCTTTGCGTATCCCGATGATCTGCTCATCACTAAAACCATTCATTTTTGCAAATTTAGAATGGGCGCTTAGACAGTATTCGCAATTGTTCACCTGGCTCACCACGAGGTTAACGATCTCTTTTTCCTTATTGCTTAATGATGACTTCGCTCCCTGAGCAGTTAAAAATGCTGATAATGCATGCTCGGAATAAGCGAAGTTCGCATACAAGTTAGGGACGAAGCCTAGAGATTTTTGCAGCGTATCAAAAATGGCTTGATCGCCCTCCGAAACCTGGTTTCTTTCGGGTACAGTAAATATATTTTCCATGATGGTAAAGTTATCTCCCGGCCCATTACTCAACAATGTACCGGAAGGTGCTTCTGTTGTACAGAAAGGCTACCAGTACCTGTTATTAATGCTAATGTCACCACTTTTAAAATGGCAGTATGATAACAGAAAATCAGCATTAGGATGCTTATCTTCAAATAAAAACGACTATCTGATGGATCTTAAAAAATTAATAGCACAGGAAAGAGGACTTTTGCAGAATCATGAGTTCAAAGGTCATCTTTTGTTCAGTCTCGGACAACAAGGTACCTCAAGACCTGATCGTTTTGGTACTGTGATCGTATTTAATGATGATGAACTATTCCCTGGTTCCGAGATAGGCATGCATCCGCACCAGCATACCGAGATCATCACTTATATGATCGAAGGACAAGAATCTCACCGGGATAGCTTAGGGAATTACCAGGAGCTATCGGCGGGTGATATTCAGGTGATCAGTAGCGGTAGCGGGATCATGCACGCAGGTGGGAATATGTCCTCTGTAGCGAACGCCCGTCACCTGCAAATATGGATAGTGCCCAACGGTGAACCTTCAGCGCCATCCTTACAACTCAAAACGAAAGATGAGGGTAATGGTAAGAATAAATGGGAATTATTGATTTCGCCAAACGGAGAAGATAATTCGCTTATTGTTAAACAAGCTGCCTGGATATCGCAGGGATCGTGGAGTGAAGGCTCGGTGAACTATTCATTTCACGACAGGATGAGTGGTCTGCTCTTGTATGTGCTCGAAGGAAAAATATGTCTGATGAACGGCACTGAGGCAGGCACTGGGGATAGTCTTTTTATCAATGACCTAAGTGAACTGAGTTTAAATGTGATAAAAGACTGCAGATTATTTTTAATTGAAACGACTTTTTGAAGATCGACCTGGTCTCAGGTTTTAGTTCTGTTGTCGACGTTCCCACCCGGGTTGGCAGCAGCGCGGAACGTGATCACGATAGCGGTACCTGCCTGGTTCATGATCTTTAGGTCGCCTTTTAATTGCGAGGTTAGGCCCTGCATCATATCCATTCCAAGGGAATTGCCCGTCCGCAGGTCAAAATCCTCTGGCAGGCCTTTCCCGTTATCGGATATAGCTATCTCTATTATATCATTTTCCGATCGTTTCAACAGGACGGTTATTTGTCCGCCATTTTTATCAAATGCATATTTGATCGCATTGGTAATAGCCTCATTCAATATCAATCCTACCGGAACTGCCTGAGAGAGGTTTATATTGACCGGATCGATCTGTAGCTGAAAGGAAATATTACGGCTGACAGTATCAAAACTTTCCCCTAGATGCGAAACGAGATCTCCGACGTAATCCGGCATACTGATGCTGGCCAGATCAAGACCGGTGTATAATTTCTGGTGGATGAGCGCTATTGACTGCACCCGGTTCTCACTTTGCACTATCGCTTCTTTAGCCCCATCATTTTGCATGTAGAAAGACTGGGTACTAAGTAAACTCATAATGATCTGCAAATTGTTCTTTACGCGGTGATGGATCTCTTTGAGCAGCCAGTCTTTTTCCTTTAAAAACAGTTCTTTTTCGGATAACAACTTTTCTAGTTCCTGATTCTTCCTATTGATCACCAACTGTTGTGCGTTCAATGTTCTATTACTCCTTTGTTTGATACGATAAGCTGAGAATGCCAATACTGCCAATAGAAGAAATGCAACTGCGCTGCCAAGGATCACATTGCGGATAGTTGCCGCCCTTATTAGTTCGGACCGCTGCTCCCCCTGCTTGCTTTTAAGCAGTTTGATGTCTTTTTCCTTTTGTTCGGTCTGGTAACGGATATTGATCTCGGATATCTGGTTGTTTCTGGAAATGCTGTTTATTGAATCATTCATCGCTTTATGGCGTTCGAAGTATTCGATCGCGCTAATGTAGTTGCCTTCAGCAGAATCCGCTTTAAATAACAGCCTGTACGTTTCCATTTCTTGTTTCGCATCGAAGTACTCCTGATCCATTAACGACCGTTCAAGGTATTTCTTAGCGTCCTTGTATCGTCCGCGTTCTCCATAATAGCGGCCGATCAGATACAAAGCGCCCGTCCCAGCTATGGTGATCTCATGTCCATGTAGATTTTTGCCATTTTCCATCCGGACCGCAGGGTCAAGGGCCAGCATTTTTTTATATTGTTTTTCAGCTTTATCATACTGTCCTGTCTTCCAATAGAGCTCACCATATAAAGAGGTGAAGAGTTGTTCCTGACTCAGGTTTTGCGGAGGATTTGACCGTACATAATTACTAAAGGTATTCAAGGCCTGATTTGCTTGTCCGGCATCGCTGGCGATCAATGCCATCCGGTAGGCCGACACATAGGATAGCCCGCTTTTATTGGTCAGTTGATGATCAAGTAATATCTGGTAATAGTGTAAACCCTTCTTTACATCACCCAACACAGCATACGTTTCGCCCAACGCCCGGTATACGAGCATTCGCTTTTCATCATATTCTTCGGGCGTATGAAGAGCCTGAAGTCCATAGCGCAATGCCCGATGATATTGCGACCTGAACCTGTAAAATTCGGCCAATAAATAATAGGTCCTTCTGTTCACCCGCTTGTGTACGCCCCCAAAAACCGACAGGACCTGCAAAAACTGTTTTTCGGCTTTTTCGATGTAACCGTGATTGGTATTGACCACTGCCAGATCCCGCAATTCAAACCCTGCCTTTACCTCGTCACCCGCCTTGAAATAAAGCTTTACCGCCATTTCATGACAATGGATCAAAAACTTGTAAGAATCCTGATTCTCCGGAGAATTATGTGCCATAAAAGACCAGTTACGGGCTTCAAAAGCATAGTTTCCGGCCAAGTGGCAAACGTTGATATTATCGAGTAAAGTTTTTTTTGCCGCAACCAGGTCGCCTTTTGAAAAGTAATACTTGCTAAAGAGTATTTCGCACTCGTTCCGAATTCGTGCTGAGCCGATCTTTCGGCTCAATGACCTTGCAGCTAAAAGGTATTTTAATGCTTTGGACATTCTTACCGTATCCAGGCTTTTGATATAATCGTCCGCTAACACCAAATAAAGTCGGACCTGTTGTTCGACCACTGTGTGGAAAACAAGCCTTTCTGCTGATGCATCGTCGTTGCGGAACAAGTGTATCTTGGCCAGCATAAAGATCGCTTCATCACGTCCCTTTTGGTATTTTAACTCGGCACTGAGTTTAAGGACCTTTGTGGTGAGAGACAGGCAGGAATCAATTCCTTTAGGGGTTCTGTCTTTCAGCCCCCAATAGATATGGGATGCTTTCAGTAGCTGGTCAATAAACAAGGTATCGGGCTTTTTACCTTTTAGCGATCTTACTATAGCTGATGCGTCGCTTTCTTCTTCTTGTTTTACTTCCCAGATCGGATCGTTGTTTTGGGCACTGGCATTAGCCCAATTTAAAAGCAATAATATTATGGTAAAAAATAAAGGCTTTATAGCGGGTTTCTTCATATCGCAGGCATCTGCCTGATGGCCTGCTAAGCACAGCCACCGGTTCCCTTTCGGATGTTTTATAAAACCTGAAAGTATAACGAAGCGGTTTGGTAACAAAGGTATGGATCTACGATTTTGTGGTACGATACGTATATGAACAGTTAGCCGGGATCGTACCATAATTTGCTGGAATCGTACATTATCAGACCTTGTTCACAGGCTTACATTTGCTTAAAACAAAAACTTACTATGAACGAACGAACATTTAAATACGTAAGTGTACCGACCAGGTACATCAATGTCGACGGTATCGACCATGCGTACAGAACATTCGGTAATGAAACGGGGATTCCGATCGTTTGCCTCCAGCACTTTACAGGTACACTTGAAAACTGGGATCCGATCGTTGTGGACGGATTGGCGGCAGAACGACAAGTGATATTGATCGATAATACCGGTGTCGGCAATTCAGGTGGTAACACGCCTGATAATGTCCTGGCCATGAGCAAGGACGCTATTAAGATCATCAACGCCCTCGGTATATCGAAATGTGACCTGCTAGGGTTTTCTTTGGGTGGTTTCCTGGCACAGCAAATGGTCGTACTTGCTCCGGGATCGTTCAGAAAGCTTATCATTGTTGGTACCGCTCCGCAAGGAACCCAAGCGCTCCATTCCTTTCCGCAACTGGTGCAGAAGGCTTTTGCGCTGTCACCACAGGAACGTTACCTTTATATCTTTGCCACCAAGACCGAGAAAAGCAGAGAAAAGATCGCTGCGACCCTTGAACGTTTATTTATCAGGACTGAAGATCGCGACCGCGATGCCTCATCTGCAGCAATTCAGGCACAGATAAGCGCGCTGACCCGATGGGGGACCGACCCGGTCACAATTGATCTGACTGCGGTCATTCATCCGGTACTTATCGTCCAAGGTAGTGATGATGAAATGATGGATAGCAGCACGTCCAATGAATTGTACAAACAATTACCCAACGCGGTATTGATCTGCTATCCTGATTCGGCCCATGGCTCATTCAACCAGTATCCCGATCTATTTGTAGCACAAGCAAATGCATTTTTGAACAGCTTTGAATAGTTAACGATAAATAGAAAGCCCGATAAACAAGATCGGGCTTTTTGATTTAATCAGCACTAAATTCTCGTTTGATCCCAAGTTTTTTTATCCTTGAATGGAGCGTGCTCGTTGGCATTCCTAAAATTTCTGCTGCGCCTCCCGGGCCACCGACCCTTCCCTGACAAGCTTTTAAAACGCGAACAATGTATTCCGCTTCCATTTCGTCCATCGATTTCAGTTCCGAGCTACTCTCCGAATGAGTTACCTGATCTGTAACGGTCGACTGGGTCTGTGGAAGTGCGATATGTTCAATAATACCGCTTGCCTGAATAAGTACCTGTCTTTCGATCAAATGTTCCAGTTCCCTGATATTTCCCGGCCAATGATAGTTTTTTAATTGACCTATCGCTGTAGGACCGATACCCGTAACCGGCCTTCCCGTTTTCAATGCGAATTTTTCAACGAAGTTTTTAGCCAGGATACCAATATCATCCTTGCGGTCCCTTAGTGGAGGGATAAAGATCGGGAAAACATTTAACCGGTAATACAGATCTAATCTGAAGCGACCTTCTGCTACTTCTTTCTCCAGATTACGGTTGGTAGCAGTGATCACCCGTACATCCACCTTGATGGTTTTATTACTGCCTACACGTTCAAATTCCATTTCCTGAAGTACCCGAAGTAATTTCACCTGCGCATCCAGCGGTAGTTCGCCGATCTCGTCCAAAAAGATCGTTCCACCATTAGCTTGTTCAAATTTGCCGATCCTTCTGTCTATGGCACCTGTAAAAGCGCCTTTCTCATGTCCGAACAATTCCGATTCCACCAAATTTGACGGTAGGGCCGCACAGTTCACGATGACCAAAGGGTTCTTTCCCCTGGCAGACAATTTATGAATGCATTGAGCTATCCTTTCTTTACCGGTCCCGCTTTCCCCAGTGATGAGAACCGATGTCGGCGATGTGGCCACCAGATCGACCTGATCGAGGACCGATAATAAAGGGCGGCTTTTGCCGATAATGCCATCAAATTTAGTGACTTCAGGGGTTGCTGCAGCAGCGACAGTTTTTTTCATGACGATATCCGGACGCTCTGACCTGACTTCCTGCGGCTCGAACATAAGATGTTCCAGCATCGACCTGATCGAACCGGCCGAACGCTGGAGCAAGTTCAAGTGATTTTCCGAATAACCATTCTCGTTCCTGCTGTAAAATACAAGTTTGCAGTATGTTCCGTTCTTCAATTGTATCGATACGGTCAGTCGGGAAGCCAATCGGAATTGAGCACTTAACTGTTTTTCGCAAGTATCCTCAAGTAGAGCCCTTCGGAAGTCCATTCCGTTAAGCAGATCGCCACTGTCCGCTCCATAGGGGATGGAGGTATTTTCTGTCCAATCCGATAGATCGGTACCGCAAAAAGCTGAGAATTCACTTTTATTGAAAGTTTGATATTCCTGGTAACCGACCCTTGAAAAAGCGACATGGTCCGTTTCATTTTGCTTCGGTATCACTACCCTGAGCAGATCAAATGGGACAAAATTTTGCGCGATGGCCGGTAAACTGGCGATCTTGATGTTCAGTTCCCCCTGAATGTTAGCTAAGCTGTTGAGTTGGCTATTGAAGATCTGTTCGCGTTGTTGCTGCATCTGCAAATTGTAGCGATGTTTTTGTAGCGCTATATCCAGCATGATCAGCAGGTCTTTCTCACGGAATGGTTTGACCAGGAAGCCATAAGGATTGGTCGCCTTTGCCGTTTCCAATATCGATTGATTGGTATTGGCCGAAATATAAATGAACCCGATGTTCTTTGACGACAATAAAGGTGCAAGATCGGTCCCGTTAGAGTCATCCAACAGAAATATGTCCAGTAATACCCAGGTGGGTTTGTGTTTTTCTATCAGTTGCTCAGCTTCCTTAACAGAAGCAGCGGTCCCGCAAACTGAATAACCGGCATTTTTTAGCTTGATCTTCAGGTCATTGGCGACAATGAATTCATCTTCAACAATAAGAATATTTTCTTTCATCCGGGGTGTATTCGTTCGTCAGGGCTTCAAACTATCAATTTTTATAAAAATAATACTATTTGAACTAATTTCAGCGGGTTTTCAACTGACAACCTGATCCGAACGGCGTTCAACTTCGATGCACAGCAGATCACACGCAATATTAATGCCCGATATTAAATGCTTGAAATATAGTGCTATGGAAATTTAAAACAATCGCTTAAAAGCGACATGTCGCCTTTAAGCGATTATTAGCGGCGAAAAATGACGGCTCGGTTGTAGGTCACATCGGATCAGCGAGACTCGCTTCGAAAAGTTTTTCCAGTTTAGCATCGAGTAAAAGTCCTGTCTCAAGTACTTCTGAGCTTCCGAATTGACCGAAAAGTGTTGAAGGGAGATCATATTCGACATTCAAAACATTCGGGCTCACCTCGTAAATAAGCAGTCTTAATGGCGCATACAGGGCCGCTCTGATGTCGTATTGCGTCATTTGAAGTGCGACCAATGGATTCCCTAGAATTATCTGAATCGCACTCCGCTGTTGCCCGGCCAGTCGCAAAAGTTGCCCATGTTCCTGTACGCCGAATAGCATCAGGTCTTCAAAGCCGCCCAGTTCAGCCAGCCGGTCTTTCGCGGTCCCGGGCTGTTCAGCCATCAACTTCAGGTCCTCTTCCCCGATGCGGCCTAACAAAGACAGCATTTTCTCTTTATACCTTTGATAAGGCGCCTTGATTACCTTGGTAATATGCTTTACTGAAATAGTTGTTTCCATGGCCTTCGATATCTTTGTTTTACAAAATTATCAGTTGGACCCGTTTCTGAAAGGTAGCTATCAAGGGATATGTGGTACGCGAGAAGGTATTTATTAGATCAAGCATGTGCCAGAACAGCACTAGGTGATGTGTATTCACTACCTAATGTTTTAAGTCTTCTTAAGCGGACCTTGATAGCTAAGCCGATCGTCGTTGTCATGGAAAGCTCACCCTGTAACTGTTTGGTCAATCCGCAGATCAGGTTCATACCAAGTGACGTACACTGATCGACATTAAAATCAGCTGGTAAGCCGCATCCATTATCCATGATCGATATTTCCATAAGACCGTCCGGAGTTTCTGCGACGCTTATATGGATCACGCAGTCCGAGCGGTCTTTGAACGCGTATTTGATCGCATTCGTCACTGCCTCATTCACGATCAGCCCCAAAGGTACGATCTGCGAAGCGTCCAATAAAAGGCCCGGCAGATCGTATTCGAACCTGATCCATGAACTAATGCCAAAACTATCCTTCAGGATATCTGTCAGTTCGATCACATACTCTTTGATATTGATCCCTTTCAGGCTCTCGTCCTGGTATAATTTCTGATGTACAAGGGAAATGCTATGCATCCGGTTCCTACTTTCCCTCAACACATCCATGGCGGCATCATCAGATATAAAGGACGATTGCGAGTCCAGCAGGCTGATAACGATCTGAAAATTGTTTTTTACACGGTGATGTACTTCTTTGATCAACCAGCCCCGTTCGTTCAATAAGTGCCGAAGTGACTGGTTATGAGCATTGACCTCTTGCTGTTTTACGTTTAATTCTTTATTGATCTTTTGCTTAGAACGATAACTCCGATACAGCACAGCTGTAAAAATGACAAAGAATAACATTCCCGACACAGACAGGTTACGGACAAGTTTTTCGCTGCTCAATGCTCTGTCCTGCAAAAGGGTCCGCTGCTTTAACGATGCGATGTCGAGGTCTTTTTTTGCCATTTCATACTCGATCTGTAATTGCGACAGTTCGCGATCGTGATTTCGCCGGTTCAGGGAATCATTAAGCTGCTTATAACGGCTGAGATGAGCCATTGCTTGCCAAGGACGCTTACGTGCCGAATCGAGTTGATAGGCGATATTCTCCGTGCTGGCCATGTCCCGTATATTTTTACTTTTAGAGGTGATCATCTCTGCCAAACGTAATTGGATCTCACATTTGCGGTGATCATTTATCATTAAAAATAGTCTCGCCGCAGCATGGTGATAATTGATCAGTAGAAAATCATACAGATAAAACTGCCTGATCATGTCCTTTATCCTATAATAACATTGAAAAGCTTTGTCCGGATCGCCGGTATGCATATAGGCCTCCATCAGGGTGGTGTTCAAACTGATTAGCTGGCGGTATCTTTGGAAGTACAATATTTTAGTGCATCTTTCAATACCTGAACACCTTTACGAGGTTCTTTGATCCGTATAAAGCTCCACCCAAGGTTAGCACTTACGGTAAGTAAGGCATCGACATCTTTATTGAGCCGGGCATAGAAAATGGATCGCCTAAAAGCTTTGTTCGCTTCCGATAATTGATTAAGTGAATTGTAAACATTCCCCAAGCGGTTGTACATTGTCGTAACCGTCGAACTGCTATCGTTGTATTTGAGGGCCGCTTTTTCGGCCAGCAACAAGTATTTCAGTCCCTCTCGGGATGAGCCATTCCTGTTCATCACGGCTCCCAGCAAACAATAGATGTCCTGAAGTTTATCATATCTCAGGGTTCTGTAGATCGCTATTGCTTCCTGCAAACGGGCTATCGATCTTTGATTGTCCTCTTTTACATTATACAGATCCCCGAGATATTTTAAAGCGTCCGCATGTTTAAGTGAAATAGGCATCTTTGATCCTAAGAGCTTTACAGCCTCTTCATAGCACTTGATCTTAGTTTCCAATCCTTGCTTTTCGCTGATCTCAAAATGATCGGCTTTTCTGATGTAAGCATCTGCCAAAAATACTTTCTCAAGTTCATTTTTTTTGAATATGCTGATGGCGCTGTCGAGAAACCTTACAGCACTCTCAAGGTCGTTCCGTCTTTGATAGATCTCTGAAAGGACAAAATAAGATCTTCCAACGCCCGTAGCGTAATGTGATCTTCGACTTAAGTTCAGCGCTTGGCATGCATGTGCTTCACTGAGATGTTCATTCGCCGCTTTATTTGATTGTTTTTTGAGCAGCTCGGCAGCCTTATCCAGGAGACGACCGATCTTCAGGCTGTCCTCTTTTACTGATGCCGATCGCTCAGCTATAGCATCGGGATGGGCAAGAACAATTACACAACTGATGAGCACGGCCAACGCTTTCTTAAACTTTACTGTTATCATGCTTCATTTGAATATGCCGTTCCAAAAAAATGAAAACGTCCAGCTTTGATCCTGTGCGTTTTTGTAGCTAAAGTAAAGCAGATCACTAGCGCAGCGATGTACCAATCGTCAAATTTGTGGTAGCATTTCCGATGCACAAGTATGCCGGACAGAGTGGTTATGATCATCGGCTTGATGTGATGAGCGGGATTTAGGCGAAATATCGAATCTGCGAAAATTGCAAAAACCAAGCAAGTCTCTTCTAATGAACTTGTTACGTAATGGCATAAGAATGGTGATCGTGTTCCCGAATTAAAAACACCTTTAACACTATTACTATGATACACAATGATCCAATGCAAGTACGTTTTGAACAAGGTACATTTAGTCACGGTGAGCGCCAGGTCTTCGATGTCCGAAAATTGGGCAATGATCAGACGACCTCATTCATTAATCATAAAACGGACACACGATATCGCATCGTTTTTTTGAAAAAGGGATCATGTGCATATCTTATTAATAAAAGAAAATTCACCATAGATGCATCAAGGATCGGGATCATCAGGCCCAATAACCATTTCTCTTTGGCTGAGCACGAGGAGGATCACGGATATATCATTACCTTTTCCCATGATTTCCTTCAGTTGTCGACCGGTTCTTCTCAGACCTTACAATCGATATTTCTTAATTTGGGCGATATCGACCAAATCCCTGTCCCAAAGAGCGAACATCGTTTTCTGAAAGACGTTATGGAACGCCTTATCTACGAGTTCAATCAAAGCGGCGGGATGAAACAGGATGTTTTGCGCGGACTATTTCAGGTATTCGCAGTTTTTTTGGGCAGGGCGACAACACAAGTAGATCCGGTCATTCAAAATAAATGTGTTGGACAAACAAAGACCTTTTTTAAGTTATTGGACCAGCATTTCGCAACTTTAAAAATGCCTGCGGACTATGCCAGGTTAATGTCCGTAACGCCTGCTTATCTGAATAATATGATCAAAGATGCACTTGGTAATACGACAAGCTACTTCATTCAGCAACGCATATTGGTCGAAGCCAAGCGTTTAATGTCACTGGATGAGCTTAATATGAAGGAGGTAGCATACAAACTAGGTTTTTTCGACGTGTCGCATTTCAGCAAGTTCTTTAAGCGCACAAGTGGCGAACGCTTTACTGATTATAAAAGAAACGTGGCTGCTTAAGAGCATCGACACTGACTGACCTTCCGGTCAGTTCCAATTCTTATTCCTTATCGCTGAGTTCAGTAATGCCAGCAGGTCCCTCTCTCGGAAGGGCTTGGACAGAAAGCCATTTGGCCTGGTCGCCTGGGCAGATTCTAATACACTAGTGTTCATATTCGCCGATATGTATATGAACCCAATATTCTTTTCCGTTAGCAGGGTAGCCAGGTCGATACCTAACATTTCATCCTGGAGATAGATGTCCAGAAGCACCCATGCAGGTCGGAGGGTCTCTACCATTTCCCTCGCGGTCTCAACCGATGAGGCGATCCCGCAGATATCGTAACCTCTTCTTCCGAGCTTGAGCCGAAGGTCATTTGCGACGATAAATTCATCTTCTACGATCAGTATACGTTGGTTCATTGTTTCCATTATCTATAATTTAGTCTTTAAATTCAAACAGCAATCTGAGGATCGCTCCGTTGTTATTGTAAATTTCGAATTGTCCTCCCAACTGCCTGCCAAGACCAGTGATCAAACTTGTTCCCAGACCGTTGGTCTGCGAAGAGCCGGTATCCCCCGGGAACCCGATACCGTTATCTGAGATCACTAATTCCAGTTTATCTCCGGCCAGCCTGGTGATACTGACCTTGACCTCCCCCGTAACCGTGTCGGAAAAGGCGAATTTAATAGCATTACTGACCGCTTCGTAGATGATCAGACCCATTGGAACTGCTACCTCTAATTCCGCAAATATTGCACCTGTGTCGTTTTTCAGGGTCGGGCTATCTGCAAGTCGGAACTCGTCTCTCAAATAAGAGAATAGATCATTCACGTATTGATGGATATCGACTTTGGTCAACTGCTCTGCTCTATATGTACGGCGATAGGCAAGTGCTATAGCATGTAAACGTTGTTGAGTGGTCTTTATAGACTCCGTCGCATGCTTATCAGTAATGTGAGCCAACTGCTGACTTAGCAGGCTACTGATAATTTGAAGGTTATTTTTTACTCGGTGATTGATCTCTCCGATCAGCCATTCTCTTTCCTTATAACGATCGTCTAACTCTCTTTTATAAGCTCTTAAGTTGTATTTTAGACGCTTGATCTCCCAGTACCGGTCTTGCAGTTCACGTCGTGCCGACCTGCTCCATTTGATCAGAGAAAATATCACCAGGCTAACTAAGATGATAATGGTGATCATAGCGAGGTCACCCGGTAGATGAATTGATCTGTCTGGTCTCTGAATATCCTGTACGTTTACAGATCTATTTATGGTCATCCCGATGGTGGTCGAAAGAGTAGGTAACAAATTACCCTGATCGTATCTCATTGTTAATCTTTTTGAAATTTCTGAAGTGCAAGGGCATGACTATCCCACGGCCAAATTGCAATTGAAGTGCCAGTCGCTTAAATGATTGATTTGCAAATATTTCAATATTTGAACTTTTTTTTCGCCAGACGATATATCGCATTCCTTTGACAGGCAGCACCGAAAATCGTCGGAAGTGCGTCGATCGCTTATTGCCTGCGGCTTTTTGTGTAATTCATCAATACCACAAATGGGTTCGTCCATCCATTGAACTGGCGACCGGTCCACCTTAGCTTTGAACTAAATGATAGAATAGCTATGAAAAAACTTACAAATGCTTCGGGCATACCTTATGTTAATCACGAGGATACACAAAGTGCCGGGCCTCGCGGGCCACTATTACTTCAGGATTTTATATTACATGAGAATCTGGCACATTTTAATCGCGAACGTATTCCGGAACGTATCGTACACGCAAAAGGGTCTGCAGCCTACGGCACATTCACAGTGACCAATGATATTACTTCTTATACAAAGGCTAAAGTGTTCAGTGAACTGAATAAGGAGACGAAAGTATTGGTACGTTTTTCGACGGTCGGCGGTGAGCGCGGATCGGCGGATAGTGAAAGGGATCCCAGAGGCTTTGCGATCAAATTCTATACGGAAGACGGCAATTGGGACCTGGTGGGCAACAACACACCGGTGTTCTTTATTAAGGACCCCAAAAAATTCCCCGATTTTATTCATACGCAAAAAAGGGATCCTTATACCAATTGTAAGAGCGCTAACATGCTTTGGGATTTTTGGGGTCTGAATCCCGAATCATTACATCAGGTACTATTCCTGATGACCGATCGGGGAACTCCATATGGTTTCCGTCACATGCATGGGTTCGGGAGCCACACTTATACACTGATCAACCCAGCGAATGAGATCGTTTACGTAAAATTTCACTTTAAGACTCAGCAAGGTATCAGGAATTTTACTTCGGCAGAAGCGAGACAAATGCGGGGGGAAGATCCCGATTTTGCACAGCGTGATCTACTTACGGCGATAGATCAGGGCAATTTTCCGAAATGGACCCTTAGTATCCAGTTAATGACACCTAAACAAGCCGCATCCCATGATTTCAATCCATTCGATGTTACCAAGGTATGGAGCCAAAAGGAATTTCCGCTATTACAGGTCGGTATTTTGGAACTCAATCAAAATCCGGACAATTATTTCGCTGAAGTAGAACAAGCCGCATTTGCACCTTCGAGGATCGTCGACGGCATCGGACATTCACCGGATAAGATGTTACAAGGTCGCATCTTCGCTTACCCGGACGCGCAACGATATCGACTTGGTGTTAATTTTGAGCAGATACCCGTTAACCAATGCCCTTATGCCGTGAATAACTATCAACGTGATGGCATGATGCGGATCGACGGTAACGGCAGGAGATCGCCCAATTATTTCCCGAACAGTTTCGACGATATCAAGCCGGACCAAACTTATCAAAGGCCCACTGAAACCTTATCCAATGCGGTGGTAGATTTTTACGACCGTAACTCTGTAGGGGAAAATGACCATTATACGCAGCCCGGGATATTCTTTCGGGAAGTCCTTTCCCCCGCAGATCAGCAACGTTTGATCAGTAATATCGCCGAGTCGATGCATCAGATCGATGGACCTCTTAAAGAGGATATTGTCAATCGCCAGCTTTGTCATTTTTTTCGCGCTGATATGACGTTAGGAATGGGCGTGATGAAGGCTCTTGGTGTCAGTGCTGATGTGATGCCCTCAAATAGGTAGTCAAATATTGTGATACGATGGAAAATAGAAAAATTATAATGATCACCGGAGCCTCGAAAGGCTTCGGTTTTGAGATGGTACGAGCGGCCCTTGCGAATGGGGACAGGGTTATTGCTACGGTAAGATCCGAGCCTGAGAAGTTAGCAGGGCAGCTGGATCACGCAGATGATTTGCTCGTCTTGGTAATGGATGTTACGGATGAAAAAGCTGTAAACTCTGCTATTCAAAAAGGCATCGCCCATTTTGGGCACATTGATACGCTTATAAATAATGCTGGTTATGGTTTATTGGGTGCTGTGGAGGAAGCGACCGATGCAGAGGTAAGAAAACAGTACGATACAAATGTCTTCGGATTGTTGAATGTGGTACGTGCGATATTGCCTGCAATGCGTCAGCGACGTTCTGGTCATATCATAAATATCTCATCTCTTTTTGGTTTCGATGCTGCAACGGGCTGGACGATCTATAGTTCGACAAAGTTCGCCGTAGAGGGCATTTCCTCGGGATTATACAAAGAACTCCTGCCATTGGGCATCAACGTGACCTCATTGGCGCCTGGCCTTTTCAGTACGGACTTCTTAGGAAAAGGTTCATTTGCACAAACCGCAGCAACGATAGCCGATTATTCCGCGACCGTAGGAGAAACGCGAGACTCCGCAGGAAGCCATCATGGAAAGCAACCGGGCGATCCCCGAAAGCTTGCTGAACTTGCCATAACGATAGCCCATAGTGAAAAGCCACCACTTCATTTGCTAGTAGGCAAGGATGCGATAGCATGGTATCGCGCCAATGCTAAGCGGGTTTCTGAAGAAGTGGCTGTCTGGCTGGAGGCCTCCGAATCCACCGGTCACAAATAAGGGAAATGGGGCCGGCAACCCGATCGTCGGCCCTCCTTTAATGAGAGATCAACAGGTCCGGAACAATACCTAACTAAACATATCGAAATGATAGATCATACTGGCAGGCCGTTAGGCGGCGTGGAAAAACTTTATTTTGCATTAGATCATATTGCTTCAAAGGATTTTGCATTGGTAGCAGGATTGGACAAGAAAATACCGGAAGAAAAAATGCCGGAAGCTTTGGTCCTGCTGACAGGTCTGCATCCCCAGCTGAATTATCGTATCGTTGCGGATAATAGTGAACAACTTTGGTTCTCAAGTGAGCGGCATGCTCCTGTACCGCACCAGGTCTTTCAAATAGAGGATGACCAAGACTGGATATCATTCGCGGAAAGAACTATGACCTCAGGTATCGATCCATATAGTTCCCCCTTGTTCCGTATCACACTTTTACAAAAAAGAGAAAGGTCAGTTCTGGTCGCGCTAATTAACCATAGCATAGCTGACGGGCTTTCCGGCCTGATCGTCCTTCAAGATCTTTTAAGGATCATTTCCGGTGAGCGGCCCTTGTCCTTTCCTGTACCTTTATCCATGGATGAGGCGCTTCAACTAGTTCCCAAAAATCCTGAATCGGTCTTTCTCCCGGGCAAAGCACCCTTAATGTCAAGTATCCGCAAAAAACAGCCATCGGTCAAGGTCAGTAAGATCCGGTTTAACGCTGAGATCACTAGTAAATTGATCTCACGTTCTAAAACGGAAGGCACTACGGTAACGGGGATCTTATATGCGGCTATAGCGTTCGCGATGAAGGGAACAGATGATCGGTTCATCAATGGAAAGATCGGGACCCGCGTTCCTGTATCAGTTCGAAATGAATTAAAAAGCGGCAAGAACGTCGTATTGAATGTGATCACTAAAACAATGATGTTGGATATTTTCAGCGATAGCAACATCTGGGATCTGGCAAGGCAGGTAAGTATAGAGCTAGGTGCACTAAATACGGTCGGTCAGATCAGTGGTTATGTTAGTTATTTCAGGAAGGAAATGTTACGACATGCCAAGTTTTCTGAGATCGTGACAAAAATGAAGGCGACCATTGGGACCGACCTTATGCTAAGTAACCTGGGTAACTTAACGGATCAAAGCTATGGCGATTTTAAGATCCTTGAACTTTGGGGACCGTTGGTCATTTCCGGCACAGGTACCGAACAGACGATCGGTGCTGTGACGATCGGTGGCGAACTCACACTTACCCAGGTCAGTTCAGCACCAATACCGGCTCTGCTTGAAGAGACCATGGAATTATTGTTGGCCAATTTATAAATAAGCAGCAGGTATCAAATTTGGGTTGGCCATCACTTTTACAGATCAAGAAGGGCGATCCTATCACGGAGAGCGCCCTTCTTGCATAAAGGATGTTAAAGGAAGACCTGGGTAGCGATGATCAGAGATCCCTTTGATCCATCCTGTCTGTCGGCTACCACGACCGGCCGCGTTTGATATTTAATAGATATCCTGGCGTGATGTCCGTCGAGGTAAATATTCCCCCCTGCGCTCCAGTAAGTGAAGCTTGCGTTCTTAAAGCGGTCGAACCGCTGCAAACTGAATTCTCCAAAGGTTTGGAACCTTGTTTTGCCTTGAAAAATAGTTTTAGGAAGTAGTAACCCCGCCTGCGTGAACCAGGATGTGCCTGTCCCGATCAGTGGAGCTGAATTACCGAAGCCGGCCTGCGATACATCCCCTTTAAAAGTAGGATCTTGCGACACATTCTCGTTAATAATGGAGCCATAACGGAGATAATTCGGACCAAAATCATAATGATAAAAAGCGCTGTAACCGGTGAACGCCCAGTTTGCATTTTTGCCTCCAAATGGAAGATCGGCAAATACATCTACGGCCCAGAGGTTTATGGAGTGGCGGTTAAATGTCGATAACGCGCTGTTACTGACCTGAGTTACTGTGCCTTCGGCACTGTGATAATAGCCGGCCCCGAGGTTAAAAACCTTTTTAGTACCCACGTAGGTACCCGTATAATAAGGAAGCTGGGTATTCTCTTTATCAAAGAACTGCCAAGCCGCATAACCCGTGGTCGCCAGCTTTCCGGTGGCATTATTGTCAACAGCGAAACTACTATCTCTGCTGCCTTTTGGGAAAGCGGTCGCGGTAGACAGTACAGAAAAAGGTTTATTAAGGGCCCAACGATAACTGACAGGCCCGATATTTCCTTTCAAATATATGCCCAGTTGCCGGGCGAACTGGTCCGAGAGATCCACCAGGGGCCAGTTATAAAGCGGAACATCGACGGCCAGGTAATTAGCGGAACCGGCAGAGGTCATACGGCTGACACCGTTCCAATAATGCAAGCCTGTTCCGATGTAGACCGAAGCTTTGTTATTTTTACCTGAAACCAGATCTTTATCAGGAACGATAGCGTATTCGTTCCACAGATCATGCAGGTAAAGCCCGGGTTTTTTCCCTAGGGTCCCAGCATAATTTTGTCCACCGTTCCCGGTATTCCCCCCGCCAGCCGCCCCGCCACTGGAGAATGCTTGGTTATCGATCCCGATATCCGCCAGTATCAGATACCGTGGTGAAAGCTGGCTATAGGTGACTAATCGGAATTGTCGGAGGCTAAAGTCGGTCCAGTTATCTTTCCTGACCCCGTTGATAGCCGTCCCGGGGTTGGCCTGGGTCTGCCGTGCCCAGAAAGTAGCCCAGGTCATGAACCTGATATACTTCTGGCCGGACGAATCTAACTTTAGCGTCATGCCATCTTTATAATCCGGCGAACCGCCCTGGGCGAAAGCGCTTTGGCTAAAACACCAGCACCCGACCAGCAACAGGACAGGAAGACAAAGCCTTCCTGTCCTCATTTTGACGATGCTACTCATGCTCGATAGTTTTAGCTGTACCGGTCTCTTTGATGATAAAGCTGGCTATTAAAGCAATACCGAGTATGATCAGCAAAAAGCTGCCTGCATGTTGAAAATGCAGCACTGGGTCTCCTGCTGTTAACAGGTCTTTTCCATACTTTGACGCGAATACCGGCCCTAAAAAAGCAGTGATGCTGAAGGTCAGAAAATTGATCGCTCCGGTGGCACTGCCTTTTACGTGATCAGGATTGGCCTCCT
Source organism: Mucilaginibacter gynuensis (assembly GCF_039541195.1). NCBI lineage: Bacteria > Pseudomonadati > Bacteroidota > Sphingobacteriia > Sphingobacteriales > Sphingobacteriaceae > Mucilaginibacter > Mucilaginibacter gynuensis. The sequence goes on from NZ_BAABFT010000003.1 coordinate 447,120, forward strand.
TAATGATGGTGTAGGGTATCATCGCCGCCCCGGACGCTACGCCGAAAATGAACATGCTTAAGGACGCGGGCAGCACTTGCGGGAAAAAGATCAATTGCGCCAGGCTGAACAGCATCAGAACGATACCTCCGGAAAGTACCGGCTTACGGCGTTTCATTCGGTCCGATATCCATCCAAGCAAGGGACAACCGACCACCCAGCCCATGGGTACCATCGAACAGATCAGAACCGCTTCCCCATAACTGTTCCCACGGTCATGCTGAAAAAAGGCAACTCCCCAGGTCATCGCAAATATCGTTGTCGGCGCAAATAACAATCCGGAAAGCAGGCCGCTCAGATAAGATTGCAGGTTCTGGAAAACGATCTTGTATGGTCCAATGATCGACACTCTTCCCGAACCAGCCTGTGGCAAGGCCGTCTCACGGGGGGTAATGACAAACAAGGCGATAGCTACGATACCGCACATGATACCGATACCGATCCAAAAGATATTTGTATTAAGTCCGTTGTGTATCAAAGGCCCCACGACGAACTGCCCGGCCGACCCGCCCAACATCCCAAGACATTGCGTAGCACCTATGGCAGTGGCGATATATTTGGCACCAAACCCATGTGAGGCCAGGTACACACATCCGGTAAAAGCAAAAGCTGAACCGGCGCCCTGTAACATACGCGCGATATCGCCGGTGATCACCAAGGGGACAGCGAACAATATACAACCGATCGCCAGAATGCCTGTGCCTATCGCGATCGGTGAACGGGCTCCATAGCGATCAAGCGTTATGCCCGCTATCAAGCTGGTCGCAGCATAGGTGTAGTAATAGGTACCTAAAATGGTACTTGTACCCAATTGATCCGTATGGAACACTTTTCCCAATTCTGTGATCATGACCGCCGGGGAAGACCTGACCACATACTCCAGGAAATAAAAAAGCAGGCCGAATACCCAGGCAATGATGAATTTCCGTTCAATTCCGGTAACGTTTGTTGAAGTTAGGTTCGTTTTCATATCGGAAGATCAATCGGTCAATTCTTTTAAGTGCTTGTAGTTGGATCTAACGGTATCCAATACTTCTATCAATTGCCCACCCAACATCAGTTTCGTCATCGATACGGCCATGCCCTTTACCATCTTCAGCTCGATCTTCGGTGGCATCGCCAATGCGTTAGGGTCGGTAAATACATTGACCAGTACCGGACCTTTAAAATTCAGGGCTTCTTCAAGTCCTTCGGTCAGTTTTTCCGGATCATGGATCGATATGTTCCTGATACCCATAGATCCGGCCACCATCGCGAAATCCGGGTTGACCATGTCTGTCTGGAAATCCATTAGTCCCTGAACCTCCATCTCCAGTTTGACCATGCCGAGCGAACGGTTGTTGAATACGATCATTTTTATAGGCAGGTCATATTGTTTGATCGTAGCCAGATCACCAAGCAACATCGATATCCCTCCGTCGCCACACATGGCGATGACCTGGCGGTCCGGGCAGGCAAAGGCAGCGCCGATGGCGTGAGGCATGGCGTTGGCCATGGAACCGTGAATAAATGAGCCTAACATGCTTCGTTGACCTGTCGAGCGGATATATCTTGCCCCCCAAACACAGCACATACCTGTGTCGACGGTAAAAATGGCGTTGAGCGATGCCAACCTGTCCAATTCCGATGCCACCGCTTCCGGGGAAATGGCATCGATCTTGCCTTTGTTCTTGACGTAGGTGGTAAGGTGGGACTTTACTTTATCATAAATATGAAGTTGCGCGTCAAGAAATGCCCGGTCCGTTTTCTCGTTCAACAAAGGCAATAGCTCGCTTAACGTCGACCTAATGTCCCCATGTATACCTAATTTCAGCTTTGCCCGGCGGCCCAGTCTTTCCGCAGCGGCATCGATCTGTACGATCACCTTATCCTGTGGCATAAATGGCACATAAGGAAAATCAGTACCCAGTAATATCACCAGATCGCTTTCGTGCATACTATGATAGGCCGAAGGTAGACCAAGCAAGCCGGTCATACCGACCTCATAGGGGTTGTTATGCTGTATCCCCATTTTTCCTCTGAACGAGTAGCCTACCGGAGCTTTTAACTTAGCAGCAAGCTCGACTACCTCCTGGTGAGCGTCCGAAGCACCGATGCCGCAAAAAATGCAAACTTTAGGATATTTATTGATCAGCGAAGCTAAGTTATCCAACTCTTCCTTTAACGGAACGGTCCTGGACCTGGAAAAATAGTTCTGATCTGAAGATATATTGGCGACAGCAGGCAATGCGGCGACATCGCCCGGCAGACCCAGCACCGCTACCCCTTTACGGTGGATAGCATGTTGAATGGCAGCTTGGGTCATACGAGGCAATTGCGCAGCTGTAGTTGCGATCTGGTTATAATGGCTGCAATCGTCAAAGAGTCTTATGGTGTTGGTCTCCTGGAAATAATCCGTACCGAATTCATGCGTGGCACAGGTGGACGCAATAGCTAGTACCGAAGAGCCCGAGCGATGTGCGTCATATAGCCCGTTGATCAAATGCACGTGACCTGGGCCGCTGCTTCCAGCGCAACAGGCCAGGCCATTTAATTCCGCCTCCGCCGCGGCAGCAAACGCGCCTGCTTCCTCATGACGCACGTGTACCCATTGCAGGGCTGGTTCCTTTCTGACCGCGTCATTTAATTCATTCAGGCTATCGCCCGTAACCGCATAAATGCGTTTAATGCCGGCTTGCACCAACATGCTAACCAGTTGTTCTGCTACTTTTTTTGACATGATAATTTATTTAAATGGTAGAATTCGGTTGATATACACCCCGCCCGTTCCTTCACTATTTCCGGGCAAAGCAAAGGTAAACCTGACCTAAGAGCATGAAAATGTACGGAAACCCGTATTTGTGGTAAGCAATGTTCGGCCTGTTCGTTGAACCCATACCATAAATTGCACCATGCAGCCATTGAGTAGTTTTTTCAGCGGGAATACTTTTGAAGATCAAATTTAACTCGGTATGAAAACAACAGAAGATCACATGGACCGCAGGCAATTCCTGACATCTGCCGGTCTCCTCGCGGCTACAATGATAGTCGCCCCTAGATCACTTTTTGCTCAAAACGACAGCCCGGTCACCAAGATCATCGGCGAAGCTCGCAAGTCGGCGATAACGGCAACCAAGCTTCGTGGAGATCTGACTTTATTGGAAGGGTCCGGTGGGAACATTGTATTGCTTAGCGGTAAAAAAGGTAATTTAATGGTCGATGCAGGTATTGATGTATCCAAAGAGAAGATCAAGACAAAGATCGCCAGTATTAACAATGTACCATTGCTGTATCTTATCAATACGCATTGGCATTTTGACCACGCCAGCGGCAATCAATGGATCGGTCGTGAAGGGGCAAAGATCATCGCTCACCAAAATACGGCCAAATGGCTCTCCCGCAGGACACGGGTCGACGACTGGAATTATACCTTTCCGGCCGCCCCAAAGGATGCGATACCGACAAGTCTTTTTGCGGACGGACACCAACTCGATTTTGAGGGTCATGTGATCCATCTTAAACACTACACGCCCGCTCACACAGATAGTGACATTTTTGTTCATTTTCAGGCCGTGGACGTTCTTCATGTAGCAGATACCTGGTGGAACGGTTACTACCCGTTCATTGACTACAACACCGGTGGAAATATCCATGGCATGATCAAGGCAGCTGAACAGAATATTCAAATGACCTCGCCAAGCACGCTGATCGTGCCCGGACATGGCCCGGTAGGTAAAAAAGCAGACCTGATCAGGTATCGCGATATGTTGGTCAGCATTGAGAGAGCTGTATCAAAACTCAAGAAAAGCGGCATGTCTTTAAAAGAGGTTGTCGCGGCCAGACCAACCAAGAAATTTGACGACAAATGGGGTAAATTCGTTATCGGACCTGACTTCTTTACCGCTTTGGTCTACAAAGGTATCTCATAGGTTATAAAACACAGCAGGGGATCTGTTTGCCAGATCCCCTTTTAAGAAGGTCATCGATATCGAATGAGAAATCAAAATTCGATATATCGCCGAACTTATCTTTACAAAGGCGAAATTTCCACTAATTAGGCATTTTTTCTGATCAATAGCTGTCAGAACCAGTGGCATATCTTTTGTATCCACCCGAATAAAATCATTTTAAGTGTTTAATATTTATTAGAATGCCGCAGACCGCAGTAAAAACCTTCCTTAACCTTAGTGGCAAAGGGCATTGGAACTTTGACGTTATTAATAAACAGCTCGACCTTTGCCCTACGTGTGAGCACATTTTTAACATATCGAACGGCTGCGCATCGTTAAGTAAAATATTCGACGTACTCAACGGACCGCAGATCAGGAAACTACTGAGAGCTTATGCCTATGCTTTAAGTCATCAGGAAAGCATCGATATGAAATTTGATATCCCTTCGCCGGATGGCAGGCGCAGGTGGCTTCATCTCACCGGTGTTCTTCATTATAAGCAGTGGGACCTCCCTGTTCAAATAGTGGGAACAGTAGAGGACGTTACACAAAGGGTCAACGAGGATGCGTTAGGGCTAGCGGTGATCAATCACGAACTAAGAAGTCCGCTTACTATCATCAAGCTCAACAATCAGTTGGTGCTTAATATGCTTACCCAGAAACAGGAGGCCCATGCGGTCAAACTTCTAAAGACCGTGGATGATCATGTGAACGGCATCACGCAGATGCTCGATGATTATCTTACCTACAGTGCTGATGACAAGTACGTGCGCAGAAACAATTTCAGTTTGTTCGACCTGAATAAGCTTTTACATGAGATAATACTTGACGTGAGAACGGCGCATAACCGATATCTGTTCGACATCGGAAATAGGCATCCTGTATTTGTCCGTGCAGACCGTTACAAGATCATCCAGGTCATGATCAATTATATAACGAACGCGGTCAAGTTCTCACCTGAAGGGTCCAGGATCAGGGTCGATGTCACCATTGATGACAGGCAGGTGACCGTGGGCATCAAAGACCAGGGCGTGGGCATTGCGAACGGACAGGAAAAAGTTATCTTTAATAAATTCCATCACACCATGGACCAGCGCTTCAGGCAAAGGACGAGTAAGGGGCTTGGTCTATACCTGGTAAAAGAGATCATTGAAAGCCATGGCGGTGCTGTCAGCGCTGAACGGTGCACTACTGGCGGGTCGATCTTTTGTTTCAGTCTTCCGTTGGCAGATCATATATAAAGCCGGTGCCTTCTGACGTTACCGCTCCAGAACCTTCGCTTCGTTGAGGTCTATTTGCTTTTCCTCTTTTCTGATCAGTTCATCATTGAATATCCCTTCTCTCTTAAAGCGAAAAAGTTCTTTACGTTGATATTGATAAATGCTTTTTAGTACTTTATTATATTGCTCGATCTCCTGCCTGCCGGATACACCACAGGTCGTACATCTTAAATGTTCGGAAACATAAGCCATCCGGTGCTCAAGCTCGGTTTTATAGCCCCGTAGAAGTTCATTACCATTGATCTCCTCGGCATATTTTTCGTGTAGCTTCTCGCTAGCCGCTTTGATCAGCCTTAACTGTATATCTACTTGCTGCTGATCTTCCTTTTCGGCAGGTTCAGTATCCCTTATTTTCACCCACCTGATCACAAAAGGCAGTGTGAGTCCTTGAAAGACCAACGTGACAAGGATCACTACAAAACTGATAAAAATGATCAGGTCACGATGGGGAAAGAAAGCTCCTCCACGGATCAGCATAGGTAAAGATAATGCGGCAGCAAGGGACACCACACCCCTCATCCCTGACCAACCGATAATCAAAGAGCCCTTCCAGCCCAGGTCAGGTTCGGCTTTATCTGTCCTTTTCGATACCCAACGGGAGAGAAATGTGGCCGGATAGATCCATATCAATCTGACAAGGATGATGACCAGGCTTATCAACATGCTGTACCGGATGGCCTGGGGTAAAGAATACCTTTCCATTCCCTTCATGATCTCAGGCAATTCCAAACCGATCATAATGAATATCAAACCATTCATGATAACGATCAGCGTTGACCAAACACTGACGACCTGTAGCCGTGTCTGCCCGTTCAGAAAGATCTCATGTGACCGATAAGATAGGAAAAGCCCGCCGCTAACAACGGCCATTACCCCGGAAAAATGAAATTGCTCGGCAGCAAGGTACATGAAATATGGAGCGAGCAAGGTAAAAACGGCATCGATATTGGATGTGGTCGGTAAATGCCTGTGAATAAAATACATGAAATAAGCGACCGCCAGGCCTACAGCGATCCCCATGATCGTGGCAATAAAAAAAGCACTTATCGCCTCGTGAAAAGAAAATTGACCGGTCAGGACCGCAGCGAGCGCGAAACGAAAAATGATCAGGCTAGATGCATCGTTAATTAAGCTTTCACCTTCCAGTATGGCCGTTATGTTTTTGGGGACTTTAATATTTTTCAGAACGGATGTTGCAGCGATCGCGTCCGGGGGTGAGATGATAGCGCCAAGTAGAAAGCCCATCGGAAGCGTAAAACCGGGGATGACCCTAACGGATAAGAAGGCAATAATTCCGGAAGTGAAGATAACCAGTCCTACCGATAGCAACCCGATAGGACGACGCCATTTCCAAAGGTCGTTCCACGATGTATACCAAGCGGCTTCGAATAGAAGCGGAGGTAAAAATATCAGAAAGATGAGGTCCGGGTCGATCGAAATGACCGGGATGTGCGGGATATTGCTGATCAGCAGACCCGCAACGACCAAAAAAATGGGATAAGCGATCTTTAATTTTTGTGCGAGCATGATCAGCATGACCACCGCGAACAACAATAAAAGATATTGTAGTAAAATATAATGCATGATACGATCTATGGTTCAAACAACAGCGTCAAAATGAATGAAGTCCAGTAACAAAAGGCCACGTTGCCCGCAATCCGACTCCACAACATGCAAGTATTTATACTGGTGATACAAGGTGTCGTAAACCTGATCCACGAGTAAAATGGTCGTAGGCCCGATAGGGAAAAAGGTATTGTTCTGTATACAGAACAACTGATGCGCGGATGTTAAACAAAAATCATTTTCATAACCTTGACTGTGGAGTTCGGTGACTCGCCTGGTGAGCGCCCGGTTTGTTCGTGGAGGTCCTGGTAAATGGTTCATATGCTGATCAAAAGCTAAGGCCATAACACAATCATGCCAAAGTTCAAGTGCCCTTGTTCAGGCTAAAAAGAACCTCTTTTTTTTTCGGGAGAAGCGATATTTCGTATCCGGTGTTTAATATCGCTTCGTTGCCCCCTTTTTAGTCAAGGATCTTTTAAGGTTTTTGATACCATAAATAGCACTATCGGTGCATCGGAGGGCCTGCATTTTCAGGGTAATTTTGCTTTTATACGATCACGATGTGGTCATTAATAGAAAAAAATATGTATTACCGGATCAATGAATTTTTGGAAGACTGGCTAAATGAGACAGGAAAGACCACTAAGGTTTTTTCTATGATCCCGGAAGCCTCAAAAGACATCATCGTTCACCCCAAAGTAAGGGCGTTAGGCCGCCTTGCTTTTCACATACCACAGATCATAGTTCAGATAGGGGTTCAAACAGGGCTCATGGCTCCTCCTGAGCTTCCCGAAGATCCGCTACCGGGAACGATGACCGAGACCAATAGCTTATATCTATCCATTCATGAGCAAATGGGAGAAGCCGTAAAGATCCAATGGCAAGATGATATGCTTGAAGATGAAGTGGACCTTTACGGTCATAAATGGCGAAGAGGTGATGTATTATCATTGCTTACTCATCATGAAGTGCATCACCGAAGCCAGATGATCATCATTATGAGGTTAGCCGGCCTTCAGGTCCCAGGCCTTTACGGACCTGTGAGGGAGGACTGGGAACAACTGGGTTTGCCGATAGCGAAATAACAAATCATAACCATTTTAAATATGACTAAAGTAAATGCATGGGCCCAAATGGAGCCAAATGGGAAATTGGTACCCTATACTTATGAACTGACACCTGTCGATGCGGAAGAAGTGGAAGTAGAGATAGACAATTGCGGACTATGTCACACCGACCTTTCGGCGCTGAACGGCGATTTCGGCTTACCCCGCCCGATCGTTGCCGGTCATGAGATCACAGGACGTATCGTTGCACTGGGCGAGGTCGCTAAAAACAAAGGTCTCTCAGTTGGACAAACGGTCGGGATCGGCTGGAATAAAGAAAGCTGTGGGCACTGTGATCAATGCCTTAACGGTGACCCTCATCTCTGTGTGAATTTAAAAACGATAATTCTTGGCAGCAACGGCGGGTTCTCAAGTCGTATCAAAGCACATTGGTTGTGGGTGATCCCTGTTCCTGAAGGAATAGATGCAGCAGATGCCGGACCACTTTTTTGTGCAGGTATAACGGTTTTTTATCCGTTATTGGAATATGGCCTGAAACCTACGGATAAAGTCGCCGTATTTGGCATTGGGGGCCTGGGGCATCTCGCCGTACAATTCGCGCATGCATGGGGAAGCGAAGTTACTGCGTTTTCCTCCACGGCAGCCAAACACGATGAAACTTTAAAACTTGGGGCTGACCGTATCGTGTCAAGTCGCGATAGCGCCGGATGGGAGCATCTTAAAGGGACGTTCGACCTGATCATTGTCACGGTCAGCGTATCTCTGGAATGGGACAAGATCATCGCAATGCTTGCCCCCAAAGGCCGATTACACTTTGTGGGTATACCATACGAGGCGATCCCGGTTTCCGTCCTGTCATTGCTCATTCCTCAAACCAGTGTTTCTGCTTCGCCGGCAGGATCACGATCAGCTTTCAAAAAAATGCTCGACTTTGCGTCCAGGCATAAGATCAAGGCCATGATCGAACATTTCCCGATGAGTAAGATCAATGACGCTATCGAACATCTTGAGTCGGGTAAAGCAAATTATCGTGTCGTCCTTGATGCTGATTTTTAACATCGCTCAGGTTATCACCCCGTTTGTAGAACATTATCACCAAGTCGCATAGGGAAGATCGGTACAAGCCCGATCTTCCCCGTCGGCAGAGCATACCATTTCAAGGCGAAGACGGCCTGACACTTAAATATCAAATTCTAACACCATGCAAGAAAATTTCCATTATGAGACCGTTTCAGAAGCGATAAGAAAACTGAGAGCGGATGGATTTGTTAGCGATTTTAATATTTCGGGCACTTTCGTGAATTCCGGAAGCAAAACGTTTACGGCGGATGAACTGGAGATCATTGACCTTTACCGGTATGAAGGTGTTTCCGATCCCGCAGATGAAGCTTTGGTCTTCGCTTTGGCGACATCGTGCGGTAACAAAGGTATCTTGGTCACCGGTTATGGACCTTCAGTTTCTGATGACGAAGCGAAGGTCATTCAGCATTTGCATTACCGTTTTAAAAACGTTTAGCATCCCCAAACCTTTTATTTCATCTTGCCTTTATTACAATTCAAGGAACGGCAAAATAACGTACCGTCAAGGTCCGAATTATTTTATAGATACTCCTGATTTAATGGTCGATCCATGGATGTTTATTGCCATTTTTTCATCCGACAAGGTCATCCGTTCTCGGGGGATCCTGAACCTCGTCGATCGGCTCCAGCAGGTAAGAGTTTCGTGTAATAGATGGACTACCACTGCCGTACTCCTAACAAACCACAAGCCCGTCCACTATCTGTGATGGAATTTGCCATGATCTACGCGTAGCCCTCGTAAAAAAAAACAGCCCATTATTTCCCTTACACTCAGGATCCGCTAACCCGCTGAAATTATCGCATGTGGTTGATCTGCCGCCCGGTCATTTCGTATTCCCATAATGGATCTGATGTTGTTGTTTAATATCTGATCTAACAGGCAAAGCCCTGATCGTCATCATAAAAACATTTTAAGTATTACTGAAAGTCATACCATAAATGCAGCTATATGTGCAATAAAACCGGACCTCCCTCAATATAATTTTGGCCTATCATAACATCGACATAACATGAGATACTTAACTTATTTAGTTATCGCTTGCGTTCTGCTAACTGCATGTTCAGGAAGCGCGCCAGTTCAAACCATTGAACCATTGCAAGTTCCTGTGCTTCAGGTGCAATCAGGATCTGGTATCACTTACAATGATTATCCTGCCTCTATAGAAGGGAAAGAAAATCTCGAAATACGGCCTCAGGTTAGCGGCATTCTGACAAATATCTTTGTTGATGAAGGGGCCTTTGTGACCAAGGGACAGCCTATATTCAAGATCGACCAGGCTCCGTTCTTGGAAAAATTGAACAATGCGAGAGCTTTGTTGCGATCAGCACATGGCGCATTAGCCAATGCACAATTAGAGATCGAAAAATTAACGCCATTGGTGGCGGGAAAGGTGGTCTCAGAATATCAATTAAGAACTGCCCAACAAGCAAAGGAAACAGCACAGGGCAATGTCGATCAGGCAAATGCTGCTATTGCTTCCGAAAAGATCAATTTGGGTTATACCCTGATCAAGGCCCCCTGTAACGGGTATATCGGTCGCCTGTTAAAAAAACAGGGAAGTCTGGTAGGACCAAATGATCCTGCAGCACTTACTGACCTGTCAGATGTTGAGCAGGTCCGTGTCTATTTCGCGTTCGGTGAAACTGATTTTATCCAATTCAAGAAACAATACGGCGGAACGACCATCGCGGAAAAAGTAAAACGTGTTCCACCTGTACAATTGATACTTGCTGATGATAGTATCTATTCCGTTAGAGGAAAGATCGATCTGTTCGATGGACAATTCGACAAAAATACCAGCGCGATCACCATCCGTGCAACTTTTCAAAACACGAACGGCTTGCTGAGATCCGGTAATACGGGCAAGATCAGGATGGGTATCGGATACGCAGGCAAAGTGATCATACCACAGTCAGCTACGGGAGAGATGCAGGACAAAATTTTCGTCTACGTGATACAGCCTGATAATAAGGTACAAAAACGCCTGATCACCATCTTCGGAAAGACAGGTGAAAGCTACCTGGTAAAAGATGGATTGAAAGCAGGTGAAAGGATCGTCACAAAAGGCTTTGATCACCTGCAAGATGGAGATACGGTCAAACCCGAACTTGTTTCCAATACCGCACAGCGTCTTGTCAAAAACAATTAACTTCTGGATTATGCTTAAAAGATTTATAGAACGCCCCGTATTGGCGACAGTAGTTTCTGCCATATTGGTCATCCTCGGGGTCATGGGTATCTATACGATCCCGATGGAAAGATTTCCCGATATCGCGCCACCCGCTGTACAGGTGACCGCTAATTATCCCGGAGCCAACGCCGAAACCATTTTACGTTCGGTCGCACCTTCGCTGGAGGAAGCCATCAACGGCGTAGATAACATGACCTATATGAGTTCGGTGTCCAGTAATGACGGCTCGCTGGTCATCTCGGTATTTTTCAAATCCGGTACAGATCCGGACCAGGCTGCTGTCAATGTGCAGAACAGGGTTTCTCAGGCAACCAGTCAGTTGCCTGCAGAGGTCGTTCAACGCGGGATCGTAACCTCCAAACAAATGAACAGTCTGATGCAAGCGGTAACTATTTACAGCGAAAATAAAGACTATGACCAGGTTTTTTTAGCCAACTATGCCAACATCAATATTATACCGGATCTGAAAAGGATCGCCGGGGTCGGTCAGGCATCGATCATGAGTGGCAGTAAAGAGTACTCTATGCGGATCTGGCTTAAACCACATCAGCTTGCCGCTTATCATATGTCGACAAAAGAAGTATTGGATGCCATTAATGATCAAAACCTGGAGGCCGCCCCAGGAAAATTCGGGGAAGCCAGTAACGTGGCGTTCGAATACGTTATTAAATATGATGGTAAATTAACTACCGCTGACGAATACGCCAATTTTGTGATACGGGCCAATAATGACGGCTCTCTTTTGAAACTTAAAGATGTCGCCCGTGTAGAGTTCGGATCTTACACTTATAACAGTGAGAACCTTGTTAACGGGAAGCCTGCGATCACCATGCTGATCTCGCAATTACCCGGTGCAAATGCCAATGAGATACAGATCGCGGTCAATAAATTATTTGAAAAAGTAAGCCACAAATACCCGAGAGGTATGCACAATTTGAGTGTATATAGTACGAAAACAGCGCTTGATATGTCGGTTGAACAAGTTAAACATACGTTGATCGAGGCATTTATCCTGGTCTTCATCGTTGTTTTTTTATTCCTGCAAGATTTTCGTTCTACGCTGATACCGGCTATTGCCGTACCCGTTGCTATTATCGGAACTTTCTTTTTTATGAATGTGTTCGGTTTCACGGTGAATCTACTGACGCTTTTCGCACTGGTCCTGGCCATTGGTATTGTGGTAGATGATGCGATCGTGGTGGTAGAAGCGGTGCATGCGAAGATGGAGCATAAGCATTTAAAGCCAGCACCTGCAACCCTGGAAGCGATGCATGAGATCACCGGCGCGATCATCTCTATTACACTGATCATGTCCGCTGTGTTTTTACCGATCGGCCTAATGAAAGGATCTACAGGTATGTTCTATCGCCAGTTCGCCTTCACACTGGCTATCGCGATCGTTATTTCAGCAGTGAATGCACTGACCCTAAGCCCCGCGTTATGCGCGCTGCTTTTAAAGGATCTCCACTCGGCAGAAAACGGACATAACGAAAGACCGAAAAACTTTTCAGGCAGGTTTTTCCTGGCCTTCAACGTCGGCTTTAAAAAGCTGACCGATCGTTATACGTCCATCCTTAATTTCCTGATGCCTAGAAAAGTGATCATTATCGGCATACTTGCCGGTATTATTGTCTGCACTGTTTTGTTGATCCGGAAAACGAAGACCGGATTCATCCCTACCGAGGACGTAGGATTTCTTGCGGTGGCTATCAATATGCAGCCCGGTGCTTCCCTGGAGCGTATGAAGGAGCTAAACGCCGCAGCAAGAGAAACCTTAAGTACAATGCCCCAGGTCGCCGCGGTCAATGTTCTTTCCGGTCTGAATTTCCTGACCTCGTCAAACAGCCCTTCTGCTTCCGCGATCTTCATCATTATCAAGCCCAAGGAAGAACGAGGCCCGGTAAACACTGTTGCCGAGATCCTCGCCGAGGCGCAGCAGAGGCTTAATAATATCAAGGGGCTTGAGCCTTTCGTTTTCGAGTTTCCCTCTATTCCTGGCTTTAGTAATGTGGAAGGTCTGGATGTTGTTCTACAAGACAGGACCGGCGATGTTAAACTGGACAAATTTGCCATAGTTGCAAATGACTACATAACCGCCTTGATGAAGCGGAAAGAAATAGGCTTTGCCTATACTACTTTCAGATCGAACTATCCGCAATTCAATATGAAGATCGATAAGCTGAAGGCCAAACAACTGGGTGTCAGCATACGCGATATCCTCACCACCATGCAGGCCTACTACGGAAGTGTCCAAGCCTCGGATTTTAACCGTTTTGGTAAGTATTACCGCGTTGTTGCCCAGGCTGATATTAAAGACAGAACAGATCCTAGCACGCTCCAGGGTGTATACGTTAAAAATCAAAGGAATGAAATGGTCCCGATCGTAACGCTCGTGAAGCTTGAACGGGTGTATGGTCCGGAATCTGCGACCAGATATAACCTGTTCAATTCGATCAGCATCTCTGTCGCCCCCAAAAAAGGATTTAGTTCGGGTGATGCCATCAAAGCAGTAGAAGAGGTTTCTAAAACATACTTACCAGAAGGTTATACTCAGGAATTTTCCGGTCTGACCAGAGAACAGATCAGCTCCGGGAGCCAGGCTGTGGTCATTTTCGGCCTGTGCCTTATTTTCGTCTACTTTCTTCTTTCTGCGCAATATGAAAGCTATATATTACCTTTCGCGGTCATACTTTCTATCCCGATAGGCGTTTGCGGCGTCTTTACAGCCATCGGAATGGCAGGCATAGAAAACAATATTTATGTCCAGGTCGCTCTGATCATGCTGATCGGATTGCTTTCCAAAAATGCTATCCTTATCGTTGAATTCGCGGTCCAGCGAAGAAATTCCGGTTCAACACTTGTCGATGCGGCTATTGAAGCAGCCGGTCTGAGGATCCGCCCGATCATTATGACCTCGCTGGCATTTGTTGTCGGCATGATCCCGATGATGCGCGCGACCGGTCCATCGGCGAACGGTAATCATTCTATCAGTATCGGAGCCGCTGGCGGTATGTTGTTCGGCGTAGTGATCGGTCTCTTCGTCATCCCCGTACTGTTCGTCATCTTTCAAGGATTCCAGGAGAAGGTCAGTAAAAAAGATGTGGATCTACAATTACGAACTGAAGACACCCAACCGGAAACCCTGATGCAATAATGACCATGAGAAAGATAAAGAATATATTGATCGCTGTAGGCACCTTGCTAACCGCAGGTGTTTGGTCGGCATGTAAAGTAGCTAAAGATATCGAGAAGGCTGATGCCGTATTGCCGGCCGTCTTCCGCAACAATGCCGATAATACCGCGGACAGCACATCGGCCGGAGATGTCCATTGGAGAACTTTCTTTGTCGAACAGGAGCTCAAAGACCTGATCGATTCAGCTTTACACAGAAATAATGACCTGCTGATCGCGATCAGGAACATCGAAGCGGCCGATCTTCAGCTGCGACAGGCCAAGCAGGGAAATACCCCGATCATCGGGGTCCAGGCAACAGCTTCCACCAACCGCCCCTCGGACAACAGTCTTAACGGTTTATCGCTGACTTCCTTTTTGGGGCAGAAACATGTGGAGGATTATACACTTGCGCCTACATTATCCTGGGAGGCTGATATCTGGGGAAAGGTCCGAAGCAGAAAGGCTGCGGCTTTGGCAACCTACCTGAGATCAGGGGAAGCCCGAAAATTATTGCAAACGCAACTGATCAATAATGTTTCCAAAGGTTATTATAACCTGCTACTGCTTGATGCCCAGATCGCGATCGCCAAAAGGAATGTCCTGTTGAACGACAGTACACTCAGCATCATCTTGCTTCAGTATAATGCCGGACAAGTATCTTCACTTGCGGTCCAACGCGCGGAAACACAAAAACTGGCTGCTGAGCGTTTGATCCCGCAGTTCGAACAAGCTTTTAACATCCAGGAAAATGCGCTTAGTATCCTTTGTGGCAGGCTCCCGGGCCCGGTTTTGCATAAGCGAGGCTTACGAGATCTTGAAGTTAATGATCAGTTGAACGCCGGGATCCCTTCGGATCTTCTCAAAAGGCGTCCGGATGTGCGGCAAGCTGAATTAGCCTTGGCAGAGTCCAATGCGTTGGTCGGTTATGCTAAAGCGAACATGTACCCTTCACTCACGATCACCGCGCAAGGCGGGCTGGATGCATTTAAAGCAAGTAACTGGTTCAACATTCCCGCGTCCTTATTCGGAACCGTGGTCGGCGGGATCACCCAGCCAGTTCTCAACCAGCGTAAGTTAAGAACAGCTTATCAAACGGCACTTGTACGTCGGGAGCAGTCCGTCATCGCCTTCAGGCAGTCTGTACTGCTCGCTGTCGGTGATGTTTCAGACGCTCTTATCAGTATCAACAAACTCAAGGAGGAAGAACTATTCCTTCAGCAAAGAGCAAGAACGCTGAATTCGGCTACACGCAATGCGCAACTACTGTTTTCGAACGGCCTGGCCAATTACCTTGAGGTTATAACGGCGCAGGAAAATGTACTTCAAAGCGAACTTGATCTCGCTATCGTGAGAAGGTCACGGCTGGATGCCGTGGTCGACCTCTACCGGTCACTCGGAGGAGGCAGGTAATACAACATTCCTCTGATATAATTATTCAAAAATAACGATTCCGGTATTATTAAAGTCTGATAAATAGACCGGTAAAAAGTAATCAATATGACTTTAAAAGCCTATATCCATTATTTTAAATCTGTTCTGAATGGGGTTGAGTTGAACGCCCCCTACGATAACCCTGAGTATCTTAACTATGTCCGGCTGAACTGCAGCAGGCATCAACGCTGGATGAAGATCGGTGATGTCGATCCTGATCTGGAGGCGATGACAGATATGCTAAATGAGCCCCAGAAATGGATCTTTATTACAGAACCGTGGTGTGGAGACGCTGCACACATACTGCCTTTTGTCGTAAAACTAACTCAAGATAATCCTATGATCGATCTGGAGATACAACGGCGTGATCATGAACCTTTTTTGATCGAAAGATATCTCACTGGCACTAGTAGGTCCATCCCTAAACTGATCATCAGGGAAAAAACAGGTACCGATCTTTTAGTTTGGGGCCCCCGGCCCAAACGTTGCCAAGCGCTTTACGATCGTTTGAAGAATAATCAGGAAGAAGATGGGAAATTGCATATCGATATACAAAACTGGTACAACAAGGATAAGGGAATATCTTTCCAGCGGGAGTTGCTGGGCCTGATGAAAAAGGTATCGAAAATACGTTACTAGGCTACCAGTTAACTTTATTTAAAACAAAAGAAGGTCCGCCGGATCTGAAAATAAAAAGTGTTAAAGTAAATTGTTCGATATCAAAGCCAGTACCTAAAGGTACCGGCTTTAATTTATACTTCCCGATCATTTCGCATTACCAGCTAGCCGGGACCAGCATTTTACCGGGTCAGTATGTGTGATCGCGTTTGTATCCATTACTGACCCACTCGGTTATCAGTTCCGCATAACTTTCGTGTGTGTCTTCCCAGGCGTAGTGCCCGGAAGGCAGTACATGAAACTCGTTGTTCGGTAACCTCTCATGGAGAATTTCCCCATTTTTTAATATCGCTAGAGGGTCGGTTTCCCCCCAGATGATGAGCACAGGTAACCGCAGGTTATCCATGTCCAACTTTGAAAGACCGGCTGGCAGTGATTTTAAGAATTTCATAGTGTCCCAAAATCTTCCGTCTTCATAGCTGACCAAGTAGTCTTCACGCACATCATGCGACAATTGATAGCTGGTCATGTTGGCCAGCGCGCCATTAATGATAGCCTTTGACCCATAACTTTTGAGCGTATCCATATCAGGGTCGAGTATCATCCCGGTCAGTATCCCATCGGAACAGATAGGTAACACGCAAGCCGCGCTGCCAACGACCGCACTTTTTATCCTATCCGGATGATATTGACCGACGAACATAGCTACGCTCGATCCGACATCAGGGCCTACAATATGCATCGGACCCAGATCGAAATGGTCGATAGCTTTTTTTACAAAGCCGGCCATAACCACGGGGCTCAAAAGCGCTTCCCTTATTTGGGATCTCCCGAATCCGGGAAGATCGATAGCGATCACATTGAATTTTTCCGCGAGTTTATCCCATATCGGTTCAAACGCCCAGATACTCTCAGGTAAGGGATTAAGCAATAAAATACTTTCAGCAAAGCCTGAAATGCTGGCTGCATAACGGATAGCCAGGTTATCGATGATTGTTGTTTGGATCGGTGACATTTTTTCCTTATTGAACTTGAGATCAAAATTAACCTATCATTTCAACGGAGATCTGTACAGATAGAGCACTCTGTTGTATCATTAGCCTGTATCTTGGGAAGGTCACCAATCGGCAACAGCAGCAAGCCGATAAACGTTTTTCTGTACTATTCTTCAGCTGATTTGGACTAATGCAAGGGCGTGGATCCCGGTACCTTTGTCTTATTCATTAACAGAACACGAAAAACAATAAAAATAGAACAAGATGGCAAAGACGATTTTCATCACAGGGGCTTCAATGGGATTCGGTAAACTATGGGTAGAAGCATTATTGGAACGGGGAGATAATGTAGCAGCAACCTCAAGGACCGCGGATGCCTATCAAACTTTAAAAGAAAGATATGGTGAGCGTTTTTTACCGATCCAACTGGATATTACGGACAGAAGCGCTGCAATAGCAGCAGTACAGCGAACGAAAGAACATTTCGGATCACTGGATGTCGTGATCAATAATGCAGGCTACGGATTGTTTGGCGCTATAGAAGAGGTAGATGAGCAAGCGGTAAAGGATATTTTTGAAGCAAATGTTTTCGGAACACTTTGGGTGACCCAAGGTGCGGTCCATATATTCAGAGAGCAGAAACATGGCCATATCATACAGTTATCAAGTGTTTTAGGTATATGGACGTTACCTACGCTCGGTATCTATAATGCGACCAAATTTGCTGTTGAGGGTTTAAGCGAAGCGCTGGCAAGCGAAGTTGAGCAATTCGGGATCAAAGTTACATTGATCGAACCGAACGGTTTCACCACAGATTTCGGAGGAACCTCTGCCGTACAAAGCGGATCGATCCCGGCCTACGACGATCTGAAGTCGTCACTTGCGCACACTGAAGGCCTTTTACCAGAAGATTATGGCGACCCGAAAGCAACTGTTCCGGCTATTCTTCAGCTGATCGATGAAACGAAACCACCTTTGCGTTTATTCCTCGGCAAGGTCGGCTTACCAAAGACAGAAAGAGTATATGCGGAAAAACTGCACACCTGGAAGTCATGGGATCATGTTGCCATAGCCGCCCATGGTTAATTGACCTGCGGTATCTGACCGCGGGTCAGATCCCATTCTACGCACCAAGAAGATCTTGATCAATGAAACAGCAAAGTTTAAAATTCCTTCATGTCAGCACCCTGCTGGCATTTATCCTTATTCCGTTAGGCGGTCTGACCACGGACATATATATCCCTTCGCTGCCATCTATGGCCCAGGGACTTGGCGTAAGCATGAGGTCAGTTCAAGTGACCTTATTGCTTTTTATGATCAGTTCCGGGATCAGTCAGCTATTTATTGGGAGCATATTGGACAGTTTTGGCAGGTACAGGATCAACGTCGCAGCATTGATCACTTTTTCAATAGCCAGTTTTGTCATTGCAACGATCCCCAACATTCAGGTCATCTACGCGATGCGGATCGTTCAGGGTATTACCGTATCACTGATCATCGTAGGTAAGCGGGCATTTTTCGTAGATATGTACCGTGGGGAACAGCTGAAACACTATACCAGTCTTTTCTCTATCGTTTGGGCCACAGCCCCGATCGTTGCGCCGTTCATCGGCGGTTACCTGGAAACACATTTCGGTTGGCGATCAAACTTTTACCTGCTTGGTTCACTAACTGCACTGGTATTGTTTTTCGAATTGAGATATACCGGAGAAACCTTGCAGACCTCCCGTGCTTTTAAACGGGCAGATATTGCCGAGGTTTACCGGATGATGCTGGGTACGCGCGACTTCACACTGGGTTTGTTGATCATTGGTTTCAGTTATTCCCTGTTGGTGGTCTACGGCATGGTCAGCCCTTTCATAATTGAGAAAAAGTATGGGCTTAGCCCGCTGGTATCGGGTTATAGTTCCCTTGCTTCGGGAATTGCCCTGATGAGCGGAGGCATCATTTCAAAAATACTCATCAATAAACCTTTACTTTTTAAGATCGTCCCCGCTACCGTTATTTTGCTGTTACTCGTTGCGGGAATGGTACTCACAACGGCATACACTGAGAACATTTGGATCCTGGTAGGCTTCACTTTACCGTTACATGTTATTTCCGGCTTTGTGTTTAACAACGTCTATGCGTATTGTCTGCAGCGTTTTACACAAAGCGCTGGTACAGCTAGCGGTCTTACCGGTGGTGGTATTTATGTGATCAGTTCGGTCGTAGGATATGGCCTGATAAACTTATTTAACATCAGGTCTGCGCATTCATTTGCTTATATCAATCTGATCATCGCGTTGCTTATGGCTGCGGCTGTCGCCGTTTTTGTAAATGTTAAAAAAGTAAAGCAATAAAAGAACCTGCGGCCGTTGCCTGAAAACAGTGTCACCTAGTAAACATAGAACATTTACAAAACATGAGGTTAGCTTGAGCAGACCCTGCCCCGAACGATTGTAAGCCCAGGATCACTAAATTTACGTTACAATTTTAAAATGATACACTATTCGTCTCTTACCGAAATGTCGCTTGAAAACCAATGGCCGTTACCCGAGCACCCATTATTTCACATTCTCGGCACTATGAAAGATTGTAAGCTGGGGAACCGGGAGTTCACGTCTGATTGTTACCTGATCGCGTTCAAGAAGATAAAGGCAGGACACATCATGTATGGCCGGACCAGGTACGATCATGAAAATGGCTCGATGTTCTTCGCCAAACCCCGGCAGATCATTGAGATGAAAGGCTTGGAATTCGAAGAAGAAGGATTTATGTTACTGATCCACGAGGACTATCTGAATGGGCATGAACTCCACCATGCGATCGAGCAATATGGCTTTTTTGATTACGAAACGGATGAAGCCTTACATTTATCGCCAAAAGAAGAGTCGGTGATCTGGGAGTTGCACGATAATATTCAGAATGAATACAATAATAACCCGGACGAATATAGTCGGGGCATCATTCTCGGACACATCGCCTCGATCTTAAGATATTGCCAGCGTTATTTCAAGAGACAATTTATAGACCGCCGGCAGCTTTCTGGTAAAACGGTCTCCAGGTTTAACGAAGTGCTGAAAAACTACCTTGGTAACCACATCATCAAAGAACAGGGGCTGCCGACCGTGAACTATATGGCGGAACAACTTTTTATTTCGCCACGATATATGAGTGATCTGTTAAAGCAAGAAACCGGCAAGACGGCAATGGAACTCATTCATCTTACGTTGATCTCTGAGGCGAAGAACTTATTAAAGCTTGGTGAGAAAACCGTTTCAGAGATCGCATATGAACTTGGGTTTGAAAGTACATCCTATTTTAATCGGCTTTTCAGAAAAAACACCGGAACTACGCCGCTGGAATTCAAAAAAAACCGTTTGAATTGATACGTAAATCGAGGCGGTAAACCCTATGACCGGATGCTATTCAAAAAGTTTTTTAAGAAATAGGTTAAGATATTCCGCGATAGTATGAGCGCTTTTGACGCCAGGAGTTTTCAAGATCGATCAGCGGGGCGATATGGTAATTCGCGACATTTACCATTTTTGATGCGAAATATCGCCTCATTTTGCCTTGTTTTATATCAAGTTATTGATTTTTAGGTATTTAAATATATGGCATTGGAGTTGGTTATGAGTGTCTCGGGAAAAGTATTTACACCCCCGATATACCATCATGTTCAAATATTTAATAATAGGGATCCTTACCTTAGGGGTATCCTCCGTCAGTGCGCAGGAACACCAGCCGGTGAAAGCTAGCGAAGATAGTACGATCGTTGCGATCCATCCTGCTTATGATAATGTAAGCGGGGTCCACCGTTGGCTGTTCGGAGAAAATTTCCGTAAGGAATGGGCCATGCCCGTTAAACTACCGGTCATTCGTATTTCGCAATGGAACGGGGGGCTTCAGCCTGTCAAGCAAGGTGGTGGCATGCAATCCACATCGCTTCGTTTAAAAGATGCCAATGGCAAAGAATGGGTATTACGTTCCGTGGAAAAGATCCCGGACAAGTTGGTCCCTGCCGGTATGCTGGGCACGTTTGCCGTAGATTGGGTAGGTGATGAATTCAGCGCTCAGCATCCTTATTCCGCACTGATAGTTCCGCCTTTGGCTGAGGCGGTCGGCGTCCCCCATACCGATCCTGTGATCGGGGTTGTAGCTGATGATCCTGCACTCGGCGAATACAAAAAAAAATTCGCAGGAATGGTTTGTCTGCTCGAAGAGCGTGAACCGGTCGGCCATTCGGAAAGCACCTTTAAAACCGAGGAAAAACTGATCAAAACTTATGATAATCGTTTGGACGGGGAAGTCATGCTAAAGGCGAGGCTGCTTGATCTGCTGATCGGCGATTGGGATCGCCACGAAGATCAATGGCGCTTCAAAGACTCGGTGAACGGCAGTCAGACCATGTTCATTCCGGTACCGAGAGACAGGGACCAGGTACTACATGTTACGCAGGGCCTTTTCCCGTTATTAGCATCGGTAAGCTGGCTAGACCCTGTGTTAGGGGATTTCAATGGCGAGATCCCGCGCGTGAAATGGTCGCTATACAAAACACGATTCATCAAGTCTTTCCCTGACCAACAGTTCAGCTATGCAAAGTGGATGCATATTACCGATGAGTTCATAAAAGCGGAATCCGATAGTGTGTTAGAGGCCGGCTTGAAAAGACTTCCTGCAGCAACTTATATTTTCCGTCATGCTGAACTTTTGCAAAAACTTAAAATGCGGCGTGATCATCTGCATGAAGCAATGGCAGAATATTACCGGTTCATTAACCGGATCGCTGATCTCAGAACGACAAGTAAAAGCGAAAACATCCTTATCACCGACGCGAGCGACGGCGGATTGGATGTCAAAATAGTCAAAGCTCCGAAAAGTGACCAAACCGATGATCTTTGGAATATACACTATGACCCGAAGATCACCCATGAATTACGGCTTTACACGTCCGGTGGTGCTGACCAGGTCAAGATCAATGCTCCGATATCCCCGATCAAATTGCGGATCATCGACAGTACCGGTATCAATACTATCGGAATTGTTGCCACAAAAAGGCCGATCCGAATTTACGCACCGATGCCTGGCACAAAAATATCTGGACTAACCGGCCGCGCGATCACACATTTCTCTAATGATACGTTAAATAACCGCTTTGTTCCCACTGACCTGTATAATATCTGGATGCCGATCGTGTCCGCCGCGATCAACGCAGATGACGGATTTTTACTGGGACTGGGATTCCGTTACAAAGGCGTGGACGGTTTTAGGAAGGGAGCATACAGCAATATCCAATCTTTGATGCTCTCTCACTCTTTTGAAACCGATGCATTCAGGATACAATACCAGGGTGAGTGGATCAGATCGGCCGGCAGCGCAGATATCGTGCTGAAGGCAGACCTGATGGGCCCCGACAATAAAATGAATTTCTTTAGCAGAGGGAACGAAACAAGGATTGACAGATCTGGAGATTACCATCGCTATTACCGGACAAGATTAGACCTTTATACCCTAGATCCTGCTTTGCGCTTACATGTCGGCAAGGGCCATACTTTAATGGCAGGTCCCTCTCTTCAATATTATCACTTTAATACCGACATAAATGACAACCGCTTCATCAATACACCGAATGCCCTGCGTAACTCATTCGACAGTACCACCTATAGGCATGACAAGGTGCACCTTGGGCTAAAATTCGACTATACGAACAATCAGCGCAACAACGAAATACTGCCATCTGCAGGCTATCTATTGACCGTGAACCTTTCCGGCTTTAAAGGTTTAAACTCCAGCGCTGACAGTTACGGACAGCTTACACCGGAATTTACCTATTATCAAAGTTTAAATGCTAGCGGTACCTTCGTCTTATCAGACAGGGTCGGCGGGGGCATAACTGTAGGGAAACCTGCTTACTATCAATCGCTGTACCTAGGAGGTCAGGGTAATTTACTCGGATACCATAAATATCGGTTCGCCGGTCAGAATGCGTTTTATAATAATTTGCAGGCGCGTTTTAAACTTACAGATATCGCCAGTTACATCGTTCGCGGACAGTTGGGGATCACAAGCTTCTATGACGTAGGTAGGGTCTGGGTAAAAGGAGAATCGTCAGATAAATGGCATCAGGGTACCGGAGGTGGGATCTATTTCTGCCCCGCCGGCCTAACTGTGATACAAGCGTTGGCCGGATATTCCAATGAGGGATGGTATCCGTATATCTCGATGAATTTCAGGCTATAAGTTCATCGCATCGCTATTTGATCAGCGACGTAGATCCGGAAACGAACTAACATGGAGCTGGGCTCGGTCTTATTTCATCAGTACTACAATACCCTTTATTGATACCACGAACGGCAAATACGTAAACATAACTTTGTCTGGTTGATCTCCCGATAAAAGTTGGCTGGTGTAACCTGAAAGTATTAAAAGTCATTTATAGCTTATGATCCTTGAATCGGCAATTTTACATGGATTTGAAGCCTTATCAGAAGTCCCTTCTGAGCAGTTGACCTGGTTATACAATGAATGTTCGCTTTTGGAACTTTCAGATGGTCAATTACTGTGTTCGCCCGAAGAGGAACTCACAGGGACATATTTCATATTCAGCGGAAGTTGTGCTGTCTGCCGCTACCAAGCAGGAATAAAACACGAGATCGGAGTCCTGTACAGTGGAGAGATCACCGGCTACCTGCCTTATTCACGTAGTTACCGTACCTCCGTCCACATTTTTGCTAAAGAACGGGTAAAGGTATTGGTGCTGCCACTTTCCAAGACCACAGACATGATCGCTTCGCACTATGAGTTGACCCAGGCACTGGTACATGTTATGTGCAACAGGATACGCTATATGACCTCTTTTCAGTTACAGAACGAAAAAATGACCGCGTTAGGTAAACTTTCCGCTGGTATCACACACGAGATCAATAACCCGGCGGCAGCCAATGTTCGCGGTGCGGCCGAGATCTTAAATTACCTAAGATCTATCCCGTCAGATATCGGCACATTAACAAACAGGCTGAGGGAAGACAAGAAACGAGAAACTGTAGTGCTTAAATTGAAGGAACTAGAAGATAAAGTCGAGGATGAGCGTTCTATATCACTTAAAGAGCGCACAGTGCTGGAACTTGGGATCACCGAATGGCTGGAAGACGAGGGACAAGAGGACTGTGACGAACTGGCAGAAAAATTCGCAGAGTTCGGGGTCGGCGTTGATGGACTTAAGGATCTGTCAGCACATTTTGTTGGCAATGACCTATGCTGGGTATTGAATTGGATCGGTGCTTTTTTAGAAGCTCAGCGGACAGCTCTGAATATCCGGGGGGCATCTAGACGTATCTCTGAACTTGTTCAATCTGTCAAAAGCTATACGCATATGGACCGGGGTACTGACCGGCAGTTTGTAGATCTTCATTCCAGTATCATGAACGCGCTAATGCTTCTAGAGCACAAGCTCAAAAGGCTCAATATTTCATTTATTGAGGACTTTGGACTCGACATTCCAGAGATCTGTGCTTTCGTTGGAAAGCTTAACCAGGTATGGACCAATCTTATCGATAACGCGCTTGATGCCATGGAACTCACAAAGAATGGGGTATTGTCCATTATTACCCGGCTTGACAAAGAAGAAGTTACCATAACGATCAAAGACAACGGGACCGGAATTCCGGAGGACATACGTACACTTATCTTCGACCCCTTTTTTACGACCAAAGAGATCGGAAAAGGGACCGGGATCGGCCTGGAGATTGTCAATATGATCATCGCACAGCACTCGGGCAGCATGGAAGTAGCATCAGTTCCCGGAAACACCTCATTTACCGTACGACTTCCTATTGAAAACAAACAGATCTGATCATGCAAAAACCCATTATATTTTCTGTGGACGATGATATCCAAGTACTAAGGACGCTTGCCAAAGATCTAAGGTCCAAATACGGTAAAGCTTACAAGATCATCAGTATGGCATCCGCTAAAGAAAGCCTCCGCGACCTGGCAGACCTCAAACGGTCCGGTGCAAAAGTTGCCCTTTTACTGAGTGATCAGCGTATGCCCGAGATGGAAGGTGTATCATTCCTCCGTCAGGCAATGAAGATCTTCCCGGACGCAAAGAAAGTATTATTGACCGCGTACTCGGACACAAATGCCGCTATCGATGCCATCAATGATATAAAACTTGATCATTACCTGCTAAAACCCTGGGATCCGCCGGAACAAAGGCTCTACCCTGTACTGACCGATCTCTTGGAAGATTGGCAAAGAGCGTTTATACCAGACTTCAGAGGCATAAAAATAATTGGTTATCAGTATTCACCACATTCACATGAGATCAAAGATTATCTGGCCGGAAATTTAGTTCCCTACCGCTGGCTTGATATCGAAACAAATAACGAAGCGCATACTTTCCTGGAGGAAAACCTCCTTTCACAGTCAATGTTGCCGGTGATCATTTACGAGGACGGTAGTTTTCAATCCAGGCCGAGCATACAAGGAATTGCGTCCAAGACCGGGAGATCAGCCCAATTAAGTTATGAATTATATGATGTGATCATCATTGGCGCTGGTCCTGCGGGACTTGCAGCCGCTGTTTACGGGGCATCTGAGGGCTTGAAAACGGTTCTGGTCGAACGTAAAGCCCCCGGAGGACAGGCCGGAACAAGTTCCCGGATCGAAAACTACCTCGGCTTTCCCGCCGGTCTGAGCGGCGCGGATCTTACACAAAGAGCGATCACTCAGGCTACCCGTTTGGGGGCGGAATTTATTTCGCCGTGCAGGGTGGTCGATATCCGCTTGAAGGATGAATATAAGATCGTTGTGCTGGAGGACAAGAAGGAGATCATCACCAGGGCTATAGTAATTACGACCGGTGTTGACTACCGTCGCCTTGAAGCCCCGGGCATAGACCGATTCACCGGCGCCGGTGTCTATTACGGATCTGCCATGACCGAAGCTTATGCCTGCCGGGGAAAAAATGTAGTCGTGTTGGGTGGTGGGAATTCCGGCGGACAATCTGCCGTATATCTTTCCAACTTCGCTCGATCGGTCTATATCGTTGTCAGGCGGAACAGCCTGGTCGAGACCATGTCCGCTTATCTTATTGAACAGATCGATAATATTAAAAATATATACCTTATCACGGAATCAGAGATCGAAAGCGTCAAGGGAACGGAGCATCTCCAGGAAGTCACTATTCGCAATATTTCCACCGGAAGCACGAAATGTTTACCGGCGGCCGCATTATATATTTTTATTGGGGCAAAACCATATACAGATTGGATCCAAGCGAATGTCGCCAGAAATGACAAGGGGTACATCTTGACCGGCAGAGACCTGTTGATAGAACGAGACCGAACGAACGAAAAAAACCAACGGGACCCTTACTTATTGGAAACCAGTTGCCGCGGTATTTTTGCAGCGGGAGATGTCCGCGCCGGAGCAATGGCAAGAGTGGCCTCTGCTGTTGGAGAGGGCTCTATGGCAATTTCATTCGTTCATAAATATCTCTCAGAACAATAAGCATCATCCTTATACTAAATGTTGCATCTTGCGAGTTCATCCACCAGCCGTACAATATTTTCATTCCTGTTGCATAGGCTTCTACGATCGATCACTAGGTATGGTCAAAAATTAGTTCGACAATGCCCTGCTCGATATTAATTGGATCCGCCAATACACTTTTCAATGACGCCACGGACTTTATCGTAGTTCTTGTTGCACCACCCTGTTCGGTTGACCAGAGTAACGTAAGCCAAGGTTCTTGATCGCCATATTTTAGACGATCTTCGTTTATTTCAACAGTTTATCGTTCTATTGCAGCGGTACAATTTTGTGAACTATCTGTACCACTGTATGAGGAATGATAACCACTACTTTTGTTACAGCCGTCAAGTCGACCGGCGTGTCTAAATGAAAATACATCTATCATGAAAAAATACTTTAAAATATTAAGGGTCAAGGCAACGGACCTGGTACCTCAGGTCGGAAATTATCCGGTAACTGCGATCAGTCCATTCGGTCCTCCTTTTGAATCCAAAGAAGACGGCAAGAATTGGCTAAAAGAAAACGCCGAGAATGGACAAGAATATTTTTTCACCAGGTTCTATACTACGAGTGCCCCTGATGGACTTGTTGTAGCTCAGCAAAAAACTAAGGAGATCAAGCATGTCGATCCTGCTAAATGAAAGGATCAAATGGATGTGGCTATTTTCGATTTTCGCATTAACAGGGAAATATTGTGCGACCTGGAGATCATTGTACCTCGCACATCAGAAGATTTCTGATACTATAGAAAAGGTCGGAAGGTTTGCTATAAACCTGATTGGCGATAACTTCAAAATTTAAATACAAAACATAAAAAAAATGGATGCTAAAATAGGAATAACAAAGGAGAACAGACAGGTAGTTTCGGAACAACTGGCCAAGTTGCTTGCTGATGAGTATATACTTTATACAAAAACACGAAATGCCCATTGGAATATCGAGGGAGAAGATTTTTTGTCTAAACACAAATTCTTTCAAGAACAGTATGAAAAGATCGACGATTTCATCGATAGGGTTGCAGAACGAATACGTAAAATAGGTCATTATGCCCCGGCAACATTAAAGAATTTTTTAGCACTGACCCATTTGACCGAGTACTCTGAGAGAAAGAACGATTCCATTGGTTTCATAAGGGACCTGCTGGCGGATCATGAAACCGTGATCGAGTTCATCCGGGGCAATATTGACCCTGTGGCCAACGATCATTCGGATGCAGGGACAAGTGATTTTTTAACTGGATTGATGGAAGAACATGAGGAAATGGCCTGGTTCCTAAGAGCCCACTTAAAATAGGGCTATTTATCTATTCGGTTGTGCCGGGCAGGAAAATTCCTACCGGCATTTTTTTAGCGGTCCTTGATTCATTTCAAAACAAAAAGGGTCCTGGGATATCGTACTAAGTGGAAAGTAATAGGTAGATCAACAGTATGATACCGATGAAAAACAGTACCACCGCAAGTAATTTGATAAGTATTTTAGGGTTATCATCATTCCCATTTTCAATAGCGGAATCGGTATCGCGATACCGCAAATAGGAAAAAACGATGATAACGGCTCCTAAACTGACGAGTAAAATTCCGACGATGTGCGAATTGACGGAAGGACGGACAAGTTCGGGCCGGGGAAGGTTGATAGCAAGGGAGACTTCTTTTAGAAAGATCGAAAATTTCACAACAACGAAACCAAAACCCATGATCGACACCGCGGTCCTTATCCACGCTAAAAATGTGCGTTCATTTGCCAAATTATCGCTCCATAGAGGTCTATTCTTATTCATATTACCTGACTTACGCTTTTGATCATGAAACTTCAGTCCTCAGGAGTCAAACGAGTCCGTTACGATCCGGTAAAGGGTTTGGCATAATAGGTAGCCGATCACTATGGTACTGCCAACAAGCATAAGGGCGGCGAAGACCGTGTGCGGAATATCGGGTCTGTGGTCATGATATCTAAAGACCGAGATCGTAATAGCGACCAAAGGAAAGCTGACTGACCACCATGTCGCCCTGAATGGACATGCCTTGGGAATATGAGCGATCTTACTGCCTAATATAAAGAGCAGGAATATATTAAAATAAAAAAATATGGTACTGACGAGATCCTGGGACCCATGAAGATTGGAATAAGCCGAAAATGCCAGTGCGAACGGGCCGGTCAGGATAAGCATGGTCGGCTGCAGGGCCACGGGTAGCTGAGCCTGGAAGGTCAGCCTCGAAAAGATGACCGGTAAGAGTATGATCGTAAAAATGATACCGATGGCAAAAAAAATGAAACAGATCTCCCTTGCTCCGTGAAAGTCAAAAGAACTGCCAACTATCGGAACATCCAAAGTTCCTACTACCGGCAATATCCAGGCTGGCATGGCATTCTCAGGCTGTTGTTGGTTATCCAACCATTTTCTGATCACATGGAGTGCAAAGAAAAACATCAATATTGCCCCCAACAACCAGATCGCAAAAGCAAAAAACGGGTAATAAGGTTTAATTATACCTGGCAATAATAGAAGGGAAATAATGAATGTAGCAAAAAAGCTTACCGAAACCGGATGGTCGAATTCCGTCCTAACGATGTTGCCAAACCTGAGTAACTTAAAGATGTAAGTTATGGTCAAAAGTAAAAATGAGAGTATAGCTATGACACCTATCCCTTCCCCGATCTGTGGTGGAACTTGCCATAATTTATATGCCAGCCTCCAGGAAAAGCACAGACCGGTAAGGCCCATTACCCCACCGAATAAGCTTACGGGTAAAAATTCAAGAAATGATCTTTTGGTTGTTGAGTTCTCTATAGCCATATAGAACAAATGTCCGTTTTCTCCAACATCCCGAATAGTAGGAATAACAGAAAATGAGGTATAATTAGCCGTAATAGCCCTAGTTGGAAAGTTGGTCTTTAAAGGCTATTCACTTGATCTAATGATCAGATTCGTGATTTTAACCTTATCAGCCATTTTTTTTCAAAAAGGTTAAAAAAAATCTTTTTTTTTCGTAAAATCAACGTATAATCCCCTAAGCAAAATGTAATGATCTTTTTGATCATTTAACGGATAAGCTGGAGATTCTGATGAACCAGACCACCTGATTCCGGGGCAAGCTGACCACCAATTCCGGGGCAAACTGACCAGGGGATTCCGGGACAAACTGACCACCCTGAACGTGTAGCAAATGCTGTAGAAGCAACCATCTTTTGGAGGCAACATATACCTCCAAACATGGCCAATTCGACGATCAGCATGAGTAAGATTAGAAAGATTTTAAGGATGTACAGCCAGCAGCGGCCCATAATGACCATCGCTGCCCAGACTGATGCATCCCGGAATACTGTAAAGAAGTACCTGGCCGCCTTTAAAGCCAGTAGCTTTACCTTTGAAGAGATCGATGCCCTTAACGATAAGGAACTCGAAGATCTCTTCGGGAAAAGCAAAGAACACCCGCCTACCAGCCGTATGCAGTCCATGCAGCGCTGTTTTCCCCAAGTAGATAAAGAACTCAAACGCACAGGTGTCAACCGGTACATGCTATGGGAAGCCTACCGCAAAGAGTTTCCTGATGGCTACCAGTACAGCCAATTTTGCTTTTATTACAACCAATGGAAAGCCAGGGTCAACCCGACCATGCACATGGATCACAAAGCCGGTGATAAGCTTTATGTGGACTTTGCAGGCGAAAAGCTAAGCTATACCGATAAGGATACCGGTGAAGTTATTGCAGTAGAGGTCTTTGTGGCTATCCTCGGAGCCAGTCAGCTTACCTATGTAGAAGCGGTTATGAGCCAGCAAAAGGAAGACTTTATTGCAGCCTGCGAGAATACCCTGCACTTTATCGGCGGCGTTCCTGCCGCCATTGTGCCGGATAACCTGAAGGCAGCTGTAACCAAAAGCAGCCGTTATGAACCTACTTTGAACGAAACGTTTGAGGACTTTGCAGATCATTACGGCACCACCATACTACCAGCGCGGGCGTACCGCCCGCGTGATAAAGCACTGGTAGAAGGTGCTGTTAAGATCATCTATACCAAGATCTATGCACCGATCAACCGGGTTACCTATCATTCTTTAAAAGAGCTGAATACAGGTATCTGGGAAGCATTGGAAACCCATAACAGCCAGTTGCTTAAAGGCCGTAACTACAGCCGCAGGCTACAGTTTGAAGAGATCGAACGGCATACCCTGATGCCGCTGCCTGTCCTGCTTTACCAGTTCAAAAAGCACTTCTATGCTAAGGTTATCAAGAACGGCCATGTCAATCTTGGCCCTGATAAACACTATTACAGTGTGCCTTACCGCTTCATCGGCAAGCGGGTAAAGCTATTGTATTCCCGCACTATCGTGGAGATCTACTCCAACTATGAGCGTATCGCTTTGCATAAGCGGGCAAAGAACCCTTACGGCTATACAACCGATAAAGACCACATGGCCACTACGCACCGCTTTGTAACTGACTGGACACCTGATAAGTTCCTGGATTGGGCCGCATCCATCCATGAGGATGTGCGGCTGTATATCCTGAAGATCCTTGACCGGAAGCAACACCCGGAGCAGGCCTATAAGTCCTGCCTGGGTGTGCTTGGCTTCGCCAAGAAAGCCGGGAACGAGCGCTTAACAATGGCCTGCCAGCGTGCGCTCAGCTATGGTATCCATAACTATAAAACGATACAAACCATCCTGGAGAACAAGATGGACGGCTATGAGGAAAGCATGTTTGCCGACGAACTGCCTATGCCTAACCATGATAATATCAGGGGAAAAGACTATTACAAATAACCATTAAACAACAAATAACATGAACACAAGTACATTGGACAAACTGCGGAAGATGAAGTTCTTCGGCATGTTCCATGCCTTCAAAAGCAGCATGGAAACGGGTAAAACGAATGATTATACAGCGGATGAGCTGCTGGCCCACCTGGTAGATGCAGAGTGGGACGACCGGCAAAACAGGCGTATCGAACGAACGATACAATATGCCAAGTTCCGCTATAAAGCCTCTGTAGAGGACGTTCATTACCATGCCGACCGAAGCATCGACCGGAACCAGATTATGCGCCTGGCAGACTGTACCTTCATTGACCGCAATGAAAACATACTGGTCACCGGCAGCACCGGTATCGGTAAAAGCTATGTGGCTTCTGCACTCGGCTATCAGGCCTGTATGCTCGGCTACAGAGTATTTTATGCCAGCACACCTAAGTTATTCGCCAAACTGAAAATGGCTAAGGCAGACGGCTCCTATATCAAGGAACTCGCTAAACTGGAAAGGACACAGC
Source organism: Mucilaginibacter gynuensis (assembly GCF_039541195.1). NCBI lineage: Bacteria > Pseudomonadati > Bacteroidota > Sphingobacteriia > Sphingobacteriales > Sphingobacteriaceae > Mucilaginibacter > Mucilaginibacter gynuensis. The sequence continues at coordinate 479,278 of NZ_BAABFT010000003.1, forward strand.
TGCTCATACTGGATGACTTCGGTATCCAGCCTTTTGATGCACAAAGCAGGGCTGCGCTAATGGAACTTATCGAGGACAGACATGGCAAGACCTCACTTATCATTACCTCGCAGTTACCGGTAAGCAAATGGTTTGAAGTGATCGGTGAAAAAACGGTTGCTGATGCAATCCTGGACCGGATCGTTCATGATGCGCACCGTATCGAACTAAAGGGAGAATCTATGAGAAGAAAACGTAACGTTGAACCGGAAACCAGCTACTAATGAAAATACCTTTTAAATAACTATTTTTGTACACGCTTTTATAGCGTTTGCTGCACGCCCCACGTCAGCTAATTGCCTGGTCAGTTTGGCCCGGAATCAGGTGGTCAACATCTCCATAACATACACGCTTGGATACATCATCTGTCTGATCATCCTGTCTTCCTTTTATTTTGTGTACCGGATGAACAGGAAAATAAATCACTAAAAGATCATGGTAGCGGTATTTAAGACCAATATAAAGAATGAGCAAGAGGTGGCTTTTATCATACAAAACTTGCAGGAACATTACCACAGCGCGGCGATCAATGTTGATCTTGATGACGAAGACAAAGTTTTGAGGGTAGATAATCCGGTTGTAGATGCCATAAAAATAATCCTGCTATTGTCCGCATGGAGCTTTAAATGTGAGGTGCTCGGCGTGATAAAAGCGAATAAAAGTAAAAGCAAAATCAAATAAATATGCCTCAACAGAAAGAAACGACCGACGGTAACCTGAACGAATTGTTAAGCTGCAACAGGGATACCGAGTATAGTTTTGACATGACCTTTGGCAACCGGCATGGCAAGGCCTGCATATTGAACGGAGAAGGCTTTACCGTGATCGATGCAAGATTTACAACAGCAAAAGGCCCGGCAGTTTGGTCCCACGAAAATGATCGCTCATTTGTCGAAATGAATTTCGTACTTGATGGACGCCTTGATCAAAGTCAATCCGGCCTGCTCGAAAAACAGCCTTATACCAAAGGCTATCACAACTGTTTATTTAATCCGGATTCTTTAGAAGAGAACAGTCTCTTGTGTGGACAGGGATTTCACATGATCAGTGTTCAGTTCGAACCCACAGCAATGCAACGCCTGTTATTGAATTATGCTCCGGACCTGGAGGTCATCGCGCATAAATTGGAAGATCATAAACCTTTCCTTCGCCAGGCACCTGTGTTAGACCTGCCGGTAGCCATCGATCTCCTGCTCAGGAACCTATGGCAAAGCCCGGGCCCGAAAGGGCTTAAGCGAATGTATTTTGAAGCGGTCGTTCTGCAATTGCTTTGTTATCAATGTGAGATCCTGCTGCCATTTGAGCGATCAGCGAAGCCCGCCGCCATCACTTTGTCAGAGCGTGATAAATTATTTTATGCGCGTGATCTTCTGCTGGTCCGTTTGAACGACCCGCCCAGCTTAGCTAATTTAGCGAGGGATTGCCAATCCAATGAGTTCAGTCTCAAAAAAGGTTTCAAGGCGTTATTTGGGCAAACTGTTTTTAACTTTGTACTACAGGAAAGAATGAAAAAGGCATGTTTTGCGCTACATTCAGGGGAAAAGACCATCTCTGAGATCGCTTATGAGCTAGGTTATACGCATCCTCAGCATTTTCATCGGGTGTTTAAAAAGTCTTTTGGCTTAACGCCGACGGAAATGAAAAGGTCAGCATTTCATACGATCCAACAGTCGCTGAAAACTTTTATCTGGATGGTTTTTCCTTTTACAGAATTTGCAGGTGATCTGTTCTGTCTGGCCATATAGTCTGCGTTCATAGCGGCAGATCATTATTCCAATAAAGATAATGTAAAGTCACTTTCCATGGTACTCTTATGATCAAACCATTTACGGATTCAGTGAGCAGGATCTGACACGCGATCCTGCTAAAAATATTTTGATCATAAAGATCGTGTAGAATATCGGTTTCCAAATATCCTGGCAATGGTAACTTCTCCATGCACTTTAGAACTTCAAAGTGGCAACCTGATCCGCGCATCCTGCTGCAATTGCAGAACAGGCTGGCATTTAACTTTCTAAAAAGATCGAACAGGGTGAGATTATAAGTTAATATGACCGGGATCAGGTGGCGGTTATGATCGCTGTCTATCATGGTAATATAGATGGTCCGTGCCCAGCCCGAACTGGTATTTATGCCCATTATAACTCTATTTAACACAAGGTCTTATTAACGGACGACAACCGAAACCACCTGGCTTGTATGGGCGCTAAAATAGCCCAGCGTTTTGGGGCTGATATTGGTCGGCGGGTTGGATGGTGCAACACCGCCACCCGGCCCGGAGTCCTGCTGTTGTACCAGGGTCAGCCAGTAGGTATAGATGGGCTTATCGATACATTGCATTTCCACCCGTAAACGATCGCCCGGATAAATTTTGATATCATTCTGGTCAAGATCAGCATGAACGTATTTCCCATCGTTAAAATCATCATTTAAGGCGAAAACAGCTTTGACCTGCTTGTCATTGACGAACATCAGGAAGCGGTACTGGTTACCAAGGCCCATCGGGTCCTGGTAGTGTACGGTAATATCCCGCTCTTTTTTTTCGAATTCGTTGACTCTTGAGGTGACCGAATCCAGTTTGACCGCATTCGGCAGGTTACTGGTCGCGGTATGGGTCTTCCCATTCACGACAACGGTCATTTTGTAAGATCTTCCCGAAACACCGGCCAACGGTGCCACGCCATAAGTTCCCGGCGTATTGGCATTCTCCGCTAATGTGTAGGAATTTCCCTGGTCATCTGAAAGCAGCACAGTTGCCCCGCTCACCGGTGGATAAGTGTTGGTGTTGGTGAACGGGACGTTCGTGCTGAGTTTAATTAATTGTTGGGAATTGGAATCGGTAATATTTCCTTCAATGACCAGATCGCCTGCTTTGTTACCCAATTTAAGGTCGATGACCTTTTCACACGCGCTAAGGGTCCAGGTGATCATTAATAATAAAATGCTGTATTTTGAGATTTTCATGTGGTTGTTGCTAAAATTTGAAGTTCCAGGTTACTGAAGGAATAGGCGCTGCGAAAATGCTGGTCTTCACAGCCTCGGTCTTTGTAGGGTCGGTCTTGCTATCGCGGAAAGTGATCATGAACGTGTCTTTATAGCCATAGACATTATAGATACCGAACGTCCAACTCGATTGGAATCTGCCTTTTTTCTTACTTTCCAAAGTCGCACCAAGATCCAGGCGGTGCGTGGCCGGTTGGCGATAACCGTTTCGTTCCGAGTAGGAATAGGTGGTCAAACCGCCCACATTGTATTTACCTGTCGGGAAACTGACCGCGTTGCCGGTCCCGTATATGAAAGCTGTCGAAAATGTCCAGCGGTCATTGTATTTATAGATACCAACGACAGAGACATCGTGCGTCCTGTCTTGTCTGGCCGGATAATAACTACCGTTATTTATCGCATCGAATCTTCTTTCGGTCTTCGATAACGTATAGCCCACCCAGCCGTTGAACTTACCGTATTTCTTTTTCAGGAAAAGTTCCATCCCATACGCGCGGCCATCACCATAGGTCAATTGAGATTCTACGTCCGGGTTAACGATCAGTTGCGCGCCATCCTTGTAATCGATCTGATTCTGCAATTTCTTATAATAAATTTCCGCGGAAAACTCATAGGCGTTCTCTTTAAAGTTCCGGAAATAGCCTGCCGAGAACTGATCGGCGATCTCCGGTTTGATATTATTACTGCTCATTACATACAGGTCAGTGGGACGGCTACTGGTCGAATTGCTCAGCAAGTGAATATTTTGCGTATTACGGTTGTAACTGGCTTTTACAGAACTTTCCTCATTGATCGTATAGCTGGCAGATAAGCGGGGCTCCAGGTTGACATAATTCTTCACACTTTGACCGGACCTGTAAGCAGTAGCATTAAGTGCATTACCTGCGGCATCATAAGTTTTGAAAGTCCCGGGACCGAGCAGGAACATACCCGCAAGCCGCAAACCATACAATACCGTGAGTTTATCATTGACTTTCCATTCATCACCGGCATAGATCGCATTTTCCAGTCCATACCTTCGTTCTGTGGTTTTGTTGTTGAAACTGGAAGTGGAGGGCGAACTGATCTCGCCGGGCGCGATGGTATGGTGAAGGACATTCAGTCCAAACCTGAGCAAATGCTTGTCGTTGATCGTATATTGCAGGTCTTCTTTAAAGTTCAGATCGGAGATTTTGGAGGTCGCTTTATAACTATCATTGCTTTGAAAGTTTTGAATGGTATAGTTGTAGTTACTATAGACGAGCGATGTATTGGAAAAGAGTTTATTGCTGAACAAATGATTAAAGCGGACCGTTGCGGTCGCATTTCCCCAGTCGGTACCAAAGATCTTTTTCAATCCAAGCACGTCCTTGCCAAAATACCCCGAAACATAGATAGCATTCTTATCGTCAAAATGATAATTCGCTTTGGCGTTAATGTCATAGAAATACAGCGAGCTGCCTTTAAGTACCGAATCGGACGACAGTTTAAGGAACATGTCGATATAGGTACGGCGGGCACTGATCATAAAGGAGCCTTTGTCTTTTACGATCGGTCCTTCGACCTTTAAACGGGAGGAGATCAAACCCAGGCCACCCTGTGCAGTAAATTTCTGATTATTGCCATCATTCATTTTGATATCCAGAACGGAAGATAACCTCCCGCCATATTGAGCCGGCATACCGCCTTTGTAAAGGCTGACATCTTTGATGGCGTCTGAGTTAAAGGTGGAAAAGAAACCGAGTAAGTGCGAAGCATTGTAAACGGTAGCCTCATCCAGTAAGATCAGGTTTTGATCCGAAGCACCACCGCGTACATAAAAACCCGTATTGCCTTCTCCTGCGGATTTAACTCCGGGCATCAGGGAAATGGTTTTGAGCACATCTTTCTCACCCATCAGTACCGGGACATTGTTGATCTGTGCCATATTCAGTTTTTCCATTCCCATTTGTGGAGAGGCGATGTTGTCGTTGTTGGGCCGGTTAGCACTGATCACTACTTCAGTGAGTTCGCTTTTTGGGGATAATGAAATATTAATAGTTTGGCTTTGTTGAAGAGATACCTTTTTGCTGATGGTCTCATAGCCGATATAAGTATATAGCAGTGTATATTCTCCCGCTGAGGCTGATAATGAGTAAAAGCCATAACTATTGGTGGCTGTACCGGTCTGTGGTAACTCTTTGATCCTGACGGTCGCACCGATCAGTGTTTCTCCGGTCGATAGATCTTTTAACGTACCACTGATCGTAAATCTCTTTTGTGCATAACTGAAATTGGCCATCATGCTTATTAGCAGGGTGCATGTGATCAGCAAATAGTTTCTCGTTCGATTTTTCATTTAAGAAGTGCTTTGAATGTTTTGATCAGATCATGATGATCCTCAGATGTCGTGCAAAGCTATCTTGCCTTCAAATCGGTGAAGTGCATAGAACGGAATAATATGTACCATATCGGGAAGTCTGGAAAGAAAATGCCCGCATATCAAGGTTTAGTTAAACTTCCTATAGAGTTGCTCTAATTCGAACAGCCCTGTTTCTTTGATCATTTGTAGATCATGATAAACTCTGACTATATACAAAGTGTTCTAACATACACTCTCTCAACAAGAGGCCATATTTACACACCCAGACAGGTTAGAATAAATATTTCGGAAGGACGAAGCCACCATAGGAGGATGTATCATTCCCTCCACCAAAGAGCCTGAAAATGCGTTGCATAAATTTACTACTTAGAAACATGGCTATTGCACGGAGGATAGCAATGCCAAACGATGATCTGGGATAAAGATAGCGAAGCCAGTTTACAAAAAAAGTACGGCCACTGTCAACGTAAGGGCGCATAATTTTCTCATATTCGCTAACGGCTTCTTTATAGTTCTGGTGTTTTTTGAGTTCCCCGGCCAAAACGTAGGCACCCGTTAAGGACAGCGGTGTGCCTTGACCGGTGAGCGCAGAAGGACAATAGGCAGCATCACCCAAAAGTATGAACCTACCCTTTGACCAGGTGGAGGCGATGATCTGCGTGTACGGTCCGAGGTAAAAATCCTGGTCGTAGTCCAGATCTTCAAGCACTCTGTTGGCAAGCCCGCCCGCACCTGCAAGTGCCTCCCTAACCATTCGTTTTTGTTCAGCCGAGTTGATGTCTCTGGTGTCAAACTGCTTTCGGCGGAAATTAACCAGGACCGTTGTATCCCTGTTATATACAGGCCTTACTAATATAAAAGAACCGCCTTTACCGTTATATATTTTTGCCCAGTCACCATCCTCAGCACGTCGCGGGATCCGAAAATATGCAGCATAAAGTCCTATATATTTATATCGGATACTTTCATCCATGACCATTCTTCGGGTATTTGAACTTACCCCCTCTGTACAAAAAACAAGATCAAATTCGTCTTTGGTGCCATCACTAAAGGTGACGAATACTTTACGCTCATTCTGATGGATGTCCGTAATCGTTATGCCAAAGCGATAGTTGCATTTCTCCTTCGTTTCATCGTACATGATATGGGCGAGGTCACCACGCAGGATCTCGTAGGAACTGGTAAAAGAGCCCACGGCACCTTTGGCTAAAGAAGCTATAGCCTTACCCGAGTTATTCAGCAACTGAACACCTTTCTCCCTTGTATTCATCGCTTCTATCTTTTCTTCAAGCCCCATTAATTTGATAACCTCTTGTCCGGGACCCTCAATATCGACGTTTTGACCACCTGTTCGGAATACCTCAGAACGCTCAATTACCGTTATGGAATACCCATCTTTTTGCAACCAGAAGGCCAGTGCGGTGCCAGCAATGCTGGCACCAGATATTAATACTTTCTTTTCAGATCTCATGTCTTTTTATATTTGTTGAAAATTGTCTATCAGGAATATATTAACCCCAAAATCCTTTCACCTTGATCTGCGATGATGAGAACCCGCACTCCTTTAGCGAACGCTTAAGTTTGCTTACTAATCTGTTGTTACCGACGATGTAAAACACAGTTTGATCGGGATGAAATTTTTGTTCGACAACCCATTGCAGCAGGGATCCGTCACCCACTTCGTCCTCACATTCGATAGGCTGTAAGCGCGAGTCGAGAGACTCCCGAAAAGATCTTAGGTGTTGCCGCTCATTCAGCAATACGGAACCCGTAAAATGACTTATTGACCTGCTCATCTGTTCTAATGCCAGCAAATGACCAAGACCGCTTAGATCACCCAGTCCCACAGACCATTTTTGCGGATCCGGTGCATGGTTAGTACGCTCAGTTTTCAGGTAATTCACGACATCGCCTTTTTGTAATCCTGCTGCCCATTTACTTCCAAACCCATTGTGTCCCGTATCGATGAATACTGTGCAGGTACGTTTGTCGGCATCCCAACCGGAAGGCGTATAATCGCGAAAAGTGAAGTCATCCACTTTAAACTTGATATATGGTATGCTTTCCCATTCCATATCCATATCCGGTAAATGAAGGTCTATCTCGACAAAAGTGGCAGGCTCCCAGGTTCTTACTGCCAGTACCTGACCCGATCGCAGTAATGATGGAATAAGCAATAGATCGGCCTTTTTCCTGAGCTGTTTTAGAAGAGAATTTTCCATGTGCCTAACATTTGCACAAAGGAACCAATAGTATGACGGGCAGAAAATGGCGGTTTGAGGGCAATGATAGGACTATTTACGGTATTGCCTGCGGAAAGCTATTGCAGGCATTCCGACTTCTTTTGTGAAGATCCGTCCGAAATAGGAATGGTCATCATAGCCTAATTCATAAGCTATCTCTTTAGAAGTTAGTTCACTGTAGTATAAAAGTCGCTTTGCCTCCATAATAGCTTCATGACGGATCCAATAGCTCACCGTAAAACCAGAGATCTTTTTCACTACCTCATTAAGATAGGATTCGGTAACATGAAGTTGCAAAGCATATGCTGAAGGGCTTTTTAAATTTTTGATCTCGGTCGATAACAACTTTTTAAATTCCTGAAGAAGTTGATGTGGTCGCGAAAGGCCAGAATTCACTCCGGTCATATGGCTGTACGATCTCGCTACCTCCAATAGGAAGGCTTGAACAAGTGCGTGGATAGCGGGACGATAGAGAACATCGTTGTTTGGGGCTTGTCGTTTTTCAAGGATCAGGTTAAGCAAGTCGCCAAATTGCCTGAGTTGTAAAGGATCCAACGGGATAGGTTGTTGCAGCATCAATTGTCCTCCTAAGGCATCTCTGCTTTGGGTGGGCATTAAAGAAGCCTCTACCCCAAGAAACCAGCCTTTAGCTGCATCTTGATCAACAGGTTGATTAACTTGACCCGGAAGTACAAAAAATAATGAGGGACTATTTACTTGAACTGTTTGGAAATCGACCAAAACAGAACCGCTGCCACTTTCAAGCAGAAAAAAAGTATAATGGTCATCCCGGTGTGCCTCGGTCGGGAAATTATCCGTAAGGTCGTTAGAAGGGATACGCTTAATATCGAACCCGATATTGTCGCTATTTTCCAATCTATCCAAAAGTATCTCTTTCATAAAATTTGCACGCTTGAACAAATTTAGGCTCAAATTAGGTTTACAGCTATTCTTTTTACCATTTTGTTAGGCTGCAGCTGCCCAACCAGTTTAGCCGGATAAACCATAAAACTGGATCAGGACGACGTTAGGACTCCTAACTATGTTTGTCATGACAATAAGGTCAACAAATCAAACTCATCAAAAAAATGGCAAAATCAATTTTCTATCATGCGGGTTGCCCGGTATGTGTAAGCGCAGAACAAGACATCATTAACTTGATCGGCGAAAACAATGTGGAGGTCGTAAATATCGGCGAAGACCGAAGCCGTATCGCCGAAGCAGAAAAAGCAGGTATCCAGTCTGTACCGGCGTTAGTAACACCAAACGGCAATGTATTGCACATCAACTTCGGCGCATCTTTAGCTGACGTTAAAGGATAAATCATCGGAGCCCTGTTTGAAAGACAGGGCTTTTTTTAATCACAGATCACCATAAAACACAAATGAAACGTATATATTTTTTGATCATCACTGCGCTGATCATCACCCTTCAGACCCAGGCCCAGGACACTAAAGCGCCTCATGGTTACACCTATGGCACCAAAGAGATAGCCAAGTCACCCTTTACCCTGGACGATCTCCAACTGCTGGAGCAGTCCATGCTATTCAATGACGAAGACGTCAAATACCTGCGCATGAGCCACGATATCCTGGCCGGACAGACCGACCAGATACTGGATGTTTGGTACGGCTTTGTCGGTTCAACACCCCAACTGGTCTATTTCTTCGGCAATAAAAGCACCGGTAAACCAGATGGCGAATATCTGGCCAAGGTACGGGCCCGCTTCAAGATGTGGATACTGCAAACCGCTGAAGCTAAATATGACCAGGACTGGCTGAACTATCAGTACGAGATCGGCCTGCGTCACTATTCGGCCAAGAAAAACAAGACCGACCAGGCCAATTCGGTACCCATTATCAATTACCGTTATATCCCGGCATTGACCATACCGGTGGTGACCACCCTGAAGCCGTTCCTGGCAAAAACAGGTGCCAGTTCAGCTGATGTAGAAAAAATGTCAAATGCCTGGCTAAAATCAGTGCTGTTACAAAGTATTCTTTGGGGACAGCCTTACATGAAAAAAGGAGAATTCTAATTATGGAACACGTTCAATGTTTGATCATTGGATCCGGCCCGGCAGGTTACACCGCAGCGATCTATGCTGCGCGTGCCGGGCTTAATCCACTTTTATATACCGGAATCGCTACCGGCGGTCAGCTGATGCTCACGACCGAGGTCGATAATTTTCCCGGCTATCCGAACGGCGTTAAAGGACCTGCCATGATGGATGACCTGCAAAAACAGGCGGAGCGTTTTGGTACAGAGATCCGCTATGGTCATGTCAGCAGCGTCGACTTTTCGGCGCGGCCGCACCAGGTGATCATTGACGAAACGATCATAATATCGGCCGATAGTGTGATCATTTCTACCGGCGCGTCGGCCAAATGGCTGGGCCTGCCTTCTGAACAAAAATACAACGGCAGCGGCGTTTCAGCCTGTGCGATCTGCGATGGATTCTTTTATCGCGGGCAGGATGTGGCGCTTTGTGGCGGCGGCGATACTGCTGCTGAAGAAGCCCTTTACCTGGCCAAGCTTTGCCGGAAGGTTTATATGATCATCCGTAAAGGTGAGTTCGCGGCATCCAAAGCGATGGCCGACCGGGTGCTGGCCACTTCGAACATTGAAGTACTGTTCCATAACGAGGTGACCGAGGTTTTAGGCGATGGCCTGGTGGTCACCGGCGTTCAGCTGATCAATAACAGAACCAACGAAGACCGTGAACTGGCGGTAACAGGTCTGTTCGTAGCGATCGGTCACAACCCGAACACCAGCATTTTTAAGAAATGGCTTGAGCTGGATAAAGCCGGCTACGTATTGACCAAAGGCAAAAGCACTGAAACCAATGTCCCGGGCATATTTTGCTGCGGTGATGCGCAGGATCCCTATTACCGGCAGGCGGTCACCGCCGCAGGAAGCGGCTGTATGGCGGCGCTGGACGCTGAACGCTATTTGGCTGTTCATGGCTCCGAAGCGATGACCACTGCGGATCAACTTGAAAATTCAGAGACCAACTAATATCAAACCTTTAAAAAAATGGCAGATCAAATAGAATTAATACCAGGGAATTCCCTGATCACCGCGACCCCCGAAGAGGGTCGCGCATTAGCGGTAAAAATGTCGCGCCTGATCATCAAAGTTACCCAGCCGGATGCAGATGTCAGGACCAAGCTGCGCAATGTTTATGCTGAAGACCCGATGATGCTGATCGCTATCGGGCAGACCGTCGCTACCGAATTTGCGACGATCGCCGCTGCAAATAACTACTGGCAGAAATCATAACAAAGCTTAAAGTTTAAGATCATGGGTAATGTTCAGCTTGTCAGACTTACGGACGATCGTGATCACGGCTTTTTGCGACTGATCGCCCAGGATGATCCGGTAAATACCGATCACCTGGGACTTTGTACGAATGATCGGTCCGATCCGCCAGTTATCACCGAACCGGCTAAGGGCTTAACCTTAGGCTACCTGAGAACAGGGGTACTTTGTGGGGTAGTTTCTTTCACAGCAGGTGATCTTAAAGGAAAAAAGCGGTCGACCGGGGAGATATCGAGTTTATATGTGTGGAGCAAAGGTCATCGTTACATCATCGGCGAACGAATGCTGATGACCTTACTACGGATCATCAGCGAGGAATTCCCGAAGATCACTGAGGTGAAATTATCAGTCGTCTCCTACAACGAACCGGCAAAGAGACTTTATTCCAGGTTCGGCTTCAGGCATCAGGTAACGCTGGAAAAAGCCATCCGTATCGCGGGAGAATACCGGGACAAGGATCTGATGATGTTGGAACTTGATAAAAAGTATTAATATCAAAAAGATGAGGTTGCAGACAATAAAAGAGAACGAACTGGTCTGAAGAAAGCTTATCGATTCGGTTGCTGAGATATTCAAAGCTGAAGGCTATGCGGATCGGTACTACTAAGATTGCGCTACTCGCCGTTATAAACAAAAAATAATCTATTACTACTTTGAAAGCTTCGACTGACCGGTCGGGGCTTTTGTCGTAGAGGCAGGTTATCGGATGAAACTCGCGCAGCATTTCAGACGACTCGCCGTTCCCGAATATCTGTAGGGAACCAAGCAATTGATCAACTCGTTATTGTATTTATTAAACGATTCTCCATTCCCGATTTGATAGCGGTCAATTTATCGGATTGACCTGAGTTTAGAAACCAGCAGGCTGACAATGCCGGAAGTAATCAGCCACCTGCTTGATATGATATTTGAAAAAGCGAAGTAATTACCTCTGTTAACTCCAAAAAAAGCCGGACTTTTTAAGTTCCGGCTTTTTTTGGAGTTGTTATGATAAGTTCGGATGGCTGAAGTTATCAACTTCTTCAATGGTCATGCCTAAAGCATTTGCAACCCCGATGCCATAGGCCGGATCGGCTTTAAAACAATTCCGGATGTGTCTTACCTGTATAAACTGCTGCGCACCGCCAACGGCTGCAGCCGTGTTGCTGAACAGCAGTTCTTTTTGCTTGTCATCCATCAGGCGGAACAGGTTGCCTGGCTGGGTGAAGTAATCGTCATCATCTTCACGGTAATTGTGGGCATAGGCGTCACCTTCCAATTGCAATGGCGGTTCTTTGAACTCAGGCTGTTCCTTCCACTGGCCAAAGCTGTTCGGCTCATAATGGATCGTCGAACCGAGATTACCATCGGTACGCATGGCACCATCACGGTGGAAGGAATGGAAAGGACATTTCGGCGCGTTCACCGGGATGTGGGAATGATTCACGCCTAAGCGATAACGTTGCGCATCGCCGTAAGAGAACAAACGCCCCTGTAACATTTTATCCGGTGAATGACCGATACCAGGCACAACATTGGCCGGGTTAAAGGCTGCTTGTTCAACTTCTGCGAAGTAATTGGCCGGGTTACGGTTCAATTCCATTTCACCCACCGGAATGAGCGGGTAATCAACTTTCGGCCAAATTTTGGTCAGGTCGAACGGATGAAAACGATAGGTTTTGGCATCTGCTTCCGGCATGATCTGTACGCAAAGCTGCCATTTAGGGAAATTACCGGCTTCAATGTTATCATACAGATCCTTTTGGCTTGACTCACGATCCTTGCCGATGATCGCCTCCGCTTCTTCATTGGTCAGGTTCGCGATGCCCTGCAGGCAACGGAAGTGGAATTTCACCCAAAAACGCTCGTTGTTCGCATTGATGAAACTAAAGGTATGGCTGCCGAAACCGTGCATGTGCCGGTAGCTTTTAGGGATACCACGCTCGCTCATGACGATGGTCACCTGGTGCAGGGCTTCCGGTAATAAGGTCCAGAAATCCCAGTTATTGTCCGCGCTGCGCATATTGGTCCTCGGGTCGCGTTTTACCGCATGGTTCAGATCGATGAATTTCATCGGGTCACGGAAAAAGAACACCGGCGTGTTATTGCCTACCAGGTCCCAGTTACCCTGGCCGGTATAAAATTTCACGGCAAAGCCACGGATGTCACGCTCGGCATCGGCCGCACCGCGCTCGCCGGCAACGGTCGAGAAGCGTAAGAACAGGTCGGTCTTTTTACCGATCTCCGAAAAAATATCCGCTTTGGTATAAGCGGTAATATCATGGGTTACGGTAAACGTACCGTAAGCGCCGGAACCTTTCGCATGCATGCGTCGTTCAGGAATGACCTCACGGTCAAAATGCGCCATTTTCTCCAGGAACCAGAAATCCTGTAACAGCACCGGTCCGCGTGGACCGGCCGTCTGCACGTTCTGATTGTCGGCTACCGGATTGCCGGCTGCCGTAGTTAACTTATTGTTTTGTTCGTCCATTTTATAAATTGTTAAGTATTTAAAATTGTAGTTCTTTATGTTGTCGGTGCCAGAAAAATATCCAGCAGCCGGTTCATGGTACGTTTTGCGGTTCTTACATTGGTACACCCGGTGATCTGGCAAGCCATACCCTGGATGTAGGGCGCGTGATCAAGCTCAGACCAGCCATGCTGGATCATATCGATGACATCATATCGCGACACCTCCAGGTGAAACTGTAATCCCAGAACGTTATCCTGATAAGCAAAAGCCTGGTTTTCATTGGCTGCAGAGATCAGCAGGTTAAGTCCGCCCTGCGGGATATCGAACTGATCACCATGCCAGTGATATACGGTTGGCTGATGTTTGAAAAGCTCATAGAACCAGCCGACCATCAGACAATCTTCGGCAGGCGCGACCGGGAACCAGCCGATCTCCTTGTTCGGTGCTTTCCTGACCGCAGCGCCGAGACTGGCAGCGATCAGCTGTGCACCAAGGCAAATGCCCAGTACTTTCTTCCCGGCCTGAATGCATGCATAAATAAATTCTTTTTCCGTATTCAGCCAGATATAGCGGTCACCATCATTTACGCCCATAGGGCCGCCCATAATGACAAGCGCATCCAGCTCATCCGGCTCAGGTATCTGAAAACCGTCTTCAAAGAATCTGGTGAAACTTACTTCATACTGTTGCAGTTCTGCCCACTCCAATATCGAAGCCGGTCCTTCAAAAGCTATGTGTTGTAAAAAATGTATTCTCATGACGTTGCAGTGCTTAAGGCGGAAGTTTCATTCCAGTAATAACTGTCAGGTGTCGGGCGCTGCCCGAAGATCGCGGTGCCCACCCTGACGATCGTGGCGCCCTCCTCAATGGCGATCTCCAGATCACCGCTCATGCCCATGGACAGTTCCCGGACCGAGACACCCGGGATGTTCGCGTCAAGGACCTTTTGCTGTATGTTTTTAAGCAGCTGAAAACAGGCGCGGACCTTTTCCGACTCATTGCTCAGCAAGCCGATGGTCATCAATCCTTTGATGCGGATGTTCTTTAAGGCAGCGACCTGTCTGACCAGTTGCAGCGTCTGGCCGGGATGCACGCCAAATTTGCTTTCCTCATCTGAGGTGTTTACCTGGATGAAGACATCGATGGTCTTTTGCTCAAATGCCAGCCGCTGGTCCAGTTTTTCTGCCAGTTCGAAGCGGTCGATGGATTGGATACAGCTCACGTCGTATTTCAGCAGGTCCTTGATCTTGTTGGTTTGCAGGTGGCCGATGAAATGGTTAACATGCTTGACAGACCTCAGTGCGCAATATTTTTCTTTGAGCTCCTGGACCTTGTTCTCCGCGATCACGCGATGCCCGGCTTCCAGCGCGACCGCGATTCGTTTGGCGGGAACGGTCTTTGTCGCCAGTAATAATAAGATCTCATGAGGGTCCCGGCCGCTTTTTTCACAGGCCTTGATGATCCGGTCCTCTATTTCTTTAATATGTTCAATGATGTTAATTTGATCTTCCATGACACAAGGTTTAAACTGTTTCAGGAACCTTATTTATTTGATGATCTTCCTGACCGGCTTCGAGCAGACAGATCAGGTTTCTCTTTACGGCAGTAAGGGTAAGGTCCTTGACTTCGGCGAACGACAGTTCATAGCGCCGTTCCACGGAGCTGATATTTTCCGGGTATTTGGAAAGCAACTGGTCGTAGTAACCGTCCAGCACCGCTGAAGATGGTAAGGTGTAGCTCAACTGCAACTGGAAACGCCTTAATAAAGCGTGGTCGATAAAATCGCGGTGATTGGTCGCGCAGATCAATAAAGTATCTGCTGTGAGCCGGTCCAGCAACTGGATCAGCGTATTCACTATACGGCGCATCTCGCCAACATCTTTATCGTCGATACTTCTGCCTTTACTGATCTGATCGAACTCATCCAACAGTAGTACCGCTTTCATTTTGGCCGCATGATCGAAGACCATCCTCAGGTTTTGCGCGGTCTCGCCGATCTTGGCATTGATGACCGTACTCAGGTTAAGTACGATCAATGGTTTACCCAGGGCATTGGCGATCGCTTTTGCCGTGGCAGTTTTACCGCAACCGGAACTGCCGTAAAGCAATACTTTATTATTGACCGGCAGCTCATATCGTAGCAGCTGCTCCGCATAGCTGAATTCTTTCAGCAGGTCGTTCAGTTGCGCACGATCTTTTTCCGGCAGGAAAAGATCGCTGAATGCAATTCTTTCTTTATCATTTATAATGAGATCTGACAGATACATCCGGGTTAGTTTATCTGATCGTCCGCGATCACATTTTTCTCCATTTTGCAATGCATGATACCGGCTTCCCCGAAAGGGCTGCCTACCTTAACAAAGCCAAAGTTTTCATAAAGGCCGGTAGCCTGGACCTGTGCGTGCAAATAGATATAACCGGCATCTGATGGCAGATCCTGTAACATGGCCTCCACCAGACCTTTTCCAATTCCCAAGCCCCGGAATTCCGGTAGCACACAGATCCGTTCCAGCTTATAGCCTTGTGTTGTTTCCCGCCAACGTGACGCGCCTGCCGGGGCACGATCAACGGTGGCCAGAAAATGTACAGACTCGTCTTCAAAGCCTTTTTCAAGTTCCGGTATACATTGCTGCTCTATCACAAATACCTGCGTTCTGATGGCGAAGACCTCTTCCAGTTTTATCGGGTCGGTCACTTTTTCCACCTGTATTTTCTTTTTCACTGACATATATGGATCTTTATTACCACAGGCCTGAACGGCAACGGGTAACTGTGGTAAATTTAAGTTAACCCGTCACCATCAGGCTGGTACAGAATTTTCAAAACATGGTAGTCCAGATCAGAACTTAGGCCTGTAAAGCAGCGACATCCTCCAGGATCTTGGTTAACTGTTGCTGATCAGCAGTACTCAGCGGCTGCAACGGACTTCTTAACTCACCGCCTGCTGTGCCCAGAATTTCAAGACCTGTCTTGATCGCGCGTGGTAAACCTTTGGCAACAATGAATTTTAGCAGGTCAAGCTGATCCAGGAACACTTTTTGAGCGGCGTTCAGGTCGTTTATTTTGATCATCTCGTATAAGCTGAGATTCAATTCCGGGATCAGGTTCGGCGCTGCTGTACACCAGCCGGTCGCACCCGCGGCGAATGCCGCTAAGGCTAACGGGTTTGAGCCGTTATAGAAAGCGACATCGTCACCCAGCTCTTTTTTCAGGGTGTGCATGCGCTGCACATCACCGGTACTTTCTTTGATCATGGTCACGTTCGGTATCTCGAGTAACCTTTTTAAAAGTGTGGTCGACATATCGACACCACCGGTAGCCGGGTTATTATAAGCCATGATCGGGATATTGATCTTAGCAGCGACCTTATCATAGTGCGCCACGATCTCGTCGTCGGTGAGTTTCCAGTAGCTCATCGGAATGATCATGACGGCAGTGGCACCTGCCTTTTCAGCGAACTGCGCGTGATAGACCGTTCTTTCCGTGGTTAAATTGGAAACACCCACCAGCGTTGGCACACGGCCACCTACCTGTTGGATGGTTGCTTCGGTGATCGCTTCTTTTTCTGTATCGGTAAGATAGGGAAGTACACCGGTGCTGCCCAGGGGTGCGATACCATGTGAACCTGTGCTGACCAGGCGTTCAACCAAAGTTTTAAATAGCGGTATATCGACTTGCTCATTTTTATCGAATGGCGTGATGGGATAAGCGATGATCCCTTTAAATGGTACATTATTCATATGTAATAGCTGGTTTAAAAGCCTCCGGTAAAGGAGGCCTGTCCGTAAATAGATTAAAGATCCCTGCCTTCTTCTTCACGAAGTGCGACACCCAGGTTTTGCAGTTGCGGCGCGTTCTCGCAGGCAATGTACTTGGCCGACTCGGCATCGCTCAGGTTCTGGTGCCTGTGCCATGCCCATGACGGGATGTATACGGCATCACCTTTTTGCCACTCTATCTTTTCACCCTCGATCTCGGTATAGCCTTTGCCTTCCAGCACATACAATACGGTCTCATAAGTGTGACGGTGTTTATTGGTCAGCTGACCCGGCAGCAAGCCGCCAATGGTCATGCTCACATTCTTACTCGGCAGGTCGACAAAGAATACCGGGTGTTTACGTTCGGTAGAGAACTGGTTGTGCTCGCCGGCATGTTCCACGTTGCGGTGTACCAGGTAAGGTGGTTTTACAAACACCGGCCTTGCAAAAGTTTTATGAAAATCTTTTGAACTGAATTGTTTTTGTTCGTCATGGATCGCTGTTTTGAACTCGGTCTCGGCAGTGTTGAATTTTGTATTTGACATCTTAAAAAAATTAAGTGTTGTTGCATTATTGCATTACAAAATTGATGTATATTTGGAGTATATAAGTGATACAGAATTTATAATTTAAGGTAGTCCAGTTATGTTAAGACCTTGGGATCTTCAGATCAATATCAATGTAGATTGCGAAAGAGCGGTGTATATCCAGATAGCGGATTCGATCATCGCTGCGATCAAAGCCGGTAAGTTGCGAAGCGGTTCGCCATTACCCGGCAGCCGTCAACTGGCCACCCAGTTAAAGCTGAACCGTAATACGGTGATCGATGCCCTGGATGTGCTGCTGGCAGAAGGCTGGCTGATCTCCAAAGAACGGAGCGGGACATTCGTCGCCGAGCGGTTACCTGAGTTCAGGGAAGTGAAAAGGGATAAGGAAACGATCGTTGTACCCCAGGCCGCGACGCTGGTGCCGGAGATCGTATTTAATGATGGATTCCCGGATAGCCGTATCGCGCCCATACCTGAGCTGGCAGGTGCTTACCGGCAGATCTTCAACCGGAAAGGCCGCTGGCAAATGATGGGATATGTCGACAGTGCCGGTGATCTTGACTTCCGTAATGCGATCATTGAAATGCTTAACTATAAGCGGGGCATGCGCCTGACCGCCGAGGAGATCTTTGTGACGCGTGGCAGCCAGATGGCGATGTACCTGACCGCCCATTGTCTTTTGCAGAAGGGCGATGTAGTAGCAGTTGAAAATCCCGGTTATAAACCCGCCTGGCAGGCGATCGAACATGCCGGTGCAAGTATCTTACCGGTCAATGTGGACAAGGATGGCATTATCGTCGATGACCTGAGCGCCTATTTACGCAAAGGCAAAACGATCAAAGCGATCTACATTACGCCCCACCATCAATTCCCAACCACAGTTACCTTAAGTCTTACCCGCAGGCTGGAACTGATCGAACTATCCAATCACTATGGTTTTACTATAATTGAAGACGATTACGACAATGAGTTCCACTTTGGTCAGCGACCGATCCTGCCGGTCAGCAGTTTTGAGAACGTAGAACATTTTGTCTACATCGGTACCATGAGTAAGATCGTAGCACCGGCCTTACGCATAGGTTACCTGGCCACCTCGAAAGAACTGATCCAAAAGGTAGGGCAATTGCGCCGGATCATAGACACGCAGGGCGATAACATGATGGAACAGGCCGTTCTGCAATTGATCAATGAAGGGCATATCAAACGGCATTTGCGCCGGGCCACACTGCTTTACAAAAGCAAGCGTGATGTTTTTGAAAAAATGATCAAAGAGCATCTTGGCGGGAAGGTGGATTTTCAAAAACCGGAAGGCGGTCTGGCTTTTTGGTTACAGCCAAAGGTGAAGACCAACATGGTCACTCTACACAAAAAGCTTTTAGAAAAAGGCGTGCAAATATTACCGCCTGAAAGTTTCAGTTATGGCGAGCCGGTCAATGGCCTGCGCCTGGGTTATGCCTCGTTAACGGAAGAACAGCTGGAAGAAGGATTGAAAAAGATCGCGAAGCTGCTATAGGACCTTTGCCGGAATGTGGTCAGCACAATCCACTTGCAGCGCAGCGACAGCCAGTTGTTTTTCCAGCAGCCGGCAGAAATGCCCGTCATTTCTCATTTCATGATAATGACAGCTCAGACACATCCGTTGTACCGGAACAACGCCGCTGTTATGCAATTCAAAGATCAGGGAACCCAAAGCGTCAAATAGCACCTCTTTTCCTGGAGCGGGTAAATTTCCCAGGGCAGCTGTCAATAGGTTGGTGTACTGTGCCGCTTCAGCCGCGGCCTGTAAACCCTCCGGCATCAAACGGATGCTGAAATTACGCAGATCGCTTCTAGTCGCAGCCTTATTTATCAAGCCTTTTTTTTCCAGGGCACTGACAGTTTCACTCAGGCTGGCCTTACTCACACCAAATTCCCTGGCCAGCGCGGTGATGCTGCTAGCGGCGTTAGGGTGGCGCAGTAAAAATATGAGGAGCTGGGATTGTACCGGGTTTAACTGCTGTTGCTTGCCGCTGTTCCAGGCCATGGTACGGAGCGCCTGGGATATACGCTCAAAGGCGACAATGATCTTGTGATCGATGCCGCCTTCTGCTGTGGTCACTATCTGTTTATCGTCAGTCACAACCTTCCATTTCTATGATATAATAACCGTTCTGTTCGATGGCCCGTTGTACTTCAGCCGGCGCGATCTCCATATGGCAAAGACGGCATTCTTTGGCAGTCAGCGACTGGCCCTCCTGTCCTTTGGACTTTAAGTAATTGTTACCCATTTCGTGGATGACGATCTCATTCGTGATCTCACTTGGGGCGAGGATATCGAAATGCATCGTGTCACCGTCTTTCTTTTCGACGTAGGTATCCCAAACTGCAACTTTCATGATCTTAATTGAATAGTAAAGAGGCCCTGCCGGTACGGCAGGGCCGGTTATGTTTAACCTTTTACATCGGCTAATGATGCACCGAAATTGATGTGCAGTACATTGCCATTAGGGGTCACCAGAGCAGGTACTGACTGGATGCCTGCTTTTTCCGCTTCAGCGATACGGGCTCTGTCTTCACCGATGTTCACTACTTCCACATTGTTTTCACCGATCAGACCGATAATGTCTTGTTCTGCGCTGACACATACCGGGCAACCGGCGTGATAGAAAATTGATCTTGCCATTTTTATAAGTTTTACTTGTTACTAAATTGTGATACAAACATAGTTAGGAGTCCTAACCCTGTCCTGATCCAGTTTTGTGGTTTATAGCCGTAAACTGGTTGGCCTGAAGAGAACAGGAAACAAAAAAGCCGACCATGGGCCGGCTTGGTCAGGTTCGCAAAGGTTCTTTGTTTATTGACAATTATAGATCCTTTGGTCGAGCCCCCTTTGTTTAAGTTAACTACGAAGCCCAGAATGCCCGTTCTGCAATAAAAAAAAGCCGGCCTGAGCCAGCTTTTTACGATCAGAGTATCCGCTACAACATATAAATGAGGAGCATCCCCAGGTTGACGAGCAGACTTGCAAAGAATGCAGTCAACGTAATGCGGATGCCCGCACCGCCCATATTGGCGACCAGGTTACCAAAGAAACCCAGTACAGTAACAGCCAGTAAAATAACCGGTGCGTTATAATAGTAAATGATCACCGCAGGCACGGCCAGCACCAGGTTGCCATGCACCACCAGGTTAATGCACCACCACATCGTTTTATGGTCTTTCTGGCCATCTGCGAACCTGAGGTAAGCTTTGACCGGGTTGAACCTGTTTCTTGCGATCGGTTTCGCTGCCCAGGCAGCTGTTGTATTTGTTTTAAGCGTAAGCATAAGCTGAAAATTTATGGGTTTAAGATCAGTTCAGTGACAGCACCTGCGGTCCGAATTCTTCAAAATAGATGCGGTCTTTATCAACCCCGGCGGCTAAAAGGTCCCGGTATTGCTTTTGGATAAAGACGGCCGGGCCACAGACAAAGTAGTGCGCGTTCGGGTCAGCGTTAAATTCCGGTATCCCGGCAATGTCCAGAAAGCCTGCGTAAATACCGGCTTGTTTGTTCTCTTCGGTCGGTTCGTTATAAAAAGTATAATGAGCTAAATTAGGGAACCCGGACGCCATAGCTTCCACGTAATGTTTAAAGGCATGAACGCCCTCATTGCGGCAGCCATGTAACCAGGTGACCGGATGCTGGTGGTCATTGCTGATCAGGCTTTGCAGCATGCTCAGCAAAGGTGTTAAGCCAACACCGCCGCTGATCAGGGTGACCGGTGCATCCAGCCCGTCTGCTAACACGAAATTACCCGATGGGGCGGTGATCTCCAGAACATCCCCCTCGTGCACATGATCATGCCGCCGGTTACTGATCATACCATTGGTATCTATTTCTTTACCTAATTCGCGCTTAACGGAAATGCGGTAGTATTCGTTATTAGGGGCGCTGGAGATACTGTACTGGCGTGCCTGGTTCAATTTAAGTTCGGGCAGAAAAGTTCGTAAACTAATGAACTGCCCGGGTTGGTGGCTGGCCACCTTTCCACCATCTGAAGGGTACAGGTAAAACGAAGTGATCTCGGCCGACTCGGCGATCTTTTGTTTTACCACAAATGGTCGCCAGCCTGTCCAGCCATATTCGGTATTGGTTTTCTGTTGATAGATACCTGCTTCATGCCCGCTCATTAAAGCCGCCAGTTGCTGGTAAGCGGCTGTCCAGGCGTCTACAATAGCCGGTGTGGCAGCTTCGCCCAATACTTCCTGTATAGAGGCGATCAAATGCTTACCGACGATAATATAATGCTCGGGACGAATGTCCAGGCTGACGTGTTTGTGACCGATACGGTCGACCACAGGCAACAGCACCATCGGGTTGGCGATGTTCTCCGCGTAAGCCAGTACAGCCAGTGCCAGCGCGGTCTGCTGTTTATCACTTTTTTGGTTACCCATATTGAACAGGTTCTTCAGTTCCGGGTGATGGGTGAACATCCGGTTATAGAAATATTTGGTAAGCAACACGCCGTTCTCTCTTAGAACGGGTACGGTTGCGGTAATGAGGGCTTCTTGATCTTTTGTCATAATAATATATAAATACCTTTTTATCCTTTATTTGATTGCAATAAGCCAGCACTGCTGATCGACGGGACAAATGTAATTGCCAGAATAATAAAAGACAAATTTATCTTTTATTATTTTTTTACTAACTTTGTTTAAGATTATGGCAATATTTTCAAAGACATGCGAATACGGGATCAAGGCAGTATTGTTTATTGCCCACACCGGTGTGCAGGGTCGCAAGGTCGGGATCAAGGAGATCGCAGCGGGCATTGATTCACCTGAGTTCTTCCTGGCCAAGATCCTGCAGGACCTGAGCCGTAAGGGGATCATTAATTCTTTTAAAGGACCCACCGGCGGCTTCTTCATCGATGAGGCTAACCTCAAGCGTCCGCTCAGCGATATCGTCGAAGCAATTGATGGTGACGGCCTTTTCCGGGGTTGTGCGTTGGGGCTTAAGCAATGTTCGGAGATAAATCCGTGCCCCTTGCACGAAGAATTCAAAGCCATCAGGACACGTATCTACGATATGCTGCATACAATCAATATTGACCAGTTCAACCAGGAACTGATGAGCGGCCTGTTATCCTTAAAGAAATAGATAAAAGCGTTATGAATTTAAAACCGGAATCATTAGCAACAACAAACTATCTGCCGGTGGCCTGGGAATACCGGGAAGTCATCGAAGAGCAGATCGCCAAAAAGACAAGCGGCAAGATCAACTTTTTTTGTCGGGAGGAAGGGATCTGTGATGCTGCCGGCACCATCGTGGAGATGAAAGAGATCCAGGGCGAAGGCGTGTTTATTTTCCTGGATAAGGGTTCACGGATCCGGATCGACCGCATCATAACGCTTTTCGGTAAACCCGGGGCGGCTTATGATGAGTATGATGCTTACGGACTGGCCTGCCTGGATTGTACCGGTGGCTATGATAAAGAAGAGTTGAAGGGCTACAGTATTTAACGGCTTAGCAAATTCCGCGACACTGTTGCGGAATTTGGCTTCATCAATATGCTAACAGGCTATATTGATAGTTTGCTATCAATTGATCTGAACTGGCCATTCGAAAAGGGAATGCTTTAAAATGGAGCCACGTTGTTGTGGCTCCATTAATTTCGCAGACATTGTTTGCGAAATTGGCAGGGTGTCTAAAATGCGGTACCTTAACCTTTCAATCTAAATCCTATCGGCTCACGCGGTTGCGGATGATATTTCGCTTCGAGCAATTCATCCAGGTAGCGAAACACGATCTCCATATTCTTATCCTGGTTGTCAAGTTTACTTTTGATCTTTTCGATCTCCAAACGCAATTCAGTGTTATCAGTGAGCATTTGACGTACTTTGGTAAATACCCGCATGATCTGGATGTTAACTGCGATGGCCGGCGCACTGCTGATCACACTTGAAAGCATGGCAACGCCTTGTTCGGAAAATACCATAGGGGCATATTTGATATTACCACCCTGTTTCAAGGTGCCAAATTGGCTCCTTGAAATTTCCTCCGGGGTTAATTCAAACATAAAGTCATCAGGGAACCGTTCAAGATTTCGCCGGACTTGCCGCTTCAGGTATTTGGTTTCGACTTGGTAAAGGTTGGCCAGATCGCTGTCTAACATAACCTTTTGACCTCTTATCAAATATATTTTATTGGTGATGATGTCATCTGACACAAAATGATCTTCCATGTTTTTATTTTTAATTATCAGCTTACTTTTCTTAGCCCGGATCTTTTTACCGCTTTCCGTTTAGGTGCTTCCGGTTCGAGCTTTTCCCGAAGTACGTTCATATCATCGCTGATCTTTTTCATTAAGACACGCGCATAGATCTGAGTGGTAGCGATCTTGGTGTGTCCCATCATTTTGCTCACCGTCTCGATCGGAACATTATTCGAAAGGGTTACTGTGGTAGCAAAAGTGTGACGCGCAACGCCGAAGGTTAGTATCTTTTTGATACCATTCATAAAGCCGATCTCTTTCAGGTAACTATTTACTTTCTGATTGGACAAGTTTGGAAATAGTGTACCGGTTATTTCAGCGCGGTCAGCGTTACGGTAACGCTCCAAAATTTGCTGGGCGACGGGAAGGATCGGGATATTGGTCGGTTCGTTGCTTTTTTGACGGAATAATTTGATCCAGTTCGCGCCATCTTCACCCGCTGAGATATTGTTCTCCTTCAAATTCATCAGGTCCACATAGGAAAGTCCGGTGTAGCAACTGAAAACGAAGAGATCACGAACGATGTTCAGCCGGTCAACCGCAAAATCTTTTACCTTGATGGAGTCAAGTTCTTTTTGATTAAGGAAGGCGGTCTCGACCTTTTTGTAGCGGAACTTATAATTCTTGAAAGGGTCACGGGATATCCAGGTCAGTTTGAGCGCCAGGGTCGTCATCTTACGCAGGCGGATCAGGTGTTTCATCACGCCGTTGTTGTTCATCGGCCGCTGATGGTCTTTGGGCTTGTGGTTCCGCAAATAGGTCTCAAAATCAATGATGAACTTATAGTCTATATCATTGATCCGGATATCCGTCGTATTTCGCTTTTCTTTCAGAAATTTTTCCAGGTAGCGGCGTGTAACGGCGTAATGTTTAAGCGTGCTCCAGGTCAGGGCCGCTGCGGCCGTCTCGTAATGGTAATCCATCAACTTGCTCAGCGAAAAGGTTTCCTCAGCTTCTTCTCCCAGGAACATGGATTTTAGTAATTGCGGTGTTACTTCTTTACCGGCGATCTGTAATTGCTGGTAATAAGTAGTGATCGTGAATTTGACCTGCTCCAGGTAAGCATTGGTCTCTTTTGCTTCGGGGACTTTGATCTTCAGGCCGCCCCGTCCTTTGTCCCAGTTGTCGACCTTGACGTAGTGCTTGAGCGCAAAATGGATCCGCTCTTTGTTGACCGTTACGGACACGTAAACGTTGGTCACGCCATCCTTTGCCTTTTCTTTTTTGATGGTGAAATGCACACCAAATGACTGCGATGTTTTCATCTTTTTACAGTTTTTAAGTGAATAAATGAATAATTACCGCCTGAAACCGTCATTTTTCAGGGCGCAAAAAGGGCGCAGGAAAGATTTGAATAGCAGTCTTTTTAAGTCTTTTTTGATCTATATTTAAAGACTTAAATAACTGTATAACAGTCCATTAACCCATAAATGCGCCTAAAATTAAAATTTAATTCCAGGGTGTCGGATTGGTGTTTTTCCCTGTGCATTCGTAAGGACTGAAAAGGATCAGAATAAAACAAAAAACCCTCTAAATCAGCGATTTAGAGGGTTGAGTGATCTTAAAAAATCACGTTTCGTGCGCCCACCTGGGCTCGAACCAGGGACCAAAAGATTATGAGTCTTCTACTCTAACCGACTGAGCTATAGGCGCCGGAAAACTTTGTTGTTTTTCGAGGCGCAATATTACATATTTGCCTTCAATTAACAAAAGCTAATTATGAAAAATATTAAAAATATAATCTTCGACTATGGTAACGTCATCTTCAGTATTGATTTTTCCAGGGCACAGCAGGCATGGAGTGCGCTGGGTATCAATAACTCCGATCAGTTTTTTGGCCATTTACAGCAGGATGCCGTATTTGATGCTTTTGATAGGGGAGAGATCACTGCCGAAGCTTTTCGCGACAAAATAAGGGCCATAACCGGTAATAATGCACTCACCGACGAGCAAATTAACACCGCCTGGAACAGCATGCTGCTCGGAATTGCCGACGGTAACCACGAATTATTATTAAAATTGAAGGCTAAGTACCGTTCGTTTTTGCTCAGCAACATCAACGCCATCCATTACGATCATATTATGGACTACTTGAAACGAGAGTTTGATTTTGAAGGTAACGATCACCTGTTCGAGAAAACGTATTACTCGCACCTTACGGGCAAGCGCAAACCCGAGGCGGCCATATTTGAGCAAGTGTTGCAGGAGAACAATCTGGATCCGGCAGAGACATTGTTTATCGACGATAGTCCGCAGCATTTGGCGGGTGCGGAAAAGTTGGGGATACAAACCTTTTTAATGACACAGCCCGATACCTTACAGGCTTACTTTGAGCGCAACGGTTTGCTGTAGTATAAAACAACAGAGGGACTGTACTACAATTAATGCGGTACAGCCCCTCTTATTTATGTTGTGTGCTTATTATTTAACTTCTTCGGCAGTAACAGCAGGCGCGGCAGCTTTAGTTTTAGCCGGTGCTTTTACTTTCTTAGGCTTGCTTTCTTTAATTGCAGCTTCGGTAATTACAGCCGCTTCGGGCTCAATGGCCTTTTCTGCCGGGGCAGCAAGCGCTGTTTCGTCTATGATAACCTCTTTTGAAATTTCTTTTGCCAGTTTTTTGGCGCTTAGTTTAATTTTTTTATCCAGCTTGTCTGAATCTTTGGCTACTTTGGCGGCTACTTCTTTAAGGTTCTTGATTAAAATGGTCTGTATATCTCTTTTTGCGCTTTTACGTGCAGTTTTAATAAGTGATTTCAGTTTATGTTTTTTCATATCTCGCTGATTTATTGAGCAAAGATAGGTTATCTAATGGTTAATTCAATGTTATGTTTATGTTAACAACCTGGGGCTGTATTAACAATTCTTACTGAAAATCTACTAACAAGGTATAAAAAAAGAGCACCTTGCAGTACTCTTAATTCTTTAACTATTTAACTGACCTCATTTATTGTATAAAGAACGGGTTGCAAGCGCAATAAATATGGCGCAAAGGTAACGGGGATACATCACGTCATTGTTAATAAATGGTTATTTCAATAGCAATGTGTATTATGTTGAAAAAATTAATAGCTGCAATGCCAAAAAGTACAACCACGGTATACAAACATTACCATTTGTACAAATTGCCCAAATAAACCCATTTAGCATTTGTTAAGGGTACAATTATGCAACACTAAACCAAGGTGGCATTTAAGCCGAAAACCGCAATTAAAGGCCATATAATGCTATTTTAATGCTTGATAAACCATACATTCCATTAAATTTGTTGCAATTATAGATCTGTACCCCGCATTTTCTTTCGCAGCCTTATCTTTTTTAAAACAAAAGACAGGGGCTTTTTTTACTATAGGCGTGTGTGGCAGGTTTTAAAAGCGTTTAGCGTACTAATGAGATCAAGGCACTATCTAATTCTTATATACACATTACTTTTAGGCTGTTTTATTACACCCGCTGAATTGTTGGCACAATCATACGGACTGGGCTTCTCTTCTCATGAAACCGTGCAGGATAAACGTACAGGGTTTGATCTTAGTCCGGATAAGACGCTGTGTTTTAAG
The DNA here is from genome assembly GCF_039541195.1 of Mucilaginibacter gynuensis. NCBI lineage: Bacteria > Pseudomonadati > Bacteroidota > Sphingobacteriia > Sphingobacteriales > Sphingobacteriaceae > Mucilaginibacter > Mucilaginibacter gynuensis. The sequence goes on from NZ_BAABFT010000003.1 coordinate 506,773, forward strand.
AATGATTTTGAGATCGCGTTCGATTTTGCCTTTCTGCCCAATCATGATAATTACTTCGGCTATATTTTCAGGCTGATTGATAACGACAAACAAAATATCGATCTGCTGTATGATCGCCGGTTGGAGGGCAACCACTTTAAACTGGTTATCGGCGATAAGTTTTCAAACATATCTTTCAATATTGATGAAAAGAAACTGCTTACCGGCTGGACGCGCCTGCGTTTAAAGTTCGACTTGCGTAACAGCATGTTAACCGTGTTTGTAAATAATACGCCCTATAGTCAGCGTATCCAGGTAAGTAAGAACGATTGCTTCAAGATCCTGTTCGGCTCAAACGATTACCTCGATTTTAAAACCAACGATGTGCCGCCCATGAAGCTGCGCAATATCACCATCATCGAGGGGCAAAAACTTACCTACAACTGGCTGCTTAACGAGGGCGATGGCAATACCGCGCGCGATGAGGTGAACGGCAGCATTGCTAAAGTAATTAACCCGTTATGGATTAAAAAGCTGCACTGTATATGGCAGCCGGTAAAATCGTTCACGGTTAACGGGCCTGCGAGTATAGCGTTTAACCCCGATAGCGAATCGGTTTACATTGTATCTAAAGATTCGCTGATCAATTATTCGGTAACGCTTTCAAAAACTAAATCATACGGCTATAATTCTGGTAACCAGTTTCTCATCCGTGGTAACCAGTCGCTTTATAATACCGTATTAAAAAAGCTGTATAACATCAATACCGACCGTAAACAGGTTGCCACCTTCAATTTCAAAATCCAAACCTGGGATTTGAAACATAACAACCTCGATTTTGAAACCAATTATTGGCATACCAATAAATTTTATCACCCTGCCGATTCTTCGCTATATGTTATAGGCGGTTATGGCCAGTTCTTTTACAAGAACGAAGTGCAGCGTTACGATATACATAGTAAAATATGGGATAAGATAGATGTAACGGGCGAAACACTGGTACCCCGTTACCTTGCCGCTTTGGGCGTAACTGATAAGGGCGCTTATATTTTAGGCGGATACGGCAGCACTACAGGTCAGCAAATACTGAACCCCCGTAACCTGTACGATCTGCTTTATTTTGATGTAAAAGCCCGTACGTTTAAAAAGATATACGAGTTGAATATTAAGGGCGAAGATTTTGTGTTCGCCAATTCAATGGTGATCAATAAAGATCAGGATTCATATTACGCGCTTATCTTCCCAAAACATAAGTATAACTCGCGCCTGCAACTTATCTCCGGTTCGTTAACCAAGCCCGAGTTTAAAATGTTGGGTAATGGTATCCCTTATACTTTCCACGATATCAGCTCTTATGCCGATCTGTTTTACTGCCCGCTGAGCAAAAAGTTTATAGCCGTAACGCTGTTTTTTAATGGTAAAGGGCAAACGCGGGTAAATATGTATTCGCTGTATAGCCCGCCAATTGCAAATGAAGTGCCCGCGGCTAAGGCTAAATCGTACATGGCTTATTGGTTGTATGGCATAATAACTTTATTGATCTTGTTAGCAGCCATGGTATTCTATCGTCGCAACAGGAAGCCTAAAACCCCGGCTATAGCACCAGAAAGTCATTCGGCCCAACTTCAAACTACAACACTTGCCGAAGTAATTGTACCACCTGTATTGCCGGTAATAGAGGAAGAAGAGGAAGTGACCCACAACCGGAATTCCATTTACCTGTTTGGAGATCTGCAATTGTTTGACAGCGAGGGTACCGACATTACCCGCCATTTAACGCCGCTTACTAAAGAACTTTTCCTCATCATTATACTGTATACAATCAGGTGGGGCAGGGGTATCACTTCAGAAAAGCTGAAGGAGATACTTTGGTTTGATAAATCGGCCGAAAGTGCACGTAACAACCGTTCGGTAAATATTGCCAAGCTTAAAAACGTGCTGGATAAGGTTACTTCCTGCCAAATCACTAAAGAAAGCGGTCACTGGAAAATTAGCATTGACCCGCAGGTGGTTAAAATAGATTACAAGGATTACCTTGATGTGGTGAAGGATAAGCGCCGCCTGGATAAACAGAAGATCTCGGGACTGGCAAAGATCATTCAGCGCGGCAACTTCCTGGCCGATGTAGAGTACGAGTGGCTGGATACCTTTAAATCAGAGATCTCGAATGAGATAATCGACACCTACCTGCACTTCGCAAGTTCTATCAATATTAATGATGACCCGGAGTTTTTGATAAAACTGGCCAACTACATCTTCTATTTCGACCCGGTGAATGAAGAAGCCATGGTGCTGAAATGCAAATCCCTCATTATTTTGGGTAAGCACTCCATCGCTAAAAATGCTTACGACTCTTTTTGCAAAGAATATAAAACCATTTACGGCGAAGACTACGATAAGGATTTTAATACCTTTTTAGAGTAGTAGGTAAAATTTTACCAATATTTTCAATAAATAATAGCTTAATGCGGCAGATAAATTGATTTTACCTGCCGCATTAATAGTTTATTAAGCAATTATTAATAGCACAACGGCAAATTTGGCGATAGTTATAAACCATAACAACACTGCCTCATTTTGTAAACACTCCGGCATTCACCGTAATGCCGTAACACCGTTTTGTTGACTAATAAGCGTATGAAAATAAAAATTACTTTAATTATTCTGTTATCAGTATGTATGGGCTTGGGTAGTTATGCCCAGCTGAAGCATAGTAAACAAACCCTGTATCCCGAATACAAAGGGTTGGTAATGGCCGGTTACCAGGGATGGTTCAGGGCCGAGGGCGATGGTTCAGGCGCTAAGCGATATGCTTACGGCAACGAAAACCGCACCGGAATTGATATGTGGCCTGATGTTACCGAATACGAAAAAACCTACGATACACCTTTCAAATTAGCTAACGGACAAACGGCTAAGTTTTTCAGTTCGTATGATAAAAGCACTGTCGACCTGCATTTTAAGTGGATGCAGCAATACGGGGTAGATGGCGTGTTTATGCAGCGCTTTTTCGGCAACGCCAAAAATCATGATAAAGAATCTCTTACCATATTGCAGAACGCCTTTGAGGCGGCCTCAAAATATGAACGTGCCATTGGCGTGATGTATGATCTTTCGGGATTGAGCGGCGCTAACGAGGACTGTTCGGCATTGATCGAGGACTGGAAATACCTGGTTGACCAGTTGAAGGTAACCAACCAACCCGGCAAAAAAACATAAATCCATCATAACGGTAAGCCACTGGTTACTATATGGGGTGTTGGCTTCCCCGACAGACCGTATAATATTCGTAATATTGGTTTGGAAAGATTGATCGATTTCCTGAAGAACGACCCTGTTTACGGCGGCTGTACCGTAATGCTGGGCGTACCAACCAACTGGCGCAACCTCAATGCCGATTGCATCAACGACCCTTACCTGCATACCCTCATAAAAAAAGCCAACATCGTACTACCATGGACGGTACAACGTTAGTCGCCGTTACTGCATAACGATATGGACAGGCTGCGTGATAACACCATAGATGATATGAAATGGTGTGCCGATAACAACATTGCCTACGTGCCCTGCGTGTATCCGGGTTTTAGCTGGCACAATTTGAGCCGCTATGAATTTCCGGATGATGTGAAACCTGTTAACTCTATACCGAGGCAAGGCGGCCGTTTTTACTGGCAGCAAATAGCCACTACGCTTAACGCGGGCGCTACCATGTTATATGTAGCCATGTTTGATGAAGTGAACGAAGGTACCGCCATTTTTAAAGGCAGCGATAACCCGCCGGTGAGCACCGTAACTTCCTTTATTAATATGGACGGCAAACCATCCGACCATTATTTATGGCTCACGGGCGAGGCCGCCAAAGCGCTGCGTAATCAAAAGCCGCTCACTATTAAAATGCCCGGGCGAAAGCCTTAGCCGGTGTGGCAGCCGCAACTCCATTTATGGAGCCGAACAGCGGTAAAGCGTTTGTTTGACAGTTATAAGCCACTCATTATCAATCAGGATAAAAAAAATAAAAAAATTTAGCTTTTTTATGCAATCGATTGCATAAAAATGAATTAATCATCGGTTTTTAACTGTTTTCAAGCTGAAATTAATGTTTTGTTAATGTTTTATTAGTTGCCTCCACGTTTAATTGCATCATATTATAAACCCCGTACAATCCAATATTCGCCTGCCTTAGTGCAATAAGGAGTGTATATCAAATAACCAATTGAAATATGTATAACTACGAAAATATTCCGCCGTGAATATGCTGCCGCTTACGCTAACTATTACCCTAACCAGGTAACCAAACAATTTAAACTTAAACATAAAAGAGAAACAGTATGAAAATATTTAAATACTTACTTATTATAATTCTTCTTTACCCGCTCAGTTTGCTCGCCCAGCAACCTGTAGTTGTTACAGGTAAAGTAACTGACGCGGCCGACGGCTCGGCCCTGCCGGGGGTAACCGTTTTAAGTAACGGTACCGGCGCAACCGCCGTAGTTACCAGCGTTACCGGCGAGTACAAAGTAACCCTGCCGGCCAACGCCACCCAAATTACCTACACCTTTGTAGGCATGGGCACCGTTACCGAAAAGCTGAACGGCCGCACGGTAATTAACGTTACGTTATCATCGGCCCAATCGGCACTTAGCGAGGTGGTGGTAGTAGGTTACGCTACGCAAAAGCGCGAAACCATAACCGGCTCGGTATCTACCATAAAAGGTAAGGATATCGTAGTCACCAAAAACGAAAGCGTTGTAAACATGATGACCGGTAAAATACCCGGTGTGCGCATTGTACAGCGTACATCAGAACCGGGTGGTTTTGCTAATGACTTAAACATCCGTGGTTTTCAAACCGCGCCCCTTATTGTAATTGACGGAGTGATCAGCGGTACTGATCAATCGGTATTAGGCCGTATGGACCCTAACGAGATCGAGAGCTTATCGATATTGAAAGATGCCGCGGCTTCTATTTACGGTATCAGGGCATCGGGCGGTGTTGTGCTGGTAACCACCAAAAAGGGCGACAAGAACGGCAAGTTCGATATTAACTACTCGGTTAACCAGGCTTTCCAACAATTTGTGGGCATGCCCGAAGGTGTTAACGCGATCGACTTTATGATGCTTACCAACGAAAAGAACAAGCATAATTTTGATAATAACTTTGTAAGCGTACAACCACCAACCTATACCTATGCTAACTTTAAACCATACCTTGATGGTACTTATAAATCATCCGATTGGATAGGGCTGGCCTTTAAGGATTGGGCACCGCAAATACAGCATAACCTCAACATAAACGGCGGTACCGAAAAAATAACCTATTTCTTCAACTTCGGTTACCAAAAGCAGGATGGAGTATTTAAAAGCGGTGATATCAACTATAACAAATACAATTTCCGCTCAAACGTAACGGTTAACATTACCAAAGGCTTAAGGGCACAGGTGCTGGCATCGGGCTGGATCGACGAAAAGAACCAACCTTACCAGGATCAATGGACCATTTACAAATATGCCTGGAACCAGATCCCTATCAAGCAGATCTTCGCTAATGATAACCCACTATACCCGGCTGTAATTGATGATAACATGAACCCGGATGTGGTTACTTATGCAGATAAAGGCGGTTTCAGAAAATTCAAGAAAAAGAACTTTACAGGCCAGTTAAACCTGCAATATGAAATACCGGGCATAAAAGGCTTAACCGCTAAAGCGTTGTTCAACTTTGATACCGGTAATGATGATAACGCCGTAATCAGGCGTGCCTACACGTTGTATAACTACAATGCCGAAAACGATACATACATGCCAACAGTCGCGCAAAGCCCTAACAGGATTTACCGCGACTACTATACAAGGCAAAATACCCAAAGCCAGTTGTCATTAAGTTATGCCAATACCTTCTTTAAAGATCATAACGTAGCGGCAACGTTGGTATATGAGCAAAGTCACCAAACCGGCGACGATTTCTTTGCACAGAGGGATGCTGAATTACCTATCGATTACCTGTTTGGCGGTTTGGCCAATAACCAGCAACAAGGCGGTATGTATACAGGTGGTTTGTACGATGTTGGTTTCCGCAGTATCATAGGCAGGTTTAACTACGATTATAAAGGTAAATACCTTGCCGAGTTCATCTTCCGTCGTGATGGTTCTAACAGGTACCAGCCGGGGCCCGATCAATGGGGCTTCTTCCCGGGCTTGTCGTTAGGCTGGGTAGTTACAAAAGAGTCGTTCTTCCGCGAACTGGTTCCGGAGAATATATTAACCAGCTTAAAGTTCAGAGGATCATGGGGGCAAACAGGTGATGAGCGCGGCGCGCCGTTTAACTACATCAATGGTTATAACTACCCTGTTGGCTCATACATATTTGGCAGCGGCGCGGTAAACGGTTCTACTCAAAAATTGGGTAACCCGGGTTTAAGCTGGGCTATCAACACTAAAAAGAACTTAGCGTTAGATTATGTTTTGTTTAACGGTACCGTTGATGGTAGCGTGGAGATATTCAGAAGCGACCGTACCGGTTTGGAAGCAACGCCCGCGACAGCCTTGCCGGGAACTGTAGGTGCCGATGTACCGCAGATCAATTATAACAGTGATAGGGTACAGGGTTTGGATTTCAACATAGCCTATCATAAAAAAATTGGCGAGGTTGGCCTGAACCTGAATGGTAACGTAAGCGCAACCCGTGCGCAAAGAAGGATCATTCTTCAGGGGCAGTTTGGTAACGAAATGGAAAACTGGAGAAACAACCAGGCCAATAGGTATACCAACATCTGGTGGGGGCCAACTTATGCCGGTCAGTTCACCACTTACGATCAGATCTATAACTACCCTGTTAATACGGGCGGCGGCAACAACGGTGTAATACCGGGCGATTACTACTATGAAGACTGGAACGAAGACGGCGTGATAGACGGTAAAGATGACCACCCTATAGCAACGCAGGATATCCCGCTGTATAACTATGGTTTAAATATCGGCGTTACTTATAAATCATTTGATTTGAGTGTGCTTTTACAAGGAGCATCAGGTGTTTACGTACAATACGGCGAGCAATTTGCCGAACCGCTGATGTACAACCGCAGCGCCTTAACCCGCTTTTTGGATAGCTGGCACACCGTTAACCCAAGCGATAATATTTACGACCCTAACACACAATGGGTACCGGGCTTTTACCCTGCAATGGGTTCGCCGGTGGCGAAGGGTACAAAAGCGATACAAAACGCGAGCTACCTGCGCGTAAAAACACTGGAGTTGGGTTATAGCTTACCTGCCTCGCTGCTACAAAAAATAGGTGTTAAAAGATGCAGGGTTTATGCCAACGGCTATAACCTGTTAACCTTCACCGGTCTTAAAAATTACGATCCCGAACATCAGGGGCCAAGGCCGGGTCAGGATTTTGGTGTAGCCCTGGGCGGTTATACCTATCCAATGAACAGAACTTTTAACATAGGAGCTAACGTTTCCTTTTAACTTATTGAAACATGAAAAGATTACATAAATTAATTATAGCGTTATCTGTTACCGTTGGGGCAAGTATTACCTCATGCCAGCGGTTAGATATACCTCCAACCAACATTGTTGGCCCCGATGTAATATTTGGTACCGAGGCGGGTGTAACATCGTTTTTAGCCAATATTTATACCGGCCTGCCCATCGAGGATTTTAAATACCGTCCCGATGGCGGTTTCAGAACCGGAGGTAACGATTGGGAGAACTTTTATAATTCGGCCTCGGTTACCGGCGAAGAGGTCGGTCCGTTTGGTGGTATGGATATAGGCGGTGGTTTCGGCTACTGGCCTTATGGCGACATCCGTAAGGTAAATATCCTGTTAGATGAATTGCCGAAACACGCTGCCGAACTTACCCAGGTAAAGGTTGACCAGCTGATTGGTGAAGGTCACTTTTTAAGAGCCTACTATTACTTCGGTTTGGCTAAACGTTACGGCGGCGTACCAATTATCAAGGTAGCGCAAGATCCGGGCGCTCCGTTAGAAGAGTTACAGGTACATCGTGATAAAGAAGAAGATGTATGGAACTTTATAGGCGAAGAGCTTGATTTGGGCTACCAGATGATGCCCGAAACCAGCCCGGCCGGTCGTGCTAATAAATACGTGGCAGCAGCCTTAAAATCAAGGGCTATGCTGTATGCCGCTACTATTGCCAAATACGGTTCGGTAAATTTTGTTGACGGCCCTGCCCGTGCCGAAGGTTTTGTAGGTATAGGTGCCGATAAAGCCAATGGCTTTTTCACCAAAGCTTATGATGCTGCCAAACTGCTGGAAGGCCACTATTCATTATATGAAAGAAATCCGGACAAGCTGCAAAACTATATCGACCTGTTTTTGAAAACAGGTGACAGCCCGGAAGCCATATTTGTAAAACAATATTCAATACTAAACCAAACCGCGCACAGCTGGGATGCTACCATGTCGCCGCGTTATTTCACCGCGAACGCGCTTTCACGCTCATACCCAACGCTTGACCTGGTACAGCTTTGGGGAGATCTACCGGTAACCAACGGCGATGGCACACCGAAACGCTTTAACGATCGTGCCGAATTGATGCAGGGTCTTGAGCCAAGGTTACTGGCAACGGTATACTTTCCGGGTGCTACGCTGAGGGGCTTAACCTTTGATATGCAAAGGGGGATTTATCCGTCATTCAGCGGTACGGCTGCTGCCGAGGTTGCCAAGCCTAACAATTCAAGGAGCTTTATCCTTTCGGGCGATGTAAAAACCCTATACCAGGGCAAACAGATCATCGGTTTTACCGGCCCCTGGACCGGCGGTGACGAGCTTACCCGCACCGGTTTCTACGTGCGTAAATATGTTGATTATAACAAACCACAGGCATCTGTTGACCTGAACAGGAGCGAGCAGCCATGGATGGATCTTCGCTATGCCGAAGTATTGCTGAACAGGGCTGAAGCCGCTATTGAGTTAGGTAATACAGGCGATGCCTTAACCGATATTAACCTGATCAGGGTAAGGGCAGGGGCAACGCCTTATGCTTCTATCGACCTTGAAAAAGTACGTAAAGAAAGACGCATGGAGCTGGCCTTTGAAAACCACTACTACTGGGATTTGAAAAGATGGAGAACTGCCGACATCGTGCTGAACAACGCGAGGTTTAAGGGCCTGATGCCATACTTCGTGTTCAACGAAAACAAATTCATCTTTTTGGCCGAGCCGGAATTGTTTCAGCGTAACTACAACTTTGATAAGCGGTTTTACTACGAGCCTATACCGGGCGGCGAGCTGGGCAAAAACCCTAACCTGTATCCTAATAACCCTAATTACTAACAATATAAACGTATAGAGACATGAAAAAACAGATTAGTAGAATGTTGTTAGGCCTAACCATACTGGCAAGTTCTGCATGTACCAAAATAGATAACTACCCGGGGCCCGATGCTTCATTTGAAGGTAACCTGATATCAACCGAAGGCGGCAACCTGCTTACATCGCAAAACAGCAGCCAGATAAGGCTGGAGCAGATCAGCTGGAGCGCTACGCCATCTCCGCAGGAGATACCATCCAAGTTTGACGGTACTTTTAAAGATAGCAAACTGTTCAAAGGCAAATACAAGGTGATACCCAAAGGCGGCGCTTTTTGGCCAATTTATGATACCATTACGGTTGATATAAACAAAGGCACCAAGCACGATTTTACCGTAACACCGTACCTGCTTATCAAAAACTTTACGGCTACGCTAAACGGCACTACCTTAACGCTAACCTATGATATTGAGGCGCCTATTTCGGCAGGCCTGCCAACCATACTGGAAACGCAGCCATTCATCAATACCACTAAACTGGTGGGCGCGGGCGCTTCAATCAGGGATTACTCTGATGCATACCTCAAACGCATCAACAAAGAATATGTGGATATGACGGATGCCGAAAAGACCATCAGCATTGATGTAGAGAACATGGTGCCCGGCCGTAAATTCTTCGCGAGGGTAGGTGTGCGCCTCAACGATAGCTTTAAAAGCTACAATTTTTCCGACATCATAGAAATAGATATCCCCAAACCATAATCAACAACGGGCATGCATACGTATTTTCGTGTGCATGCCTTAAAAAAACAATTTTGCGGGTTACCACACCGCGTAATCTTTAAAAAGATAAATATATGCTGATGAAAAAGTTTAGGATACTCGTTTTGCCGGTTTTATTAACCGCGGCACTTATATCATGCTCAAAAAGCAAAGGCGAAGCCGAAATAAAACCGCCTGTTGAACCGCCGGTAACCAACCCGGGTAAAGTGTATGATACTACGGGTTTACTGTACAAATCATACACCGGTTTGGTAATGGCCGGTTACCAGGGTTGGTTTGCTGCCGAAGGCGATGGCTCACAACGAGGCTGGTACCATTACCAGGGTAACGGGGGCTTTTATCCGGGCAATACCAATGTTGATTTTTGGCCAGATATTACCGAGTACACCAAGCGCTATAAATCACCATTTAAGTTCGCTAACGGCGATGATGCTTATCTGTACAGTCCGTACGATGAGGAGAGTGTGGACCTGCACTTTAAATGGATGAAAGATTACGGTATTGACGGTGTGCACATGCAGCGTTTCGTAGGCGAAATAAAATCAAGCAACGCGTCGGGCAAAAGGCACTTTAATAAGGTGCTGGCCAACGCGCTAAAGGCAGCCAAAAAGTATGGCCGTGCTATCAGCGTAATGTACGATTTGAGCGGCTGTTCAAGTGCCGATGTAGCCTATCTGGAGCAAGACTGGAACGAATTGCAAACCCTTTTCAAACTGGCCGATAACAAGGTTAACCCAACTTATTTGTATCACAATGGCAAACCGCTGGTAACCATTTGGGGCGTAGGGTTTAATGATAACAGGCGATACACCATTGAGGATGTAAACAAACTGGTTGACAAGATAAAGGGAACCGACAACAAGTTTTCGGTAATGCTGGGTGTGCCTTTCTACTGGCGCACGCTGGGTAACGATACCGAAAAATCACCTGCCCTGCACGCACTTATCAAAAAGTGCGATATCATAATGCCATGGGCTGTGGGTAGGTTCGATTCTAAAGGATATAACCAGCAGGTGGTGTATGATGATATACAATGGTGCAAAGCCAATAAGGTTGATTATGTGCCGCTGGTATTCCCCGGTTTTACATGGGGTAATATGCACAAGGATCCGAGCATTTATTACGCTATACCACGCCTTAAAGGCGACTTTTTATGGCAGCAGATTGCAGGGGCCAAAACGGTAGGCGCAAAATCATTATACGTAGCCATGTTTGATGAGATTGACGAAGGTACTGCCATTTTTAAAGCCGCTTTAGAGAAAAATACACCACTGAACGGCGATGCAGGTTTACGGTTTGTAGGGATAGAGAATGACCTTACATCCGATTATTACCTGTGGTTAACCGGGCAGGGGGCTAAGTGGTTTCATGGTGCATCAGGGTATACCCGTAACAAACCGTCACGTTAGGCTATGCTATACTAATACCAAATAAGAAATAAGGGCGCTTTACAGCATCCTAACCCAATTTTAAACTTTAAAAACTTAAAGGAAATGAGATTAATGAAATTGATGATGGTATGTTCCATCGCTGTAGCCGCGCTTACTATGGCCGGCTGCAAAAAAGAGAAGTTCAAATCAAGGGACACCAGCCAGATAGTACCTCCGCCCGATGTACCTATTGATACCGTGGTGGTTGATCCTTCTTTGGTACTGTTCGCCAGTGCCGATGACGCGGCCGATTGGTCAACCGTAGGCGCGGTAAATATCGAAACCGAAAATAAAAAGGAAGGTACCGGTTACATCAAAAATACCATTACCAACGGTAACGAATTTATGCAGTTCATTTATAAACCTGCTACCCCGCTTGATACTAAACTGACAGCCACAAACGGTCAGTTCATGTTTTGGTGGTACCTTTCAGACCCTTCATTGGTTAAGGCCGATGGCCAGATAGAAATAAATAGTGTCGGCGACTTTGATAAGGAAGAGTATGGATGGTCTATAGCCGCCCTTAAGCCAACCCTTAAGGCAGGCTGGAACGAGATCAAACTTAATTTTAACGCTGCCGACAAAGCCGGAGGCGATTTTAACCCGGCAAGTGTTAAGCAATTCCGTATCTTCTTTTTCACCGAAGGTAAAGACCATGCCGACCTCATCAGCGGTGTTGATGGCTTAAAGTTTCGGATTGCTCCGCCAATGCCCGATGTAAGCTTTGATAAAGCCGACCTGCCCGATGGCTGGGAAACCGTTGGCACGCCAACTATTGAAACCAATGGTAAAAAAGAGGGTATAGGTTATCTTAAAAATACCATCGCCAACGGCGGCGATTTTATGCAGTTCATCAAACAATTGCCTGCCCCGCTTAACACCACCTTTACCGAAAATAACGGCCAGTTCAAATTTTGGTGGTATATCTCTGATGTATCCTTACTTAAGGCTGATGGCTCTATCGAGATGACCAGTTCGGGTAAATCAGATGCTTTTGAGTCTGCCTGGGATATCGCGCCGTTGTTGCCAACACTTAAAAACGGCTGGAACGAAATTAAGCTCGACTTTAGCACAGCCATAAAAACCGGCGACGGTGGCGCCAATTACGCGGCTGTTGACCATTTCCGTATCTTCTTTTTCACTACGGGTAAAGATCACGGCGACCTCATCACCGGTATCGACGACCTGCGTTTCGGTCAAAAACCATAAGCCCCTATATTTTAACAACAAGTATGGCAGCAGTGTAAGCTGCCGCCATACTTAAAAACTACTGCAATGAATATCTGTAACTTATTAAGAACATCGGCCGCGCTGGTAATGAGTGTGTGTATGCTGCCGTGCGCTGCCCAAACTAAAAAAACGGATACAGTTCCGTCAAATCCAATCATCCGCAATATGTATACTGCCGATCCATCGGCACATGTATGGAAAGATGGGCGTTTATATATTTATGCTTCGCACGATATTGCCCCGCCCCGCGGCTGCGACCTGATGGATCAGTATCATGTATTTTCAACCGATGATATGGTACACTGGAAAGACCATGGTGAAATACTGCGTGCCAGCCAGGTAGAGTGGGGCAGGCCCGAAGGCGGCTTTATGTGGGCGCCTGATTGCGCTTACAAAAACGGAACCTACTATTTCTACTTTCCGCACCCAAGCGGCACCGAGTGGAACGCTACCTGGAAAATTGGAGTAGCCACGAGTAAAGATCCCGCAAGTGGTTTTAAATCGCAAGGCTATATTAAAGGGTTAGAATCAATGATTGATCCATCAGTATTTGTTGACGATGACGGCCAGGCCTACTTCTATTATGGCGGCGGCGGTACCTGCAAAGGCGGCAAGCTAAAAGGCAATATGGTTGAAATTGATGGCGAAATGAAAAAGATGGAAGGGTTGGAAGATTTTCATGAGGCCAGCTGGGTACACAAACGCAACGGTATCTACTACCTGTCGTACTCTGATAACCATGATGTAGCAGGCAAGCACAACCAAATGCGCTATGCCACCAGTAAAAGTCCGCTTGGCCCGTGGACGTCAAAAGGTGTTTATATCGATCCTACGGATAGCTTTACCAACCATGGATCTATCGTTAAATTTAAAGGGCAATGGTATGCATTTTACCACAACAGCACCCTCTCCAATCACGATTGGCTACGATCGGTTTGTGTTGATAAACTGTATTACAACGCCGATGGTACTATAAAAAAGGTTGTTCAAACCGGCGCTATCAAAAAGTAAGCGCTTAAAAATACAAAGGAAGGAAAAAGGTAAATTGGTTACATGGCGGTTTTTGAAACGGGCCGTCATGCCTTCCTTTTGCCTGTACTTTTTGCCAATTACTACCAATTATGAAGAAGATATTGATCAATACCCTGCTTGTTTGCGTGCTTGCTATGGTGGCCGGCAGCTGCTCAAAAAAGAGCAGTAAGCCCCAAGCCGATAAGCCGGATAATACGGTAAAGGAAGAACCCGACACATTGGTTAATCCATTCATTACCCACATGTACACAGCCGATCCATCGGCGCATGTATGGGCCGACGGACGTTTGTATGTTTATGCTTCGCACGATATTGCCCCGCCCCGCGGTTGCGATTTGATGGATCAGTACCATGTATTTTCAACCGACGATATGGTGCACTGGAAAGATCATGGCGAGATACTCCGCGCCAGCGATGTAGAGTGGGGCCGCCCCGACGGTGGTTTTATGTGGGCGCCTGATTGCGCTTTTAAAAACGGTACGTACTACTTCTATTTCCCGCACCCGAGCGGTACTGAGTGGAATACCACCTGGAAAATAGGCGTAGCCACGAGTAAAAACCCGGCAAGCGATTTTAAATCGCAGGGTTATATCAAAGGCCTCGAATCGCTGATAGACCCATGCGTTTTTGTGGATGATGACGGACAGGCCTACCTGTACTATGGCGGCGGCAACGTTTGCAAAGGCGGCAAGCTAAAAGATAACATGATGGAAATTGACGGCGAAATGAAACCCATGCAGGGACTGTTTGATTTTCATGAGGCCAGCTGGGTACATAAAAAAGATGGGGTTTATTACCTGTCGTACGCCGATAATTTCGACCAGGCAGGTAAGCACAACCGCATGAGGTATGCAACAAGCAATAGTCCGCTGGGGCCATGGACGGTAAAGGGCATAAATATTGACCCTACCGATAGCTTTACCAACCACGGTTCCATAGTGAAATTTAAAAATGAATGGTACGCTTTTTACCACAATAGCGCCCTCTCGCATAACGATTGGCTGCGGTCTATCTGCGTAAATAAGCTGTATTATAATGCTGATGGTACCATTAAAAAAGTAGTGCAAACAGGTATGGCAAAAAAATAAAGGGTATGTAGGGTGATGGGGCTTTTCAGGGAAGTATTTAAGAATATTGCACAACGGAATTGTGCGATTCCCCTCTTGAGAGCAAGCTGTCAACTTAAGGGTTAAAGTAAAGCGCATAGCTAACTCACCCGGTCTACGCTTCGCTGGACCACCCTCTCTGCTTCGCAAAGAGGGTGAAAAAAAGCAAAGCCCCTTTTCGCTTGCGGAGAGAGGGGTGACGAGCGAAGCGAAGTCGGGGTGAGTTGATAAGCAAACATTTCATCGATCAATACTTAAGTCGACGGCTATGTTCTCAATAGAGAAATAAAACTTTAAAAAGTGATCTCCCGGCAAGCCTCCTGCAATACCTGCTTAATAATTTGTAACAGATTTTTAAAACAGGTGGATATGAACGCAAACATTGTATTAGGTATTGATATTGGCGGCTCGCACATTACCGCCGCGCTGGTTGATATGACCAGGCGAAGTATTATTCAGGATTCCTACAAGCGGCAGCACATTAATTCGCGGGGCAACCGCGAGGAGATCATCAATAGCTGGTGTGCCGTAATAGGCGATGCTTTCAGGGGAACATCATCAAAAGAAGAGAAGAAGATCGGCATCGGTATGCCCGGCCCGTTCGATTACAGTACCGGTATCTCATACATCCAAAATACCGAAAAGTATGATGCCCTGTACGGCGTAAACGTAAAAAAGCTGCTGGCCGAACGCCTGGGCATCTACGTTAACGATATCCGGATGATGAACGACGCGGCCTGCTTTCTGCAAGGCGAAGTTTTTGGCGGCGCGGCGCAAGGCTGTAAAACAGCCATCGGTATTACGCTGGGCACCGGCCTGGGTACTTCCTATTACTGTGACGGCGTAGCCAAAGATGTTAACCTTTGGAAGATGCCCTTTAAGGAAAGCATAGCCGAAGATTACATCTCTACCCGCTGGTTCCTGAAAATGTATCGGGCTTTATCGGGCAATACGGTAAACAATGTAAAAGAGCTTACCGCCCTGCACAATACCGATTCAACCGTGCGCGAAATATTCAGCGAGTTTGCCCATAACCTGGCGCAGTTTATCAGCCTGTTTGTAAACGATACCAATCCGGAGATAATTGTGCTGGGCGGTAATATAGCCAACGCGCACGCTTTGTTCTTCCACTACCTCAACATCTACCTAAAAACAAATAAAATAAATATACCCGTTAAGCGCGCACAACTTAATGAAGAGGCTGCCATAGTGGGCGCGGCAAGCTGTTTTGAAATATAAATGCGTTAATATCAATTTATTGTTACGTATTACCGCCCGCATTAATGTTTTATTAAGCTTTTCTTAACTGTGCAGGCCTTTATTTGCCCTTAACCAATTTTACCGGCAGTGCTTTTAAATGTGCTGTGATACTATATTATTAAATGAATAACACACTTTTTAACAGTCCTCCGCAGAAGAAGATGACGCGAAGACACTCAAAATATTATCCCCTAACCCCTTGATCAATTTAAACACCATCGGCTGTAATAATGCCGGTGGTTTTACAAAAACTTAAACCTAAAACCCTAATTATAAATGAAGCTAAGCATCCGTTTTTTCAGCATAATACTTCTGTTCAGTTGCAGTATGGCATCGGCCCAAAAACTCAACAATAAATGGACACCACTTTTAACTGCCGATCTTAAATACTGGGACAAGTTTATCGGTGTGCCGCACACCAGTCTTGCCCTGGAAGGTTACCCTAAAGGCGACGGAATGAACGGCACACCGCTGGGTTTAAACAACGATCCGCTGAAAGTTTTTACGGTAGAAATGGTAGACGGGCAGCCGGTATTGCACATCAGCGGACAAATGTATGGCGGCCTAAGCACCAAAGCCGAGTTTGAAAATTACCACCTGAAACTGGAGTTTAAATGGGGCGAAAATAAGTACCAACCCCGCTTGAAAGATAAACGCGATAACGGTATCATTTATCACGCCACCGGTCCGCATGGTGTGTTTTGGAATGTATGGATGCGCGGTCACGAGTTCCAGGTACAGGAGGGTGATATGGGCGATTACTATTCGCTATCAGGCGTAGGGATGGATATTCACGCGGGTTTAAAGCCCGGTACCACAAGGCCCGAGTGGATCTACGATCCGGCTGGTCCGCTGGTGCAGTTTACGTCAGACAGAACTCCCGCCAGCACCTGTACCCATCTTGGCAATTATGAAAAGCCCAACGGCGAATGGAATAGTTTAGAGTTGTATTGCTATGGCGATAAAAGTATCCACGTAGTTAACGGGCACGTGGTAATGGTGCTGCAAAACTCGCGCCTGTCGCCGCACGAAGGTGCCGAAACCGGCTTCATCAAAGGGAAGATCCAGCTGCAATCTGAAGGGGCCGAAGCCTATTATCGTAACATCAGCATTAAAAAATTAGATAAACTGCCCGCGCTGTAAACAGGCATCAAAACAGAAGTAAAACCAATTAAATACCCTAAATAATATATGAGAAATATAAACAAACTTTTACTGATGGGCTTGTTCGCCCTGGCAAGTTGCTCAAAAGGAGGCAGCAAGCAAGAACCTACGCCTGATAAGCCCGATAACCCTAATAATGGGGGCGTTGATTTAACCCCTTCGCCCGTTGGCGATGTGGTGGGCAAGGTAGTGGTAGGCTACCAGGGTTGGTTTGCCGCTATTGGCGATGGTTCGCCGATAAACAGGTACTGGCATTGGTCGCACACGTGGGAACAGCAGCCATCGCCAACCAACACCGCTATTAAATCGTGGCCGGATGTGCGCGATTATACCAGCACTTTCCCAACAGCGTACGCCAATTTGGGTAACGGGCAACCTGCTAATGTGTTTTCATCCTTTACCGACCAAACCGTTGATATGCAGTTTAAATGGATGAAAGATTATGGCATTGACGGTGCCGCGCTGCAACGTTTTAACCCCGATCCTAACGGACTGGAAGGCCCGGTTCGGGACGCCATGGCTGCCAAAGTAAAGGTAGCTGCCGAGCACAATGGTGTTAAGTTTTACATTATGTATGATGTAAGCGGCTGGACCAATATGCAATCGGAAATTAAAACGGACTGGACAAACAAGATGTCTAAGTACATCACCTCATCGGCTTATGCCAAGCAAAACGGCAAGCCCGTGGTGTGTATATGGGGTTTCGGGTTTAACGATAGCAACCATCCATGGAGCGCCGATGTTTGCCTGGATGTGATCAACTGGTTTAAAGATAAAGGCTGCTACGTAATTGGCGGCGTGCCTACCAACTGGCGTAAGCAGGAGAGCGATTCGCGCCCCAACTTTATAAAGGCTTACAAGGCTTTGGATATGATTTCGCCGTGGATGGTGGGCCGCATAGGCAATGCCAACCAGTCCGACGGTTTTTTTGTGAACATTAACAAACCCGATCAGGCGTATTGCAATGCCAACGGTATTGATTACCAGCCATGTGTTTTGCCCGGCGATTTGCAGGAACGCCAGCGCGCCCACGGCGATTTTATGTGGCGACAGTTTTACAACATGAAAAGGGTAGGCGCGCAAGGGCTATACATATCTATGTTTGATGAGTATAACGAGGGCAACCAGATAGCCAAAACCGCCGAAAGCCAGGAGTTTGCCCCGGCAGGTCAGGGTTTTATTACGCTGGATGAAGACGGTACCAAGTGCTCGTCCGACTATTACCTGCGCCTCACCGGCGATGGCGGCAAAATGTTTAAAGGCCAGATACCACTTACCGCAACACGCCCTACACCACCTATGTAAACGTTTGTAATAAATAATTGCTTAGCTGCAAGTAATTGTAAATTATACTACTTTTAATATAACCTATACATCATGAGAAATTTACCTTTACTTGCAGCTTTTTTGTGCCTGTTTTGCGGCAGCATGTTCGCTCAAACGGGCAAGGTATTCGATAATCAATCGGTACCGAGTAAAATATTGAAGATGGACCGTAAGTACGCGGTATACCTGCCGCCCGATTATGAAACTTCATCGCGCAGTTACCCGGTGCTTTACCTGCTGCATGGCGCAGGCGACGACCATACCGGCTGGGTGCAGTTTGGCGAGGTGTTGAACATTACCGATGCCGCCATCAAAAACAGCACCGCCACCCCTATGATCATCATTATGCCCGATGCCGACTCTGGCAGGCGCGGCTATTTCAACGATGTAAAAGGCGATTGGAATTACGAGGATTTCTTTTTTAACGAACTGGTGCCTTACGTAGAAAAGAAATACCGAATCAAAGCTCAAAAGCGTTTCCGTGCCATAGCCGGGTTATCTATGGGTGGGGGCGGCAGTTTTGTTTACGCGTTGCATCACCCCGAAATGTTTTCGTCGGTATGCCCGTTAAGCGCGGCTACCGGGGCGTTTACTTTGGAGGATGCCAAACAAAACCTAAGCAAAGCCAATCCGGGAATTGCGGATAGTACAGTAAGTAACTACTTTAACCGTTACAGCGTACTGGCACTGATCAATAACATGCCGGCAGATCAGCTAAAATCGCTTCGCTGGTATATAGACATCGGTGATGACGACTTTTTATATGAGGGTAACGACCTTGTTCACATCGCCCTCCGCAAAAAGAACATTCCCCACGAATTCCGCATCCGCGATGGCGCCCACAACTGGACCTACTGGCGAGCCTCACTACCCACTGTATTGGGGTTTGTGAGTGATGCTTTTCATCAGTACTGATAGTGAGTTGTATGTGGTGAGTTGTAAGTTATAAGATAGCCGTTTCGCTCTTGCGGGCTTACAGTTTTTGGTAAGCTGAAAGCTTACCCCATGTTGGGTCACGAGTACGCTATGCTAAACTCGCGACAACGCTGATGAAATATATTGGCAGGCGGCCGGAGGCCGCGAAATAGTTGCCACTTGGCCGGAGCCAAGCGGCTGCGGGATAAGGGGTGCCAATACAAAAGCACAACCTTACATAACCAAAAAAATGCGGCATCGTAAGGAACGGGTAGCACAAGCCCTGCCCAAGCACAACCCAAACATAGTTCCTTGCGCAGCCGCGACTTTTTTCTTTGGTGACTTTCTTTTTTGAGAGAAAAAAGAAAGTTACATCCACTAACGTTGATTACAGCACAACCATACCTAACAAGGCACTAACTAACAAGGCACTAACTAACAAGGCACTAACTAACTAACTAACTAACTAACGTGCAAATAGATGCTTCGTACCTCAGCACGACAGTGAAGGATATACGAAAACATTAATAAATAAAACTACCATCACCTCTGCGCTGCAACGATCGGCCATTACGTTTTGGTGAACCGCTCCATTTTTGCAGATTAACCCTTGCGCTAAACATAAAATAGCGGCTTAGAGCATTAGTTAATGTATTGGTAATACTTGTTGAAGTGATTGTTTGATCAACAAAATTGTTTTGCTTCAATATATCAAACACCTGGAAAGTTAGAGTAAGGTTTCTGCGGGCGAAAAACTCTTTTTCAACGCGTGCATTTATTACTAAAGGATTACGACTAACATTGCTGGCCACTCCTTGTATGAAGTTTTTATTAGCGCTGTAGCCAAATCTAAGTGTACGTTCTTTTAAGAAGAAAAATTGTCCGTCTATACTTAATGTAGTAGTTCTTCTGTTGGTGTTTTTATCCGGAGTTAAAGAAAAATAAGTACGCGTTACATCATAACCCACGTAAGGGTTTACCTCAATGTTTTCGTTAGGGTTTATTCTTGGCCCTAAACGTTGATTGAAATTCCATTGATCTGTGAGGCTAACTCTATTATTAGTCATCGATACATCGTGATTGTAATTAATACCACCGTTTAACGATAAGTTGTACTTACGATCGGCCAGCTGTTTTGAAATGCTGTAATTACCGTTTACACTATAGTTGCCATCAATATTCACAAAGTTACGCTCATAAATAAATGCCCCCCTTGGGTCAAGTATCTGGATAGTGTTATTAACAATGCGATTATTGACAATGCGTGTACCCACGTTTGCCGAAAAGTTAAGGCGGGAATTAGTAATGTAATTATTGTAACGTAAATTAACGGTATGTACAAATGCAGGCTTCAGGTTAGGGTTACCAACTACCGGGCTTTGCGGGTTAGATTCATCACGCACTGGCTGTATCTGATCAAAGGATGGCTCATTAGGATTACCCGAATAATTAATAGAAAACCGTTCCTGTCTTGACCATGCGTATTCAAACCTGGCTATAGGTATTAGGTTAAAATTAGTACGATGGATACTTACGTTACCCAGGCTTACTTTGGTGCCTTCCAATAAAGTTGGCACTGCCGTAACACCTAACGATAAATTGTATTTTTTTTGATTTAAGCGGTAGTTAACCGCGAAACGGGCTTCAGTAAAAGCATAATTGAAAATATTACTTAACGAATCGATTATTTGTAATTGCCCAAATGAGTCAATATTACTGGTAAGTGCTTCGTTGCTGTAACTACGGCGATTCACCTGTGCGTTAAATTCTAACTGTGATAATGAATCTAACGGTTCAACGTAAGTTGCGCTTGTGCGATAATTCTTGGTTAAATTACTACGTGCTATATTACGATACACCAAAGAGTCAATCGATACAGAATCACTGTCATTACGGTAATATATCAGGTTATTATTTTGAATATTAACGTTTTCCTGGTCGTTGTTGGATATATTAAGCTGTATAGAGAAGTTACGGCGTTTCTTTTTGAACAAATGCTGGTAAAACAAAAAGCCGCCATAGTTTGGAGTAGTATTATCTCCGCTGTTTGTGCCAATTATATCACGATGTTCGGCACCTGTTCTGAAGGTAGATGAGGTGTTGGAATTAAATGCGCCGGAATAGTTATAGTAAGGACTAACCTTTAAATAGTTAGCGCTATCAATGTTGTATTCCAGTTCAAAATTAAAGTTATGGGTATTGTTTCTGTTTCGTGAGTCACTGCTGTTCCTGAAATTAATAGTTCCTCTGTCAGTAAATTGCTGTCCTTCGCTTCTGTTAATTGAATTTACCCTGGTGTTATTAAACCTATACGAAGTATTAATCTGGACTTTTTTACTTAGTTGGTCCCTGTAATTAAGGTTTATGCCGGAAGCTTTCGTGGTTCCGCCGCTTCCGCCGCCGCTACCCACACCGTTGATGGTATTTCTAAGGTTACCATCTACAACAACTACCTGGTTACCATTTATCCGGTTGGCATTTACGTTGCTTTCAAACCGCTTTTGACTGCCAATCCCTGCATTGGCCCGCACAAAATGCCCAACCGATCTATCCGGTTTAGTGGTGATGTTCAATATTTTTTGCGGATCACCGTCTTTAATGCCCGTACGTGCGGCCTGGTCGCCGTAATCGTCCACAACCTGTATCTTTTCTACTATATCGGCTGGCAAACTTTGGATGGCCTTCGCCAGATCGCCGCCTGCATAATCTTTACCATTCAGCTTGGCTTTGGTCAGTTTTTGGCCCTGGTGGGTAACAGATCCGTCGGAACCTACTTCCATGCCTTCCATCTTTTTCAACAGCTCATCAACGGTAGCATTGGGGCGCACCTTATAATCGCTGGCGCGGTACTCAACGGTATCTGTTTTGTAGGTGATGCTGGGCGTACCGTTTACGGTAACACCTTCGAGGGTATGCTCTTCGCTTTTAAGTATAAAAGGGTCAAGCACCAGGCGCGGCAACACGTCGTTGTTCAGCATTTTCTTTACAACGGTTTTGTAGCCGATGCTGCTGATGGTAACCACAAACGTTGCCGATTTTACATTCGGGATAATAAAAACACCATCCTCATTAGTGGTGGTTGATATACTATCGGTAGCCGATATTTTTAGTTTTACGGTAGCGCCTATAAGGCCATTATCGGCAGTATCTTTAATAATGCCGCTTACCTCGCGAAAGGGCAAGGGCGGCTTGGTTTCATTTTGCGGACGGCCTGTTTGTTGTTGACGGTTAGGGTTGTTTTGCCTGTCGGTAGTGGTAGTGCGTGTGCCGCCACCACCGCCCTGCCTGCCGCCGCCGCCACCTCCGCCACCCGTTCGTTGGGCAAATGTGGTACCGGCATATATGGTGATCAATAATAAAAGTAATAATTTCTTCATGGATAAGGTTTAAATGGCCGGTTACTTTAAAGCGATTTTATACTTGCCCCAAAAGTCAGAGGGCGAAGTCATTTCGGGATCACCACCGCCGAAGAAGCCGGCACGGCCTCCGTTCATTTTTTCAGGGTCGATGCCGTTTATTTTTACGTGGTAAGCAATTTGTTTTGCTTCGGTAGCGGTGAGGCCAAGCAGGGTTAAGGGTACAGCAAGTTCGTATTGAAAATCGCCTTTATCATCAAAGCTAACCACAGTTTTAATGCCGTAGGTGTTGTATATGGAAACCACGGTATCAGTTATCGCTTTAATATTGATCACGCTAAACTCTTTCATGGTTTTGGCTACATCCTTGCGCGACGCGATCATAGTTGAATCGGGCGCGCCATTCGGGCCCGGTCCACGGCCACCGCTGAAACGGCCACGGTTGCTGCCATCATTCTTTAAATACGGGTAAGTGATCTGCGGAGCGCTTTTGTCGTTCTTTTTACCTTCGGTATTGATAGTTACGGTGATACCACCGGCAAATATTTTACCAATATGGCGCTGGTCGCTGCATTTTAGTACGATATACAGGTTGTTATCATTATTAGCCAATGTATAATTGAGCAGGGTAGCACTGTTGAAGGGTTTAAGGTTCCACTCGGTAAGTTTGCCATCAACCTTAACGGCATCAGGGGCACGTAAGCCATCAGACGGATCTGTTTTTTGAGCGAATGCGGCGGCCGAAAAACCCATTAACAGCACAATATTATAGCAACGTTTTAATAATATGTTTTTTAATAGCATAAGTAGATCATTAACGGTTATTAGAAATTAATATCTGTAATCAGAAAAAAATTGGTCAGTGCCCGGCAGTACAACACCTATCAGGAGCCGGATTTTTAAGACGTTTAAAAACAAGCGTATGATAAGCGGTGCCGGTTTGTTAAATGCCTTACTGTTAGCTGGTCAAAATTAGTGCTAACAATGTTACCCCCGAAAAATTGAAAGTAATAAATCCAATACAAAGCGCCCGGTTTTGCCATAAACAGCCTATATGCACAAACATTTTACAATTGCCGCAAGCATAAATGTTACGGCCATTTAAAATATTATAATATGTGCGAATAAGGGATGTAATTAGTGAGTGGCTATTGGTTAGTAGTGAGTATTTTTTTTGCCTAACCTTGCGCTCGTTTTCAACGAGTGCTTAACATGGGTTGGCGATTGTATCGCCACAGAAGCGTCGCAGACGCAAGACCAGTTTAAGCACTCGTTGAAAACGAGCGCAAGTGGAAAGAATGCTTTTATCTAACCAAACCCTATTTAGCCGGCGGGAACAACTGCATAAACCTTACAATACTGCTGGCTTCGTACGATTGCATGTCGCCTTCAGGGGCAGGTACATTGTAATTACGGAAAGTGAGGTCGCGTTTTTTGTCGCGGTTTTGCCAGCCGGTATTAATGTTTTTGTAAACCCATGGCAGGTATTGTTTTTGGCCGCAATCTTTAACCAAACGGTATATATAATCCGCGAATATCGATTTTAATATACCCTGCTCGTTGAAATCGCCTTCGGCGGGTAGTATGCCGTTGGTGCCCATGTGGTTCATGGTATAATCGGCGGCTAACTTGGCATCTTCAAGGTAAGTGGCATCCTTGGTGGCTTTATATAATAATATAGCCGCGCCAATGCAGGTACCCTGGTTGTAGGTATAATCACTATAGCCTACATGTTTGCCTATTTTATTATCGGCTACACGGCCATTGTTAAACAGGTTGTTTTTTGCCCATCCGTATACCAATTTCGCTTTGTTGAGATACGCGGTATCGCCGTTTATATTGTACAGGCGTACCGCTGCAATGGCAGTAGGGTAGTTGATACAGGCGTTTTTACCGGTATGTTTAAAATCCCAGAACATACCACCATCCGACGGATCGTGCGAACCTTCCCAAACATGATTAAAACCCTCAATCGATTTTTTAAGATACTCCGGGTTACCGGTGATCTGGTGCGCGCGGGCCAGCGAAGCTATCCACCACATCATATCATCGTAAATGAACCATACTACGTGGTTGCTCCAGTTGTAGGCGTCGTAATGTTTATGGTTACCCTCGTAAATGTCGGTCACAAACTTCAGCTGGGCGGGTTTTTTATCGCGCTCGTAAATATCCATGGCCTGGTCCCAGTAAATGGCCTGTACCCATATTGCGGCAACACCTTCGTGTTTGGTGGTGCCATCGTATAGTTTGGCTTTGCTATCGTAAAAATATTTGTTGAAAGCCTCAAAAGCCTTAGCGGCATCAGCCTTGGTATAAGCGGGTTTGTCTTGCGCCCTGCCTAAAGCGGTAATAAAAAGCAGGACTATAATAATACGGTAAGCGTACTTATTCATACTTGTTTTGGTTAAATTAATATAGGGTGATCAATTGTGCCCGAAATATAACTGATTCCTGTAAATAAGCCGTTAACCGGTGCGGCAAATATCATTTTTGTTACGATGGCGGGGTGTAAAAACAAAAGCACCTGTACGCGTGGCATACAGGTGCTTTTTTATATTAAGTGAAACTACCGTTTATTCGGTAGGTACCAGTACCGATAATATGTTACCTGCGGGATCTTTAAACCAGGCAATATCCGGCCCCATGCCGTTGGCGCGGCAAATGCCCTTTTCGTCGGTTTTTAAATCGGGCATATCATAATGTTCAAATTTTACGCCCCGCTTGGTCAGCTCGTCAACTGCCTCGTCAATGTTCTCCACAGGGAAGTTGAGTATGGTGAAAGTGGCCGGTTCGTGGTTGGGTTTTGGATAAATCATTACAGGGTTGCTGCCTGCAATGTTGAGCTGTATCAGGTGCTCCATTATGGTTTCCACATCTAAACCGAGTGTGTCCTGGTAAAATTCTTTGGCTTTCGGAATATCATTTACCGAAAAACCGCTGAACGCTTTTGTGTTCCTGAACATAATACTGTTATTTAGGGTTATTAAATGATATCGATTGCAATCAGCACAGCCGATAATTTACTTATGTAACAATAATATTAACATTGCAGTAGGCTAAAAGTTGTAACTTTCTCAATATAAGATGCTTGGTATTGGTTAGATATAGCAATCTTTACGCCGCTAACGCTATTCAATAACAGTCAAAATAACAGTAAATAAAAATTAACAAGCCCAATTAATGAAATATTAGTGTTTTATTAATGAACGCACTTAATATTGGCAATACAATTACAACCTAACTCAAAAACCAATTAAACAATTAGCCATAAATGACTAAGCTTTATACGTTCATTTTTTTGCCGGTACTGGTGTTGGCCTCGGTATGTGCCAACGCGCAAAGCAATACCAATTTAAAACTCTGGTATGATCATCCCGCCGGTAACACCTGGACGGATGCCTTGCCCGTTGGGAACGGAAGACTGGGCGCCATGGTTTACGGCAACCCCGAAAAGGAAGTGCTTAAACTCAACGAAACCACGGTGTGGACAGGCGGCCCGTCTGACAATAACAACCCCGACGCGATAAAGGGTTTGCCCGAGGTACGCAAGCTGCTGTTTGAAGGCCATTACAAAGATGCCCAGCGCCTGGCCGAAAAAACCATACAAGCCAAAGAGAATAACGGAATGATGTACATGCCGGTAGGTAACCTCTATCTTGATTTCCCCGGCCATGCACAACTAGAAAATTACTATCGCGAACTTAACCTCGAAGATGCCATAGCCCGTACATCATACACGGTTAACGGTGTGAAATTTCAGCGCGAGGTATTCGCGTCGGTACCGGGACAGGTAATTGCGGTTAGGCTTACGGCAAGCAAGGCCGCCGCGCTCAACTTTAGCGCGTATATGCTATCGCCTCAAAAAACTACCATTAAGGTGAACATCCAAAACGAATTGGAACTATCTGGCACCACGCCCGACCATGAAGGGGTAAAAGGACAGGTTAACTTTGTATCGCTGGTGAAAATTAAAACCGAAGGCGGTGAGGTTACCCATTCAGATACCAGCTTCAATATAAAAGGAGCTACATCGGCAACGGTGTACATCTCCATCGCTACCAACTTTGTTAATTACCATGATGTGAGCGCTAATGCGGCGCAACGTGCTTCGGCGTACCTGCAAGCGGCTTTAAAAATACCTTACGCGGGTTTGTTAACGGCTCATAAAGCGGCCTATCAAAAATATTTTAACCGTGTAAAGCTTGATCTGGGGATTACGGATGCTATTAAAAAGCCTACCGATGTGCGCCTGAAAGAGTTTGCGCAGGGCGACGATCCTCAATTGGTGTCATTATATTTCGCCTTCGGCCGATACCTGCTTATTTCTGCCTCGCAACCGGGCGGGCAACCAGCCAATCTGCAAGGTATCTGGAACGACAGGATGGACCCGCCATGGGATAGCAAGTATACCATCAACATCAATACCGAAATGAACTACTGGCCTGCCGAAAACACCAACCTTACCGAACTGCACGAGCCTTTGCTGAGCATGGTGAGAGACCTATCGGTAACGGGGCATAAAACCGCCGAAGTAATGTACGGTGCCAAAGGCTGGCTGGCGCACCACAATACCGACCTGTGGCGTATTACCGGCCCGGTTGATAATATATTTTATGCCATGTGGCCAATGGGCGGGGCATGGTTGAGTCAGCACGTTTGGGAGAAATACCTGTACAGCGGCGATAAAAAATATTTGGCCACAGTGTACCCCGCGCTGAAAGGCGCGTCGGAGTTCTTTTTAGATTTCCTGATTGAAGAGCCTACCCATAAATGGCTGGTAGTTTCGCCGGGAATCTCGCCAGAAAATTCACCAAAATCGCACGAAGGTTCGTCGCTCACCTATGGTGCTACTATGGATAACCAAATCGTGTTCGACCTGTTATCAAATACCATCAGGGCAGCCGAAGCATTGGGGAATGATAAGGCATTTGTTGAAAAGCTGAAAGCTGCCCGTAAACGCTTGCCGCCGATGCAAATTGGGCAACACAGCCAGTTGCAGGAATGGCTGGGTGACCTGGACGATCCGAAAGATCAACACCGCCATGTATCACACTTGTTCGGTTTGTATCCGGGCAAGCAAATTTCGCCTTTTCAAACGCCTGAACTGTTTGATGCCGCCCGTACTTCACTCATTTACCGCGGCGATGTATCAACCGGTTGGAGCATGGGCTGGAAGGTAAACTTTTGGGCACGCTTTCAGGATGGTAACCACGCCTATGAACTTATCAGGAAACAGCTTACCCCACTGGGCGTAAACGCCGGTGGCGGCGGTACCTATAATAACTTGTTCGACGCGCATCCGCCGTTTCAGATAGATGGCAACTTCGGATGCGTAGCCGGTATTGCCGAAATGCTGATGCAAAGCCATGATGGTACTTTACAGTTATTACCCGCCCTGCCCGATGTATGGAAAAACGGCAGCATCAGCGGTTTAAGGGCACGCGGTGGTTATGAAATTGTAAACCTGCAATGGAAGGATGGCAAGGTAGCAAGCATCAGCATAAAATCTACCTTGGGTGGTAACTGCCGCTTACGAGTGCCTAATGCCATTAAATTGGCCGCTAACGGTACATTGAAAAATGCTACTGGTGCCAATACCAATGTTTTTTACCAAACAGATGAGGTAGCAAAGCCTATCATTTCGCCGAAGGCAAACTTAAAACCTACCGGCATACAAAACACCCTGGTTTATGACATGCCTACACAAAAAGGAGCTGTTTATACGCTGGTAGCGCAATAAGATAAGCATAGCTGATAAAACGTTTAATTAACGGCGCCTACATGGCATAGCGGGTTGTACAGAAATAGTATATTGTGCCCACTAAAAGCATTTTATAAAAAGACAGATTTATAGAGGAAATATGATAAAAAACAAAATGGCCATTAAAGCGGCCGTACTATGCATGCTCATCAGCTGCGGCGTAATAACAGCGCGGGCACAGGAGAACAACGATGGGAAAGGGAATTTAAAATACGTTGATACGCGTATAGGTAACGTAGGCCAGCTGCTGGAACCTACCCGCCCTACGGTACAGCTTCCCAATCAAATGATGCGGATGTTCCCGATACGTAAAGATTACCTGGACGATCAGATCTCCAGCTTCCCGCTGCTGATTGTATCGCACCGTTTGGGTGAAGCCTTTTCTATCAAACCATCGGTTAAAGAAGTAAGCGCAGGCAGCTACCGCGCCAGGATGACGTATGATCACGATCTGGAAGTGCTTCGCCCGTGGTATTACTCAACTTATTTGGTTGATGATGATATTACGGTACAGTATGCGCCGGGCAAAAAGGTGGGTATCTACAATTTCGAGTTCCCGGCGAGCGCCACAAAAAGTATTTTGTTCGATACCTATAACGACGGACAAGCGCAGTGGAAAATGATCTCGGACAAAGAGCTTACCGCTGTTGAAACCTATCACGATGATATAAAGATCTACATGTATGGTGTGTTCAGCGAGAAGGGCACATTCGGTATTGTATCAAACAACCAGGTATCGGCAGGTAGTGAGGTTTCAGGCAAACGTGCCCGCGCATATATCAGCTTCCCTAACGCGGCGTCAAAAAATATCGAATTCAGGTACGCGGTATCTTTTGTAAGTGCCGAACAAGCTAAAAAGAACTACGATAACGAATTAACCGGCACCACATTCGGCCAGCTTAAAACCTCCGGCGAAAATGCCTGGGATAAGGTAATAGGCCAGATAAAGGTTGATGGCGGTACCGAAGCGCAAAAACGCAGCTTTTACTCGGCGTTATACCGTTGCTACGAGCGCCCTGTTGATATAACCGAAGATGGTAAATATTACAGCGGTTACGATAAAAAGGTGCACGATACTAAGCGCCCGTTTTTGGTTGACGACTGGATGTGGGATACCTATTTAGCACACCATCCGCTACGAACCATATTGAACCCTAAGCAGGAAGAAGATATACTGAACTCGTTCGTGAACATGTACGAGCAAAGCGGCTGGATGCCAACCTTCCCGGTGGTGTTTGGCGATCATGCCTGTATGAACGGTTTCCACTCGACCGTGGTATTTACCGATGCGCTTAATAAAGGCCTCAAAAATTTCGATGCCAATAAAGCTTATGAGGGTATGCTGAAAAACGCTAACCAAGCCACCATGTTACCATGGCAAAACGGCCCTAAAGGCACACTGGAAGATTTTTATTACAAAAACGGATATTTCCCGGCCCTGCATCCGGGCGAAAAAGAAACTCATCCCGAAGTGCACTCATGGGAAAAACGCCAGGCGGTGGCTATTACTTTGGGCCATAGTTATGACGATTGGGCACTGGCGCAGTTCGCCAAAAAGTTGGGTAAAACCGCCGACTTTGAAACCTTCAGCAAACGGGCTTTGAACTACAAAAATCTTTGGAACAGCAAAGAAATGTTCTTTTTACCTAAGGACGAAAAGGGTAATTGGATCGACATTGACCCTAAGTTTGATGGCGGTATGGGCGGTCGTGATTATTACGACGAAAATAACGGCTGGACCTACATGTGGCAGGTACAGCAGGATATTCCCGGCCTTGTTGGCCTGATGGGCGGTAAAGATAAATTTGAGGCCCGTTTAGACCTATTGTTCCGCGAAGGCCTTGGTCGCAGCAAGTACGAGTTCCAGGCTAAATTTCCGGATGTTACGGGTATAGTAGGGCAGTACTCTATGGGTAACGAGCCAAGCTTCCATATTCCGTACCTGTATAACTACGTAGGCGCACCGTGGAAAACTCAAAAACGCATCCGTTTCCTGCTTGATGTATGGTATAAAGATAACATCTTCGGTATCCCCGGTGATGAAGACGGCGGCGGTATGACGGCCTTCGTGGTATTCTCATCAATGGGCTTTTACCCGGTAACACCAGGCACGCCGGTGTATACCATAGGCAGTCCGCTGTTTGAGCAGGTAACTATCGACCTTACCAACGGCAAGCAATTTAAAATGGTAGCCAAAAACTGCTCGGTAACCAACAAATACATACAAAGCGCCACCATGAACGGTAAAACGCTGGATACGCCATGGTTCAGCCACGAGCAACTAATGAACGGCGGCGAACTGGTGCTTGTAATGGGGCCAAAGCCTAACAAACAGTGGGGCGTTAAATAGACATTTGTATTTGTAAAGAAAGTGCACTGTTCGATTTAGCAAACGCTAATATCAGCAAGCAAAAAATTGGACAAGCGGATTCTACAACAAGTATGTTTAAGTAAGATATAGTGTTGATAATAGTAAATATTTAGCAGATTTAGTAAAAGCTCAAAACAAGAAACACAGGTAAGCGGAGTTCATATATGCTTTAAATGCCTTAATTCAATTGTAAGGCGAAGATTTATAACCCGGCATATTCGCGGTTTTAGCGTATTGATATTCGCTAAAAGTAAATGGCTTTAAGCCCTGCTAAATTATTTTAATAAAATGCCCCTTTTTGAGGGGCATTTTATTTATTCTCATTATCTTTCGACACTAATTATACATAAAACATACTTTACAATGGAAAGAAGAAAATTTATTGCAAGTACTGCATTGCTGGGGGCCGGGGTTTTTGTTAGCAAGTTCCCAGTAAAAGCCGGGGTGTTAGAGTACCCTGTTGTACGTACTGCTGCAGCTTCAAGAAATTTTACCAGCAAAGCCGTTGAGGCAGCTATTAAAGAGTTTAAAGCAAAAGTTAAAGACAAAGAGCTGGGCTGGTTGTTTGAAAACTGCTTTCCTAATACCTTAGATACCACTGTTACCTACAAACTAAAAAATAACCGCCCGGATACTTATGTAATTACCGGCGATATTGATGCTATGTGGCTGCGCGATAGCAGCGCGCAGGTTTGGCCGTACCTGAGCATGATTAAAAAAGACGCTGCCTTGCAGCAACTGATTGCAGGTATTGTAAACCGCCAGGTGGTTAATATTTTAAGGGATCCTTATGCTAACGCTTTTTACGATGATCCTGCAAAGGTAGGTGAGTGGAAAGATGACGTTACCGATATGAAACCCGGTTTGCACGAACGCAAATGGGAAATAGACTCGCTTTGCTACCCTATACGTTTAGCTTACAATTACTGGAAATTAACCGGCGATGTAAAACCTTTTGATGGCGAGTGGAAAAAAGCTATTCAAACTATACTAAAAACTTTTAAAGAGCAGCAACGTAAAGATAACGACGGGCCATACTCTTTTCAGCGTAAAACCGCCTGGGCTACTGATGGCGTACCAATGAATGGTTACGGTTACCCGGTTAAGCCTGTTGGTTTGATCTGCTCATCGTTCAGGCCGAGTGATGATGCTACCATCTATTCATACCTTATCCCGTCGAATTTCTTCGCGGTGATCAGCCTGAAACAAGCGGCAGAAATGTCGACCCAAATACTTAAGGATGACGCGCTGGCCGGTGAGCTTACAGCGCTTGCAACAGAGGTAGATGCAGCCCTGCAAAAACACGCGGTAATTGATCACCCTGATTACGGTAAGATCTATGCCTATGAAGTAAACGGTTTCGGCAGCTATAACCTGATGGATGACGCTAACGTACCAAGCTTACTATCGCTGCCATATTTGGGCGCTTTAAAGAATACCGATCCGGTATATCAAAATACCCGTAAAATGCTGTTATCAACCAATAACCCTTTCTTCTTTAAAGGCACAGCGGCTGAAGGTATTGGCGGTCCGCACATTGGTAAAGATATGATTTGGCCAATGAGCATTATTATGCGTGCTATAACCAGTAACGATGATGAAGAGATCAGAACCTGTATCCAGGTGTTAAAGAAAACGCATGGTAATACCGGTTTTATGCACGAATCATTCCATAAAAACGACCCGACCAAGTTTACCCGTAAATGGTTTGCATGGGCAAATACCCTGTTTGGAGAGCTGTTATGGGAAACCTACCAGGCTAAACCTCAACTATTAGGTTAATAACCTGTATAAATAGCTTTAAGTAGGGATATCACTGTATCCATTAAACATAAAGACTAAATAAAATATAAGTAATTGATTATTAAGCCCTGCTGATTAAAAATCAGCAGGGCTTTTTGTTTTGGGGCAATTTAATACGCTATCCTCCCGAAAAACTTTAAAAAAAGCGTTAAAATAATACTTGTTGAGTTGACACTAATCGCCGTTTTGAGGCTGTGAGGGCATTTTTTCTTAAAAAAATATGTTAAAAATGTATATGGAACAAAGCGTATCACTTTTTAATTTATTTACTAACTAAAAACCACGTTTAGTGCTGATAATTAGGCATATTATCAATTTTTATTTTGTTATCTAAGCGTTTCAAAATTAAGTTAAGTAACTAAAAATCAGATATTTATGAAAAAAATATTTGTTTTTATGTTTTTTACTTTGATACCTTTGATTCACAAACAAGGCCAAATACATCCTCGTATAAGCCTTTTTGCATAACCAATTATTGCTTACTTAACCAATTAACTATGACGTATAAGTTTTACTTCTATTTAATTTCCTATGGCTAAATATTGGCCAAAATCTTAAAAACGGAACCCAACCAATTTCCGCAACACCCAATACACAATTATTAAACTTTATTATCCATGAGAAAAAAAATTACTTTATTTATCTTCCTGCTGTTGGCAGGATTCTCAGCCGCCTTTGCCCAGGACCTAACCGTAAAAGGTAAAGTGGTTGATCAGAACGCGCAGCCGCTGCCCGGCGTATCGGTAGTGGTTAAAGGCTCACCATCAGGTACCCAAACCGATGTAAACGGTAACTACAGCATAACAGCTCCTTCAAGTGGTACACTTGTATTTTCATTTATAGGCTACGCTAACCAGGAAGTTAGGATTGGCGGCCAATCTACCATCAACATCAACATGAGCGATGATGTGAAAAAACTTGAAGAAGTAGTGGTAATTGGTTACGGTACGCAAAAGAAAAGCGTTGTAACCGGCGCCATATCAAGTGTTAAATCAAAAGATTTTCAAGATCAGCAGGTGGTTAACATTACCGATGTGCTCAAAGGCCGCACTTCGGGCGTTGTGGCTACACAAAGCTCGGGTTCGCCGGGTTCTACCGCTACCATACGGGTGCGTGGTATCACTTCAATCAACAATAGCGAACCGTTATATGTTATTGATGGTGTTATCGGCCTTAACGGTGGCTTAGAAAATATCAACCCTAATGATATCGAATCTGTAGAAGTGCTTAAAGACGCATCGGCGGCCATTTACGGTTCACGCGCATCAGCCGGTGTTATATTGGTTACTACTAAAAAGGGTAAACTTGGGGCATCGTCAATTAGCTATAACGGTTATATCGGTATACAAAATGTGGTTAAAAAGATTGATATGGCTAATGCATCTGAGTATGCAACCCTACGTAACCAGGCATTAACTAATGATGGCGTAGCTACAACCGATCCAAGGTATTTTGACGGACACGATGCATTTCACCCAACCCCGGCCAATGCTGGTGTAGGTACCAACTGGCAAGATCAGATCTTCGGTGATAACGCTAAAATTCAAAGCCATTCATTATCTGTACAAGGCGGTAACGATAAATCGAACTACTATACTTCATTTGGTTATTTAAACCAACAAGGTATTATCTTCCCCGAAATATCAAACTACAAACGCTATAACTTTACGGTAAACAGCAGCACAAAAGTAAAATGGCTTACCGTAGGCGAAAACTTCCAGTACGCTTATACCCGTAGCCAGGGTGGTGTTAATACCAACAGTGAGTTTGGTGGTCCGTTAAGTTCGGCATTGAACCTTGATCCGCTTACACCAGTAGTGGTAACAGGCGATATTCCTAACGTTCCGGATTATCAAAATAACCTTAATTTCCTGATCCGAGATCCGCAGGGCCGTCCTTACGGTTTATCGCAACTGGTACGTAACGAATTAACCAATCCGGTTGCATTTGTTCAAACCCAGTTAGGTAACTACGGCTGGTCGCACAATGCTTTGGGTAATGCCTTTGCCGAAATTTCACCAATAGCTGGTTTAAAAATCCGTACGCAGATAGGTGGTAAGCAGTCATTTTATGGCAGCCAGTCGTTTTCACCTTTATATTTTCTGAATACACTTGTAAATAACAAAAACAATCCTAACGCTTACAGGGCTACCAACCGCAACGTTACCTGGAACTGGGATAATACTGCAAGTTATACTCGTTCAATAGGCGACCACAACTTTAGCGTATTGGTTGGTACCAGCGCGCAATCGCAAAGTGCTGTTGGCGTAGGTGCACAATACAATAACCTGCCGATAACCTCTTATCAGCAATTGTCATTTAATTTTGATTTGCCAAATGCACAACGTATTGCTAATTCAAACGAAGACCAACCATATACAGTAAGCTCATTATTTGCTCGTGCAACTTATGATTATAAAGAGAAATACCTGTTCACCGGTATCGTCCGTCGCGATGGTTCATCACGCTTCGGTTCAAACAACGTTTACGGTGTGTTCCCTTCGGTATCAGTAGGCTGGGTTGTAAACAAAGAAAATTTCTTTCCGCAGGATATATTCCTAAACAGTTTAAAAATCCGTGCTTCTTATGGTGCTGTGGGTAACGAGCAATCATTAGGGCCATTCTACTACACATCAGTTGTTGTCGGTGGTGCTAACTACGTGTTTGGCCAAGACCAATTAGTTATTGGTAACTCGCCAAAAGCACCTGCAAATGCTGATTTAAAGTGGGAGTCAGTTCGTACCTCTGATATTGGTTTTGACGCGGTATTGTTTAATAGCTTAAATCTTAGTGTTGATTTATACCGTAAGTTAACCAAGGGCATGATTCAAAATGTTGACCTGCCTGCTTACGCTGGTTTCAATGAAGCATACCGTGCAAACGTAGGTGACCTTGAAAATAAGGGTATTGAGGTGGAGTTGGGTTACAACAGGAAGTTTGGAGAGGTGAATATGAGCTTTAGCGGTAATTTATCTTACAACAAAAATAAGGTTACCTATTTAGGTTTAACCAAGTTTATGGATCAGGGTAATTTCCAGGCAACCAATTATGCCCTCTATCGTACACAAGTTGGCCAGCCTGTAACATCATTTTATGGTTTTAGAGAGTTAGGCACATTTAAATCACAAGCTGAAATTGATGCTTACACATTTAACGGAACTAAAATACAACCCGATGCGAAACCAGGCGATTTCAAATGGCAGGATACCAATGGCGATGGTAAGATAGGTGAAGATGACCGCCAGTTTTTAGGCAGCCAATTGCCAAGCTGGACCTACGGCTTTAACGTTGGCGGTACCTACAAAGGCTTTGACCTGAAAATATTCGGACAAGGTGTTTGGGGTAACATGCTTTATCAGGGTTACCGCCGTTTAGATATTGGCGATGCCAACTATCAAAGATCGGCTCTTAATGCCTGGACCCCACAAAATTCAAATAGTAATTATCCACGTTTATCAGTTGCTGACCCCAACCATAATTTTTCTTATCCATCAAACTTTAACCTGCAAAGCGGCGCGTACTTCCGCATAAAAACCGCGCAGATAGGTTATTCTTTACCAGCTACAGTGCTGCGTAAGTTAGATGTGAACAGGTTGAGGGTGTATGTAAGCAGCAACAACTTAGCTACGATCACAAAGTATGATGGTTTCGATCCTGAAATTCAGGGCGGTATCGACAGGAGTATCTATCCTCAGTCGCGCTCGTTCCTGTTGGGCTTAGATATCACTTTGTAAACAATTAATTACCATAAAAAATGAAAAGAAAATACATCAGTTACGGCGCGGCAACCATGTTGCTGGGTGTGGCGTTGTTTGCCAGCTGTAAAAAATCGTTTTTGGAACTGCAACCCGCAGGTCAAACATTGGAAGTAAATTATTATTCAACTCCTGCCGAGGCATTTGCAGGTTTAGTAGCGGCTTATGAGCCATTATCAACTGAAACCGGGGGCATCGACAATACTTATTCGGGAGTGTTGGGCCCACTTAATTCAGCCTCTGACGATTGTGTTACCGGTGGTGGTAGCTCAACGGATATGACCACCTGGCAGGTTTGGAATAACTATACATTATCGGCCGCGCAAGGGCCGCAAGGGGAATATTGGGGACTTGATTTTAAAGGTGTTAGCCGTGCAAATATTATTTTATCCAAATTGCCGGCTGTACCCGGACTGGATGATGCTACAAAAGCACGTTACACTGCTGAAGCCAAATTTTTAAGGGCGCATTATTATTTTGATTTGGTAAGATTATTTAAAAATATCCCTCTATTTACCACGCCAATTGATCCTAAAGAAGCTTACAATCAACCACAAGTAGCACCTGCAGAAATTTATACGCTTGTTGAGGCTGATCTGAATGCCGCAATTCCTGATCTTCCTGCAACTGTATCGGGAGCAGAGAATGGTCGTGCTACTAAAGCTGCTGCTACTGCATTATTGGGTAAAGTATTATTGTACCAGGAAAAATGGGCTGCTGCTGCCGCTCAATTTAAACTGGTTAACGGTACACCCGGTGGTACAGGGCCATTCGGCAATAAATTGTTAGCCAAGTTTGGAGATATCTTCAGTCCTGATCATAAATTTAATACCGAAGCTATTTTTGAAATTGCGCATACCGGTTCACAAAGCTATAGCTGGAATAACTGGGGTTCATTCAAATCAAACGTATATACCCAAATGATCGGCGCACGTTCATACAATGGCCCGGTATTTATGCAGGGCTGGGGCTTTAACCCGGTTACAAAAAGTTTGGTTGATGCGTTTAAAGCAACTAACGACCCGCGTTATGGTTATACCGTAGTTAATATGGATAGCTTAACAGCCGCAAGTAGTTCAAGTTATGAACACAGCTACCAAAACACAGGTTATTTTATGGTGAAATTTGCACCGCTTATTAAATATAAAGCCGGTACAGGTACCACCGAACTAAACTATCCTAACGATTATATTGAGATTCGTTTAGCTGATACTTAC
Source organism: Mucilaginibacter gynuensis (assembly GCF_039541195.1). Lineage (NCBI taxonomy): Bacteria > Pseudomonadati > Bacteroidota > Sphingobacteriia > Sphingobacteriales > Sphingobacteriaceae > Mucilaginibacter > Mucilaginibacter gynuensis. Next base: position 544,537 of record NZ_BAABFT010000003.1, read on the forward strand.
TTAATGGAGGCTGAAGCCCTTATTAAAGCGGGTTCTGATGCCGGTCGTGCTAAAGATTTGCTTGATGCGGTACGTGCCCGTGTTGGTTTAGCCAGCGTGCCTGCTACATTGGATAATATTTACAAAGAGCGCCGTTTAGAGTTGGCTACTGAAGGTCACCGTTGGTTTGACCTGGTACGCACAGGGCAGGCAGCAGCCGTATTGGGTGCAGATGGTTTTAAAACCGGTACTCACGAGTTATTGCCAATTCCGTTAAGAGAATTGAACAATACCAAACTTAAACAAAACCCAGGCTATTAATTTAACCCCTGCAATACCCTGCCGGCATAGTCGGCAGGGTTATTAAATAACCCTATAAAGCAAAACTTATGAAAATGAATACAGGCCTGTTGATGTGTGCTTTTACGGGCTTGATGCTGGTAGCTTGCGGCGGCAAAAAAAAGGACGCTACGCCCTATGTACCCGTAACGGTGAAACCGCCCGAAGATAAAGGCTGGAAGTTTGAAACCACACCATCATTTGCCGATGAGTTTGATAATACCGGTTTACCACTGGCCGATAACTGGATGTATGATACCGGTGGCAGCGGCTGGGGTAATAACGAACTGCAATATTATACCAACACCACCAATAATGCCGAGGTGAAAAACGGCATGTTAACCATTACAGCCAAAAAAGAAACTATGGCGGGTATGGGGTATACTTCATCGCGCATGGTATCAAAATTTGAGCATAGCCTGCTTTACGGCAGGGTTGAGGTTCGTGCCAAATTGCCTTCGGGGCGTGGTACATGGCCTGCAATATGGATGCTGCCCGATGGATACGTGTATGGCGCATGGCCAAAAAGCGGCGAAATTGATATTATGGAGCATGTGGGTTACGATCCTAATGCGGTACACTTTAGTACCCATACCGAAGTAAACAACGGCGGTAACTCAAAAACCAGCACCAAAATGATCGAAACCGCCATGACCGATTTTCATAACTACCGTGTTGACTGGACACCTTATGCCGTACGCGGGTATTATGATGATGACCTGGTATTTACTTATATCAACACAGGTAAGGGTTCGTCTTTATGGCCGTTCGATCAAAAGTTTCACCTGTTGCTTAACATAGCCGTTGGCGGTAACTGGGGTGGTATAAAGGGAGTGGATGATACCGTTTTTCCGGCCGCTATGCAGGTTGACTATGTGCATTTTTACAAAATGATACCTCAATAATTTGAACAGGCTTCGCAAGCCATTTTTGACCCGTTTTTCTGATATCTAATTACTTGATTTTTATATGAAGTTAAAGCCGACCCTTTTAACTGCTGCTATTGCTTTGCTTATAAATAACGGCGGAGCTATGGCCCAATCTGCTAAAAAACAGCCGGATAATGTTGATGTTAAGGTGAAAACCCTGCTGGCGAAAATGACACTGGAAGAAAAGATAGGGCAGCTGAACCAATATACCGGTGATAATGACGCTACCGGGCCGGTGAGCAAAAATAATAACAAGCTGGAGCAAATAAAGCAGGGTAAGGTAGGCTCTATGCTGAATGTACGCGGCGCTAAAGATACCCGCCAGATACAGGAAGCGGCCATGCAATCGCGGTTGAAAATTCCGCTGCTGTTTGGGCAGGATGTGATACATGGCTATCGTGTAACGTTCCCGGTTCCGCTGGCAGAGGCCGCGAGTTGGGATTTAGGCGCTATTGAACTATCTGCAAGAATAGCTGCCAAAGAAGCGGCGGCATCGGGCCTGCACTGGACGTTTGCGCCCATGGTTGATATTGCCCGCGACCCACGCTGGGGCAGGGTGATGGAAGGCGCCGGTGAAGACCCATACCTGGGTTCGCTGATCGCAAAAGCACGGGTACACGGCTTTCAGGGCAAAAGCCTTGGCGACCTGGATGCTATAATGGCCTGCGCCAAACACTTCGCGGCCTACGGTGCCGCTATAGCCGGGCGCGATTATAATTCGGTTGACATGAGCGACCGCTTGCTGTGGGAGGTATACCTGCCGCCGTTTAAAGCCGCTGTTGATGCGGGCGCGGCCACGTTCATGAACTCTTTTAACGATTTGAACGGCATCCCGGCAACGGGAAACAGTTACCTGCAACGCGATATTTTGAAAGGTAAATGGGGGTTTACAGGTTTTGTAGTGAGCGATTGGGGATCAATAGGTGAAATGATAGCCCACGGCTATGTAAAGGATAGTTATGATGCTGCCAATGCCGCCATTACCGCGGGAAGCGATATGGATATGGAAAGCCGTGCCTACATCGGTAACCTGCAACAATTAGTGAAGGATGGCAAGGTATCGGTAAAGCTGATTGATGATGCCGTAAGCCGGATATTAAGAAAGAAATTTGAATTAGGCTTATTCGACGATCCGTACCGCTTTAGTAACGAGGAGCGCGAAAAGTCGGTGCTTAATTCGGCAGAGAATAAACAAGCCGCTAAAGAAGTGGCAGAGAAGAGCATTGTACTCTTAAAAAACGATAAGCAATTATTACCGCTGTCAAAAAATGTGAAAAGCATCGCGGTGATTGGCCCGCTGGCGAAATCTAAAAAAGATATGAAAGGTTTTTGGTCGATAGACTGGGCCGGTGCCGACGAAAACGACCTGGTATCATTATACGATGGTATCCAGCACAAGTTAGGAAACAACACAAAACTATTATATGCCCGGGGCTGTGCTATTCAGGATAGCAGCCGTGCCGGGTTTGATGAAGCCGTAAAAGCGGCTAAAGATGCCGATGTGGTAATTATGGCCATTGGCGAAGCAGGTGATATGAGTGGCGAGGCCAAAAGCAGGTCGAACATCCACATCCCCGGTGTGCAGGAAGAATTGGTGAAAGCCATACAAGCTACCGGCAAGCCTGTTGTGGTACTGGTAATGGGCGGTCGTCCGCTGATATTTAACTCGACTGCCGATAACGTGCCCGCCATATTATATACCTGGTGGCTGGGCAGCGAAGCCGGTAATGCCATCGCCGATGTTTTATTCGGCGATTACAACCCCGCAGGGAAATTGCCTATCAGCTTCCCGAGATCGGAAGGGCAGATCCCGGTATTCTACGCGCAAAAAAGTACCGGCAGGCCATCTGTGAATGATAAGGATATCATCTATAAATCGGCCTACCTTGATTTGCCTAACAGTCCGCGTTTTGCATTTGGTTATGGGTTGAGTTATACCACTTTTAAGTACAGCGATCTTAAATTATCTAAAACCAAACTTAAAAATACAGAGACGCTGACTGCCACCTTCACCCTAACCAATACCGGCAAATACGCCGGCGAAGAAGTAGCCCAATTGTACCTGCACGATGTAGTAGCCAGCGCGGTACGCCCTGTAAAAGAGCTGAAAGATTTTAAGAAAGTGATGCTGAAACCGGGCGAATCGGTAACTATCAGCTTCGTGATAGGGAAGGATAAGCTATCCTTTTATAACTCAAAAATGGTGTGGACAACAGAGCCGGGCAAGTTTGAACTGATGATAGGCAGCGCGAGCGACGATGTACGCCTGAAGAGTGATTTTGAATTAGTTGATTGATCAATACAGAAAGATAAGATGAAAAAGATTACTGATTATACGTTTACCGCTTTAATAATACTGGCACTTGGCATAACGGCAGGCTGCGGCAAAAAATCATCCGGAACGGTTACGCCTCCACCGGTTGTTCCGCCCGTGGTACCCCCACCGGTTACGCCTGCAAAAACCGATGTGGCCATGTGGCTTACCAATGCTGATCAATCGGTACTGTTTAAAAAACAGAATGTGAGTTTGCTGTTCAGTACGGCTACCAACCAAAACCCAACCATTGAGGTTGATACTACGCAAACCTACCAAAGTATTGATGGCTTCGGTTTCGCGTTAACGGGTGGCAGCGCATCGCTGATCAACAGTTTGCCATCGGCCCAAAAGGACGCGCTCATTAAAGAACTTTTCGCTACTGATACCAATAACATCGGTATCAGCTATATCAGGCTTACATTGGGCGCTTCAGACCTGAGCGCGGCTCCGTTCTCCTATGATGAACCGGTGCTGAGAACTACCGACGAGGATATGAAGGAGTTTACCATAGATATGGAAAAGAAAGATCTTATCCCGGTGATCAAAAGCATTTTGGCTGTTAACCCTAATATTAAAATACTGGCATGTCCATGGAGCGCCCCAACTTGGATGAAGGATAACAAAAGTTTTTACGGTGGTAGTTTAAAACCCGAGTATTTTGGCGCCTTTGCCAAATATTTTGTAAAATATATACAAGCCATGAAGGCCGAAGGGATAACTATTGATGCCATTACCCCGCAAAACGAACCGTTGAATGCTTACAATAACCCAAGTATGCTGATGCTTTCGGCAGATCAGGGTAAGTTTATCAAGAACAACCTTGGTCCGGCGTTTAAGGCCGCCAATATCAATACCAAGATCATTATTTACGATCATAACCTCGATCACCCCGAATACGCTACCGATATTTTAAAGGATGCCGACGCGGCTGCTTACATTGATGGTTCGGCGTTTCACCTGTACGCGGGTAATATCAGCACGCTAAATTCGGTACATAATGCCGCGCCAACCAAAAATGTGTATTTCACCGAGCAGGCCACCTTTGGCGATGGCAACTTTGGCAGCGACCTTTCATGGCATGTGAGCAACCTCATTGTGGGCGCTACCCGCAACTGGAGCCGCAACGTTATCGAGTGGAATTTGGCATCTGATCCGCAATTTAAACCACATACCACAGGGGGCTGTGGTACCTGCCAGGGCGCTATTACGGTTGGTGCATCGGTAGCGCGTAACGTATCGTACTATATTATAGCCCATGCCGCCAAGTTTGTAAGGCCGGGTTCGGTACGCATCGCCTCAAACATTGTAAACAATTTGCAAAACGTAGCCTTTAAAACGCCCGATGGCAAAAAGGCTCTCATTGTACTCAATAGCAACAATGCTACTACAACATTCAATATAAAGTTTAAAGGTAAAATGGTTTCAACCACGCTCTTTTCGGGAGCGGTGGCAACTTATGTATGGTAATTAATCCAAGCACAATTTATAAATATATTATATGCAAAAGATCTATAAGTTCGCTATAATGCTGTTATGCTCGCAGCAGGTGTGGCAGCAGGCCGGGGCGCAGTCGGCGGTAAAAAACAGCAGCTTTTCGTCAGGGGCCAAAACGGTAAAGGTGTATACCACAGCCAAAAATACCGACTATCGCCTGTCGCAAACCGAAACGCTGAAGTTTGCCAAACACGGCCAGCCTTTTGAAACCGAAGCCTGCATCTTTGTTGATCCGTCAAAAACATTCCAAACCTTTTTGGGAGTAGGCGCCGCGCTTACAGATGCTTCTGCCGAAACATTTTACAAGCTGCCCAAGGATAAGCAGAAACAGCTATTGCAGGATTTTTACGATCCTCAAAAGGGGATAGGCTATACACTGGCCCGTACCAATATCCAAAGCTGCGATTTTTCGAGCGATAGCTATGCCTACGTTAAAGAAGGCGACGGCGCGCTGAAAACCTTTAATGTTGAGCACGATAAAAAATACCGTATCCCTTTTATAAAAGAAGCTATAGCGGCTGCAGGTGGCAAGTTAACCATGTATGTTAGTCCGTGGAGCCCACCTGCTTTTATGAAGGATAATAACGATATGTTGCACGGCGGAAAGCTGAAAGCTCAATATCGTCAGTCGTGGGCTAACATGTACGTGAAGTTCATCAAAACCTACCAGGCGCTGGGCATCCCTATCTGGGGTTTATCGGTACAAAACGAACCAATGGCCAAGCAAACCTGGGAATCGTGCATGTACACTGCCGAAGAAGAGCGCGATTTTGTAAAGTACTTTTTAGGCCCAACGCTGCACAAACAAGGCCTGGCCGATAAAAAACTGATCATTTGGGATCATAACCGCGATTTGATCTATCAGCGTGCCAGTACCGTACTGGAAGATCCCGCAGCAGCCAAATATGTATGGGGAACCGGTTTCCACTGGTATGTGCATGATGTGTTTGAGAACGTAAAACGTGTAAAGGAAGCCTTCCCTGATAAGAACCTCATTTTTACCGAAGGCTGCAGCGAACGCTTTAATCTCGAAAAAATTAATGAGTGGCAATGGGGCGAACTGTATGGAAAATCAATGGTGAACGATTTTAACAACGGTGTAGTAGCCTGGACAGACTGGAACATCTTTTTAGATGAAACCGGCGGACCAAACCACGTGGGTAACTTTTGCTATGCCCCGGTGCATGCCAATGTTAAAACCAACGAGATCACTTACATGAACTCATATTATTACATAGGCCACTTCTCAAAGTTTGTAAAACCGGGTGCTAAGCGCATCATCAGTTCATCAAACCGCGATAAACTGCAAACTACGGCCTTTATCAATAAAGATAACAAGCTGGTGGTAGTGGTGCTTAACCTAAGCGATGATGAATTGCCTTATAACTTATGGATTGCCGGTAATGCTGCAAAAACAAAAAGTTTACCTCACTCTATAACAACACTTGTGGTACAATAATCGTATTATTATGGTATAAACCATTATAACCTGTTTTTGAAATAAACGGATATCATTGCGGGGCTAAGGCATTGCTTCGTGCCTCGCGATGACGAGTTTTTAAATACTATTTAAGCATTATACTTATCACGATGAAGCGCAAAAGAATATTATTGTTGTGTTCAATATTCCTGGTACCGCTCGTCCTGATATTTTCTCAATGCGATAAACTTAATAAAAAAGATGATCCACGGGGGGAGTTGTATGCAGGCTCGGCAACCTGCATACGCTGCCACAAAGATGTATACACTAATTATTTACATACCGCTCATTTTAAAAGTACGCGCGAGGCCGAAGCAACAACTACCCACGGCGACTTTGCCCGCAATAACACCTTTGTGTTTAACGCGCATAGCAAGGTAGTGATGGAAAAACGCGCCGGGGGCTTATACCAGGTAGGCTATACCGATGGTAAAAAGACCGATGAGCAGCGCTTTGATATTACGTTTGGCGGGGTTAAGGCCGAAACCTATTTGTACTGGAAAAACAACCAGATATACCAGTTGCCGGTATCGTACTTCAGCAAATTGCATGGCTGGGCCAATAGTCCGGGGTATGATACTACACAGGTTAACTTTACCCGTATTATCGGCAAGCGTTGTTTTGAGTGCCATGCGTCGTACATAAAAGAACTGCCTGCCGAAACGCAAAGCCTGAGCCAAACGGTAGAGTTTGATAAGGCATCGCTGATCAACGGGGTTGATTGCGAACGCTGCCATGGCCCTGCGGCAAACCATGTTAATTTTCATACGGATTTTCCGGAGGAGAAGAAACCCAAGTACATTGCCCGCTATGCCGAACTTACCCGCGGACAAAGAATTGACATGTGCGCGGTTTGCCATTCGGGTAATAAGAACATGATTATTACCACCACCTTCAACTTTAAACCCGGCGATAAGCTGGCCAATTTTGTGGAACCCGATTTCGAGGTAAACCGTAATGATAATACGCTGCTTGATGTGCATGGTAACCAAAGCCAATTGCTTGCGCTAAGCCAATGCTTTATAAAGAGTAAAATGGATTGCGCTACCTGCCATAATACGCATGTGAACGAGGAAGCGAATCTATCCCTCGACTCAAAGAAATGTATGAGCTGCCACAGTGATGCAGGCCACAACTTTTGCAAAATGGCCGATAAGATTGGCCCGGCTATAAAAAATAATTGTATTGATTGCCACATGCCCGAGCGTTCGTCAAACATTATAGCGGTAGAAACGGCAGGCGCCGGCAAAACCAATCCGTACATGGTACGCACGCACCGGATAGCGGTATATCCCGATCAAACAGAAAAAGTTTTGGCTTATTTAAAAAGTAGTAAAAATTTAAGTAAAAATTAACATATTAAAGGTCTACAAACCGATCTAAATTATGAAGAAGAAATTATCGGGGCTGTTTTTGCTAACGGCCTTATTTTCAATGCCTCTGCTTGCGCAAAATAAATTTATAAGCGCTAAGGGAAAAGAGATCATCGGCACAGATAACAAGCCTTTTTTAATTAAAGGTACCAACTTAGGTAACTGGCTGGTGCCCGAAGGTTATATGTTTAAGCTCAAGGGTATTAACTCGCCCAAGCTGATCAACCAGGCATTTTCGGAGATCATCGGTCCTGATGATATGAAGATTTTTTGGAAGCAGTTTTTGGATACCTACATTACCGAAGCCGATATCCATTATCTTAAAACTACGGGTATTAATTCTATTCGTATCCCGTTCAATTACAAGCTGTTCACCAATGAAGATTACATGGGCGCTAACGACTCGACCCGCGGTATCAAGCTGCTGGATAAAGTGATTGGCTGGTGTAAAAAAGAGAACCTGTACGTGATACTGGATATGCACTGCGCACCGGGCGGCCAAACCGGCGATAATATTGATGATGGCTATGGCTATCCCTTCCTGTTTGAGAGCAGGCCGAGCCAGTTGCTTACCATGCGGATCTGGAAAGACATCGCGAAGCATTACAAAAATGAACCGATCATTTTGGGTTATGATCTGCTGAACGAGCCCATAGCCCATTACTTTAAAGCAGATTATTTTAACCCGCACCTGGAGCCATTATACAAGGAAATTACCGCCGCTGTGCGTTCGGTTGATAAAAACCACCTGATATTTTTAGGCGGCGCGCAGTGGGATAGCAACTTTAAACCATTCGGTACCCCGTTTGATGATAAACTGGTATACACCTTCCATAAGTACTGGACGGATGCCACCGTTGCCGTGATACAGGATTATATCGACTTCCGTAATAAATATAACGTGCCTATCTACGTAGGCGAAACCGGCGAAAATACCGACGAGTGGGTGCGCGATTTTAGGATAGTACTGGAGAAAAACAATATTGGCTGGCATTACTGGCCATACAAAAAAATGGATAACCTGCGTGGTTTCCGTACGTTTGATGAACCTGCCGGTTATGCCAAAATACTGGAATACACCGAAAAGCCGCGCCAAACCTTTGAGGATATCCGCAAGGCTACCCCCGAAGACCGTAAGGCACTTAAAGAGATATTATTTAAGGTGTTGGAGAACAGTAAGTTTGTGAATACCAAACCCAACAAAGGCTACATTGAAGCATTGGGCATGGTAGCTGGGCAGTAGCCACAGGTGCTGGGAAAAAACCAATGTCATCTCGACCGTAGGGAGAGATTTTCTTCGCTCTAAAAGTCTGCTACTTATATAGTGAAGAAGATTTCTCCTCGTTCCTCGTTCGAAATGACATAAAAACATCTTACCAACACCTGTGGGAGCAGTAGTGACGGATAGAATTTAAGAAATATAGTATATTGCGAGCTTATAAATAAACCTGAATGCCCTGCCAATTGGGCGTAAAAAACGTTTAAAAGATCTGTGTGAGTATGCTGAAAACCTTCATAAAGCGGTTAGCCGTTATTGTGTGTTTTGTAGGTATGGCCTTGAGCGCTTTGGCGCAAAAGGCCGTTCCATTAAATGATGATATCAATCAGCATATATTTGCCTACGCCGAAATTGAGAGCTTTAAAGATACTACCAACACGCTTAGTTTTGAGCAGGTTAGGAGCGCCGCTTACACCTCCAAGTTTAAATCGAGCAGTATTTATACCCCGAAGGCTTTAAGTCCGGCGGCTACTTACTGGTATCGTATAGTGATTGATCATACGGCATCAAAAAAGAACTGGCTGCTGGAGTTTATGGATCAAACCATCGATAGTATTACCACTTACACGCCCGATAATAATAACCGGTACAAAATAGCCGTTTTTGGTGCCGCTTACCCGTTTTCGCAGCGGTTGTATCGCCATAAAAACTTTACGCTCAATATTGATGGTAACGTTAGGGGGCAGCATGTGTATTACATACGTGTGCGGTCGCACCAGCAGGTGAACGTTATTATAGCGCTGCGTTCGGTGGGTTGGTTTGTGCATTACGCGCTGGATGAGTACTTCTTTTTCGGTAGCTTTTATGGTATGCTGATGGTTTTCGGGTTGTATAACCTGATGATGTTTTTCGCCATAAAGCAAAAGCAGTACCTGTATTACGTAATGTACAACCTAAGTATAGGTTTCTACGAAATGTGTACCGATGGTATCGCCTACCAATACCTGTGGACTGATTCGCCAATATGGAACCAGTACGCGTATGGTGTAGCCCTGTTTTTTGCCAGCGTTTTTGGCATGCGGTTTACCCAAAGCCTGCTGCATATTAAAGCCCGCGCGCCAAAGCTGAACAAGCTGATATGGGCGGTAATAGGTTTGCGCACTATCTTTTTTATAGTATGCTTAACGGTTGACAGAAACTGGTTCAATTATAAAATTGTTGAGATAGTGCCGCTGCTACTGGCTTGTTATGCAGGTTTTTATGTAATGAGCAAAGGCTACTGGCCGGCGCGTTTCTTTGTGGTGGGCTACAGCTTTTTGTTTGTCGGCTTTATTATCAAGATCCTCATCGCGTTTGATGTGCCCTGGTTACCTTTTGGGCCGGTTACACATTATAGTTTAAGTTTTTGTTTTATTATGGAGATGCTCTTTATCTCCTTCGCGATAGGTGAAAAGGTGAGGGCATTGAAGAAAAAGAAAGATTATGTGCAGCGCCGTATCATCAGGCAGATGAAGCAAAATGAGGAACTGAAGGATAACATCAACCGCCAGTTGGAAGAGCAGGTTAGGGAGCGTACCAGGGAACTGATAGAAAAATCGGAGGTGATTGCCCAGCAGAACGACGAACTGAAATCGGTAAACCTGCTGCTGAAAGAACAAGCCGAAGAAATATCGCGCATCAATGTGTTATTAGAGAATGATAACATTACCCTGCATACCAATATTGAAAAGGTAACGCACGACAGGGTAATGTCGGCCGAGGTAGATTTTGAAGAGTTCAGCCGCATTTATCCCGACAGGGAAACCTGCTTCAAGTTCCTTTCGGACTTGAAATGGGAGAACGGTTACCATTGCCGTAAATGCACGCACACCCATTATAGCGGCGGGCACTTGCCATACAGCAGGCGCTGTTCAAAATGCGGGTACGAAGAATCGGTTATCGCCTATACTATTCTGCAAAACACGCGGATTCCTATCAACAAGGCATTTTACATGATCTTTTTGATGTACTCTACCAAAGGAAAGATCTCGTCGCACAAGCTCTCCGAAATTGTAGAGATTCGCCAAAGTACCTGCTGGGCCTACAGTTCGCGCATCAAAAAGCTGATGGAAAGCAAAAAGAAAGAACTCCGCAACGCCGGGCATAAGGGCTGGAGTAAACTGGTACTGGAGGTAATAGAGGAATAGAGGCTTGCTTATTTTGCTTCCACTGTCATTCAGAGTGAAGAATCTATTACGCAATATTCTTATCAGTTGATTAATAGATGCTTCGTTCCTCGGCATGACAGTGTTTTAAATGCGATAAACAGGCTGACAGCCATTCAAACCTACCCAAAATCTCTGTGTAACTCCGTGCAAACCTCTGTGTACTTTGTGGTTAAATTTTCGATCTACTTTATCGTCTCCACATCTTTTGACTTCCGCCTAAAGGCCGGGAAATTCATCGGGCTTTTCTCCGGGCGTTCATCGCCCAATAACACACCCCATTGTTTAAACTGTTCCGATCTGTCGAATACGATCTTCAGCACCGCTATCACAGGCAAGGCCAAAAACATGGCCGATATTCCTGCCATTGTACCGGCTATAATAATGCCTACTATAGCTGTAAGGGCGTTTATTTTTACCTTTGAACCCACAATGCGCGGCATCAGTATGTTATTATCTAAAAACTGCACTACCGATATGGCCGCCAGTACGATAATAATATCAAAAATATCCTCGGAAGAGGAAAGCGTGATAAGCACGCCCAAAATGTTACCGATGAGCGCTCCCAAGTAAGGGATGAGGTTTAAAAAAGCGAATATGATGCCGATCAGCAATGCATGCTTTATACCGAACAGGAACAGGATACCACCTAACAAAACGGTGATGTACGTAATTTGAATGAGCAAACCTATGAGGTAACTTTTGATGATACCTTCGGTTTCGCGCATGGCCTCTTCTACCTGGTTATGTTGTTTGGGGTCAAACCACATAAAAACAAACTTAACAAACAGGTTTTTATACATCAGTATCAGGTAGATGTAGATGGGCAGCAAACCAAAGAAAAGCAGTACCCCGGTAACCGAACCGGCAGCCCCGCTGATGATACTGCCCGCCGAATTGAAAAGCTTGTTGCTTTGTTCGCTGATGAAGCGCAACTGCTCATCGGGCGAAAAATTGAAACTTTCGTTGATCCACTTACTAAGCGCGCCAAGGTGCTTGCTTATGTTCTGTTTAATCTGCGGAAAATCATTCACCAGCGAACCTATCTGCGATGAAAAGAGCCAAACAATCAAGCCCGCAAATACGGTAAGCCCCAGTATAGGCAGAAAGATGGCCAAGGCCTCCGGGAAATTGATCCGCCGGAAAAAGCGGAAGATGGGCAGCAGCATCAGGCTCACAAAAAAAGCCATCAGCAAAGGCATTAGTATGGTTTGACCAATAACGATAACTGCTCCTACCAAAAACAGGCCGAGTAATTCAATTGAGCGTTTTACTGTGACAGGCATTTCTTTCATACTATATAAATACTTATCACCTGCATATTGTTTAAATAATACTGTTCAATCTATTATAAACTCAACTAAAAATCGTGTCATTGCGAGGAACGAAGCAATCGCGAACTATGCAGGCACGATTTGCATGCGTAGAGATTGCTTTGTCGTACCTCCGCGCAATGACGGTGTAGGGTTTGTGTTTTAAAACAGCTTCTGACAGTAACATGTAATAATTGTTTAATTTTTAAGTATTAACCATATACGCTGTTAGCTTTGTACGCTGATACAATAATACTGATGCCAGAGGCCAACGACATACTTACGCTTGATGATATAAAGCTGCTGGTTGATACCTTTTACAATAAGGTGCAAAAGGATGCCTTGCTTGCGCCTGTTTTTAACGAACGCATACAAGACCGTTGGCCCGAACACCTCGAAAAAATGTACAAATTTTGGCAAACCGTATTGCTGGAAGAATACACTTATTTCGGTCGCCCGTTTCCGCCGCATGCGCAGTTACCGGTAGACCATACCCACTTTGCCGAATGGCTGCAACTGTTTAACCAAACCATCGACGAACTTTTTACCGGCGACAAAGCCACCGAAGCCAAATGGCGCGCCGCCAAAATGGCCGAAATGTTCCAGATTAAGATTGCCCATTTCAGGGGCAATCAGCATAATATTATATAGGCTGTTCGTAACGCTTTTTTTCAATCCCTCCTTGAGGAGGGGTGGGTTGGGAACTGTAGTGGCAGGGAGGTGTTTATGCTGCATTTAATTGAAAAACTTAACGATGAAACCCCTCCCTACGCCCTCCCAAGGGAGGGAATCGCACAGCCTCCCGCTTTCTCACTCACAACACCGACCATACCCTGTACTCTTCTTCACCTAACAAACTCCCCACAACTCACAACATACAACCCACAACATAATAAATAACCCGAAAAAAATATATCTTGTACCCAATTTTGGTTGCTGCAAATTGTGCACCGACCTCCGCGTTTACCATTACCTATTTTTTATGAAGAAAATCTTTACGCTCATTCTTTTTATTGCCTTGCAAATAAATGCTTTTAGTCAAACGGTGGATTTGGCTACAGGCGTAAAAAAGATAACGTCCGGCACGGCCGATAAATTTACCCCTTACAGTTTTTGTACTGAAAAGCCGATGACCACCGCGCTGGATAAACTGCCTGCGGGGAAACTGCCGTTTAACATCAGCGATATCCGGATCAATATTAATGAGCGGGGAGTAGTGGTTGAAATTCCGCTGGATGATAGCGAACAGCTATACGGTTTCGGGTTACAGATAGGCTCTTTTAACCAGCGTGGATTAAGGAAACGCCCTATCGTGAATGATAACCCGCTAAACGATTTGGGCTATACCCACGGGCCAACCACTTTTTACGTATCAAACAAAGGCTATGGTATTTTAATAAATACATCCCGCTATACCACTTTTTATTGCGGCACTACCGATAAGCTGAAAAATAAAGCCAATACAAAAGCCGATGGCAAGGGCGGTAATTCGGTAGAGGAATTGTATAAGAATGATAATGCGGCGGCCGGTAATGTAACGGTAGATATCCCCGGCGCTAAAGGCATTGAGGTATTTGTATTTGAAGGGCCGGATGTAAAGAGCGTGATACAGCGTTACAACCTGTTTTCGGGCGGCGGGGCTTTGCCTGCCATTTGGGGCCTGGGAGTAAAGTATCGAGTCAAGGCCGATTTTACGCAGAACCAGGTAAATAAAATGGCCGACTATTTCCGCGTTAACCATATCCCTTGCGATGTGCTGGGTATTGAGCCACGTTGGCAAACCGCTTCTTACTCATGTTCTTACGTGTGGAATAAAGATTTCTTCCCATCTCCGCAAGGCTTTATCGATACTATGAAAGCCAAGGGTTTCCGTGTTAACCTGTGGGAACATGCCTTTGTATCGCCGAGTTCGCCATTGTATGAACCGTTAAAGAACAAAGCGGGCAATTACCTGGTATGGAACGGCCTTGTGCCCGATTTTGCCGATACCGCCGCCAGTAACATCTTCGCTGCTTACCATAAAAAAACGTTTGTTGACGAAGGTATTTCCGGCTTTAAAATGGATGAGTGCGACAACTCCAATATCGCTTTCGGTAATGCTACCTGGAGTTTCCCCGAGTTGAGCCAATTTCCGTCGGGTATTGATGGCGAGCAAATGCACCAGGTTTTTGGCGTGGTATATCAAAAGGCCATTTACAATATTTATAAAGAAATGAACCAGCGTACTTATCTGGATGTACGCGCGTCGAACGCTTTCGCGTCATCGTACCCGGCTGCTTTGTATAGCGATACTTACGAGCATGATGAATATATCCGCATGATCCTTAATTCGGGTTTTTCGGGGATGATCTGGTCGCCCGAGGTGCGGGAGTCGAATACGATAAAAGATTTTATGCGCCGCAGTCAAACAGCGGTGCTATCGGCCCAAACCCTGTATAACTCTTGGTACCTGCAAAATCCGCCGTGGTTGCAAATCAATAAAGAAAAGAATAATAAAAATGAGTTGATGGATAACGCGAAGGAGATAGAGGCCGATGTACGCACGCTGCTCAACTTCCGCATGAGTTTGGTGCCTTATCTGTACAATGCCTTTGCCGATTACAGGCTAAAGGGCATCCCGCCATTCAGGGCTTTGGTGATGGATTATCCGCAGGATAAAAACACCTTTAACCTGTCCGACGAGTACATGATAGGCGACTGTATACTGGCTGCCCCACTAACCGAAAAGCAGGACGAACGAAAAGTATACCTGCCTGCCGGTACCTGGTACGATTATAATACCAACCAAAAATACGAAGGCGGTAAGCACTACACCATAAAACCAAGTCTTACCCAATTACCCATCTTTATAAAAGAGGGCACTATTTTACCACTGGCCAAACCTGTAGAACATGTAGCGGCCAATACCAAATTCGAGATCACCTGCTACGTATACGGCAATGCCACCGCTGCCACTTTATTTGAGGATGACGGATTAACCTTTAACTATGAAAAGGGTAATTACAATACCGTAAACCTGTTATGGAACAATGGCAAAGGCGCGGTAACACGTAGTGGGAAATTTAAAAACACCCGCTACATCATAAAAAAATGGCAGGTAATTAATTAACCTGCCATGCCAAAATACAATATGCAATGGCCAAAATGGTAAAATGATAAGCCGCGCGTGCTGATGGTTTAATAGTTATTTTAACGGTTTATTTCACCAATAAATAACAATCGATTGGCGCGTTAATGTATATACAAGTATTTGACAGGTTAAAAGGTGATGCTTGCTGCTAAAACTAATTAGCATGGGTTAATTGCCGTGTTTTTTAATATTTTAGTTGTTCAATTATAAATTTTATGTATAATTGACAGTTGCAAAAACAATTACCAATTATACGTTAAATACCTGTTTAACCGCTGCAAGAGCCACTTTGCCAAAATAGCAGGGAAATTAACGGATGATGTACCCGCTAAAAACGGATAATAAGTGCTGCCTGATTTTAATATTTATAAGGTGATGTAAATGAAAATTAAATACATCAGTAAACAATTAAATTCTGCACCCTAACCAAAATGATGAAGAAGTACCTTATTCTATTACTTGCAGCTGCTTGCCAGGTAAGTGCTATAAAAGCGCAAACCCCGGCCGATTATGTGAACCCTTTTATTGGCGCTACCACCAGCGTTGATGCCGCGGGTGTATACCATGGGCTTGGCAAAACCTTTCCGGGTGCTACGGTGCCTTATGGCATGGTACAGGTAAGCCCCAATACCATTACCGGCGGCGATAATGGTCCCGGTTATAGCTACGAACATACCAGTATCGAGGGCTTTGCCTTTACACAAATGAGCGGTATCGGTTGGTACGGCGACTTAGGTAATTTCCAGGTGATGCCCACCACGGGCAAGCTCAATACCTTTTCGGGTAAGTTAGATCATCCCGAATTAGGCTATCGTTCAACATATACTAAAACGAGCGAAGCAGCAAGCGCCGGGTATTATTCGGTAAAGCTGGATAAATACAATGTAAAGGCCGAAATGACGGCAGCCCCGCATAGCGGCATACTGCGTTTTACCTTCCCTAAAAATGACGATTCGCGTATTCAGATAGACCTGGCCCGCAGGGTAGGCGGCACTTCCACTTTGCAATATGTAAAGGTGGTGGATAACCATACTATACAAGGCTGGATGAAGTGCACACCCGATGGCGGCGGCTGGGGCAATGGCGACGGTAAGGGCGATTATACCGTATACTTTTACGCCCAATTCAGCAAGCCATTAAAAAGCTACGGCGTATGGAGCGCCAACATCCCCGACGATTGGAAACGCAAACTGGAAGATGTTACCAGCGATAAATACCAGCAGGCCATTGCCAATGCCCAGGTATTACCAAACGTAAGCGAAAAAGAAGGTAAGCACTTAGGCTTTTATACCGGCTTTGCCACAACGGCTAACGAGCAGGTGCTGATAAAAAGCGGGATCTCGCTGGTAAGCATAGAGGGTGCGAAAAAAAACCTGCAAGCCGAAATACCCGCCTGGGATTTTGACGGCGTACGCCAAAAGGCACGCGCTTTATGGAACACCGCGCTATCAAAAGTAAGCCTTACCGGTGGCACTAAAGATCAGCGTACGGTTTTTTATACAGCCCTATACCATACCATGATAGATCCTCGTATTGTGAGCGATGTGGATGGTAACTATACCGGCGGGGATAACAAAGTACACCAGTCATCAGCATTTAATAAACGCACTATTTTTAGCGGATGGGATGTTTTCCGCAGCCAAATGCCTTTGCAAACCATTATCAACCCATCGCTGGTGAATGATATGGTGAACTCGCTGGTTACCCTGGCGGGCGAAAAAAAGGAAGATTACCTGGAACGCTGGGAGTTTTTAAACGCCTATAGCGGTTGCATGCTGGGTAACCCGGCCATATCCGTTATTGCGGATGCCTACGCCAAAAATATCCGCAATTTTAATGTGCCCGAGGCTTACAAGCTATCGGTTAGTACCATGGATAAATTTGGTAATGGCGATGCAGGCTATTACTATGTTGATAACGGCATTGCTAAAACGCTGGAGTATGCCTATAACGATTGGTGCGTAGCGCAGCTGGCTAAAGGCCTCAACAAAACAGCCGATTATGCCAAATACAAACAAAAAGGCGAAGCCTACAAAAACATATTCGATCCGGAAAAACACTGGTTTCGCCCTAAGCTGAAAGATGGCAGCTGGGAGCCATGGCCTGTCGAGGGTCGTTTGAAAGAATGGTATGGCTGTATGGAAAGCAACCCTTATCAGCAAGGCTGGTTTGTACCACAGGATGTACCGGGTATGGTTAAATTAATGGGCGGTAATGCCAAGGTAATTGCCGATCTGGACAGCATGTTCATCAAAACACCCGAAAACATGATGTGGAATGCCTATTACAACCACGCTAACGAGCCTGTGCATCATGTGCCTTTCCTGTTTAATAAACTGGGCGCGCCGTGGTTAACCCAAAAATGGACGCGTGAGGTTGCCCGTCGTTCTTACAAAAACTCGGTAGAGGGATTGATAGGTAATGAAGATGTTGGGCAAATGTCGGCATGGTATATACTTGCAGCCAGCGGTATCCACCCGATATGTCCTGGTGACCCAAGGCAGGAAATTACCAGCCCGTCGTTTGATAAGGTGGTATTCAGGTTAGATCCTGCTTATGCCAAAGGCAAAACGTTCACCATAGCGGCCCGTAATAATTCGGCCAAAAATGTTTACATACAAAGCGCGAGGCTAAACGGCAAGCCTTACAACAAATGCTACCTCGAATTTAGCCAGGTAACAGATGGCGGCTACCTTGAACTTACAATGGGGCCAAAACCTGCCAAGGGCTGGGGAAGCGCCAAATAGCACTAAAACTGAAAGCTCACAATAACAATGAAAAGAAAACTGTTAATTACCGGCCTGCTTTTAACAGCAGGTTTAAAACTGATCAGCGCACCGATCGACCTTTTATCGCCCGATAAAAAGATAAAGGTATCGGTTGATCTTAAAAACCGCATTACCTATTCGGTTACCTTTAACGGCGATGCGCTGTTAAGCGATTCGTACCTGCAACTTAACCTGGATAAGCAAAAGCTGGGTGCCGATCCTAAACTGATCAAAAAGTCGTTTTCAACGGTTAACACCACTTCGCACCCGGTAGTGCCCTTTAAAAGCAGCACGGTAATTAACAATTACAACCTGTTAAGGCTCGATTTTAAGAACAATTTCAGCGTGGAATTTCGCGCGTATAACGATGGTATCGCTTACCGCTTTATCACCGGCAAAAAAGATTCGATCATCGTTAACGACGAAGACGCGCATTTTAATTTTGTTGATAATGTAGAGGCATCATACCTCGAAACCGATAACTTCAAAACCTCTTACGAACTGCTTTACGCTAAAAAAGACCTGGGTAAGGTTAATAAAAGCAACATGAGCGTATTGCCTATTTTGTTTGATAACAAAAAGTACAAGATAATGCTGTCCGAAGCCGATCTGTACGATTATCCTTGCCTGCTTTTAAAAGCTACCGGCGATAAATCGATGGATGCCATTTTTCCTAAAAATCCGATTGAGTTCGGTCCGGATGGCGACAGGAGCGTGAAATTGGTTAAAGAAGCGTCTTACATTGCTAAAACCAATGGTACCCGCAGTTTTCCATGGCGCTTTTTGGTGATCACCGATAAGGATAAGCAACTGGTAGAAACCGAAATGGTGTACAACCTATCAACCCCTAACCAGTTAAAAGATACCCAATGGATTAAACCGGGCCAGGTTACTTGGGAGTGGTGGCATAATGCTTATGTGTACGGGGTCGATTTTAAATCGGGCTATAACCAGGATACCTATAAATATTATATCGATTTCGCTTCAAAAAACGGCATCCCGTATATATTGATGGATGAGGGCTGGGCTAAAACAACGCTTAACCCGTTCGAGCCAAACCCTACCATCAACTTGCAGGAACTGATTGCTTACGGTAAGCAAAAAAATGTAAAGATAGTTTTATGGTTTACCTGGCTGGCGGTTGAGAATAACTTCAACGTGTTTGAAACGCTGGAGAAATGGGGCATAGCCGGTGTTAAGATCGATTTTATGGAGCGTAACGACCAATGGATGGTAAACTACTATACCCGTGTAGCCAAAGAAGCTGCCAAGCACCATATCCTGGTTGATTTTCACGGCGCGTTTAAACCTGCGGGTTTAGAGGTCGCTTATCCAAACGTACTGTCGTACGAGGGCGTGGTAGGTATGGAGCAAAACATAGGCGGCGGTTTCGCTACGCCTAATAATAACGTGTTCCTGCCTTTCCTGCGTAACACGGTAGGCCCTATGGATTATACGCCGGGTGCTATGCGTTCCGGTCACCCTAAAGATTACCGTGCTAATTGGCACAACGTAATGAGCGTGGGCACAAGGGCACATCAGCTGGCTTTGTACGTGGTATTTACCAGTGGTTTCCAGATGCTTGCCGATAACCCTTTCAACTATAACAAAGAGCCCGAGGCTACCGAGTTTATCACCAGCGTACCCGTTACCTGGGATGATACCAAAGTACTTGATGCATCCGTAGGCGAATACATTGCGGTAGCTAAAAGAAAAGGTGAAAAATGGTTTGTAGGTGCCATGACCAACAATAAAAAACGCGATATCACCATCAATACCGACTTCCTGAAAAAGGGCGTAACCTACAAGATCACCCTGATTAAAGACGGTGTAAATGCTGATTTTCAGGCAATGGACTTTAAAAAGATCGTAAAGGAAATTAAATCGGGCGAAGCCGTTACCATTAGTATGGTTGAAGATGGCGGTTACGTTGCACGTATTGAGCCTGTAAAATAGTATCTAACCCTAAAATTTATACAATTGAGAGCCGGCGTAATTGCCGGCTTTTTTATTTGGTTTTTGCTAAATCGGTTAACTATATTTGGGAGCCAATAGTTTTTAAACTTAATTTAAACCAACCAAATACCTGATAATACATGAAAGTACTTAACAAAGCCTGTTTATCGTTATGCGCGTTTTTGTTGGCCGGCAGCCAGTTACTGGCACAGCAGGCCCAAACTGATTTACCTGTCTGGGCATTAGGCCCTTTTGTACGGCCCGAGGGGGTAAACCCGGTGATCAACCCCGACACCAATTCGGTTTTTAACGACCCCATGCAAAAGAAGATAGCCCAATGGGAACCAAGCGATACCTTTAACCCGGCGGCTACCGTAAAAGATGGAAAGATCTATGTGCTGTACCGTGCCGAAGATCATTCGGGCGAGGGGATAGGGATGCGTACCTCACGCATCGGCCTGGCTTCGAGTACTGATGGTATCACCATGAAACGCTCAAAAACACCGGTGTTGTTTCCGGGAGAAGATAGCCAAAAGGAGTTTGAATGGAAAGGCGGCTGCGAAGACCCACGTGTTGCCGTTACTGCCGATGGCACTTATGTAATATTATACACTCAATGGAACGGTAAAACCCCGCGCCTCGGGGCGGCTACTTCTAAAGATCTGTTGAACTGGACAAAGTATGGCCCTGTTTTTCGGAAGGCTTATGATGGTAAGTTTTTTAACATGGCTACCAAATCGGCATCTATTGTAACCAGGCTGGTTAACGGCAAGCAGGTGATCGCTAAAATAAACGGCAAGTATTTTATGTACTGGGGCGAAAACGCGGTATTTGCCGCTACCTCAACCGATTTGGTGAACTGGACTCCCGTTGTCAATGAAGATGGCTCATTAAAGAAGCTGATCACCCCGCGTAAAGGTTATTTTGATAGCCAGCTTACCGAATGCGGTCCGCCGGCGGTGTTAACTGAAAAGGGTATTGTGCTGCTATACAATGGTAAAAGCGACAGCAAAAATGGCGATCCTGAATATACGCCTAATGCTTATTGCGCCGGGCAGGTGCTGTTTTCGGCTACCGATCCTACCCAAATGCTGTCTCGTTTAGATAAGCCTTTTCTTATTCCCGAGGCTTCTTTTGAAAAGAGCGGGCAGTACCCGGCAGGTACCGTATTTATTGAAGGTTTGGCATATTACAAGCAAAAATGGTTTCTGTATTATGGCTGCGCCGACTCGCGCGTAGCGGTAGCGATTTTCGATCCGAAGAAGAAAAAATAGTGTTTAAACAGCTGCTTTTGGGCTGCTGTTTGCTGGATTATTTTATGCGCTGATTGATAGGATACTCCATTTATAATAAAATGTTACTTAATTGTTTTAGCTGACTAACAGTTGGTTGTAAAACAAGATGGACTATTTTTGCTTCGGAATTTTTATTAGGTTTGGAATTAACCAATATAAGTAATACTTTTAAATGCCAATTAGACAGTTATTCTTTCGATGGCCTAATTAAGTAAACAGTTAACCCAGATTTATGAACAAACCAAAAACATTTGTAAGGAAGGCCTTTAGCCTTTTAACAGCCTTATTCTTAGCGGGTACTACCAATGCTCAGGAAAGAAAAGCCCCCGCTTATCCGCTGATAACGCATAACCCGTATTTTAGTATATGGTCAACTACTGATCTGCTCACCGGTTCATCAACCAAACACTGGACAGGTACCGATCAGTCATTATTAGGCCTGATAAATGTTGACGGTAAAACCTACCGTTTTTTGGGTGCCGAGCCTGTTAGTTACAAAACTGTTTTAGCAGCATCTGACGAAAAAGCCTATACCGTAAAATATACCGAAACTAAACCGGGCGACGACTGGTGCGCTCCCGAATACGATGCATCGGCCTGGAAAACCGGCGCTGCCCCTTTTACTGATGACAAGGCTACCGCCAAAACACTTTGGAAAAGCAAAAGCCTTTGGGTGCGCCGAACCTTTAACCTGAGCAATACCGATATTAACCAACTGGTATTAAAGCTATGGTATGATGATAACATTGAAGTATTCATCAACGGCGAAAAAGTATTGGATAAAGATCACTGGAACTCTGATTATGATTGGGTTCCTCTGAATAGCTCCGCTAAAAGCAAGCTTAAAGTTGGAGAAAACGTACTGGCCATACATATATTGAATACTGCCGGTGGCGCCGCTCTTGATTTTGGTTTATCAGACAAAATTAAACCGGCTACTCAAATTGAAGTAGCCAAACAAACCAATGTTGAAGTTACCGCTACGCAAACCGTTTATAGCTTTAAAGCCGGTAAGGTTGATTTAGGCGTAACCTTTACTTCTCCGTTGCTGATGAGCGATCTTACCATCCTGTCGAGGCCGGTATCGTACATTACTTACAAGGTAAAAGCGAATGATAAAGCTACACACAATGTAAAAGTATACTTTAGCGCTTCTACCGATGTTGCTGTGAACAAGCCATCGCAAGAGGTTAAGGCTACTAAATATGCTACCGCCGCGCTTGATGTTTTAAAAGCGGGTTCGGTTGAGCAGCCTTTATTGCAAAAACGTGGAGACGACTTGCGTATCGACTGGGGTTACATGTATGTTGCCGCTCCAAAGTCGGCAGGTGCTACCCAATTTGTATCGTACGAAAGAAACGCGGCCGCTGCCTTTACCGACAAGAGCATGGCATTAGGCGACGCGAAAGGCCATAAACTGGCACTGAATACCATTATCCCTTTCAATAAGGTTGGTGCTACCGCGGTTGAAAAATTTGTGGAGTTAGGTTACGACGAGATCTTTGCTGTTCAATACTTCAAAACCAACTTAAGGCCATGGTGGAACAACTCGGGTAAAGAAACCATTGAAGGCCAGTTAACCAAAGCCGCTGCCGAATATAAAGGCATCATTCAAAAATGTAACGCGGTTGATAAGAGTATTTATGCTACTGCTTTAAAAGCAGGCGGCGAAAAATATGCCGCGCTTTGCGTATTGGCTTACCGTCAGGCTATTTCTGCCCATGGTTTGGTGAGAAGTCCGCAGGGCGATATCCTGTTCCTGTCGAAAGAGAACTTCAGCAACGGTTCAATTAACACAGTTGACGTAACTTACCCATCGGCCCCAATGTTTTTGGTATACAATCCGGATCTGTTGAAAGGCATGCTGAATGGTATATTCTACTACAGTGAAAGCGGCAAGTTCCCTAAACCATTTGCAGCACACGATTTAGGTACATATCCGTTAGCTAACGGTCAAACCTATGGCGAGGATATGCCTGTTGAAGAATCGGGTAATATGATCATCCTTACCGATGCTATTGCTAAAGCCGAAGGCAATGCCAACTACGCCCGCAAACATTGGAAAACCTTGAGCACCTGGGTTAACTACCTGGTTGAAGAAGGTTTCGACCCTAAAACACAACTTTGTACTGATGACTTTGCCGGTCACCTTGCGCGTAATGCCAATTTATCGGTTAAGGCCATTGTAGGTATTGCCTGTTATGCCGACCTTGCCGAGCAGGTAGGTGAAAAACGCATTGCCGAAAAATACAGGATCATTGCCAAAGATATGGTAGGCCGTTGGATTCAACTGGCAAAAGATGGCGATCACTACGCCCTTACTTTTGATAACAAAGGCACCTGGAGCCAAAAATATAACATGGTTTGGGATAAGGTATTACACCTGAACCTGTTTCCGCAGGATGTGTATGATGCCGAAATTAAATGGTACAAAAGCAAACTGGGTGAATTTGGTTTGCCGTTGGATAGCCGCAAAACCTATACAAAATCTGACTGGATATTGTGGACTGCCAGCTTTACCGGTAACCAGGCCGACTTTTTAGCCTTTGCCGAACCAATGTACAATTACGCCATAAAAACCCCGTCGCGCGTACCGCTGAGCGACTGGCACGAAACTACCGATGGTAGAATGGTAGGTTTCCAGGCACGTAGTGTGGTGGGTGGTTATTATATGAAAGTGCTTAAAGATAAATTAGCTACCAAAAAGTAAAACCAATATACTAAAGTATGAGAGATATACTTTCTTCAGGACATAAAGCATTTGCTTTATGTCTTGCTGTTTTAGGTGCAAACGTTTACAACAGCAGCTACGCCCAAACGGCAACGGCTGTTAAGCAAACCGATGTATCATCAATAAACAGTTATTACGTAAGTAACAAGGCGCCGCTTAAGCCGCAGCCTTTTATAAAGCTGCCTTTAACGGCATTTAAACCGGGCGGCTGGCTAAAAAAACAGCTGGAACTACAGCGCGACGGATTGACCGGCAATTTGGGCGAGATCAGTATCTGGCTGTCAAAAACCGACAATGCCTGGCTAAACAAGGATGGTAAAGGCAAGTACGGATGGGAAGAACTGCCTTATTGGTTGAAAGGTTATGGCGATATCGCTTATATGCTGAAAGACCCCAAGATGCTGGCCGATACCAAGGTTTGGATAGATGCGGCCATCAATAACCAGCGCGAAAATGGCGATTTCGGTCCGCTGGTGGAGAAGGGTGAAGGCAAGCGCGACTTGTGGACCAACATGCCGATGCTGTGGTGCCTGCAATCATACTACGAATACGCTAAAGATCCACGGGTGCTTACCATGATGACCAAGTACTTCAAATGGCAGTTAAGCATCCCCGATGATAAATTGCTGGAAGATTACTGGGAGAAGAGCCGCGGTGGCGACAACATAGTAAGCGTTTACTGGCTGTACAATCGTACCGGCGATAAATGGCTGCTTGATTTAGCCACCAAGCTGGATAAAAACACTGCCGACTGGCGACAAACCAATAACCTGCCTAACTGGCATAACGTTAATGTGGCCGAATGTTTCCGCGAACCGGCAACTTATTATCAGCAAAGTAACAACCCTGCCGATCTGAAAGCCACTTATGATAACTTTAAACTCATCCGCGAGATTTACGGACAGGTACCCGGTGGTATGTTTGGTGCCGATGAAAATGCACGTAAAGGTTACGATGACCCAAGACAGGCCGTTGAAACCTGCGGACTGGTTGAGCAAATGACATCAGACCAGTTCCTGCTACAATCAACAGGCGATAGTTTTTGGGCCGATAACTGCGAGGATGTAGCATTCAATACCTTCCCGGCAGCATTTACGCCTGATTATAAGGCCCTGCGTTACTTAACAGCGCCCAATATGGTGATCAGCGATAGCAAAAACCATTCGCCGGGTATTGATAACAGCGGTCCGTTTTTAACCATGAACCCTTTCAGCAGCCGCTGCTGCCAGCATAACCATGCGGCAGGCTGGGTATACTATGCCGAAAATACCTGGATGGCTACCCCCGATAACGGGATAGCCGCGCAATTGTACAGCGAGGGCGAAGTTACCGCCAAAGTAGGTTCGGGTGGTTTGGTGAAGATACTTACCACTACCAAGTATCCTTTTGATGCCACTATTGATATGAAGGTGATCACCTTTGCTAAAAATAGTTTCCCGGTTTATTTGCGTGTACCGGCATGGTGCAGCAACGCATCAGTATTGGTAAATGGTAAAGCGGTAAAAGTAGTGGCCAAAGGCGGCGAATATATCAAACTGGAAAACGAATGGAAGAATGGCGATAAGATAACCCTGCACTTGCCAATGCAATTACACGTAAGGGAGTGGGCTAAGAACAAGAACAGCGCGAGCGTGAATTATGGTCCGCTTACTTTTTCGTTAAAAATCGATGAAGATTACGTGAAGAAGGATAGCAAAGCCACCGCCATCGGCGATTCGCAATGGCAGGCTACGGCTGATCCGGCTAAGTGGCCTTCGTACGAGATCTACCCAAAGTCGGCCTGGAACTATGGCTTGCTGCTTAATAAAGCCAATCCCGAACAATCGTTTACGGTAGTAAAAGGCGTATGGCCAAAGGATAACAATCCGTTCACCAATGCATCGGCACCTATTACTTTAAAGGCCAAAGGGAAACTGATACCCGAATGGAAGGTTGACCAGTACGGATTATGTGGGGTATTGCCGGTTAGTCCGGTTAAAACTGCGGAACCTGTGGCCAATTTAACGCTGGTGCCAATGGGCGGCGCGAGGCTAAGGATCTCATCTTTCCCGGTAACGGAATAAATAGCTTAATACTTTGCTAAAATAAAAGCCATAACTAACCATTATGGCTTTTATTTTTATCGCCCTGCCGCAAAAATAACCGGGACTGTTATTAATGATATAAAAAATCGATTTACTGATAATTTATATTATTTTAGGCGGCAATAACTCAAACCAATTAAGCTTTTTTACAATTCTTGTATGGACCTGAAACCAAAACTAACGGAAAAGAACTTTTATGTTGTTTTCGCATTTGTAACTTCATTATTTATGCTTTGGGGCATAGCCATTACCATGGGCGATGTGCTTAACAGGCATTTTCAAAGTGTATTGAGCGTATCAAAAGCCGATTCGGGCCTGGTGCAATTCTCTATTTTTGGCGCTTATGCCGTAATGGGTATTCCCGCAGGTTTATTTATGAAAAAATTCGGGTACAAGAATGGCGTATTGCTGGGCTTGTTTCTGTATGCGGTAGGTGCTTTCCTGTTCGTACCCGCATCTAACGCCGAGTCATTTACTTTTTTCAGGATAGCGTTATTTATTCTGGCCTGCGGTTTGGCAACGCTTGAAACAGTAGCACACCCCTTCGTAGCCTCATTAGGCGATCAGCGCACCAGCGATCAGCGTGTAAACTTCGCGCAAACCTTCAATGGTGTAGGCGCTGTAATAGGCCCGCTGATTGGTAAATTCTTTGTGTTTGGCGGTGCTTTTGCCGCTATGGGAGGTTTGATCTCCGTAAAAATATTATATGTGGTAATAGGCTCGGTAATTACCCTGATAGGGTTGTGCTTCGCTTTTGTGAAAGTTCCGCCGCTTACCGACCCGCATGTTATTGCAACCGATACCTATGCTATAGGCGAAGAGATACATGTAGAAAAGAGCCTGTTTCAACGCAAACACTTTGTTTTTGCTGCTATTGCTCAGTTTTTTAACGTAGCGGCACAAGGCGGTACATGGGCATTCTTCCTGAATTACGGTCACGACATTATGGGGATGACAGATGGTGAGGCATCAGGATATTTCTCAGCAAGTATGGTGATGATGATTGCCGGTCGTGCTGTGGGTACCGGTTTAATGCCTTACATTAAGCCATACAAATTACTGGCCATATTCGCGGCTTGTAGTATCACTATGTGCCTTATCATTGCACAAGCCTGGGGATGGACGTCATTTATAGCGCTGATATGCCTTAACTTCTTCTTTAGTATCATGTTCCCTACCATATTCAGCCTTGGCCTTAAAGATTTGGGTAAAAAAACGCAGCAAGGTTCATCCTTTATTGTAATGGGTGTAGTTGGTGGCGCGGTATTCCCTTATTTAATGGGTAAAGTGGCCAACCATAGTGTAGCGCATGCGTACTATTTACCAATCATTTGCTATTCGGTAATTTTCTTCTTTGGGTACCTGTATCCTAAACTGAATAAGCAAAGTGCTTAACGTTTAGTTAATCGTTTAGTAAAATTTTACCAAAAAATTGTTTTTTGTTGAAATGGTAATATATTAGTCTTATTAAACTAAAATTAGAGCAGGAAACAAATGTCAGCAAAGAGATTATCCATAGTAGATATAGCCGATAAACTTAATATATCAAAAACCACGGTATCGTTCATTTTGAACGGCCGCGCACAGGAAAAAAGGATAAGTGCCGAGCTGGTAGAACGTGTACTAAAGTTGGTTAAAGAGGTTGGCTACAAACCAAATTCGCTGGCTAAGAGTTTGCGTACGGGTAAATCAAATACCATTGGTTTAATGGTTGAAAATATTTCCGATCCGTTCTTTAGCGCCATAGCGCGTTTAATTGAGGATAGGGCTTATAAAAATGGCTACAAGATCATTTATTGCAGCACCTATAACGATACCCAAAAAACCAAGGAACTGATCAATATGTTTCGCGATAGGCACGTAGACGGTTATATCATGTCGCCGCCGGAAGGTATTGAAGAGGATATTACCTCATTGCTGAACGACCACATGCCGGTAGTAATGTTCGACAGGTATTTGCCAACGGTTGATACAGATTACGTGGTGATAAACAACCAGTTTAGCGCCTACAATGCTACGCAGCATTTGATAGGGCAGGGGTATAAAAACATCGCGCTTATTACCTTCTTCTCCAACCAAACCCAAATGGCCGACAGGGTAAAGGGTTACAAAATGGCGCTGAAAGAAAACGACCTGAAACCATTGGTAAAAGAGCTGCCGTTTACGCTGAATAAGAAAAATCTGATTGAGCCCGTTACTTCGTTCCTGAAATCGAAAAAGAACATTGATGCCATTTTGTTTGGTACCAACCACGATGCTACCTGCGGTTTAAAAGTAATGCAGAGCCTGGGCATCAGTATACCAAACGATATTGCGGTAGTAACTTTTGACGACTCGGACGCGTATGAACTGCATACACCGCAAATAACATCTATAGCGCAGCCGATAGAGGAGATTGCCGACAACGTGATCACCATATTGCTTAACAAGCTGGATAAAAAAACGGAGTTTGAAAAGAACCAGGCGATAACCCTGCATACCGAACTGATTATAAGAGGATCATCAAAAAGTAGTAAATAGAAAGAACGCGCTGACTGGTTCAGCGTGTTTTTTTCATATATTGTAATATCATTAAACCTTGCCATTAAGCATGCAAAAATATACCGGCGAAAAAAGGATACTTGTAGCAACAGACTGTATTATTTTTGGCTTTGACGGATCGAATATTAAATTATTACTTGTGCAAAGGGGCATTGAACCCGAAATACACAAGTGGAGCCTTATGGGCGGCTTTATACAACCATCAGAAACCCCTGATGAAGCCGCCAACCGTGTTTTAGAACAACGTACAGGTTTAAATAACGTGTACATGGATCAGCTGAACGTGTTCGGTAAACCCGACCGCGATCCGGTGGAGCGCACCCTTTCTATCGCCTACTATGCACTCATCGATATTCATCAATATGAAAAACAGCTGAATGACGATTTTCATGCCGAATGGTTTTTGCTGGATGACATGCCCGACCTGATATTTGACCACAACGAAATGGTAAAGCAGGCCCGCAAGCAACTGATGTACAAAGCGGCATTGCATCCTATATTATTCCAACTACTGCCCGAAAAGTTTACCATTCCGCAATTGCAAGCCTTGTACGAAGGCGTTTACCAAACTAAGTTTGACGACCGTAACTTTAGCCGCAAGTTGCTATCAACCGGTTTGCTGGTAAAACTTACCGAAAAAGATAAGCAATCATCAAAAAAAGGCGCGTTCTACTACAAGCTCGATCAATCGCAGTATGCCGAAAACTTCGAATCGTTCCTGAACCTGGTGCCTAATCCCAATAAATTCTTTTAAAAGGATAAATACAATCAGTGCTTTTTGTGTTAATGGCTTGATATATAAAATGCTTTATGTATTTTTATAAGCGTTGCCCCTGCGGCAACAGGCTAACCATTAATTATAAATTGCGTGAGGGGGATGTTCAGGGCACTACTGCTCCTTATTTTATTTTTTTTTGCGGAGAACAGCTTCGCACAATCTAACACCAGTAACAAGGGTACTGAGTTTTGGACGGCCTACATGGAGCATTATTACGCTGCCGATGCGAGCGAAAGGCCCAGTCAGATGGCGCTATATATTACTTCTGACGTAAATACATCAGGTAGGGTTGAACTGGCAAATGGCGCTTTCTCACTCCCTTATACAGTTAGGGCAAATCAGGTTACTATAGTAGATATACCTGTATCCGCTTACATCAGAGGGCCGGGTCAATCGCTTAAAGGTATCCATATTACAGCGGGCAAGCCAGTTGCTGTATATGCGCATATTTATGCCAAAAGTGTATCGGGTGCAACATTGCTATTGCCCGTAAATACTTTGGGTAAAAAATATATCTCTATCAATTACACCCAAAAATCAAACGCCGAAGGGGAGAGAAGGAAGGCGTTTTCAACAATCTTGGTAGTTGCAACAGAGGATAATACCCAGGTTGTCATAAATCCTACCCAGCAGCTTACTGATGGTAAGCCGGCCAATCAGCCATTTAATGTTTTTTTGAAAAAGGGGGAAGTTTACCAGGTTGATTCAGAAACTGATCTTACAGGTTCTACCGTAAATTCTTTCAGTACTACCAATGAACCCTGCAAAAAGATAGCCGTGTTTTCGGGCAGTACAAAAATAGGTATAGGTTGTGTTTATGAGTTGGACAAATTCTCCTCAGATAATCTTTTTCAACAGGTATACCCAACCGCGGCATGGGGTAAAAATTATATAACTGTACCATTAGCCAGCCGCACTTTTGATATCTACCGTATTGTATTGAGTGACCCTCAAACAGAGGTGAAGTTAAACGGAGCAGTGGTAACGCCAAATACAGGTTCGCAGTTTATAGAGTTAATTTTACAAGGCACTCAATATATAACAGCTGATAAACCTATACAGGTGGCGCAATACGCTGTTACCCAAGGCCAAACGTTTGATTGCCGGTTTAGCGGTGGTGATATTGGTGATCCGGAAATGATCTATTTAAATCCGCTCGAACAAACTATTGATCATGTAACTCTTTACTCAACAGATAAGGATGCGATAAAAAATAATTTTATAAATGTTGTTATAAAAACTACAGCAGTTTCATCATTTGTACTGGATGGTAGCCCGTACACAATTTTTGAACCTATACAGGCCACCAATAATGAATATTCATACGCCCAGATCAGCGTGGGAGTAGGCACGCATAACATATCTGCACAAGAGGGTTTTAACGCTATTGCTTACGGTTTCGGGAATAACGAATCATACGGGTATGCAGCCGGCACCAACCTGGCTAACCTAAATGAGCGGGTTGTATTGCATGACCCGATAACTGGCGAATCGGTAACCGCCGGTTGTGTAGGTACAAGCTATAAATTACAACTCACATTACCTTATAAAACCAATACTATTAGCTGGGATTTTGGCGATGGCACCACTGCCGGACCGTTTAATGATCCACCATTTACCACAAAGGAAAAAGACGGTAAAACGCTGTATGTGTATGAATATCACGAACAAACCTACAGCATAGGCGACCACGTGGTGATGGCCAAAGTTTTTAACCCAACAGGTGATGATTGCGGCTCGACTGAAGAGGTAGAGTTTGATTTTAACGTAGCTAACCTACCCGTTGCAGCGTTTGATGTAACCGCTAACTGCGCCGGTGTAAACGCAATTTTTAACGATAAAAGCGCCGCGAATGGTACTTTGATAAAGGCCTGGCTATGGCAATTTGACGACGGGACTACCTCCGATCAGCAAAACCCCGAACATATTTTCAACACAGCCGGCGATCATACCATTACCCTCACCGTAACTAACGAAAATGGTTGTACCGATGTAATTAGCAAGGTGGTAAATTTTAAGCCTTTGCCAGTTGTAGGCTTCAATACATCGGCAATGGTGTGTTCTGGTAAAGAAATAGAATTTACAGGCACCGGCAACGCGCTCAATACCATTACCAAATGGATATGGGATTTTGGCGACGGAACTATATCTGAAGCATTAACTGTTAACACAGTAAAGCATACCTACGCCGCACCGGGTGTTTATCCCGTTAAGGTAACTGCCGAAAATACCAATGGCTGTATCAGTATAAGCTCTCGTTCTGTAGATGTAGGCTTTAGTCCTGATGCTGATTTTACTATGGCACAGGCCTGCGTTAACGACCCCGCACAGTTCACCTACAAAAATTTGATAGCTACCCAAAACGATGCCACCTTTACTTTTAAGTGGGATTTTGGAGATGCGGGCTCGGGTGCTTTGAATGCATCTACCGATAGAAATCCATCACATCGTTATGCCACACCGGGTACTTATGATGTTAAATTAACAGTTACCACGCAACAAGGTTGTGTTGTTGAACGTACAAACCGCATCACCATAAACGGCGATCAGTTTGCCGGTGGTTTTAGTGTAGAGGATCAAGATAGGTTGTGCAGTAACCGCGATGTTGTTTTTATAAACAATGCAACGGTTAATGTAGGTAGTATTGTGAGGGTAGAATGGTATTTTGATTTGGACGGTCACCCTAATGATAAAGAGGTTTATACTATTGATAACATGCCTGCCGATGGAAAGTATACCCATAAATATGATACGTTTACTTTGCCGGAGAGCAAACCTTACCGTGTGAAAATGGTTGTGTATTCGGGCGAAAATTGCTCAAGGGAGTTTGAGTTGCCAATAACTGTGTATGCCCAGCCTTACGTAGCGCTTTCGCCAACAGGCAATATTGTGGTGTGTGAGGATGACGCGCCGCTAACATTCGGCCAAACAGAAAATGGTACATTAATCAGCGGAGGCACATTTACGGGTAGGGGCGTATCATCAACCGGGGTATTTGATCCTAAAGTGGCCGGGCCGGGTATATTCGAAATAAACTATACCTATTTATCGGGCAAGGGATGTGATTTTAACACTACGTTTAACGTAATGGTTAACGCATTGCCAAAAATAGATGTAAAGCCGCAGTATACGTTTTTTGAAGGTGGGCAGGTGTTAATAACAGCGCAGGCAAGCGGCGCAAGCTTGGTTTATAAATGGTCACCGTCGATTGGACTTAGCAATCCGGATATTTTGCAGCCTACAGCAAACCCGGCAGTTGATACCAAATACCAGTTAACAGTATCATCGGGCGCATGCGAAACTACTGTAGATGTGTTTGTTAAGGTATTGCGTAAAATAATTGTACCGAATACGTTTTCGCCGAATGGCGACGGTGCTAATGATACATGGAAAATTCAAAATATAGAAGATTACCCTAACTGTTTAATTACTATATTTAACAGGTATGGCGATAAGGTGTATACAAGCACAGGTTATGGCAACGGCTGGAACGGAACGCGAAACGGAGCCGGCTTGCCTACAGCTACTTACTATTATATAATTGATTTAAAAGACGGACATAAACCGGTTTCCGGTAATGTTACAATATTACGATGATAAAGAAATTTTACTTTTTAGTATTAGTGGCCCTATGCGGTGCCGGGTTAGCCAAAGCACAGCAAAAGCCGCAGTACACGCAATATGTGCTCAATAATTACTTGCTGAACCCTGCTTTAAGCGGTATAGAAAACTATACCGATATGAAAGTAGGCCACCGCAGCCAGTGGACCGGTTTAGACGGCGCGCCCGTTACCAGTTATTTTACCATTAACGCCCCATTGGGTAGTAACTTTTTGCAGGGCGATGCCTCGGCTATGCCATCTTACGGCGGACAAAACCCGTTAAGCAGACTATACACCCAAAACTATCAGGCCGCCGAACCGCATCACGGCATTGGTTTAATGGTGGTGAACGATGTTACGGGCCCTATCAACCAAACCAATATTAATGCTACCTATGCCTATCATCTGGGCTTGTCGCCAACGCTCAATTTGGCCGTAGGTGTATCCGCAGGTGCTAACTATAACAGCTTAAATACCTCAAAGCTTACCTTCGAGAACGATATAGACCCTGTACTGCGAGGCAATACCTATAGCCGCTGGAACCCTGACCTGGGTGTGGGTGCATGGGCATATTCATCAACATGGTTTGCAGGGGTATCAGCACAACAATTGCTTACGCAAAAGCTATATTTTAGCGATAATACTGCCGATAGCAAAACGGTACCGCATTATTTTGTTACCGCGGGTTTTAAGGTGTTCTTAACAGATGAGATCACCCTGTTGCCATCAACTTTATTAAAGATAATTGAGCCAACACCGGTAACCTTTGATGTAAACATGAAACTGGCCTTCAGCGATCGTTTATGGATAGGCGGCTCATATCGCAAAGGCGATTCATTCGGCGCGCTGCTGGGCGTTAATATCAACTCCATATTCAACGTAAGCTACTCGTACGATTATACCACATCAGCCTTGCGTACCGTTAGTAACGGTACCCACGAGATCGTATTAGGTATATTGCTTAACAACAAGTACAAGCTGCTATCGCCTCAACACGGGTTTTAGTAAGTAAAAATTCAAAAGTTAAAATTCAAAAACCAGAGCATAGATCAGTGGGCTTTTTCCTTGTACGCTGTCATGTTGAGGAAGGAAACATCTATCACTGGCAGGTCCTGCGTTGTAGATTCTTCACTGCGTTCAGAATGACAGGGTGGGAGTATCTTTTACACATACACAAACTGTCATGTTGAGGAACGAAACATCTATCACAAGCAGGTCCGGCGAAGAAGATTCTGAACGTAGTGAAGAATGACAGAAGCTCGGAAGATTAAATTTCATGTCATTTCGAACGAGGTACGAGGAGAAATCTTCTGCTTCGAGCAAGTGGCAGACATGAATGGCGAAGAAGATCTCTCCCTACGGTCGAGATGACAAGTAGGCTTCCCAACAGCCGTGCGTTCAGAATGACAGTATAAGGAAAATCTTACATCCTGATTCCTGAATCTCAACTCTTACTTCTAAAACTAAAACCTAAAGTTCCTTACGCAACCTCGCTACCGGGATATTCATTTGTTCGCGGTATTTGGCTACGGTACGGCGGGCTATGTTGTAGCCGCTTTCTTTGAGTATTTCGGTGAGTTTTTCGTCGGCAAGGGGGTGGCGCTTGTCTTCTTTGCCAATGTGTTCTTCCAGTATTTTCTTCACCTCTTTGTTTGATACCTCTTCGCCGCTTTCGGTTTGTATGGCTTCAGAGAAGAAGGATTTCAGCAGAAAGGTACCATGTTCAGTCTGCACGTACTTGGAGTTGGCTACGCGCGATACGGTTGATATATCCATGCCTATTCTGTCGGCAATGTCTTTCAGTATCATCGGTTTAAGGTTCTTTTCGTCGCCGGTTAAAAAGAAATCGTACTGGTACTGCATTATGGCGTTCATGGTTTTCAGCAGAGTTTGCTGGCGCTGCTTAATAGCATCAATAAACCACTTGGCCGAATCCAATTTTTGCTTTACAAACTGTACCGCTTCTTTCAGTTTTTTGTCCTTTTGCGATGCCTTATCGTAATGCTGAAACATCTCCTGGTACGAACGGCTTACCTTCAGTTCAGGCGCGTTTTTGGAGTTGAGGGTTAATATCAGCGAACCATCATTATTGGTGATATGAAAGTCGGGTATTACCTGCATTTGCTTGGTATTCACCTCGTTTGAGTCGCCGGGTTTTGGGTTGAGCTTTAATATCTCGTTGATCACCCCACGTAATTCCGCCGAATCCATATTGAGCGATTTTTCGAGCTTATCGTAATGCTTACGGGTAAACTCATCAAGGTAATGCTCAACAACCAATATGGCTTTTTTTATGATCGGGTCGGTATTGTTATCCTTTTTGCGGAGCTGGATCAGTAGGCACTCCTGTAAGGTACGCGCGCCAACACCGGCAGGGTCAAAGCTTTGTATCACCTTCAGCATGTCCTCCACCTCTTCATCTTCGGCCATTACGTTTTGCGAAAAGGCCAAATCGTCGGTAAGCGACATGATGGGTCGACGCAGGTAACCATCGTCATCTAAACTGCCGATGATCTGCTTGCCTATCATAAAATCCTTTTCGGTTAAAGGCAAAAGGTCAAGCTGGGCTTGCAGGTTTTCAAAGAATGAGCTTTGAATAGCGATAGGCATTTCTTTCTTATCTTCTTCATCATCGCCGTTCTGATCATAGCGCGAGCCATAATCGTTCAGGTTATCATCCTGCAAATAGTCGTCTATATTAAATTCATCGGCCTCGCCGCTTTCGTTATCACTGTTGTAATTGTCTTCGTCGGGGTCGCGGTCGGGGTATTGTTCTTCGGGTTCGTTAAGGTTAGTTAAACTTAGGTCTTCAAGTGCCGGATTTTCCTCCAATTCCTCCTTTATCCTGGTGTCGAGAGATACTGTAGGCACCTGCAACAATTTTATAAATTGTATTTGCTGCGGCGACAGCTTTTGTAATAGCTTTTGTTGAAGATTCTGTTTTAACATAATTAGTAGTAGGCCAAAAATACATCAAATACCCCTAACTTTAAAATAAGTTAAGCTTATCGATACTTAAAGTTGATAAAAGGATAAAAGAAAATATTTGTTTTAGCCTGCCGATTTTTTTTAACTTTATTCAACTAAACACTGAAACTTATGGGAGTTGTAAAGGAATTTAAAGAATTTGCCATGCGTGGCAACGTTGTCGATTTGGCAGTGGGTGTTGTTATTGGTGCCGCCTTTGGTAAAATAGTAACCTCATTGGTGAACGATGTAATAATGCCGCCGCTGGGGCTGCTGCTAAGTGGTATCGATTTTAAAGATGCCAAGTACGTGCTTAAACCTGCACTGGGCGATAAACCCGAAACAGCCATCAACTACGGTATGTTCATTAACAGTGTTATCGATTTTATCATCGTGGCATTCTGTATATTTTTGGTGGTAAAAGGTATCAACTCCCTTAAAAAGAAAAAAGAAGAAGAGCCTGCCGCTCCGGCTGCACCAAGCACCGAAGAGGTGTTACTTACCGAAATACGCGACTTGCTGGCAGCTAAAAAGGCTTAATATTGTGCAAATGTTAATAAATAACGGCTTTAATGCTAATTATTAACAACGGTACTATTTGACAAGTGCGAAAAAACCACTACATTTGCGCTCTTGTTTTTAAAAGACGATATTAAGAATATAAAGTAATGAAAAGAACGTTCCAGCCTTCTCAAAGAAAAAGAAGAAATAAGCACGGTTTCCGTGAGCGCATGGCATCTGCTAACGGCAGAAGGATTTTAGCTTCAAGAAGAGCTAAAGGCAGAAAAAGGTTAACCGTGTCTGACGAGCGTCGTCATAAAGCGTAATTCCGGTTTCTACGTTGCGGTAACTTCAGCCGGATCAAGTTAATTTTTTTGGTTTGGAGCCAGCAACTATGTATACTTTCAAAAAAGAAGAACGGTTATGTAACAAAGGGCTTATTGACAGTCTTTTTCATAGCGGTTCTTCTTTTTTATGTTATCCTTATAAGGCATCGTGGCGGCTTGTTGATAATGCCGGCCAATATCCTGTGCAGGTAATGTTTTCGGTTGCCAAAAAGCGGTACAAACACGCTGTTGACCGTAATACCATTAAACGCCGCTCGCGCGAGGCATACCGCCTCAATAAACAGCAACACCTTTACAATTTTTTACAGGCATCAAATAAGCACATTATTTTGTCGTTAAGTTATATAGGCAAGGATATTGCCGAGTATGATTTTATTGAGAAAAAGATGGTAAAGCTGTTAACCCAGTTGAGCGAGCAAATTAGCAAAGTAAATGATCAGGCTGTTTAACCGCATTGTCGGGGCATTTTTTTTGATGCTCATCAGGCTGTATCAATACCTGCTGTCGCCAATGCTGGGCGCGTCCTGCCGTTATACGCCATCGTGTTCGCAGTATGGTGTAGAAGCTATAAAAAAACATGGCGCTTTTAAAGGCGGATGGTTAACTTTGAAGCGCATTGCCCGCTGCAACCCCTGGGGAGGCCACGGGCACGATCCTGTACCCTGAGAATACATGAGCATAATACTACAAATTGAAACTGCTACTACCTCTTGTTCTGTAGCGCTGGCTAAAGAGGGCCTTGTTATTGCCCAAAAGCAAATTAACGAGCGCAATATACACGCCGAAGTAATTACCCTTTTTATTGAAGAACTGGTGCACGCCGCCGGGTTAACTTATGCTGATGTGGATGCCGTTGCGGTAAGCTGTGGGCCGGGTTCGTATACAGGGCTGCGTATTGGTGTATCTACCGCTAAGGGTTTATGCTACGCGCTGGATAAGCCGCTCATCGCTATTGAAACATTAGAAGCTATGGCCTATGGTGCTATGCCATTGGCA
Organism: Mucilaginibacter gynuensis; assembly: GCF_039541195.1. NCBI lineage: Bacteria > Pseudomonadati > Bacteroidota > Sphingobacteriia > Sphingobacteriales > Sphingobacteriaceae > Mucilaginibacter > Mucilaginibacter gynuensis. The sequence goes on from NZ_BAABFT010000003.1 coordinate 582,880, forward strand.
GCTGCTTACAATAAGGCAGATATTTTATTGTGCCCCATGATTGATGCCCGCCGTATGGAGGTTTACACCGCCCTGTTTGATATGCAAGGCAACCGTGTAAAAGCTACCGCCGCCGAAATTATCGATGAAAACAGTTTAGCTACCGAACTGCAAAACAACCCAATATTATTTTTTGGCGATGGCGCGGACAAGTGCGAAGCAGTGTTAGGCGCAAACAATAACGCGATATTTTCTCCCAGCTTTCAAAACAACGCGGCACACCTTAGCCAATTGGCTTTGAAAAAGTTTAACGATAAGGCTTTTGAAGATGTGGCTTATTTTGAACCTTACTATCTTAAAGATTTTATTGCCGGTAAAAAGGCGCTATAATTAGTTGCTCTTAAACAACCTGTGATATAACCTGCCAAAAAAGCCCGGTTCGCCGCTTGGCATACGGCTGGCATTCATCGGGCTTTCTATATAATTACCGAACTTAAACGATACCCCAAAAAACAGGTTGCCACCGGTGAAAGCCCCCGAATGAGTAATTTGCGATTGACGGCCATAAGCCGCCAGTATGGTCCGGCCGGTTTCAAATACCCGCTCGCTGCCTAAAAAGAACTCCGCGTTAGGCGTTTTAAACATAAACTGCCCACCAAAGCTTAACAAATTAAGGTCGTTATACGATGACAGCACCGTTACTATGCATTTTTTGTACTGTATATGGTTTACCACGGCGGCAGTAAAGCCCGAGTAAAATAGTTGCTTGTTAACGATGATGGATGGCGACATCTTCCAGGTTTGATCATAATTTAGCCAATACGCCTTTGACGCGCTTAGTTCGGCACGGCCATCGGTAGGGGTAAAGAAATGCCCTGTTTCGAGGTTCCCCGTTCTTAACAACCTTGATAATTGCGCGCTCGTACTGTCCTCACGTTGCCTTGTACTCAAATCGGTAAGCATGGTAGCGCCGTCAATATTGTATATGCTGGCTTTGCTGTTCCACCTGATAAAACCTACATCCTTTAAATTTCCCTGAAAAACCACTCCCTCATCATTTTTATATGAGCCGCCCAGCGTGAACGATAAACCCGGATTACGCAGGCTCGGTTTAAAATCGCGCGCGCCTGATGTGCCTTCCACATGCGAAGTATAGCGTTGCGCGTTTAGGGCCAAAATCGCATTGTCCTGATCATTGAACTCGATATATGAATTGTAGATCTTTAGTTTTTGATACTGCGCACCCATCAAAAAATTAAGCTTTAAGCCTAATGCAAAACGGGGCGTTATCTTTTCGCGGTAAGTAACACCTAACTGATGGTACGTTTGGTAGTAGGCATTTCCTTTGAATGGATTATTGTAAGCACCTGTTTCAAAACTACCAGAACCGTTAAAAAGGGCCACGGTTTCGTCGGTAAACAAAGCATTTCCTTCACCTCTTGATTGTAGGGAGAAACCCAGTTCCTGATCTCCATCCTGGCTGGTATATATCTTGAACATCAGCAAGTATATATTGGCGTTAACGGTGATGTGATTGAACTTGCCCTGACCAATTTGCAGGGCGCTGTTGTTGTAGCGGGCATCAAAAGCACGGCTCTTTAAAGATACCTGCGCGTTGCCGGTAATAACCAGATCGGTGCCCGCGGTAGGGAAAAGAAAATTGGAGGCGAACATCCGGCTCGAATCGCGAATAAAGGAGCGTTGCGACGGATTCTCGAACGAATCAAATAAAGTTTCGGTATTATATTGTGCCAGTTGCTGTGCAAAAAGATTAACAGAGGATAGTAAGAGTGCAAAAAACAGTAGACTTTTCTTCATAAATACGATAACGTGTGCTTGAAACTTAGTGGCTGTTTGCAAATCAGCACCTCAAACACGGTTGCGTTGCAATTTAACATTCTAATGTTAAAACGCAGTAAAGCCACTATAGTTTATAACAAAACAATTATTTATTTGCAGATAATGTAGTATCTGCCGGGTTCAGCTTCATACAAAAGTTGGTGTAAAAGTTTTTGTCCGACGCGGTGAGCTGGTACGACAGCGCGTAATAATCGTTAAAGCCGGGTTCGTTTTTCTTAAACAGATCGTACATCGGCTTGCTAAGATCACGCCTTAATATAGTTTGCGAGTTTTTGAAATTAAGATAGAAGTTCACATTGCTGCTTTGCGCCAGCAGGTTATCAAACAGGTTGTAGCTATCCATCTTTATTAAAAACTTACCGTTAATGTAGGTTTCGTAATAGCTTTCCAGTTCGGCATAACTGTTGGCAAGCAGCAGGTAATTATCAATCACCATAAAATAAGGCTTGCGGAAAATACCAAAGGCATCGCCCAGTAAAAAATAAGGCACCTTATCGTAATTAAAACGTCCGCTGTTCTCACTCATGCCCGTGCTGATGTTCAGCATGGTGGGTTTAAGCTTAGAGCCGTCTTTAATGGCGATAATACCCAGTTTTTCCTGGTAGCGGGTGGTAACTATGGCAAACTCATGCATAAGGGCACTGTTAAAGTTAGCTTGCAGGTTTACGCCAGTTTCGTTTTTAATTTTGGCGAGTAAGGCTGCTTTCTCCTTAGCTTGGTTAGCCTTGCGGTACCAGTCGGCCAGATCGGTAGTGAATTTTTTACTGTCGGCCACCCCAAAGTTGATAAAATAGGCCGTGGTTGACGGAAAGATATTTTTAAGCTGATTATTTACCGGCTGCTGATTGCTGAACAGGTTGAGGTAACTGGTAGGCGCGGTTTTATCAGTAGTGGTGGTGCCGTTAAACAGCAAAGCATCGCTTTTATAATTTAAGCTGAGCACCGCGGTTGCCGGTAATACCCTGAAGCTTTTAAATATATCGGTATTGCTGTTTTTAAAAAGGTTATCGAACAGCGCATTCAGTTCGCGGTAGTTCACATACAGGTTGGCCGGCGAATTTGAATTTTGTTTGGCAGGCAGCAGCTCGAAAGGCTGCTTTTTTTTATCGTCGTAAGCGGCTGTGGTCTCTATCAGTTCTTTAGAAAAACTTCCGCTTAGTATATTGTTGTTATTTACTATGGTATAAAAGCGCCTGTTAAGTGCTTTTACAAAAAAGGTATAGCCCTTTTTGCCTGCCACAGTATACGGACTTACCAGCAGGTTGCTTTTGCCAATGTTATTAAATATGCCTTCCTCTAAAGTTTTTACCGCGGGTATGGTAATGAGCAAATTAAGGCTGTCGTTTTTTGCAGGATGCAGGGAGATGAAGATATCCTGACCGTAAAAATAATTTTTAAGTAATGTTTTTGTCAGTACCTGCTCACGCAGTAGGCTAAGTTCATCGAGGGTTTGTTTGCCTGCCACGGCAGGTAATAGTGTATTTCCCTGAAAAATCTCGTCGAACCCGTTATCGTTACTAAACTCAAATATAAAGGCGGCATCACCGGGTATGTGGCTCATCACCTGGCTGGTATGCAAACCCGGCGGACTTAAATTTTTGAAATAAGCTACCGTCATGTATCCGGCGGCTACAAGCAAAAGTATAGTTACAATGATGATCCTTTTCATTATATGTTTGCACCGCAAGTTAGATAATTACAACACGGCATTAAAGTATAGTTTCAAATTTGGTTAACTTAGCCTTTTAATATCTTCAATGAACAAACAAATTATTATTACCGCCGCGCTGTTTGGCGCAGTGGCAGTTATATTAGGTGCATTTGGCGCTCACGGCTTAAAGGCCCTCATTACACAACCCCAATTAGAAATTTGGCAAAAAGGCGTTGATTATCAGTTTTACCACGTTTTCGCGTTATTGTTCCTGTCTACATTTACACGTTTTAAAAACAAATTAATTGCAGGCGCATACTACTTTTTTTCGTTAGGCATCGTGTTTTTTTCGGGTTCGTTGTACCTGCTGGCCTGCCGCGATCTGTTAGGATTGGACACGCTTACACGTATTATTGGCCCTATAACACCACTTGGCGGTTTGTTTTTTATAGTAGGCTGGGTACTGGTTGTTTTGGCAGCCATCAGAAATAAGTAATATAACATAGATGTTAGAGTTTGCTGATGCACATTATAGCGGCAGGAGAACGCTGTTCGTTGAGGTGATTTTGCCTTTGGCGATAGCTAAAAACTATACCTACCGCGTACCTTATGATATGAACGATGCTATTGCCATTGGCAAGCGCGTTGTGGTGCAGTTTGGCAAAAGCAAGCTTTACACGGCCATCATATCATCCATTGGCGACCAGGCGCCCGAAAAATATGAGGCTAAATATATACTGGAGGTACTGGATAGCCAGCCGATAGTAACAACCGCCCAGTTACAATTTTGGCACTGGCTGGCCGAATACTATATGTGCAATGTTGGCGAGGTGATGAACGCCGCGTTGCCTGCCGCCCTTAAGCTGGCCAGCGAAACCAAAATAACCGTTAATAAAGATATGGTGGTTGACAAAACCACCCTGCACGATAAAGAGTTCCTAATACTGGAAGCGCTCGATCTGCAACCCGAACTCACCATTAGTGATATTGCAAAGCTGCTGGGCCAAAAAACGGTGATGCCTCTATTGAAGCTGATGTTCGAGAAGAATATCATCCATATATCCGAAGAGGTAAGCGACCGCTATAAACCACGCAGGCGCACTTTTATCACGCTTAACCGCATCTACCAGGATCAGGATAACATGCGGGAGCTGTTCAATATTCTTGAACGTGCCCCCAAACAGGCCGATGCCTTGCTGGCGTATATCAAACTATCGCGCCATCAAAAAGCCATCACCAAAAACGAGCTCATAGAAGAAAGCGGTGCCGGTGCCGCGGCCATTAAAGCACTTATTGATAAGGAAGTTTTTGTGGCCGAAGAAAAAAACGTTAGTCGCCTGCATTATGAAAATGAGGATGACGGCGCGGTTTTTACCCTGAGCGAGCAGCAGCAAAATGTATTTATTGATATAAAAAGGCAGTTTGAGGATAAAGATACCGTGTTGCTGTATGGCGTTACCTCGTCGGGCAAAACGCAGATCTATATCAGGCTGATTGAAGAGATGATAGCCAGTGGGAGGCAGGTGCTTTACCTGTTGCCCGAAATTGCGCTTACTACCCATATTATTGAGCGGCTTCGCAACTATTTTGGGGCGAGTATAGGCGTGTATCACTCCAAATTTAACGATAACGAACGTGCCGAAGTTTGGCAAAAGGTACTCAATAACGAATACAAAGTTATATTGGGTGCCCGCTCATCGGTGTTTTTGCCGTATTATGATCTGGGTTTGATCATTGTAGATGAAGAGCACGAAACATCTTACAAACAATTCGACCCGGCTCCGCGCTACAATGCCCGCGACGCTGCCATTTATTTGGCAGCTACCTATAAAGGTAAAGTGTTGTTGGGTTCGGCTACGCCATCGTTCGAGAGTTATTTTAACGCCCGTATCCATAAGTTTGGTCTTGCAGAGCTCACCGAACGCTACGGCGGGGTAGAGCTGCCGGATATTGAGGTGGTGAGCATCTCCGAAGAAACCAAAAAGAAACTCATCCAGTCGCACTTTACCAGTGTGCTGATGAACGATATGCAGGTAGCGCTGGATAATAAGGAGCAGGTGATCCTGTTCCAAAACAGGCGTGGTTATGCCCCGGTGCTCATCTGTAAAATATGTGCCTACACGCCCAAGTGCATTAATTGCGATGTGAGCCTTACCTTCCATAAAAGCAGCAAGAAACTGCATTGCCATTATTGCGGCTATAAGGAAGATACGCCAAATATATGCCCGGCCTGCGGTTCTACACATTTAGAGTATAAGGGTTTCGGTACCGAAAAGGTAGAGGATGAGCTAAGCCTGCTGTTACCTAACGCCAAAATTGCCCGGATGGACCTGGATACCACGCGTTCGCGCAACGCGCTGCAAAATATATTGAACGATCTGGAAGAGAAAAAGATAGATATACTGGTAGGCACGCAGATGGTAGCCAAGGGGCTGGACTTTTCAGATGTTACCGTTATCGGTATCATCAGTGCCGATAGCCTGCTGAAATTCCCGGATTACCGGGCTAACGAACGCAGTTTCCAGATGCTGGCACAAGTGAGCGGCCGCGCAGGGCGCAGGGGTAAGCGGGGTAAGGTGGTGATTCAAACGTATGATCCCGGGCACAGGGTGATAAAGCAGGTGATCGACAACGATTTCCTCGACCTTTATTTTACCGAAATGGAGGAACGTAAAAGCTTTAAGTATCCGCCATATTACCGCATCATCAATCTCGATATCAAGCATAAAGACCCCGAGATATTGCATAACCAGGCCATATACCTGGGCAACGAGCTACGTAAGCATTTTGGCGACAGGGTGATTGGTCCCGAAGCGCCGCTCATCAGCAGAATCCGGAACTATTATATCAAATCGATCATGCTGAAATTTGAGAAGGATGGCGTATCAATAGCCAAGGCCAAAGCCATCATCAGGGAGGTGATCACCGAGTTTCAAACCACCAAACTAAGCAAAGGCAGCATAGTACAGCCCGATGTTGACCCATATTAATTATCGTTCCCTGATATCATTAAGATGAATATACGAGAAGCCGATATTGGCCGCTATACCGCAGGAGTAGGAGCCTTTCATCATATCGTAGTTTATGCGCACCTTAAGGCTGTCACGTTCCCATTTACTTTCTAAGTTTTCGGGCTTGTAATCGATATTGCCCACCCGTATCACCCAGCCGCAGCCATCGGCGGCAGGGTTACCAAGGTCGAGTATAATGGCATCGGTCTTTAGATCACTGATGTGACTATCTTTTCGGCAGCCGTACATTAAAAACAGGGCTACTACTGCCACAAAGCCATGCCTCATTATATTGGGGTATTTCATTTTTGTATTTTTAGTAATTACGTAGCGGTTTGGCTTTGTGCTACATAGCACGAAAAATTTAACCTGTTGGTAACTCGTAGCTACAGGCAAGCGCCAAAAACTGGGTTTTATGTATAACTTTGCTTGCAAATGGCTTATAAGTTTGTTGATAATTACCGCGAAAAAGGCGCCCGGAAAAGATTGGTTGAAGTATTAAAAAAGAAGGGCATTGAAGATGAACAGGTATTAGCGGCAATAGGCAAAGTTCCCCGCCATTATTTTTTCGATGAAACTTTCTGGAACCAGAGTTACAAGGATATCGCCTTCCCGATAGGTGAGGGGCAAACCATATCGCAACCATATACCGTAGCTTACCAAACCGAATTGCTGCACATAAAAAAGGGCGATAAGGTATTGGAGATAGGTACCGGTTGTGGCTACCAAACCTGTGTGCTGTTAGAACTTGGCGCAAAAGTATACACCATTGAACGCCAGGAAAAGCTATACGAACGCACCATACAGGTATTGCCCTACATGGGCTACAAACCCGAGTTTTTTTTAGGCGATGGCTCAAAAGGCATAGCCAAACATCAGCCTTACGACAAAATTATAGTGACCGCCGGCGCACCCTTCGTGCCGGATATACTGCTGCAACAGCTTAGCATAGGCGGTATATTGGTGATTCCGGTAGGGGACGAACAAACCCAGAAAATGGTAACCGTACTAAAAGTAGCCGAAAACGATTACGAAAAAATTGTGCTCGATACCTTCCGGTTTGTACCGCTGGTAGGTGATAGGGCGTGGTAACCCCCCTGCCCCCTGAAGGGGGAACTTTTGAAAAGCAAGGGATAAGATCAGGAATCAGGAAAAAAGATGAAGGGGAAAGGAATGAAGAATCTTGTTACCATTTAAGCATTTTTACATACTTGATAAATCCGCTTATTATCTCATCTTCATTATAACAACGTTCTACAACCTTTTCAAAAGGTTTGGAGTGATAAGTGAAATACACTTTCCCGGTCGCGGTTTCTAATTCTACATGCAGTGATTCCCTGTTCCATTCGGGAGTATCGTAAATTGTTATAACCAATTTGTGCAAAGATGTATAGCCAAATAGCTTTTCGCTTAAACCTGTATTGGATATGTATTGCACTAAGGAGAGTATGTTTTGAAATTCAAAGCCATGATCAACTATGAGTTGCGAGTAATGCTCCTCAATCTTGTCCCAGGGAATTGCCTTGATAAACTGCGGCTGATATTGTGATTGCGGTTTCATCCCGAAATTTAATAAAAAATTAGAGTAACAAAGAAGGCCTTGCATTAGCGAGGCCTTCTTTGTTATCGTTGCATATTAGCTCCCCCTTCAGGGGGCCGGGGGGTTACCGTTTCATCGCCCTGTCCATCTCTATTTTGGTGTCGCGTTCTTTCATGGTTTCGCGCTTGTCGAAGGTCTTTTTACCCTGGGCAAGGCCTATTTCCAGCTTGGCAAAACCGCGCTCGCTGATGAATAATGCAATTGGTACAATGGTAAAACCACGTTCTTCGCCTTTAACCAACAGTTTTTTCAGCTCCTTTTTGTTGAGTAGTAAAATCCTGTCGCGCTTGGCCTCGTGGTTATAAAACGAACCGAACGAGTATTCAGAGATATGCAGGTTACGTACATATAGCTGGTTATTAATAAAGGTGCAAAAGGCATCGTTAATATTCGCCTTGCCTTCTCTTATCGATTTTATTTCGGTACCAAGCAGTTGTATCCCGGCCACATACTTATCCAGTATGTGGTATTCAAAATAGGCCTTCTTGTTTTTTATATAGATCTTATCCTGGCTCATCTCCTGCTCTTTTGCTGCAAATATGCAAATTATTTTGGTTGTGGCTTAACAACCAGCACCGGTACGTTCACCTTATGCCTCACCGAATTTACGGTTGTGCCGAATATAAGGTCTTTAAGCGCCTTGTGCCCGTGCGACCCCATTACTATAAAATCTATCTTATCAGCATTGGTAATATCGGCAATGGCAGTGGCAGGCATACCGTAGCCAATTTTGGCAATGGCCTTGTAGCCAAGGTTTTTAAGGTCGGTTACGTATTTTTCGAGATTAGTGAAGTCGCTTTGCGTTTCAAGGTCCATTACATCGGTGCCGTGGTAGCGCGCCCCGGCGGTTTCTACCACGTGTATTAAAGTATATTTGGCGTGCTTGCCGCCTTGCATAATACCGTGGCGGATGGTGTTGAAATCGTTCTTCGAAAAATCTATTGTAATGGCGATGTTCTTGTAAGAGATCGCCTCAATATCATGTATAGCTAAAGCCAGTCCGTGCGGTAACAATTGAGGCTTCTCGTGGTGTTTAAACATCAGCGGACGAATAAATACATACAGCAGCAATACCGCTATACCTATAATAATAGGGATTACTAAAAAGTAGATCCACATAGTAGCGCCGGGATAATCGTGCAGCCAGGTAATGATTTGCTCATATACCAGTTTTACGTTAAGCCCTACAATAATTACCGCGCTTGCCCATGCACCCACCTTAACCAGTGGACCAATGGCAAACTTATCCATGCGTTTTTTGTCGGATGTAAAGTGGATCAGCGGGATAATAGCAAAACCCAGCTGAAGGCTCAACACCACCTGGCTTAATATTAACAGGTTGCCCAATGAATCTTCGCCGAAGTAAATAATGGTGATCACGGCGGGTACAATAGCCAGTATACGGGTAAGCAGACGGCGCAGCCATGGCTCGATACGCAGGTTGATATGACCCTCCATAATAATTTGTCCGGCAAGTGTACCCGTAATGGTTGAGCTTTGGCCCGACGCGATCAAGGCTACCGCAAACAGTACCGGGGCCATTTTACCGAAGATGCTTTCGAGCAGTTTGTAGGCGTCCTGTATTTCGGCTACCTCAAAATGCCCGTTGGTGAAAAACGCGCCCGCCGCTAAAATAAGTATGGCCGCGTTTACCAAAAATGCCAGGTTAAGCGCTATAACGGTATCAAACAAATTGAACTTTATAGCCGACCGGATACCTTCATCCGTACGTGAAATTTTACGGGTTTGCACCAGCGACGAATGCAGGTACAGGTTATGCGGCATTACTGTAGCGCCAATAATACCAATAGCGATGTACAATGACTTACCCGACAGAAAACTTGGCGCGAAACCCTTAACCACTTCCACCACATCGGGTTTTACGATAAACATTTCTGTAAGGAAGGAAAGCCCTACAATAAATATCATGGATACGATGAAGGCTTCGAGCTTGCGCATGCCCTTGTTCATTAAAAAGAGCAGCAATATGGTATCGGTAATGGTGAGCAACACGCCCCATATCAAAGGCAGGTCGAACAATAACTGTAAACCTATAGCCATCCCGATGATCTCGGCCAAGTCGCAGGCTATGATGGCTACCTGCGCCAGTATATAGAGGCAAAAGTTGGTAAAGCGGGGATAGGTGTTTTTGGAGGCCTGAGCCAGATCGAGCCCGCGTACAATGCCCAAACGTGCGCTTAACGATTGCAGTAGCAGGGCAATTAAGTTTGATGCCAACAGCACCCATATCAATTTATAGCCAAAGGCGCTACCACCTGCAATATCGGTTGCCCAGTTGCCCGGGTCCATATAACCAACGCTTACTAAATAGGCCGGGCCAATAAATGCGAGTATTTTACGCCACCCGGTTTTGTTTTCGGTATTTACGGAATTGTGTACATCACCTAATGATTCGTTGTGCTTGCTCATGAAGTGATATCAGAAAAAATTATCATAACTGCTTATTAATTAAAACAACAAGCGGGGCTTGCAGATGTTTATGCAATATACAAATAAATTATTTATAGCTAATATATAAAATTAGACTTGCCTAATTAGTGCGTAGAATATATTTTTGTAAACTTGTGCATGCAAAAAATATTATTTTGTATAGCATGGAATAACATATATTTGCACCACGATGGCCGCTGAACTTGATAAAATAGACCTACAGATACTAAAAATATTACAGGAGAACGGACGAATCACCAATCTACAGCTTTCAAATGAGATCGGTCTTTCGCCTGCACCTACATTAGAGCGTGTACGCAAGCTCGAAAATTCAGAATATATAAAGAGTTACCATGCCCTGGTTGACGAAGAGAAGTTAGGGCTCGGCATTAAAACATTTATACAGGTATCGCTCGATTTTCATCAGAGCAACACCATACAGATATTTTTGGAAGCCATACAGCAAATAAAAGAAGTTACCGAATGCCACCACGTAACCGGGCAGTGCGACTTTTTGCTGAAGGTATACGTACGCGACATAAAATCGTATGAGCAACTGATTATGGAAAAGATAAGCCGCATTAACGTGGTTAAAACCTTCCATACGATGATGATCATGTCGACCAGTAAGAAAGAACCTATTATTCCGCTTGAATACTAATAACAAGCGGAATAATAATTAAAGTAATTAGCTGTTAGCTACTTTAATTATTTCGCGCACCCTATCGGCACTGGTAACATCGGTGCCATACTCATCCCCGTAAAAACTACCCATTATAATATGGTCGTTATGGTACTCCATACGGCTTGGCATGCGTGTTTTTGCTGTAGAATGTAATTCGGTAGCGCCGGTAAATTTAACTATATCGGCAGCATTATGTTCGTTAACGCCGCAGCCGGGCATAATGGTGATACGGCCCGCCGCTTTTTCAACCAGGTGGTTAAGCACGCTGGCGCCTTCAATGGCCGATGTTTTACCACCCGAGGTAAGTATGCGGTCGCAGCCTATTTCAATAATATCTTCTAATGCCTGGTAAAGGTCAACGCACATATCAAAGGCACGGTGAAAAGTAACGCCAAGCCCCCATTTTTTTGCCAGTTGTACCAGTTCGCGGCAACGCTCTTTATCTACGGTTCCGTCACTTTTGAGTATACCTATTACAATACCATCGCAGCCCGAATCAATGCAAAACCTTACATCGGATGTTATAATGTCGTATTCAGTATCGTTATAAAGGAAATCGCCGCCCCGTGGACGGATCAAAACATAGAGTTTGATATGCAGCAGTTTACGTGCTGTTAAAATTTGGCCGGCAGAAGGAGTGGTACCACCATCGTTCAAATTATCGCATAATTCTACACGAACAGCGCCCCCTTCTTGAGCAGCAAGCGCAGATGTGGTAGAGTTTGCGCAAACTTCAAGTGAAACCATAAGTAATTGTGTGGTAAATTAATTAGCTTGTAAATACAATTAAGCCATAAATATACGATGTTATTTGTAAAAGCTTTTACCCTTTATCAGCAAATCTTGCTTTTGTGTGTCACAAACCGCGAATGAAAAACCATCCTGTATAGCATAAGCGCCATATTCTCCTTTTTTATTGATGGCCAGGAAGCCTACCTGTATCTGTTTAGCGGTTTCGGGCTTTTTACGGATGATGCGATGAACGGCCTCCTTACAAGCCTCTTCAGGCGACATGCCCTGGCGCATCAGCTCTACTACCAAAAAGCTGCCTACGTTGCGTATCACCTCTTCGCCCACACCGGTTGATGTGGCGCCGCCTACTTCATTATCAATATATAAACCCGCCCCAATAATAGGGCTATCGCCCACACGGCCATGCAGTTTAAAGGCCATGCCGCTGGTAGTGCACGCGCCCGATATATTGCCTTTAGCATCAATAGCCAGCATGCCAATAGTATCATGATTATACTGGTTGCCCGGTTTGTGCTGGGCGTTCTCAATATTCATTACCGGCGAATACTTGGCTGTTTTCAACCATTCTTTCCATGCTTTTTCCGACTCGGGCGTAAGCAGTTTTTCTTTTTTTATACCCTGCTCAATAGCAAACTGGGTTGCGCCTTCGCCTACCAGCATCACGTGCGGGGTTTTTTCCATCACCAAACGGGCAACGGTAATGGGGTGCGCTATATTTTCCATAGCGGCAACTGATCCGCAATTGCCATTCTCATCCATAATACAAGCATCAAGGGTAACGTGCCCGTCGCGGTCGGGGTAACCGGCACGGCCAACGGTATGGTTGCTCATGTCGGCTTCGGGTATCTTTACACCGGCCTCCACGGCATCCAGCGCACGGCCGCCGTCTTTCAGTATTCTCCAGGCTTCCTTATTGGCAGGTATACCAAAATCCCAGGTTGAAATTACCACCGGAAGATTTGGCGCAACCGGGGTGGCAATATTTTTAGCTAAGGCTGATTTGGAGATGGTAGCCACGGCAGCGCTCGCTGCTGATAGTTTAAGAAAGTTTCGGCGGTTAAACATAAGTTTTAAATGTATTAAAAAAACAGTGGTGGTAATTGCTTTGCGGGTTTGGTAATAAAATAATTACTAAACACTATAGTTGTGGGGCTTCGTCGGGTTCGTCGCCGGTGTCAATCTGCTCGGCCAGTATTTGCCTGCACTTTTCAAGGTCGTGTTCAAATACCTTGATTTTTATACCGCCAATGGCTTGGTTATAAAAAGGATTAGCGCCAATGGTGTTATCATCGGCAATAAAGCAATCAATGCCGTTAGCCTGTAACCTTGCCAGTATAATTTGTGCCAGCATGGGGTCGTAATAGCTTTCGAGGGTAACTATTTTGCCTTGGTTGTCCATAATTTTAGTCAGTTATATTAAGCTAATATAGGCTGTTTTTATTTAATTTGGCAGCCATGAACCGCATCGACAGAATATCAGCCATATTAATTCAGCTGCAATCGCGCAGGGTAGTTAAGGCCGCTGATATTGCCGAGCGCTTCAATATCAGCCTGCGTACCGTATATCGCGATGTGAAAACACTGGAAGAAGCGGGCATCCCGCTGATAGGTGAGGCCGGGGTAGGCTATTCTATTATGGATGGCTACCGTTTGCCGCCGGTAATGTTTACCAAAGAGGAAGCCACCGCCTTTTTAACTGCCGAAAAGTTTGTTGAAAAGCTCACCGATGATTCTACCATGGCGCACCACCGGTCAGCCATGTACAAGATAAGAGCGATACTCCGCAACTCCGAAAAGGATCTGCTGGAGGATATGGATGCCAACATTGCCGTAATCCGCAGTAACAGCCAGCGCTATGCCGACAGGCAAGATCATATTCAAACCATTTTAAACGCCATCGGCCAAAAAAGTGTACTGAAACTCGATTACTTTGCCATGCACAACCAGCAGCATACCACCCGTTGTGTTGAGCCGGTGGGTATTTATTACCTGGATAGTTTTTGGCATTTGATAGCCTATTGCCGCATGCGGAATGATTATCGTGATTTCAGGCTCGACAGGATAAAAACCGCGATTATAACCGACGAAATATTTGAAGACCAGCACCCCACGCTGAACGAATACATTGCCCAAACCGCTCACGACCGCGAACTGGAAACCGTGATAATGATAGTTGACCAGAAGATACATAACTACCTAAACAGTCAAAAGTATTATAACGGTTTTGTATCAGAAAAAACGATAGGCGACAGGGTAGAGATGACCTTTTTGACGGAGCACATTGAGGGCTTTGCCCGCTGGTACATGATGTTTGGCGATAGTGCCGATATTATAAGTCCGGATAAGTTGAAGGATAGGATAAAGGAAATTTATCATAAAATAGGCGCTAAATTTTAAATTCTATCTGCACTGCTGACATACTGTTGTCACTGCCGCTCATGTGATTTGCTGACGCGATAAATTGCCTGCATTGCTGGCAACGTTTTTGTTTAACATATTACATATCAAAACCAAAGCTTATGCAGTATTGGGTAACAGTGGTATCTAAAGATCATTTGGCACGTGGCGTTAAAGGCGGTTTTATGCAGGCCAACCACGGTAAGGCAGGCCCTTTAAAGAAAATAGCTAAGGGCGACTGGGTGGTGTTTTATTCGCCCAAAGTAGCTTATACAGGGAACGAACCCTGCCAGGCCTTTACCGCCATTGGCCGTGCGGCAGATGATGAGGTGTATCAGCATAAAATGACCGATGACTTTACACCCTATCGCCGCAATATCAAATTTTACGAGGCCGACGAAACACCGATAAAGCCGCTGATCAACGATCTTGAATTTATTGAGAACAAGAATGCCTGGGGATTTAAATTTCGCTTCGGTTTTTTTGAGATCAATGAGCACGATTTCGAACTGATCCAGTCGGCTATGATAGAAGACCAGCTTATACCAACACATCAACTAAAATCATATACAACTACCTAAAACAGAAGAACCATGAGCACATTAGCATTAACAACCACCGTCACCTTTAACGCGCCCAAAGCCGAAGTATGGCAAGGCCTTACCGACCCTGAAATTGTAAAGCAGTACTTTTTCGGCACCACCTTAAAATCCGATTGGCAGGTAGGCAGCCCTATCACTTTCAGCGGAGAGTGGGATGGCAATAGCTATGAAGATAAGGGTACGATACTGGAAATTACCCCGGGCGAATATCTCAAATACAACTACTGGAGCAGCATGAGCGGCCAGGAGGATAAACCTGAAAACTACGCCAACGTGAGTTACAGCTTAAGTGAAGCCGATGGCGTAACCACTTTGACCATCACCCAGGACAATATTAAAGACGAAGCCGCCAAAGAACACTCCGAACAAAACTGGCAAATGGTATTTGGCGGTTTGAAGAAGATGCTGGAAGGGGAGTAGCAGGGAAGCTTTAGTTTAAATACTTGTCATTCGATGAGGAACGAAGAGAAATCTTCTTCGATATGCAGATGAAGACTTGCATGGAGAAGAAGATTTCTCTCTACGTTCGAAATGATATTTTTTGTAGGTAACACTCACACTATTGGAAGTCAGGAGACTTCGCACAGCAAATGAGTCAAACACGGCTACCTGTCAAACGTCAACCTCACACCGGTTTTTTCAGTTGCCAAGGAATCATTGTTCCAGGCTATATTGCCGGATACTATGGTGGTGATCACTTTTGATTTAAAGGTGGTATCTTCAAACGGACTCCAGCCGCATTTGTACAGGATGTTGCTTTTATTTACCTGCCATGGCGAGTTAAGGTTTACCAGTACCAAATCGGCCCAGTAGCCTTCGCGGATAAACCCGCGTTTTTCTATCTGGAAACAGGTAGCCACGTTATGAGCCATTTTTTCGGCAACCTGCTCAAGGCTTATTTTATTGTGGTGGTATAACTCCAGCATGGCAGGCAGGGCATGTTGTACTAACGGTCCGCCGGATGGTGCTTGTAGATATGGTTGCGTCTTTTCTTCAATGGTATGCGGGGCATGGTCGGTAGCGATAACGTCGATGCGGCCATCTAATACAGCTTTCAATATGCCTTCGCGGTCGTTTTCGGTTTTAACAGCCGGGTTCCATTTAATAAGGTTGCCTTTGGTTTCATAATCGGCATTGCTGAACCAAAGGTGGTGCACACAGGCTTCGGCAGTAATACGTTTGTTTTTTAAAGGCGTGGTATTATCAAAAAGGTGCGTTTCCTTTTCGGTAGAAATATGCAGGATGTGCAAGCGCGTATTATGCTTTTTTGCCAGTGCCACAGCCATTGACGACGACAGGTAACAAGCCTCTTCACTGCGGATCTTAGGGTGCATGCGCACCTGTATGTTATCACCCAGTAACTGTTTGTAATGGTTGAGATTACTTTGTATGGTAGCCTCATCCTCGCAATGCGTAGCGATCAGCATGGGCGATTGGGCGAAGAGCTTTTCCAGTGTGTTCGGGTTATCTACCAGCATATTCCCGGTTGATGAACCCATGAAAACCTTGATACCGCACACGTTCTTAATATCGGTACGCAGCACCTCATCAAGGTTATCGTTCGATGCTCCCATAAAAAAGGAGTAGTTAGCCGGTGAGCTTTGGGCGGCAATATTGTATTTGTCTTCCAGTAATTGTTGGTTTAAGGTGTTCGGTACAGTATTCGGCATCTCCATAAAAGAAGTAATACCACCCGCAACGGCTGCTATCGATTCGGTGCGAATGTTGGCTTTATGCGTTAGGCCAGGCTCGCGAAAGTGCACCTGATCATCAATACAACCCGGTAAAAGGTGCAACCCTTCGGCATTGATCACGGTATCGGCGGGCACATCAATATGGCTGTCAATACGGTCGATATAACCGTTTTTTATTAAAAGATCGGCTACCTGCTGGCGGCCCTCGTTAACTATGGTTGCTGCTTTTATTAATATAGATGACATAGATAGAATTTCGAATTTCAAATGTTTAATTTCGGATTTTCCTTTACAAAGGTAATATAAAGTGATGAGTGGTAAATAGCCAAGCAGTAATAGTAAGAGTTGGGTCCCGCTTTCATCTTTCCGCTTTCACCCTTCGGCTTTTACCTTTCCGCTTTCGCCTTTCAGCTTTAACCTTTCTCCTTTACCCCCTTTCGCCTAAAAAGAAAAGCCTATCTTTGCGGCATGGCAGAAACATTTGAAGATTTTGATTTTAACCGGCAGATATTAAATGCCATAGCCGATGCCGGTTATACGCAACCAACTCCTGTACAGCAAAAGGCTATTCCGCCGATATTGAACGGGCAGGATGTAATGGGTATTGCCCAAACTGGTACAGGTAAAACCGCCGCGTATGTATTACCTATAATAATGCGCCTTAAATACGCGCAAGGCGAACACGCGCGTGCTTTAATTATAGCGCCAACACGTGAGCTGGCTTTACAGATAGAAGAAAACGTAAAAACCTTCGCCGCCAATACCGATTTGAGGGTGGTGGTAGTTTACGGAGGCCTTGGCCCTAAAACACAAATAGAGCAGATCAATAAAGGGGTAGATATTATTGTGGCCACTCCCGGTCGCTTTATGGATATATACCTGGCAGGCCACATCATAACCAAAACCTTACAAGTGCTTGTGCTCGACGAAGCCGATAAAATGATGGATATGGGCTTTATGCCTCAACTGAACCGCATATTAGAAGTGGTGCCGCGCAAAAGGCAAAACCTGTTGTTCTCGGCTACCATGTCTGACAAGATCCACGAGCTTTCGGCAAATTTTCTGGAACATCCAACGGTAGTGGAAGTTACACCGCAGGCTACCCCGGCGGCATCTATCGATCAGCGTTTGTATTTCGTTCCGAATATAAAAACCAAGATCAACCTGCTTAAAAAGCTGATGGATGAAGAAGGCGACATTAAAAAGCTGATGGTTTTTTGTAAAACCCGTATGGCTGCCGAGGATGTATTCAAGTTTTTGTCGCGTAAGTTTGGCGAAAACGAAGTGAAGGTGCTGCATGCAAACAAAGGGCAAAATACCCGCATCAACTCTATGAACGCGTTCAAGAATGATGAGGTAAAGATATTGGTAGCTACCGATGTGGCTTCGAGGGGGATAGATGTGAGCGACATCAGCCATGTGATCAACTTTGATGTACCCATTGTAATTGAAGATTATGTGCACCGTATCGGTCGTACAGGGCGTGCTTACCAATCGGGCGTAGCCATTACTTTTTGTAACCCGGCAGAATTGTATTATTTGCGCAAGGCCGAAAAACTGATCAGGCAAACCATCCCGGTTTATGATATTCCGGCAGATGTATTTATTGAAGAAACCCCTTATGAGGAGCGCCAGGATCAGAACCGCGAAATAGATATGCAGAAGCGCCGCGACGATCCCGACTTTAAAGGTGCCTTTCACGAAAAGAAAACGCTTAACCAAAAAAAGAAATTCGAGGCCGAAAAAGCCAAGCGCAACCCGCGTGTGGCAGCCAAATTCGCCGTTAAGCGTTCATCCAAAAAAAAGAAATACTAATTATATAAATGAAATTCAGATTAACCCCGTTAAACTTTGCCACCGCTTTTTTGATGGTAATGGCGGTTTATGTATGGCTGAACGGAGCAAAAATTGCCGGCCAGCAGTATACCCATTGGACGGGTACCATTACGTGGATCTTTTTATTGTTCGCGTTTGTGGTAGCCTTTTTGGATATTATGTTCCGTAATTTTTTTAAAGTGACAAAAGTTTTATGGTTGGTAGAACTAAGCTTTATAACTTTGGTGGTTGTTATTTTTTTACTTGTTAAATAATTTGAAATGAAGAGAGCTGAGATAAAACTCACTATAGACCTTGATGATAATAATGTTCCTGAAAACATTATGTGGGAATCAACCGATTCGCAAAACACCGAAGCGCTGCCTGTAAAATCAATGATGCTGGCCCTGTGGGACCAGAATTATAAAAATACCCTGCGTATTGATTTATGGACCAAAGATATGCCGGTTGATGAAATGAAGCGTTTCTTTTACGAAACCCTGCAAACCATGGGCGATACCTTTTTACGTGCCACCGGCGAAAAAAACATTGTGGAAGACCTGCGCGATTATTGCGCCCACTTTGCCGATAAAATGGAAATAACCCGTTAATAGTATGCGCATACCATCTTTAATTTCGTTAGTCGGTTTTATACTCATCATTGCGGGCAGCTACTGCCCGGTGCTGCGCCCCTTCGGCCTCATGAACTGGAACGTTTATGACCTTAACAAGCCTTATGGCATGGTCATATTATTAGTTGCCATAATAGGGATGATAGGCGTGGTGTTCAACAAACTAAAGGTAGCCCGTGCGGCGGCTTATGGTTCGCTGGCGTTGGTGGTTTTATTATGGATTGCCGCTTACATGAAGGTACACACCAGTTTCAGCTTTTTACCGTTTCATTCGGTGGCCGATTATCTGGCCAGCAAAATAAGGTTTAAATGGGGCTGGTACGTATTGTTCACCGGTGCCATTTTATCGCTCGCTGTATTGATAAGGGGGCGGCAACTCAGCAACGTTGAACCAACAAAATAAACTAACAGATCTTACAACCAAAACTTGTAAGATTTTTTTATTTGGCAACCGATTGGACTTATTTTACGTAATAAGTAACTCAATTATTTTAAGATATTTGTAAAAAACTAACCCTAACAAATGTTTAAACTCTCTTTTCGCAATCAGGTACTGGCAGGCTTTGGCGTGTCAATCATATTGGTATTCGCGGTTGCTATTCTATCTTACCGAAGCATAAATAAGTTTGAAGAGGACAGCAAAATGGTTGATCATACCCAAATGGTGATCAAAACATCAACCAGTTTGCTGCAATTGTTGATAGATGCCGAAACCGGGATGCGTGGTTATGGAGCTACCAATAAAAAGGTATTCCTTGATCCGTACAACGCGGCATTGCCGATGATCAACAGCGATCTTTCTAAGTTGCGTACCCTTGTTGAGGATAGCCCGTTGCAGAGCAAACGTGTCGACTCATTGTACTCAATGGTAGGGGCGCAGTTAAACATCCTTAAAACCAATATCGAAACCCGCGAAGAAAAGGGGCTCGATTTTATGGTGGCCAACAATATGTTCATCAATGGTAAGGCAAATATGGATGAGGTCCGCTTGCTTACCACGCATATTATCGACCAGGAAAATGGCCTGCTTTCCGAACGTAAAGCATCATCCGAATCGTCATCCGCACAAGCCATTACCGTTATAATTGTAGGGTCGTTTGTGTTTTTGATCATTATTATAGTATTGTTCTATTACATACAAGGCACATTTGCTACTCAAAAACGTATTGAGGCGGAAATTACGGTGGCTAATGTGGAGCTGGGCAAAGTACTGCGCGAAAACGAAGCTAAAAACTGGCTGCTTACAGGTACCGGTTTGCTAAACGAAAAAATGCAGGGCCAGCAAAGCGAGAAGGAATTGGCCGAAAAGGTGATCAGCGAGTTGTGTACTTATACACACGCCGTAACGGGTACCTTCTACCTGCATAACGAAGCCGAAACACGCCTTGATCTGTACGCTTCGTACGCTTTCCATAACCCCGAGTTTATTAAGCAGCATGTTAAAATGTCTGAAGGATTATTGGGCCAGGTTGCTTATGATAAAAAATCTACCATTGTTAAAGGCAAGCTGAACAATAAGCTGTCGCTGAATACATCGATACTTGAAAACGACCTGATAGAAAGCTTTATCATACCTTTCTTCTTTGATAAGAAATTGAAAGGTGTTATCGAGCTGGCTTTCAACAGCGCGATAGATGATAACGTGCGTGATTATATCGACGCGGTGAGCAATGATATCGGCGTATCGGTTAATACCGCGCAGGCCCGTACCATCATGCACGACTTGTTTGAGGAAACCCAGCAACAAGCCGAAGAACTGGAAGCGCAACAGGAAGAAATGCGCGTTACCAACGAAGAGCTGATGAACAAAACAGAAATGTTGCAGGCATCAGAAGAAGAGTTGCGCGTACAGCAGGAAGAACTGCGTACCATCAATGCCGAACTGGAAGAAAAAGCCAGTTTGCTTGAAGAAAAGAATCAAGCTATTGAAGAGGCAAGGGCGTCTATCAACCTTAAAGTACAGGAACTGGAAACTACCGGTAAATACAAATCGGAGTTTTTGGCCAATATGAGCCACGAGTTGCGCACGCCGCTTAACAGTATATTGGTACTGGCACGTATCCTGAAAGATAACAAGCAGGATAACCTGTCGGAAGATCAGATAAAATATGCCAGCGTAATATTCAATGCCGGTAATGATTTGCTCACGCTCATCAACGACATTCTCGACCTTTCGAAGATAGAATCGGGCAAGCTGGATATGCAAAATGAGGATGTTAAGGTAGCCGATATCCTGAACGATATGGAAATGTTATTTGCCGAAGTGGCATCTAACAAAAAGATCAACTTTACTACCAGCGTAAAAGATACCCCGGCCTTTATTTATACCGATAAGGTAAGGGTAGAGCAGGTGGTGAAAAACCTGTTATCAAATGCCTTTAAGTTTACGCCGGAGTCGGGTTCAATAGCTATCAATGTAACACAAGGAATAGCGCCTGATACCATTAGCTTCCATATTAAAGATACGGGTATAGGCATCTCGCCGGATAAGCAAAAGCTGATCTTCGAGGCATTCCAGCAGGCGGATGGTTCAACCAGTCGTAAATATGGCGGTACCGGTTTGGGTCTGTCAATCAGCCGCGAACTGGCCATGTTGCTGGGCGGCGCAATTACCTTAACCAGCGAACCGGGCCGTGGTAGTGAGTTTACGCTTACGCTGCCATACCAAGCCCAAAACACCGGCATTGTTGAAGAAGTATTGCCAACGGCCGAAACCTTTATACCAACCAAAGAGTTTTTAAAACCGGCCAGCCAGGTAGTATCTGTAAACCCGGGCCGCCGCGAACCGTTGGTGGTAATTGTGGAGGATGATAAAAACTTCGCCGATATATTAAAAGATTACTCGCGCGATCATGGTTATAAATCCATCATCGTGAACGAGGGTACACACGCCGTCGAAATTATTAAAGAGAACCAGCCCGATGCCGTAATACTGGATATTATGCTGCCGGGTAAAGATGGCTGGCAGATATTGAAAGAGCTGAAACAATCAGAAGAAACCATCAATATCCCGGTACACTTAATGTCGGCAGGCGAAGCTGCTGCCAACCGGGTCCGCCGCGAAGGTGCCATCAGTTTCCTTAAAAAACCGATAGATACCAGCGCGCTCGATAAGCTGTTTGGCGATATTATGCTGCAAAGCGGTTCCAAATTCAAGCAGATATTGCTGGTTGAAGATCACAAGGCCCAAAGCCAGGCATTGAAAGATATGATGCAATCGCAGGGTATTGAGGTCGACCAGGCTTTTGATGGCGAATCGGCTTTCCGTATGCTGCACGAAAACGAGTACCAGTGTGTTATATTGGATATCAACCTGCCGGATATATCAGGGTTGGATCTGTTGGATAAGATCAAGGAAGAAGACAGGTTCCTGGAGCTGCCGGTAATTATCAATACCGCTATGGAGCTGGATAAAA
Source organism: Mucilaginibacter gynuensis (assembly GCF_039541195.1). NCBI lineage: Bacteria > Pseudomonadati > Bacteroidota > Sphingobacteriia > Sphingobacteriales > Sphingobacteriaceae > Mucilaginibacter > Mucilaginibacter gynuensis. Next base: position 605,426 of record NZ_BAABFT010000003.1, read on the forward strand.
CATCGGTTAACAGGCTGATGCAATACGCCAACGCCATGGTGATCAAAACCAGCAAATCATCCGACAGGCTGATTGACGAGGTGAACCTGTTCCTGAACAAGATAACCGAAAATGCCGCGCAACCATCGGCACCTGCATCAAATGGTAAAGCGAAAGCGGTAGGCAAGGGCAAGGATGCCATAAAAGGCAAAAAAGTACTTATTGTTGATGACGATATGCGTAATATCTTCGCCCTGAGCAGCGCGCTGCAAAGCTACGACATGAATGTGGAGATAGCCAACGATGGTGAAGAAGCCATTACCAAACTGCAGGAAGTTACAGACATTGATATAGTGCTGATGGACATTATGATGCCTAAAATGGATGGTTACGAAGCCACCAGACATATCAGAAAACAAAACAAATGGGCTAAGTTGCCTGTAATAGCATTAACAGCAAAAGCAATGAAAGACGACCGCGAGAAATGTATCGCGGCCGGGGCTAACGACTATATCACCAAGCCGGTAGATATGGACAGGTTAATTGCCTTAATGCAATTGTGGTTAGATAGCTAATACGAGAATATGGATTTATTGTTAGGCAACGTTACTACTGAACAGCTCGATGAATTGATCGATTTGGTTAGGCGTGTGCATGGGTTTGATTTTAGTAATTATACCAAGGCATCCCTCAAACGCAGGCTTAGCCGTATTATGCAGCTTAAAAAGCTGGAGTTTTACGATTTGAAACACCTGCTGGTAAACGATCATACCTTTTTTCAGCATTTTTTAGAGGAGGTTACCGTAAACGTTACCGAAATGTTTCGCGATCCTAATTTCTATAAATCGCTTAATACCCAGGTAATTCCGTATCTTTCAACCTACCAGCACATAAAAATGTGGAGCGCGGGTTGTTCATCCGGCGAGGAGGTTTACTCGCTGGCTATACTGATGCGCGAGGCGGGGTTGCAAAAACGGTCGTTCATTTACGGTACCGATATTAATACAGAGGTATTGCAGGAGGCCCGCAAGGGTATTTACAGTTTTCGTAAAATAAAAAGTTATGCCGAAAACTACCAGTATACAGGGCTAAAAGGATCAATAACCGATCATTTTACCATTATGTACGATGCCGCTACCATACACAGCGAGCTGAAGCAGAACACCTTGTTCTCGGTACATAACCTGGTATCCGATGGGGTTTTTAACGAGTTTCAGTTCATCAGCTGCCGTAACGTGTTCATTTACTTTGAAACCGCGTTGCAGGAGAAGATACTCGAACTATTTTATAACAGCTTGAGCCCGCATGGCTTTTTATGCCTTGGCTCGAAAGAAACTATACGGTCTGACGCTTTCCGTAAAAAGTTTAAGATGATAAATAGCAAAGAAAATATATACCAGAAAATTGGCGCTTAACGATCAAATAATACGCAGATGGCACAATACCGATGTTTTATTATTGGGTGGATCTGCCGGGTCGTTTAAACTGCTTTTCAAAATAGTAAAAAACTTTGCTGTTGACTTAAATAAGACGGTAATTATAATAATGCACCGTAAAAAGAACTTTTTTAGCGAAATTGAAAAACTATTTGCCGACAATTCTCGTATATCCCTCCGTGAAGTTGCAGATAAAGATGTGATACAAAATAACACTATTTATATAGCACCTGCCAACTACCATACTTTAATTGAAAAAGAGGGATATTTTGGGTTAGACGTATCAGATGCGGTGTGGTACTCAAAGCCATCAATTGATGTTACATTTGAAAGCGCCGCTGATATTTATAAAAATCGTTGTATGGGTATCTTATTTTCGGGCGCCAACCAGGATGGCGCGGCAGGTTTGCTGAAAATAAAGAATAACGGCGGTTTAACTATTGTGCAAGACCCTGATGATGCTGAAATGGCAGAAATGCCCTTATCGGCCATACATATTGGCGCTGCCGATCATGTATTAACAACTGAAGATATATTTAAGCTACTACAACTTTAACAGATTTTTTAAGATTACCACCCCTTATACAATTTTAGCATGACCCCAGTTAATATACTTATTGTTGATGACCGTGAAGAGAATATCATTGCGCTCGAAGCTTTGCTGAAGCGCGACGATATTAAAATTCACTCTACCACATCACCAAATGAGGCGCTCCGCATTGCGTGGGAAACGCAAATTTCAATTGCGCTTATCGATGTGCAAATGCCCGAAATGGATGGTTTTGAACTGGTTGAAATGCTCAAATCAAATCCGCGTACACGCAACATACTGGTAATATTCGTTACAGCAATATCAAAAGAAACCAAATACGCCGTTAAGGGGCTTGGCGTAGGGGCGGTTGATTATCTGTACAAACCACTCGATCCGTATATAACATCGGCCAAGGTTGATGCCTTTATTCAACTGGCACGTTTTCAGGAAGATATTAAACAAAACAACGAAGAACTGCAAAACTTCGCTACCGTAGTGCGTAACTCTGCCGATATCATTACTGTGGTTGACGCGCAAAGCCTGCGTATACAAACCATTAATCCAACGGTTGAAAAAATATTGGGCTATCGCCCTGCCGAACTGGTAGGTCAAAGCATTGTAGACCGTGTGATTGAGTCTGACAAATCGAACTTCCGCAAAAAGCTGGGCGAGATCATTAAAGATAATCTAAGCTTTTCGGTATTTGAGTTTCAGTTCGAAACCTTTAATAAAACGAACATTTGGGCCGAGTGCCGTGTATCATACCGCAATAAGTTGTTGTTTATCAACATCAGCGATGTATCACCACAAAAGAGCTATCAGCAGCAACTGATCAAATCAAAAGAAGCGGCCGAGCAATCTAAAAAGGTTAAGGAAACCTTCCTGGCCAACATGAGTCACGAATTACGCACACCTATCAACGGTATATTAGGTATAACCAACCTGTTGCGAAAAACCGAAGTTACCGAACAGCAAACCAATATGCTTAACCTGCTGGAAGTATCATCGCAATCGTTATTAGGTGTGGTGAACGATGTATTGGACATTTCAAAAATTGAAGCAGGTAAATTCAGCATAGTGCGCTCGTCGCATAACCTGCACGATATTATAAAATCTGTTTATGGCTTACTGAAATTTAAGGCCGATGAAAAGAACATCGAGTTTTTACTGGAAATAGCACCGGATGTACCTTCGCATATATTGGTAGACTCATTACGCCTTAACCAGGTGCTGATGAACCTGCTAAGCAATGCCATTAAATTTACCGAGCGTGGTTTTGTTAAGCTTGCTGTAAATGTATTGCAAAAACAAAATGACAAGGCGCAGTTGGAGTTTTGTATTGAAGACAGCGGTATAGGTATAGCAGATTCGCGACTGTCGAAAATATTTGAATCATTTGAGCAGGCCGAAGATGATACCTCTATTAAATATGGCGGTACCGGTTTAGGCCTAACCATAGTAAAACGGTTGGTTGAACTTAAAGGCGGCGAGCTAAAGGTGAATAGCCTGGTAGGTAAAGGCAGCGAGTTCAGGTTTGTGAACTGGTATACTTTGGCCAGCAAACCCAAAGAGCGTACCGATAACAAACCGGCCAGCGCCATCCTTGAACCATTCGACAGCCTGAACATACTGGTAGCCGAAGACAATATGGTTAACCAGTTTATGGTGAGCAAAATACTTAAGGACTGGAATGTAACCGTAGAGATTGTCGACAATGGCCGCAAAGCGATTGAAAAATTGCAACAGCACGATTACGACATCATACTAATGGATACCCACATGCCTGAAATGGATGGGTACCAGGCCTCAAAAATTATCCGTGTTGATTTTGAAGAACCAAAACGCAGCATCCCGATCATTTCATTATCTGCCGCTACGTTAGATCATGAGCAACAGGAGGCCATTGCCGCCGGTATGAACGATGTATTATCAAAACCATTCCAGCCGCACCAACTGCACGAAAAAATATCTAAACTGATAAAAAGGGAGCAGCCTGCTTAAAAGGGTAGTTTAGTTTGGCCGGTACCGCTTACGCGGGCTTCATGTTCAAGCAACCATTGCTTGCGCCACAAGCCGCCTGCATAACCGGTGAGGCTGCTATTTGAGCCGATAACACGGTGACAGGGCACTACAATCCACAGGTTGTTTTTACCATTTGCCGCCGCTATAGCGCGTATAGCTAATGGATTTTTCATCTCGTTGGAGAGAGCTGCATAGCTTGTGGTAATGCCGTAAGGTATCTTCAGCAAATACTCCCACACCACCTGCTGAAAGGTAGTGCCGTTTTGCTTTATCGGGAAATCAAACACTTTTCTTTCGCCCGCGAAGTATTCATCCAGTTGCAGGGCAACGGTTTTTAACAGCGGGGTTTCGGGCTCGTTGGGTTCCAGTTCCTCATCGCGTATGGATATGGAACTGATAAAACCATCCTCTTCGATAATGCGCGCCACACCCACCGGCGTACGGTAATAATTAACAGGCATAATTGTAAAATTACAATTTTTGTATAATGCTGTGTAAATATCTTGCGGTAATATGGCAAAACTGTAAATCAGTAAAATCTGTGATTATATTTGCAAACTGATGGAGCTTTACAAACAAACCGTTAATCTGCTAAAAAAAGAAATACTGCTGGAATGGCGATCAAAATACGCCTTTAACGGGGTGCTGTTATACGTGGTATCTACCGTGTTTGTGTGTTATATATCGTTTAGCCTGAGTGCCGGTTTTAAAAACACCACCGCTTACCCCATCGTATGGAATGTATTGTTCTGGATAATTATGCTGTTTGCTTCGGTTAACGCCATAGCCAAAAGCTTTATGCAGGAGAGCAGGGGGCGGTTACTGTATTACTATTCAATCGCCAGTCCGCAGGCTATCATCTTATCAAAAACCATTTACAATACTTTGCTCATGTCGTTATTGAGCATACTGGCGCTAATAGTTTACAGCCTGTTTTTTGAAAATACCCTTGGCGATCCTGTGTTTTATTTTCTATCGGTAATCATCGGCAGTATCAGTTTTTCTACCGTGTTCACCATGATATCGGCCATTGCCTCGAAAGCAGGCAACAATGGTACGCTGATGGCTATATTGAGTTTCCCGGTGATCATCCCGGTGATCCTCATTCTCATCCGCCTAAGTAAAAACGCGATGGACGGCCTCGACCGCAGTTTAAATTACGGGCATTTAGGTGTACTGTTTGCCATAAACGCTATAGTAATTGCTACTTCACTCTTATTGTTCCCTTATTTATGGCGCGATTAGGCAGGCACATCGGCATCATTTGTTTGCTGCTTTGCAGTGTGGCAATAGCCCATACAGGCTTCGCTCAAACCCTCGTTAGCGGTAAAGTAACCCGCATGGATAGCAAAACACCGATTGAAAACGCCAGCGTGTTTCTCAATAATGCCACTTTCGGTACATCAACCATAACCGATGGCGCGTATGCCCTAAAAAATGTTAAACCCGGCCAATATCAATTGGTGGTAAGCTGTGTGGGCTTTGAAGAACATGTGCAAACCATAATGGTAGGTAACGAACCACTGAAGGTAGATATACAGATGATGCCCAAAGTTACCGAACTGCGGGGCGTAGTGGTATCAACCCCTGCCGACTGGAAAAGGAACTACGAGCTTTTTAAAAAGGATTTCATCGGCACATCAGAGAACTCGAAGAAATGTACGGTAGTAAATCCGCATGTGGTGAGCCTCATCTACCGTAAATCGAAATTATTGCTGGAAGCCTATAGTGAAGAGTTTTTAGTGGTGGAGAACCGTGCGCTTGGCTATCGGGTAAAGTATTTGATAAGAGATTTTAAGAGCGATAAAATGTCGGGCATAATATCTTATGAGGGCAGGGCGCTGTTTGAAGATCTGAAAGGCAGCGAACACCAAAAGAAGGAATGGAAAGCCAAACGCGATGAAGCCTATTATGGTTCGCCAAAGCATTTTTACCGGGCGTTGTACACCAATAGGTTAAACGAAGAAGGTTTTCAGGTGCTTAACTTTTCGCGGCAGCTAAACCCGCGCCGCCCGCCCGAAGAATTGCTGCAAAAGATGCTGCGTAAGTTTGCCAATAATCGCGATTCGCTCAATTACTGGGGTGGGCTCGGTAACGAATCCCGATACTACAAGGAGAACCTGCAACGTGTACCTTTAAGCTCACTTGCTATCTGCTTTAAAACGGAGAACCCGGGCATATTCGCGTTGAGCTTTCAACGCCTGCTGTATGTGATCTACACCAAAAAACACGAGGAAACTTACTTTAAAGATTTCTATCGTCCGCTGGATATGGAGAACTTTGAGGCCAGTGTAATTACACCTTACGAGCCTTATGTGTTTTTTGATATGAACGGTACCGTAATTAAAAACGCGCCGTTATATGAGGGTACGTGGTCAAAAGCCAAACTTGCAGAACTGCTACCGGTAGATTATGTGCCTGATGAACCTGCTAAAACTGACATTAACTAAGCAACATAATTAGTACATTTGTTGCCACAATTTGATTATGAAATTAATTTATCAATCCTGGTGGAAAATATTGGCAGTGCTCATCATATTTTACACCCTGATAGCCGGATTTTTATTAGGTGTGCCCCACATGCCTATCCTTCACGAAACCATACGTAATACTTATTTTCACGTACCTATGTGGATGGCCATGTTTACGGTATTTTCCATATCGGTGTTTTACGCCATCAGGTATTTGATGACCGGGAAGGAAGAGTATGACCTGCTATCGGTAGAATGCGTTAACACCGGTGTGTTCTTTTTTGTGCTGGGACTGATTACCGGTATGATGTGGGCCAAATATACCTGGGGCGAATACTGGAGTAACGACCCTAAGCAGAACAGTGCAGCCATTGCATTTTTGCTTTATTGCGCCTACCTGGTATTGCGTAACTCTATTGATGAAGAGCAAAAACGTGGAAAAATATCGGCCATATACAATATTTTCGCTTTCCCCATTATGGTGGTGCTGATAATGGTGCTGCCCCGTATGACGGATTCATTACATCCCGGCAACGGCGGTAACCCTGCCTTTGGTAAGCTGGATATGGATAACCGCATGCGCGTGGTATTGTACCCTGCCTTTATTGCCTGGAGCCTGCTGGGTGTTTGGATAGCTACTATCCGTTACCGCATCAGGTTGATAGAATACAAAAGAAACGCTATAGACTAACGAATGAAGAAGATACTTCCCTTAATACTCCTGTTACTCAATTTTACCGCCGTTTTTGCCCAGGCAGGCAACGATGTAGAAATGGCAGATACGCTGCGCAGCTCGGGCAAAATATACGTTGTGGTGGTTACTTTGGCCATTATTTTCGTTGGATTAGCCATTTATCTGTTCTCGATAGATAAAAGATTAAAAAAAATCGAAAACGAAAAGTAGTTCAAAAAATAAACCTATGTTGTTTAAACATTGATTTAATTACTTTGTTATGTAGTGTAGCGAAAACACTAACCGTTTTGGCATTTGCAGATATGCTGAAAATTGTGTCAACTTTGCGCTGTATTAACAACCAATTAATTAATCAGAAAAATAACACATGGCTAATAATATCTTGATTGCCGATGAGGATACTCACTTTTTTGGTGATGTATGCAAGAATTTTGACTACGCTGCACAGTTTACAAAACACGATGCCGGCCTGTTAGATCAGATCAAATCATGTAACAGTGTTTACCGTTTCCGTTTCCCTATACGTAAGGGTAATGGTTTTGAAGTGATCGATGCATGGCGCGTGGAGCACTCGCACCACCAGTCGCCAACAAAGGGCGGTATTCGCTACAGCGAAATGGTGAACGAAGATGAGGTAATGGCACTTGCCGCCCTCATGACCTACAAATGCGCCATAGTAAACGTACCCTTTGGCGGCGCTAAAGGCGGTATCAAAATCAACCCTAAAAATTACACCGTTACCGAGCTGGAGAATATTACCCGCCGCTACACGGTTGAACTGATAAAGAAAAACTTTATAGGCCCCAGCATTGACGTACCCGCACCTGATTATGGATCGGGTGAGCGCGAAATGAGCTGGATAGCCGATACCTATGCCACCATGAATCCCGGTCAGTTAGATGCCTTGGGTGCCGTTACAGGTAAACCTATAGCGCTGCATGGTATTGCAGGCAGGAGGGAAGCGACAGGTCGTGGTGTGGCTATTGCCATTCGCGAGTGTGTTGATGTAGCCGAGGATATGCAAAAACTGGGCTTAACCACCGGCATAAACGGCAAGCGTGTAATTGTACAAGGCTTGGGTAACGTAGGTTTTTACACTGCTAAATTCTTAACCGAATTTGGCGCTACCATAGTTGGTCTGTGCGAATTTGAGGGCGCTATTTACAACGAAGACGGACTTGATGTAGATGCTGTATTCCAGCATCGCAAAGCAACCGGTTCTATTTTAGGATATGCGGGTGCTAAACAAGAGTTCAAAATTTCTGCAGAAGGTTTAGAGCAGCCATGCGATATCCTTGTTCCGGCAGCTTTGGAAAACCAGATCACCGGCGACAATGCAGGCAGGATACAAGCCAAGATCATCGCCGAAGGTGCCAACGGACCAACTACTCCGGAAGCCGAAGCCATATTTTACGCCAAAGGCGGCCTTATCATCCCGGATATGTATGCCAACGCAGGTGGTGTTACAGTATCATACTTCGAATGGTTAAAGAACCTTTCGCACGTAGCGTTCGGTCGTATAAATCGCAGGTTTGAAGAAAATACCAACCTTAACCTGGTAAATATGGTTGAAGGCATCACAGGTGTAGCGTTAACCCCGCTTCAACGCTCAAGCATTATCAAAGGCGCATCAGAGCTGGAACTGGTAAATTCGGGACTGGAGGATACCATGATCCGTTCGTACCACGAGATCCGTGAAACCTTCAAAAATGTAGACAAGATTGATACCCTGCGTACCGCAGCGTTCGTTGGCGCTATCAACAAAATTGCGGTATCGTACCAAAACCTTGGTGTTTGGCCGTAAATAATTTTAACGTTAAACAAAAAGAGGTAAGCTTATGGCTTACCTCTTTTTGTTTGCGTTGATCTATAAATTATTGTCATTGTTGAGGAACGAAGCGATCACACCACGTTCTGTGCGTACTATATAAATCACGTTATTGCGAGGAACGAAGCAATCTCTACTTAGGTTTTGTTTATGCTGTAATTAACGTTGGTCTGCTCATTGCCGCAGGGGCTATTACTTTTGTCGCCACAAAAGGTAACAAAAAGGCTTGTCCAGCAAAAGGCTTCTTTGCCGCACGAGGCCACGTCCTGCAAACCGTGCAGAACTTGGGCTGGAACTTTTGCCCCGCCGCGCAATCCTTACCCACATGCAACAAGTTCACTATGCCCGCCTTTACGCTCATGGCCTCCACAGTTCTGCCCGCTTTCGCCTGAAGCTGTTTGCTGACGGGAAGAGGGCCTGTTACCTGTTACCTGCTACCTTTAGCTTTGACAACTTTTTAAAAGTTGTCAAAGCTTGAGTGTTGAAAGTACATTCTCTGCTGTCGCGAGTTTAGCATAGCGTAACTCGTGACGTACGCATGGCGTAAGCTTTCATTACCTATTACATACCAATCTATTGTACAGCGGTGGGACGCCGCGTAATAGTCGTCACTCGGCCGTAGCCGTAGCGACTGCTGTTTTTTTTATTTTCTTATACCCTCTTTTTCGCTTGCGAAAGAGAGGGTCGCCCAGCGAAGCGTAGGCGGGGTGAGTCAACCCGCATGCAAAAGCACTACCCTAACATACCCCAAAAATGCGGCATCGTAAGGAACGGGTAGCACTGACCCTGCCCAAGCACAACCTTTAAAAGTTCCTTGCGCAGCCGCGACTTTTTTCTTTGGTTACTTTCTTTTTTGAGAGAAAAAAGAAAGTAACATCCACTGACGAAGATATAGTAGAACCATTCCTAACGAAGAACGGAAGAATAACGAATTAATCAAGAACAATTCTAAATAGCATATATCCCTTACAATAAACATTATTAAGTGCACGTTTCGTATTTTTGTAATCTCGAATTACAAGGAGTAAACCGCAGAATGAAAAAAGGTTCAATATTCGGTATTATAGTTATTGCCATTGCTATTGCAGTAATTATAAGTACCTATGCTTCAACAAGTACTTACGGCACGTTTACCGAAGCGCGTGCTACCAATGGTGAATTGCACATTAATGGTCAGTTAAATAAAAAGAAAGAACTGTACTATGATGCCCTTAAAGATGCCAACTACTTTTCGTTTTATATGAAAGATAGCAAGGGGCAGGAGTGCAAAGTGGTTTTCAACGGCACTAAGCCACAGGATTTTGAGCGTTCAGAACAATTGGTGCTTACCGGACAAATGATAGGCAACGAGTTTCACGCGTCAAAAATACTGATGAAATGCCCATCGAAATACACCGAGGATAAAGTAGAAGTTACAGAGGCCACCGCTAAACAGGCCAGTTTATAATTATTTAATGGATACAGACTTTAAAGGCGAACACCTTTTACCGGGGAATTTAGGCCAACTTTTTATTATTCTTTCTTTTGGCGCGGCCCTGCTATCAACCATCAGTTATTTTTTTGCTGCAAAACCACAAAACGTTAACGATACTTCGTGGCGTAATTTGGGGCGAATAGGCTTTTATATTAATACCCTATCAGTAGTAGGCATTGGTTGCTGCCTGTTTTATATTATTTATAATCACCTGTTTGAGTACCATTACGCTTGGGCGCATTCGTCAACCACGCTGCCGGTACACTATATTATTTCATGCTTTTGGGAGGGCCAGGAAGGTGCCTTTTGGCTGTGGACTTTCTGGCAAGCTGTTTTAGGTAACATCCTTATCCGCAAAGCAAAATCGTGGGAAGCCCCGGTAATGACGGTTGTGAGTTTAGCACAGGCTATGATCGCTTCCATGCTTATCGGTGTGGAGATTTTCGGTTCACGCATAGGTAGCTCGCCGTTCATATTGCTGCGCCATGCTATTGAAGGTCCTATTTTTAGTCGCCCCGATTATTTGAGCTATATTAAAGACGGTAATGGCCTTAACCCGCTGCTGCAAAACTATTGGATGGTGATTCACCCGCCGATATTGTTCCTGGGTTTCGCGTCAATGATCGTTCCGTTTGCTTACGGTATTGCCGGTTTATGGACAAGACGTTACAAGGAATGGGTAGCTCCGGCTATTTCTTATTCGCTTTTCGCGGTAATGATATTGGGTACAGGTGTTATCATGGGCTCGTTTTGGGCTTACGAATCACTAAACTTTGGTGGCTTTTGGGCTTGGGATCCGGTGGAGAACGCTTCGCTGTTCCCCTGGTTAACCTTAGTGGGTGCCTTACACGTACTTATCGTTTATAAAAATACAGGTCACTCTTATTTTACGGCTACATTTTTAACGCTCATCAGTTTTGTGCTGGTACTGTATGCGTCGTTCCTTACCCGTAGTGGTATTTTGGGCGAAACATCGGTACACGCCTTTACCGACTTAGGTATGAAATGGCACCTCATTATTGATGTATTCATCTTCCTCGGTATCGCTATAGGGTTCATCATTGCACGCTGGAAAGAAATGCCGATTACCAAGAAAGACGAAGAAACGCACTCACGTGAGTTTTGGATGTTCGTTGGTTCTATCATGATGGCGTTATCATGCCTTCAACTAGTGCTCATGACGTCTATCCCGGTGTGGAACTGGATGTTCGGCACCAACTTTGCGCCGCCGTTAAAACCTGTACCTATTTACAACGTGGTACAAGGTGGTTTCGCGGTAGTGATCGCTATATTAACGGGCTTTACCCAATTCTTAAAATATAAAAAGACCGATACTACAAGGTTCTTCATCACTCTGGTGGTTTACCTGTTCTGTTCGGCTGCTATTACAGCGTTGGCCGCTTACGTAACCGGTGTTTACAAATTACAGTTTGTATTTGTACTGGTGATGTTTGCCGCAGTGTACACGGTATTAGCAAATGCGAAGGTATTGGCCGATGTATTTAAAGGCAAGGTGAAACTGGCCGGATCGGCAGTGGCGCATATTGGCTTTGGTTTTATATTGATAGGGGCACTTATCGCGGCCGGTACCAGCAAGGTTGTATCTGAAAATACCACCGGCGAACAATACGGGGCCGAATTTGCAAAAGGCAACAATCCTAAAGAGAATATCCTGATCTACAAAAACGAGCCTATCAGAATGGGCGAGTATATGGTGAGCTATATCGGCGATTCAATTGCTACACCTAACCATTACTTTAAGGTAGAATATAAAAAACTGGATGCTAAGGGTAATGTTACCGATCATTTCATCCTGAAACCAAATTCACAGGCTAACCGCAAAATGGGTCTGGTTTCATCGCCTGATACCAAACACTACCTGTTCCACGATTTGTATACGCACATCAGCATGGCGCCTATCAAATATGATGATGAACCGGCAGAAGGAGAGGACAGCGCGCACGGAAACCCAGAAGAAGATAAAAAATATGATCCTGCTGTGCCGCATGAAGTAGCCATAGGCGATACCATTAATTTCCGCGATGGCTTTATGGTATTCAAAGGCATCAACAAACAGGCAAAATTACATAACATGCCATTGGCCAAAGGCGATGTAGCCGTAGGCGCGCAACTGGATGTGGTGGTTAACGGTAAAACTTATCCAACCGAGCCCATCTATGTAATTAAAGGCCGTAACGTATTCGATTTCGCTAAAACTATTGACGATATCGGCCTGAAAGTACGCTTCTCTAAGATCATCCCTGAACGTAATAAGGTTGAGATCAGCGTATATCAGCAGCCTCAAAACAAACGCCCTTATATAGTAATGCGTGCCATTGCGTTCCCGTATATCAACTTCCTGTGGTCGGGTACTATTATTATGGTTATCGGCTTCCTGATGTCTATCTTCCGTCGTAATAAAGAATTGAAGGTTAGTTAATCAGCATTGAAAGATCTGCAGTTCGATCAGCAAAACATCGTGGATAATGGGTTTACTATTATCCACGATGTTTATACTCCCGATGAACTTCAGCAAATTACAGCCGGGCTGGAGGCTATCGATCCGGCAAATCCCAACTTTCGTAAAACTAAAGACCTGTTTGCCATAAGGCAGTTCTTTAAAGAAATACCGGCGATAGTGCCATTGGTATTTAATAATAATTTACACACGCTTATTGGCGAATTATTTGGCGATGATTACTTCATCGTAAAATCCATATATTTTGATAAACCCGGAAACTCCAACTGGTTTGTAGCATACCACCAAGATCTCACCATATCGGTAGATAAAAAACTTGATCTGCCGGGCTACGGTCCGTGGACGATTAAGCATAACCAGTTCGCGGTACAACCTCTGTTAAGTATCCTTGAAGATAACTTTACCATCCGTATTCATTTAGATGATACCGATGCGGATAACGGCGCGTTGAAAATAATTCCGCAATCGCATAGCAAAGGTGAGTACCGTGCCGATACCATCAATTGGGATAATGAAACCGAGGCGACATGTACCGTAAAAGCAGGCGGCATCATGATCATGAAACCCTTATTGCTCCACGCGTCTAACAGAACTATAAATGGCAACAACAGGCGGGTGATCCACGTAGAATTTAGTCGATCGGTACTGCCCGATGGATTAGAATGGGCTGAAAAGCTATTAATTGTTTAATTTCGCCTATATATCTACAATATGCGTATCACTATCATAGGTTCAGGCAATGTGGCTACTCATTTGGCGGCGGCATTTAAAAATGCCGGTCACCGTATTGTTCAGGTTTACAGCCGTACCATGCAAAACGCCGCGCTGCTGGCCTATCATGTAGGGGCCGAAGCCATTGATGAGCTTACCCATATCAATACCGAAACAGACATCTTTGTTATTTCTGTTAAAGACGATGCCATTGGCGGTATAGCCGAAGTGCTTGCCGGTTACAATAAGTTGATAGTACATACATCGGGTGCCAGTAGTTTGGCTTTTATAAAGGCTTTTACTGATAACGCGGGTGTGTTTTACCCGCTGCAAACATTCAGTAAAACCCGCGAACTCGATTTTAGGAATGTCCCCTTATGCCTTGAAGGTGCAGATGATGAGATAGTGAATACCTTACAGGAACTTGCCCGTACGGTGAGTAACAAAGTTTACCTGGTTAATTCCGATCAGCGGAAGATATTGCATTTGGCAGCGGTGTTTGCCTGCAACTTTCCTAATTACCTGTATCATGTATCACAGCAGCTTTTGGCTCAGCACGATCTCGCTTTCGACCTCATACGCCCCCTTATTGATGAAACCGCCCAAAAAGTTCAGCAGCATAACCCTGCCGATGTGCAAACCGGGCCGGCGGTGCGTAATGATGAAATAACAATGAACGCACATCTGCAATTGCTTGACGGTCAAACTGATTTGCAGCTTATATATGAAGTACTCAGTCAGGGTATTATCAAAATGGATAAAAGCACTTAGCTACCATCGGTAATTTTGTTACTTTTGCCAAAATGAATATTTTTAAAGTAAAGATAAACTTTGAGGAACAGGGGCACGAGCCTATTGAACTCCCCATTGCCGAAGGGGAATCCGTGCTGGATGTTTGCCTTGAAAATGGTATAGAACTACAGCACAACTGTGGTGGTGTGTGCGGATGCAGTACCTGCCATGTATACGTTAACCGTGGTATGGATAACATACAGGAAATTGCTGATAAAGAAGAAGATTTTATTGACAGGGCTGTTAACCCGCGCATTAACTCGCGCTTAGGTTGCCAGTGTGTTATTATCGATGGCGATATTGAAGTAACCCTGCCTGATCAGTCGCAGTTTTTAGGACACTAATTTTTAGTACAGCATATAAACCCAAAATGACAGAAAATAAATTTGCCCTGCCCATATACTGGAACGATCATGAAGATATTGCCATAGAGCTTTACGAAAAGTTTGGCGATGATTTTGATGAATCGAAAATATACCGTATCCGGTTTACCGACCTGTTAGAGTGGATATTGACCCTGCCTAACTTTGCCGGTACACGCGAGCAATCAACCGAAGGTCACCTGGAACAGATCCAGTCGGCCTGGGTGTACGAATGGCGCGATAATCAATAAGAGATTTGCAATTTTTGAGCTTGCCGCAGGCAGGCTCAAAATTAAATAGTTCCCTAAGCCGATCAGTGTTAATACCCCCAACATGGAATCTTTTTTAAACAAGCTTAAAGATATCACCACTTTTATTTTTGATGTGGATGGCGTGCTTACCGATGGTTCTGTTTTTGTAACGGAAACCGGCAGCCAAAGCCGTGCCTTCAATATAAAAGATGGCTATGCCATGCAACTGGCCGTTAAGTGTGGTTATAATGTATGTGCCATATCGGGCAGCCGCTCAAAAAGCTCTATTTACCGTTTAAACAGCCTTGGCATTACCGATGTATTTGTGGGCGCACGCAACAAGGACGAAAAGTTCAAAATATACCTCGAAGAACGCCACATCAAAGCTACCAACGTATTATACATGGGCGATGATATTCCTGATTTGGGAGTGATACAACTGGCCGGTTTACCCGTTTGCCCTGCCGATGCCGCCGAAGAGATAAAAGCGGTTTGCGAATACGTATCGCCATTTGCAGGTGGTAAAGGCTGCGCCCGCGATGTGATAGAAAAGGTATTAAAGGTACAGGGCAAATGGATGAACGCCGAAGCTTATAGCTGGTAGTATTTAATTCAAAAGTTAAAAGTCAAAATTCAAAAAAGCAACTCACTATGGTAAAGCTTCCTTCAATTATACTGGCATCAAAATCGCCGCGCAGGCAGGAGTTGTTACGTTTGATGGATATTGACTTTCGTGTGGTGCTGAAGGATGTAGACGAGTCGTACCCGGCGCATTTAAGTCCGGAAGAGATAGCGGTTTACATCGCCTCAAAAAAAGCCGAAGCCTTTGATGAAGAGCTTGGCGATGATATTGTACTTACCGCTGATACCATTGTTTGTATTGACGAACTGATACTTGGCAAACCCGAATCACCGGAACACGCGGTAGAAATGCTAACATTGCTATCGGGCAGGGTACACAGGGTAGTAACCGGCGTTTGCCTGCTGAATAAGCACCATTATAATAAATTCTTCGATGTGTCTGAAGTATTCTTCCGTAAACTGACAGAGCATGAGATCCGGAGTTATGTGGAACAATACCAACCTTTAGATAAAGCCGGTTCTTACGGTATCCAGGAACGCATAGGCCTGATCGGTCTAGAAAAGATCAACGGCTCATACACCAATATTGTAGGCCTGCCTACCGAGAAGCTGTATCAGCAATTGCTCAAACTGGCTTAAATTTCCCTCTTGTTATTTAAATTACATTAGTTAGCTTTAGTGTAATGAATAAACCTGTCAAAAGTATCGCCATTAATACGCCATGCCATGAGCGGTGGGCAGATATGCAGGATACCGCAAGCGGCAGGTTTTGCTCATCCTGCCAAAAAAACGTTATTGATTTTACGCAATTATCGGATGCCGAAGTGGTGGATTTTGTGGCAACCCACCAACAAAAACTTTGCGGGCGTTTTAGCCAAAGTCAATTAACCAGAATTAATCAAAATCTTGTTGCCGGTAACAGGTCATTCTCGTGGAAGAACTTAAAGTTCGCGGCCATTGTTGCCGGGCTTATTCCATTTGCAGGTTTTGCAGCCAAAGCAGAACCTCCACAAACCGAACAACATCCTTTTACCAACAGGGACACTGCCAAAAAGGTACAGGACACCACAGGGATGCGCTTAATAACCGGGCAAATTGTTGACGGTTATGATAAGTTGCCTATACCGGGTGTGTACGTTTCTTATAATCATACACGCGTTCAAACTGATACCGCCGGGATTTATAGATTATACGTACCGGATGATTTGAAAACATTGGAAGTGGCTTTTGTAGGTTATAAAATCAGTATTATTGATTTAAAACAAGGGGTTAATAAATATGATGTTGTATTAGAGGGCTCTATTACGGGCGGGATAGTGGTATCATATCCATTTCATAAACGGGTATGGCATAAAATAAAACATCTGTTTAGTCGCAACTAATCCAGCATCCCCGTCAAAACCCCTTCTTTCAGCGAATTGGTCGACATTAGCACGTTGCCGATGGCCAGCTTACGCATTACAAAGCGTGTTATCAGCGATGCTACTACAATCATATCTACCCGGATAGGGATAATGGCTTTGTTGGCCTTGCGTTCCGCGTGCGATGAGTTGATGAGCTTGTCGGTTGCCGCTATGAGGTCGTCATTTTCAAATAAATAGTTCTTGGTGGTCTTCAGGTCGAAATGGCGGCCTTTGGCCTGTTCAACTACTTCGGCCAGGGTTTCAAAAGACCCCGATGAGCCGATCAACTGGCCGATCTCGTATCCGGCTACTGCCGTCAACATATCTTTTAACTTATCTTCGAGGTAATTATTCAATTCATCAATAGATGCCTGCGGAATAGGGTCGCTTTTGTGGAACTTATCCATCAGCCTTGCCGCGCCAATTTCAAAGCTTTGTTTCCAGATGATGTACTCGTCGTTCCCTAAAATAAATTCAACACTGCCCCCGCCAATATCAATAATTAATACGTTACCGGCAGAAAGGCAATCACCCGCTTTAACTCCCTGGTATATAAAGTTGGCTTCGGCATCACCATCAATAATTTCAATGCTGATGCCTGTTAGTTTAGCTACCTCGTTAATAAATTGGGTACCATTGGCAGCATTACGCAGCATAGAGGTTGCAATGGCGCGCACTTCGGTAACGTTATGGGCTTCTATATCCCGCTGAAACAGTTGCATGGTATCCAATCCCCGCTGAAAGGCTTCGGGCTGTATAAAGCCTTTATTGATGCCTCCCTCGCCCAACTTAACGGCAATATGCTCATGTATCAGTTCGTGATAATTGGTAATTGTACCTTCGGCTATCAGTAAGTGAAAGGTATTGGTACCAAGGTCCATTACCGCTACGCGTTTATTCATATCACCAGTAAACTTATAAATACGGTAAATAGTTTGGCTGTATTTTTACTTTAAAGCAGGCTTAACATTGCCGCTTAAAAGTAACGAAGTTTTTTGCAGAATAAAGAATATAGCGAACGATGGCAGCAGGTACAGTAAGTTTGAATACAGCAGCATAAACTTTACAGTTGCCGGGTTAAACTTATCGTGAAAGTAAGTGAGTATTACCAATGGGATGCTGATCTTAATAAGATGGCACAACAAAACTGTAATAGCAAACCCACGGAAGGGGATAGCCAGTTCTTTAAATTTGGTACGCAGGGTAATGATCACCATGTAGGTTTCAATCACGAAAAAGGCCATACTAAAGCCAGCCAGTATCTTTTGGGTTTCCGCATTCGGCGATAATAACAACGAGCCAAGAAAAGTAGCCAGTTCAAGAAACATGAACAGCGCGTACGGTAATACGGTAGCGGTAGTGGTCCACTTGCGTAATACGGCTACGAGGTAGAGCAGCACGATGATGTAACTGGTTTCGGAAAAGAAAAGGAAAACGTAGTAAATAGTACTGTTGATTGGAACGTTGATGATATTGAGGCCAAAAAGCAAGCCTATGGCAATGATGTGGATCATCGTCATGACGAAGGCCAGTATATTGGTAGTGTTGTTTACCTTCATGTAAAAATGTATTAAGCCGTAAAGATATTAATGCCCGCCAAGCTTTTACGAAATTAGTGCGTTTATTAGATTTACCTGATAAAAACAAAGCCCGCGATCATAACAATCACGGGCTTTACTATATCTAATCTTTCAGTCCCAATACTTTCCGACTTTCGGACTTCCCCGACTTCCGGTCTTTTCAGACTAAAATAAACTACTCAAAATATTCCTTCATCCGTTCAAAGAAGCTCTTATCGTTCTTGCCCGGATTTGGTTTAAAGTTTGGTGAGTTTTGCAGTTTCTCTAATATTTCGCGTTCCTCGCGGCTCACAACCTTTGGTGTCCAAATGTTGATGTGTATCAATTGGTCGCCGCGGCGGTATGAGTTTACTTCGGGCACGCCTTTGCCTTTTAGGCGCAGTATTTTACCACCTTGGGTACCCGGGTCAAGCTTAATTTTGGCTTTACCATCAATGGTAGGCACTTCAACGCTGGTGCCTAAAGTGGCATCAATAAAGTTTACATGCAAATCGTATATGATGTTGTTGCCATCGCGTTTCAGGGTTTCGTGCGGTACTTCCTCAATCAGTATGATCAGGTCGCCCGGTACACCACCTCGTGGGGCTGCATTACCTTTGCCGCTCATGCTTAGCTGCATACCTTCGCTTACGCCAGCAGGTACGTTAATGGTAATGGTTTCTTCGCCACGTACCACGCCATCGCCATGGCATACGTTACATTTCGATGTAATTACCGAACCTTCGCCATTACAGGTAGGGCAGGTACTGGTAGTTTGCATCTGGCCCAAAATGGTATTGGTAACACGGCGAACCGCGCCCGAGCCACCACAGGTTTTACAGGTTTGGAACGATGATTTATCTTTAGCGCCGCTCCCATCGCAGGTTTTGCATAAAACCTGTTTGTTTACTTTTATCTTCTTTTCGGCACCGTTGGCAATTTCTTCGAGGGTTAGTTTTACCTTGATACGCAGGTTGCTGCCACGGGCTACACGCCTGCCGCCACCCTGACGGCCACCGCCGCCACCAAAGAAACCTTCGAACGGACTACCGCCGCCGAATATATCACCAAACTGGCTGAATATGTCGTCCATATTCATATTGCCGCCGCCATAGCCACCACCGCCATTAGGCGATTGCGCGTTGGCAGCATGGCCAAACTGGTTATAACGCTGGCGTTTTTCGGGGTTACTTAAAACCTCGTAAGCTTCGGCTGCTTCCTTAAACTTCTCTTCCGCTTCCTTGTCGCCCTCGTTCTTATCCGGGTGATATTTGATGGCCATCTTACGATAGGCCTTCTTTATCTCATCCGCATCGGCACCCTTGGCAACGCCCAGTACGTCGTAATAATCTCTTTTAGACATTCTATCTTCTTATTTTTTAAATCAGCGATTTAGTAAATGAGCGAATGAGTGATTGTTTTGGAAGCTCCAATAATCACTCATTCACACAATCAGTATTTCACTAATTGTTAACTTCCAACTATAACTTTGGCAAAGCGTACCACTTTTTCGTTAAGTGTGTAGCCTTTCTCCATTTGGTCAACCACCTTGCCTTTTAAATCGTCGGTAGGGGCAGGTATGTTAGTAATGGCTTCGTGTATATCGGCATCAAAAGGCTGGCCTATGGCCTCCATTTCGGCTAAACCTTTTTGTGCAAGTATATTTTTTAGCTTGTGCTGAATAAGCGCTACACCTTCTTTAACCGGGATAACATCTGTAGCGGTTTCCATTGCTTTTATGCCGCGTTCAAAATCATCAAGTACAGATAGCAGCGAAACAATAAGGTCTTTGCCTTCCAGTTTGCGGGCGTCTTCACGCTCTTTAATGGTGCGCCTCCTAAAGTTATCAAATTCAGCGTATAAGCGCAAGTATTTGTCATTTGCCAGTGCAAGTTCTTCTTTAAACTTATCCTCGGCAGATGGCTCCGGCGCGGCTTGTTGAGTTTCCTCGTTTTGTTCCTGTTCTTCTACAGGGTTGGTATCGTTTGTCACGTCAGTTAAGTTTTCAGGTGTATCAGTATTTTCCTTCTTCTTTTTCTTCAGCATATCGTTAAATTTCATAGCTAATATTGCCAATCAAGTACCTTGCCACGGCTGTAAAGCCGACAAGCTGTCAGCATGGTTGTAGTTTTTTAAGTAGCACTGGCAGTGCTGCCAATGTTGTAATGGCAGTTGCAGCGTTGTATGGCAGGTTTTTACAAACCGCCGGTATGGGGTAAATATAAAGCGCCCTTTGCTTTTTTACCGGCAAAGGGCGCTTGTTAAAATTAAGTTTTAAGCTATTTGTACATCCTCCAGCACTTTACCGTTCTCGCACTTAATAATACGCGACGGAAACGTGCGGATGATATGATAATCGTGCGTGGCTATCAGCACCGCCGTGTTTGATTGCTGGCTGATCTGTTTCAGCAGCATCACAATTTCTTCTGATGTATCCGGGTCGAGGTTACCTGTAGGTTCATCGGCCAGTATAATCTCAGGGTCGTTAAGCAGGGCACGGGCAATTACCACCCTTTGCTGCTCACCGCCCGAAAGCTCATGCGGCATCTTTTTCAGTTTCGAACGCAGACCAACTTTCTCTAACACATCAAGCGTACGCTCGTTGATCAGGCCTTTATCTTTCCAGCCGGTAGCCTGCATTACAAAGTGCAGGTTTTGCTCTACCGAGCGATCAGTCAATAATTGAAAATCCTGGAAAACAATGCCCAGCTTGCGGCGCAAAAACGGAATATCCTTTGGCGCTATCTTATCCAGATCGTATCCGCAGGCATGTCCTGTACCGCTGGCAATATTGATATCGCCGTAAAGTACCTTCAGCAAACTACTTTTGCCCGATCCGGTTTGCCCTATCAGCCACACAAAATCACCCTTATCAATATGCAGGTTCACGTTTGATAGTACGAGGTGCTTTTGCTGAAAAATATCAGCGCCGTTCAGTTTTATAATTGAATTTCCAATCATTTTATAATTCCAGTTTTAAGATCTTCCCAAAGGGGAGATCTTTAATAATGTCCATAATTTGCGCGGCCTTATCGCCCAAACCCACCTTATCCAGCGATTTATCGGGCCTGTCAACCCTGAAATAAGCCAGGAGGGTAAACTTATCATCGCGCAGCTGTACATAATCGGGTATTTTGGCAACGCCTTTTACTTTGATAACATACATAGGTGTAAAGGTAATAATCCCGTAATAATTTAATGTAGCTAATTAATAAGAAATACACTTGGGCGTTGCCTTCGGCCCGCGCTTTCCGTTGCAAGTCCTCATTTCGCTGCGCTGCATTGCGGGCTTTTCACTGCAATCGCTAACGCGGCATAACATTATAAGCTGCTTAAAAAGGCCATCGTATCCACACCGTCGGCATAATCTGCCAGGCCGGGCTGCTGGCTTTGGCCAAAGCCAACTACCTGGTTGGGTATGTTCAGCGGCGCGGCGGTCACTACGCACTGTATGCTTTCGGTTTGCAGGTTAAGCTTTTCTTCGGCGGCAGCCAAATCATCATAATACTCAAAGTACAAAACCGCCAATGGCGATGCGAAACGCTCGTCTTCCTTTACCAGCAAAAAGCCGTTATCAAGGTGCTTATCGCGGTTTACAAGGTATATCGATTTGTTGTAGTCGTAATTGTTATGAAATTTATTATGGTTGGCAATGTCGTTATGCGCTTCTATCGACTCAAAAAAGAAGGTGAAGTCATAATCTTTAGGTACCAGCAGTTTTGATACATTGCGGCAACCCAGGCCGTAGTAATCAAAAATATCATGCCCGAGGTTGAACAACTGTTCGGCGGTTTCGTTGCCGGTAAGCAGCGCCACACTATTGCGGTTTTTACGGATAATATTGGGCACTTTACCAAAATAGTACTCAAAATAGCGCGAGGTATTATTGCTGCCGGTGGCAATTACGGCATCAAAACCTTGCAGGCGTTCTACAAAACTATAGCTATCGGTAAAGGCAGGTTCAATAGTAACCAACTTGTGTAAAATGTATTTGATAAGGCGTGCATCCTGCGATGATGCCTTGATAAGGGCATGGTTACCGGTAATGAGCACGCATAAAATATCATGAAAACCCACCAGCGGAATATTGCCCGCCAGTATCAATCCTACTTTTTTTGCGGACTTATTTTGGTCGATAATATATTGGCTTGTCCACTTGGTAAGATCGTAACTGTTAAGGGTTTCGGCAATGGCGGCAACGGCGGCGTTTACGCTTGCCGGGGTAAACCAGGCATTGTGGTATTGCTCGGAAGCTATCAGCTGTTGCAGCTCATCATCCGGATTGCGCAAGTGCTCGCCCAATACAGAAAATGCTTTTATGAATGTTTCTAAATTGTAATTTGACATATTTATATACTAACTGTGTAAACCCCCGATTGCTTTTTTTGTTATATTTGCATAACTGTAGGTTTACAGGAAGCAAAGTTATTTAGATTAATAAGATATTTTAGAATATGGCGATTAAAATCACCGATGAATGCATAAACTGCGGGGCCTGCGAGCCGGAGTGCCCGAATAATGCTATTTATGATGCAGGTGCCGCCTGGCGATTTTCTGATGGTACGGGTTTAAGAGGTGTTATTGATTTTGGCGATGGCAACACTTTAAATGCTGAAGAAACACAGGCTGCTTTGTCTGACGATATATATTATATAGTACCTGATAAGTGTACCGAGTGTGTTGGTTTTCATGATGAGCCACAGTGCGCCGCGGTTTGCCCGGTTGATTGCTGTGTGGATGATGAAGATATCCGCGAAACTGAAGAAGAGCTTTTAGCGAAAAAAGATTGGCTGCACATTAACGAGTAAGCCCTTATATAACATTAACAAAAAAGGAATATCCGTTTTGGATACTCCTTTTTTTATGCCCTTAACTTTCGGGTTTACAAAAACATTTCCATTTTAACATTGGCCCTTTGGTATGGCGAATTACCAACCGGGATATGCTTAAAGCCAAATTTTTCGTACAGGCCCAATGCCGGGCCAAGCTTGGTGTTTGAGCCAAGCCATACCCTTTCGGCCTTCAGGTCTTTAGCTATTTTAATAACAGCCTCCATCAGGGTATTGCCAATTTTACGCCCCTGAAATTTAGGCGCTACAGCCATCTTGGCAATTTCGTATTCGTTTTTGCCGGTTTTTATGAGGGCGCAGGTGCCTGCAATTTCATTATCGGCCTTAGCGAAAATTATTTTACCGCCACCGGCCAGTATATGATCTTCGGGGTGGTTAAGTTGTTCCAGGTCGTGCTCTTCTACCGTAAAGTAGGTATTGATCCACTCTATGTTTAACGATTTGAAGTATTTAGCCAGCTGTGGTTCGTAGTTTAAGATACTTACACCTGTGCTGTCTAACGGTTCAAACATCTCCTTAAACCGCTGATAGTACGGTTTATCATCTAATTGTTGTTCGGTTTCCATTATTGCTGTGAGTAAATTATTTTTCTGATTATTAAAAAGTGTTCTGTTCAAAAGCAGGATCTTATCCCAAACACGATCAAACTTTTGTAATGATGCCAAGCCTTTTTCCGATAGGCGAAGGATGCGTTTGCGGTTATCGGTCTTTGATTTTACCGATTCTATATAGCCCAATGTTTCCAGTTCCTTAGCCAGGTGGATTACCCCCGGATGGGTGAGGGCCAGCTCTTCGGCAATATCGGTAATGCCAATTTCGCCGCGCTTGCGTATCAGGTAAAACAGGGTGAAATATTTGGGTTCAAAATTATCCAGCTGCTCATCCTTATATATCTGTATTACATCTTTTGAGAATGTATCGTACAACCTTTTCATCCTCGCGCCAACGGCTAATTCCTGCAAATCATCTATTATTGACATATCTATGTATATAATTACGTAAGTACTTACAAATATAATTCATATTATTTATTAATTTTAATTTTTTTATAAACTTAAATGGAATACGGTATATGTAACCTGGCGGTAGTGCCCTTACGGGCCGAACCCAATGAACGTAGTGAGCAGGTTTCGCAAGTGCTTTTTGGCGAGGCGTTTGAAATATTAGAGTGGCAGGAGCATTGGGTACAAATCATCACAGCTTATGATAACTACAAAGGCTGGATAGCCCGTTTGCAGGTGAACCCGCTTGGCCATATCGCTTATAAGCAAATAAAAAATGGCCATGTACCGCAAACCCATCGTGCTATTACACAGGCATGGAAAAAAGCCGATAACAGTGTATTATATCTTCCCGTTGGCAGTTCGCTGGTATTTTTGGAGGGCGACCGTTGTAAAATAGGGCATGAAACTTTTACCATTGTGGGCGAAATAGGGGCGAGCACCAACATTGCCACCACCGCCAAATCATTTTTAAACTCGCCATATCTTTGGGGAGGCCGTACGCATTTGGGTATTGATTGCTCGGGTTTTACGCAATCTGTTTTTAAACTGCACGATATTAAAATTGACCGTGATGCCAGTCAGCAGGCTAAACAGGGTACCGAGGTAACCGACCTGAAAACCGTAAAACTGGGCGACTTAGCCTTTTTTGAGAACAAGGATGCCCGCATTATCCACGTAGGTATCATGCTCGATCAAAAACATATCATCCACGCATCTGGCAGGGTGAAAATTGAGCTGTTTGATGAAAAGGGTATCTATTCTGAAGAGCAAAAACGCTATACCCACAAGTTTTGCATCATGAAGCGTTACTTTTAAACATTACTGTTTCACAAACTTTCCTCGGCCTATTACCTGCTTGGTTTTATTATCGAGTACCCTTACAATGTAAGTACCCGGTAATAGGTTGCCGGCATTGTATTGCCATGAGGCCTGCGATGTAACCGCCGTGGTAACCAAGTGCCCCGAACTGCTCATCAGGTTAATGGTATAGCTGCCGGCTTGTTCGTTTTTGCTTAGTTTTACGTTTACAAAGTTCACTGTAGGGTTAGGATACACCATTATGTTGCTGCTTACTATCTGCGGCTCTTCGTATTTAAGCGATACCGGCTGCGTGGTAGTGATGTTATTGGTGAGGTCTTTCACGCGTAAGCGGTACTGGTTTACACCGATCTGCGGGTTGTAATCGGTAAAGCTGTAATCATCGGCATTGGTAGAGGCAAAGGTGGTTAATACGCTGTAGCTGGTTCCGCCATCAGTACTGCGTTCCAGGTAAAATATAGATGAGTTGTAAGCGTTGGCGGTAGTCCAGTTGATGAGCGCGCCAGCCGCTGTTTTTGATGCCTTAATATCCACCACCTTTAAAGCCAGTGCCGGGTCGGGACTGATCACGATACTCAATCGGTTCTTTCCGAACGAGTTTTCATCAGCCTTATCAATAGCAAAGCTGTATATGGCGTTGGTACGCAAATTAGCCGAATCGCCTGTTAATTTATCTTTTAACCACACGCTATACACCGCCGGGATGTTTTTCAGTTCGGTTAAGCGCAATTCATAAGTGCCCGATGCGGTAGCATTTACCGCCACAGGTATAATACGGGCTGCATTTTGCGGAAGCGGCAGGCTGTTGATGGCCAATGTAACACTATCCGACGAGAGTACAGACAGGCTTACCAGCGCGCCGTTGCCGCCAATATCTATGCCGTCCTCATTGCTATCGTATTCGGCAGCGTAGTTGTTATCAAAGTTGATGAGTACCTCGTCATCGTTAATAGTATCTTTCACCATTTTTAAGCGCATAGATGGTTCGGGTCGTGGCGGATCAACAGCGAATTGCTTTGGCAGCCCCATGAGCAAATTAAGGTTAGTCGCCGATGGTTGCGCCGTAGTGCGTGCCCCCTCGCGAAAGGATAAGGTACCTGCCGTTGAAACCGCACGAACAAAGAAGCCCTGTCCGCTGGCTATCATATTGCTGGCATTATTAGTGCCCGTGTATACGGTAGTGGTGGTATCGGCAGATGATGTTATAGTAGCCGTGCGGCGTAAATAAGTGCCGTATTGTTTGTTACTGGGATTATACATCCAAATAGTGGTAGCCACCCCGCCCGTACCGTATATGTTTGAATTGCTGCCGCTGCGGTTATATTTTTCCCAATTGATGGTGGAAGCGTAGGGATTGCCTACCAAACAATAGCCCTGTATGTTGGCATTGCCCGGCGATGGGTTGGTGATTGCGGTCGATGGGAGTGCATTATCTAAACGATACCATAACCTCACATTGATGGTGCCAGAATTAAGCACGCCCGTTTGGGTAAAGGTAACATCCTCGGGGAAGGCGAATGGCTGCGTGGTTTTGGTAGTGCCGCCGGTATTGTTTCCCCTGAAAAAGAAGAGTACGCCATTGCCAACCGGTATGGGCATTATGGTATCATTAGCGGTATTGGTAATGGTGGCCCGCTGAAGTGAGCCTGTATTGTAAACTGGCGAATTGTTTATTTTGGTGATGGCCTTAAAATTGCCCGACGTAAATGAAACAGCCGTACCCACCACATCCTCGCGATAAAGGTATAAGGACGGATTTGTACCCGATGGCGCGTTAAAACCATTGGTAGCACCGCCCGCACCCGATACATAGGCATTGTTAGTTAAATAGCTTAAATCGAAAACATTAGTTGCGGGGCTTGTAACCGAACCGGTGTACACAGGCGATGAAATCAACCTGTAACCCCTCATGGTTAAACTGGCCGAGCTGCCCTTAAAAAAACGTTGCACATTCACATTGCCGGTAATGGAAGCCGTTGGCGGCATACTGGCCACATTGGCCGAACTGCTGGCATCTGATCTTAAAGTAAGGTTTCCCCCGGCAGCCAGCGTTGTACTTGCAGCCATGGTAAGCAGCCCTGTTGAAGCTACCGCGAACTTGCCGGATGTAATGGTTTTTGTACCACCGCCCTGAAAGAAAACATTTTTGAATACTATGCCTATACCACCATCAGAGCCACCGTCGGTTAAGGATTGGGTTGTACCCTGGAAGATGACGTTCGGACTGTTGGTTACCGCATCAACCTTACCGGAGGAAGAAGATGAATTCCAGTTGCCGAACACTTGCAGATCATTAGCTTGCAGTGTTTTAGTTCCTGCGCCCGCGAATCCTATATTTTGATAAGTGGTTGGGGTATTATCTAAACAGGTGGTAGTGGTATTGGTGTATACAGTTTGTCCAGACCCGGTATATTGTACAGTTGATGTTCCGGTGCCGCCGCTATTATTGTAAAAATCAATCGACCCGACAGCGCTTGTTGTATTAATTGGGGTAGTATTTGATAATTGCAGTATAGCGCTTGTTGTTGTTCCGGATAGATTATCGATGCTGAATTTTGGGATAGCTACAGCCAGTGGCAAAAGCCCGCCTTTTGTATTAATCGCTAATATTTGTCCTCCTATCGACATTGTTCCGGCTCTTAATGAAATTGCTGCATTATTTATTCCAAGACCTAATCCAAGTGCACTGAAACTGGTGCTGTAAATATTAACATTCCCGGATATATTTAAATTATTGATGGTTGATATCAGGTTGAGGTCATTGGCACCACCAAGGGTAAGTTGCAAAAATATAGTGTTGTCACCAGCTGTCAGCGAGGTCGCTTTTATTCTTCCGGTTCCAGCAAAGGTTGTAGTAATTGTGCCTAAAACGGCATTGGGAGCCTGAGTAATAGGCCCATTAACAGTTAGGGTGTCATTTACGGTTAATGTAACAACATTTATCATTACACCTAAACTTAACGATGCGCATGATGTCGCGGCGCTTATTGTTGGTTGATTAGTGAATACCCTGTTAGTTCCTATTCTTATTATATCTGTACTTGAGGAAGGTGCAGTTGCAGGAGCTGTACCATTAACCCGCCAATTACTTGCAGTTGACCAGGCGCTACTTGTTGTACCGGCCCAGTCATACGTTATTTGTGCCACGGCAGTAGAACAAAAAAATAATAGCACCACACACAACCGCAAAAAAAGTATAAACTTTTTCATAATATAAACGCAAATACGACTTGCCTGTATAGGCTAAATCAAGTATAAGTTTACGTTATATCTTTAAGCTTTCTTTCTTTTGAGGCAAAGATGAACGGAATGAATAAGTAGCTGATTAGCTGAACTTAATATCCCATATCATCACGCGTTTGTCGTCGCTTACGGAGATGAGCTGATCGCCGTTCCAAACCAGTTTATTTACGGAGAGCACGTGGGCTGGCAGGCCTTTTTCGCGACTGATGATTTTACGGAGTTTAAAATCGTTGGCATCCCATATTTTGATGCTTTTATCCATACTCGCTGTGGCAAAATAGGGGAGGGTAGGATGAAAAACAATATGGTTAACAGCAAACAAGTGCGCCGGGATGTTATGCAGCAATTCGTAGTTGCGGGTGTCCCATATCTTCACCTGCGCGTCGCGGGCACCCGAAACGAGGTGATCGCCGTTAGGGGAATAACTTAATGAAAACACCGACATACTGTGCCCTTTCAAGGTAGTTATAAAGGAATAATCTTCCAGATCATACACGCGGATGTTGTTATCGCGGCAGCCAAAGGCCACTTGTCCGCGCTTTTCTGATAAGGCGATGCACCGCACCGTGTCCGATGATACATTGATGGTATGCAGCAGGTTGAGGTTTTCTAATTGCCAAATGGTCACCGAACCATCTTCAGATGCTACCAGTAGTTCTTTTTTACCGGGAGCCGATTTAATATCGAAAACGGGTTTGGTATGATGCTTTAACAGCTTGATCACTTTTTGCTGCAAAAAATCAAACACCACCACATCGCCGGTGCGCAAACCCGCGAACAAATATGGGTAACCCTCCGGGCAATGTATAGCGTAAACGGACGACGGCACCGGGAACATCACTTTTATAAAAGCATGCTCTGTAAGGCTCCACTCCACCACACCCTTATCGTTACCGCCGGTAAACAAAATGCCCGGCTTCTGCGATAATTCGGCAGTAAAAATGGGGTTACTATGCCCGGTAAGTTCCGCTATCTTTTCCGCTGTAATCATTTGTTCAGGTTCCTGGTTCGGGATTTGAGGTTTCTGTGTTTTGATGTTCGGGATTTTGGTTTCAGGTTCCTGGTTCGAGGGGCGTAAGGTGTTCTTTAAATCTGGTGACTTCCACTATCCCAATTCACTCGAACCTGGCAACTGAAACCTCGAACCTATTATTTATGTCTCTCTTCTAAATTTTTCGCTATAGTTTCCAGTTTCAGGTTCTTTTCACGGAGCAGTACCAGCAGGTGAAATACCAGGTCAGATGCTTCGTTGATCAGGTCTGTCTCGGTTTCGGCAAGGGCGGCTATTACGGTTTCAACCGCTTCTTCGCCTACCTTCTGGCTTATTTTGTTCAACCCTTTTTTACGCAATTTGTTCACGTACGATCCCTCTTGCGGGTTCTCGTAACGATCGCCTATAATGCGTTCCAGCTCGTTAATAAAGTTGCTGTTGTAATCAGTTTTAAAGCAGCTGCGTTCGCCGGTGTGACAGGTTGGGCCGTCGGCTTTAACTTTTATCAGCAGGGTATCATTATCGCAATCCAGCTTAATATCCTTTACATGCAAAAAGTTGTTGCTGGTTTCGCCTTTGGTCCACAAACGTTGTTTGCTGCGCGAAAAAAAGGTAACTATATTTTCCTGAACGGTTTTATCATAAGCCTCGCGGTTCATATAGCCCAGCATCAGCACCTCAAGGGTTTGCTCATCCTGAATGATCACGGGTACTAAACCGTCTGTTTTGTCGAAATCGATGTTCATTTTATGTTCAGTTGCCGGTGGCCGGGTTCGGGTGGCGGGTGTCAGGAGCGTATCTCTGACCACTCAAACCCCGAGCCTCGCCACTCGTATTAAATTCTTACTTCTATATTGTTTTGTTTCAGGATGCCTTTCAGGTCCGGTATCAATATTTCGCCGTAGTGAAATACCGATGCGGCCAGGGCTGCATCCACATTGGTTTTCTCAAACACATCTACAAAGTGCTGTACCGAACCCGCGCCGCCTGAAGCGATCACCGGGATATGCACCGCATTATTCACTGTTTTTAACAGGCTATTATCAAAACCGGCCTTGGTGCCGTCATGATCCATAGAGGTGAGCAGTATTTCGCCAGCGCCACGGCTTTCGGCTTCCAGTATCCAGTTTAAAGTTTCCTTTTCGGTTGGTAGCCTACCGCCATTCAGGTGCACAATGTTTTTGTTATCGATAACGCGGGTATCTACGGCTATTACTACGAATTGCACCCCAAAGGCCTTTGCCAATTCATCAATAAGCGCCGGGTTACGCACCGCGGCCGAGTTGATGGATATTTTATCGGCACCGGCATTCAGCAAAGCATCGGCATCGGCAATTTCGTTGATGCCACCGCCAATGGTAAAGGGGATATTGATTTGCCTCGCTACTGATTTTACCAGCTCAACCATGGTTTTACGGCGCTCAACAGTGGCGGTAATATCCAGGAAAACCAGTTCGTCGGCACCCTGGTTCGAGTAGTTCCAGGCCAGTTCAACAGGGTCGCCCGCATCACGCAGGTCAACAAAGTTCACACCTTTCACGGTGCGGCCATCCTTTACATCAAGGCAGGGGATAATTCGTTTAGATAACCCCCCTAACCCCCTGAAGGGGGAGTTAATATGTGTATTTATTGATTCCAATACTTTTTCTAATTGATAAAATACTTCCTCATTAGTGAACCTTAAAACTTTTAACCCTTCTTTTTCAAAAAAGAGTTGTTTCTCAATATCATTTTGTAAAACTTCCGGAAGTAAATGAATACTGCCATCTACTTCAATTACTAATCTATGTTGATGGCAGTAAAAATCTGCTATGTAATTTCCTAAAGGGTGCTGGCTCCTGAACTTTGCATCAATGTGCATTCTTAAAGCACTTTTTAATGTGCTTTCCGCCGCTGTCAAACTATATCTTAATGACTTAGCATTGGCGAATATTTCAAAATTCGCACCAAGAAACATTTTCTTTTTCAAAGCAGTATTTCAAAAGCTCCCCCTTTAGGGGGTTGGGGGGCCTTATATCGATATCAGCGATTCTAAGTTCCAGTTTTTTACATCTTCGATAGAGATATGACCTTCGTAGATGGCTTTGCCTACCACGCACGATTCTACTTTGAGGCGGCTAAGGTCTTCAATATCCTTCATTGAGCTTACACCACCCGATGCGATCAGTTTAATGAATGGCGAATGGTCTAACAGTTTAGCATACAGGTCGATACCTGCACCGCCCAATTTGCCATCTTTGTTGATATCGGTACACAGGAACCTGAAGAAACCCAATGCCAGGCATTTATCAACATAGTCCATTAATTTAATGGGAGAGCTTTCCATCCAGCCGGAGTATTTAATTACTTCGTCGAGTACATCGATAGCTATCACTACCTGATCCGAACATTTATCGCGGCCGCAAACTGATTTGCTCAGGTCTTCTAAAAACGAAGGATTGGTAAGTGCCTGGGTACCTACAATTACGCGGTGTACACCGGCATCAATCAGTTCTTTTACCTTTTCAATGCTGCGGATACCACCGCCGTACTGCACCTTCATTTCTGTTTTGCGTATTACATCAAACAGGTATTGCTGGTTGGTAAAGTCGTTTTTAGCGCCATTAAGGTCGATAATATGAATAAAGTTTGTACCGTTTGACTGATACCTTTCGATCATTTCTTCGAGCGAAACGTCGTACTCGGTTACCTGGCCATAATCGCCTTCGCGAAGACGTACCACTTTTTTGTTCAGAATGTCGATAGCTGGAATAATATACATGCCGTTATATTTTAGAAAAATTTGTTAAAAGGGTTTCACCATACACACCAGATTTTTCAGGGTGAAACTGTACCCCGTAAAAATTATCAAGCCAAATTGATGCCGAAAATTTATTGTTGTAAGTAGTTGACGACAAAGTATACGCATCGGCATACTCAATAAAGTATGAATGTACAAAGTAAAAGTGTGAACCTGTGGGTATATTTTCAAAAAGTTTGTTGTCTTTTTCGGGGAAAACACGGTTCCAGCCGGTATGCGGAACCTTGTATTCGGCGCTGTCTTTAAAGCGTAAAGTACGCACCGGAACGATGTTCAGCAGGTTGGCATCGCCCTCCTCAGAGTATGAGGTGAGTAATTGCATCCCCACACAAATACCCAATACGGGTTTAGTGAGCGATTTTATTTTTGGCACCAGTCCGGTACTTTCTAATTTATGCATTGCTGCGCCTGCATGGCCTACTCCGGGTATAATATAACGGTCAAACTGTTCAAAATCAGCTTCAGTATTTATCATACCATACTCAATACCCAACCGCTCTAATGCCGCGGTGAGCGAGAAAATATTACCGGCGCCGTATCTAACTATGCCAACCCCCCTGCCCCCTGAAGGGGGAGTTTGCGATTGGGGTATGTTATCGTTTGTTGTGGTCATGTATTTATTCGCTCCCCCTTTAGGGGGCCGGGGGGTTAAAGTACTCCCTTTGTACTTGGTAAAACCATATTGTTCACGTCTCTTTTTACCGCCATTTTTATGGCTTTGGCAAAGGCTTTAAATATAGCTTCTATTTTATGATGTTCGTTATAACCTTCTGCTTTTATATTGAGGTTGCATTTAGCCGCGTCACTGAACGATTTAAAGAAATGGTAGAACATTTCTGTAGGTACATCACCTACTTTTTCGCGTTTAAACTCGGCTTCCCAAACTATCCAGTTACGGCCGCCGAAGTCTATGGCCGCTTGTGCCAGGCAATCATCCATAGGCAGGCAAAAACCGTAGCGTTCAATACCCTTTTTGTTGCCCAATGCCTCACCGAAAACTTCACCCAGGGCAATGCCTGTATCCTCAACGGTGTGGTGTTCGTCGATATGCAGATCGCCTTTGGCCTCAACTTCCAGATCGATACTGCCGTGACGGGCAATCTGATCGAGCATGTGATCAAAAAAGTGCAGGCCGGTTGATACCTTGGCATCGCCTTTTCCGTCGAGGTTGATCTTGATGTAAATATCGGTTTCTTTGGTGGTGCGCCTGTGTTCTATAACGCGCTGACCTAATTTTAAGTATTCGTATATCGCTTTCCAGTCGGTAGTTTCAAGGGCGATGGTATCGCGTACCTCATCGGCCCACGAAGTATCGTGCTGAAATTCGGCACCGCCAAGGTTCGATTGATTGTTTAGCCACAAAGCTTTTGCACCCAGGTTTTTAGCCAGCAGTACATCATTCTTGCGGTCGCCAATTACGTACGAGTTTTTAAGATCATACTTTTCCGGATCGAGGTATTGCGTAAGCATGCCTGTGCCCGGTTTGCGGGTAGGCGCGTTTTCGGCCGGGAAGGTTTTATCAATATATACAGCATCAAACTTTACACCTTCGTTTTCAAAGGTTTTGAGGATGAAATTATGCACCGGCCAAAAGTTTTCTTCGGGGTGCGATGCCGTGCCGAGCCCATCCTGGTTGGTAACCATTACCAGCTCGTAATTAAGTTCGGCTGCTATTTTGGGCAGATATAATAATGCCAGCGGATAAAATTCCAGCTTGGCAAACGAGTCTACCTGCTCATCGGCAGGTTCTTTTACCATTGTTCCGTCGCGGTCAATGAATAATACTTTCTGCAAACTGCTCATTTATAGTTTTGTAAGTTTTTCAACAATAATTCATTCTCGGCAGGCGTACCCACGGTAATGCGCAGGCAACCTTCGCAAAGATCAATTTTCGATCTGTCGCGCACAATGATACCCTTTTGCACCAGGAAATTGTATATTTCTTTAGGGGCAGTTGTTTTAACGAGGATAAAGTTAGCGTCGGATGGATAGATGTCCAACACAAAATCGAGGTTTTTAAGTTCGAGCACCAGCTTATCACGCTGTGCCAGCGTTTCGCGGATCCAGCCGTTCACCTGGTCAACATTGGCCAAAGCCTCTAAAGCCAGTTGCTGCGATGCCTCGTTGATGTTGTAAGGTGGTTTTACCTTGTTCAATACCTCAATGATCTCTTCGCTGGCGAACGCCATACCCACACGTAAACCTGCAAGTCCCCATGCTTTTGAAAGGGTTTGCAACACTACGAGGTTGGCATATTCGGTAAGCTCCTGTATAAAGCTTTTTTGACGACTGAAGTTGATATATGCCTCATCTACAATTACCAAGCCGCTGAAGTTGGCCAGCAGGGTTTCAACATCCTCGCGGTTAATAGAATTACCAGTTGGGTTGTTAGGGGAGCAGATGAATATCAGTTTGGTATGCTCATCAATCGCTTCGGCAATACCTTCGAGATTCAGCTGAAAATCGGCAGTAAGTGATACCCTACGGATAGCGATATCGTTGATATTAGCCGACACTTCGTACATGCCATAAGTAGGCGGTACCAGTATCACATTATCAACACCGGGGTTACAAAATGCCCGGAAGATAACATCGATGGCTTCGTCGCTGCCGTTGCCTAAAAATATGTTGCGTGGTGGTACGCCCTTTATTTCGCTGATCCTTTTCTTAACCTTATACTGCATAGGGTCGGGGTAGCGGTTGTATTGCGTATCCAACGGTGAGCCAAACGCGTTTTCATTAGCATCAAGATACACACTTGCCTCACCCTTAAATTCATCGCGTGCCGATGAATAGGGGACAAGGTTTTTGATGTTGTTTCTTAGTAACCCCCCTAACCCCCTGAAGGGGGAGTTTGCATTGGGGCCGCTATAAAAGCCAAATATGTTTTTATTGTTGTTTTCCATTGTAATAATCTTTTGAGGTTACTCATTCCCCCTTCAGGGGGTTAGGGGGGATCTTACCGTTACTGCGTTTGCATGCGCATGCAAGCCTTCCAATTCGGCGAGTATTTGTACCGATGGACCAATGTTTTGCAAGCCTTGGGCCGTGATATGCTGAAAGGTTACCTTCTTCACAAACGAATCGACCGATACACCTGAATAGGCCTTGGCATAGCTACTGGTTGGCAGCGTATGGTTGGTGCCCGATGCATAGTCGCCCGCGCTTTCGGGGGTAAGATTACCCAAAAATACCGATCCTGCATTGATGATGCTATCCGTTACCTGTTGCCAGTTTTCGGTGGCCAGTATCAGGTGCTCCGGCGCGTATTGGTTGCTGAAATCTACCGCTTGTGCAAGATTATCAACCACTACAATGTAAGAGTTGTCAATAGCCTGCTGCGCAATTTCGGCACGTGGCAATACAGATAGTTGCTTGTTTACCTCTTCAATAGCAGCGGTAGCAATAGCGGGCGAGGTGCATACCAGTATCGACTGGCTGTCGATACCGTGCTCTGCTTGTGCCAGTAAATCGGCAGCTATAAATTTCGGGTTTGATGTTTCATCTGCTATCACCAATACTTCCGACGGGCCGGCTGGCATATCAATTGCCGTGGTAGTGGTAGATTGAATGATGGTTTTGGCCTTGGTTACAAACTGGTTGCCCGGGCCGAAGATCTTATCAACCCTGGTAATGGTTTCGGTACCGTAAGCCATGGCGGCTACAGCCTGCGAACCACCCGCCAGGTAGATCTTCTCTAAACCCAGCATCAACGCAACATAAGCTATAAAGGCGTTTACCTTGCCATTTTTTTGCGGCGGCGAACAAACCACTATTTCATGGCATCCGGCTATTTTAGCAGGTATGCCCAGCATTAAAAAGGTGCTTGGCAACACAGCAGTACCGCCCGGAATATACAGGCCCACCTTTTCGATTGGCCTTAACTCGCGCCAGCAGGTAACACCCGGCATGGTTTCAATTTTGCCTTCGGTTTTTAGCTGCGTTTCATGAAATTTATAAATGTTTTGATAAGCCGTATCCAACGCCGCCTTTTGCTCGGGCAGTACGGTTAATGCTATCTCGGTTAGTTCGGCCTTATCTAAATATAGTTTATCAAGCGTTACCTTATCAAACTTATTGGCATAATCATATAAAGCACGATCGCCGTTTTGTTGAACGTTGCTGATAACATCCTCCACAATAGCGCGGATCTCATTAGCAGGATCAACATTGCGCTGTACCAGTTGCTGAATGTTCGCTTTGCTTAAATCTGAATAGTTATATGTCTTCATCCCCAGGTTTGTGTTGTGAGGTTCGTGTGGCGGGTAAATAGCAAATTTTATTTACTGGCAACCCGCAACACGACCCCGGCCACCATTAAAGAATTATCTTCTCAATAGGCATTACTACAATGCCTTGCGCGCCGGCTTGTTTCAGCTGGCTTATCCTGTCCCAAAAGTCGCGCTCAGGGATTACGGTATGTACCGCAACCCAGTCGGCCTCGGCCAATGGCACTACTGACGGACTTTTTACACCCGGCAATAAGGCCAGTACTTCGTCAAGGTTCGCTTTGGGCGCGTTCAATACCACGTATTTGGTTTCTTTGGCACGCAATACCGATTGTATACGCTGAATAAGTTCTTTGATCAGGTCGTCGTTCTCCGAACCTTTACGGCCAATCAGTACTGCTTCGCTGCTCATTACATCGGCAAAGGCTTTCAGGCCGTTACTTTTAAGCGTACCGCCGGTTGATACCAGGTCGCAGATAGCATCGCTCAGGCCTAAACCCGGAGAAATTTCTACCGAACCCGAAATGGTGCGGATATCGGAATCTATCTTTTTACTGTCTAAGAATTTTTTAAGTATTACCGGGTAGGTAGTGGCAATGGCTTTTCCATTTAAACC
This sequence comes from Mucilaginibacter gynuensis, assembly GCF_039541195.1. Lineage (NCBI taxonomy): Bacteria > Pseudomonadati > Bacteroidota > Sphingobacteriia > Sphingobacteriales > Sphingobacteriaceae > Mucilaginibacter > Mucilaginibacter gynuensis. The sequence goes on from NZ_BAABFT010000003.1 coordinate 642,553, forward strand.
TGCCAGGCTTTGTATATCGCTGTTGTTTGGGATAGCGATCTTTAACGAGCATTTACCAAAGCCCAAACGTTGCAGGTAGCTTACCTCCACTTCGGTTTCTTCAATAACGTTTTCGCCAACTATACCTAAATCGGCAATGCCATCCTGCACATATTCAGGAATGTCATCGTCGCGCAGAAAAAGTATTTCTAAAGGGAAATTTGATACCGGTGATATCAGCGAGCTTTTATAATTTTCGAAATTAAGACCGCAATTCTTTAATAATTCAACAGATTTCTCATTGAGCCGACCCGATTTCTGGATCGCTATTTTAAGTGTTTTCACAAAAATGTATTATAGGGTAAATAAAAATAAACGGGGGTTGTTATTTCACGTAGAAACATACATTATCTAATATCGCCATGATGGCGATGGTGCAGATGAAGATGATGTTGTATCGTGTAACCGTTCATTTTTTTAATATAGTGTTTACTATAGTTGTATGAGGTGCTGCAAATATAGGGAGTTGTTTATAAAATCAAAATTATATATGAATTTAGTAGAGATTATTGGCGATACTCGTATATAGCCCCGTCTTCCAAATCGTATAACTTAGTTAAATGTTTCTTCTGCTCAATGTCTTTTATGTTGATGATCTCCGCATTGCCCAGCTTTTTAAACCATACGAGGTAATAATGTTTTTCGCTGTAAAATTTGGCTACGTCGGCTTTGAAAAAACGATGGGGCAGTAGTTTGGCGCCGGTAATTCCGCCGAAAAAATATAAGGCTTCATCAGCATCAGAATAAATGGTTACACCGGGTTTAAAGATATTACGATGCGTTTTCAAAAAGGTTACAAATGCCGATTTATTCCAGTCATCGTCGCTGTAGCCGGGGATGCCGTATTCAAACTCATCATCGTAGCGTTGCCTGTCTATATGATATATATTATATAAATAGCCGCACATTATAATAACAGATGCTCCCGATGCCAACCAATACGCGCCGCGCTTTTTAATCTTACGGATCACATTCGGTACCCAATATGTACAGGCGATCAGCAGCGTAATAAACATGGGCGATAACAAACGGCTGTTCACCCTTTCAAAACGCGATACCGTGGCAATGATGAGTATGAACAACCCATATACCACGGCGAAAAACGTGATGACGCTTTCGTAGCTGTTCAGCCGGTTTTTTAACGAGTTTATCACCAGCCCCGCAATTAAACCCACCAATATAAATACAGCTAAACCGCTCGCGAAAGGATAAACCACATTGGTTAAGCCCAGCCAATCGCACAGTACAGTGCCAAAGTAATGCAGGTTTTCACTGAATGGTGTTATGGATGGCTCGCGTGTACCCGTTGCCAACCCCGATGAAAGGGAGTTGACGATAAGGTTAACCGCCAGTAAACAGGAGGACGCTATTCCGAATGTCAACCCATGTAACATACGTTTACGAAAGGGAAGCGTACCGTCTGCCAGGATCATGAGTCCGCCGGTGGCAATTATAGTGATGCCTGCGTAACGGGTAATGCAACATATAGCAGCCACTAATGCGGCAAGCAATAAAGCCGGCCAGCTGTGCTTTTGCAGGTATTGTTTAAACGCTAAAATGAAGAGTAATATGGTAAGCACAAACAATGTTTCCGACCATAAAAAGGAATAGATCTCCAGCATGGCCGGGCTTAATACTATGGCAGCCAGGATGAGCCATTTATAAATAATAGATTTTGCCTTGAACCGCGATATCAACAACCCGCTTACAAATATTACCGCTGCGAACAACAGTCCGTTGATCAACCCACCGTACGCTACCGGATCGGCCTGAAAAATGATAAGGCTGATACTTAAGAAGGCAGGATAGAACACCGGGAAAAATACCAGAGGACCGCCATTGAAGGTAAGCAGCGAACCATGCTCATGAATGTTGCGCGCGGTGCTCACATACATAATAGAATCGGGCGAGATGCCGATACCGCTGTAAGCGCTAAAAAGATGAATGGCATAAAAACCCGCTATAGCCGCAACAAGGGTGTCGATATGTTTAAGGTAGCGGGTGGCTTGCATGGTTGTTTGTTAGTCGGCAGGGAAGGAGAATTTGTCATTGCGAGGTACGAAGCAATCCCGTAGTTATGCATGTTCGCTCTGTATAGTTCGCGATTGCTTCGTGCCTCGCAATGACAGTATTAGTATTGATCACCGAATCACTCATTCGGTAAATCACTCAATAAATATTAGTCTATCAAATCCAACACTGTACTTATCGGCTGGTCGCTGTCAATTAATATACCTTTTACACCTGCTAATGTACCGGCTTCCACATCACGATCGCGGTCGCCAATGAAGTATGATTTTGACGGGTCGATATTGTATTTCTCAATGCCTCTTAGTAACAGGCCCGGTTTGGGTTTGCGGCAATCGCAATCGCCGGTAAACAGCGGGTGGTGAGGGCAATAGTAAAAATCGGTGATCTCTACACCATGGGCGTGGTATACTTCTTTTAAGTGGTTGTGCATTTTACCAAGCTCATCTTCGGTATACCAGCCTTTGGCTAAACCGCCCTGGTTGGTTGCTACTATTAACAGGTAACCTTTATCCTGCAATGTTTTTAAGGCATCAAAATTATCGAGTACATGGAAGTCTTCAAAGCGGCGTACATAGTCGCCCATTTCACGGTTCAGTACCCCGTCTCTGTCTAAAAACACAGCTTTATTTTTATCCGGCATATAATGTTTCAATTTTTGCAAATTTAGCAATTATGTAATTCTAACAGGCGTAATAAAAAGATGATTTATATGATGTTTGCAATTTTATCTTGCTTACAGTTGTGTTTAATCGAAATACTATATCATCCAAAATGGTATATCAAAATAAAATTTTGATTTTAGAATCAATCTAAAATCTATAAATTATTAAATGTTTCATACAATAATTTAACATTTTGATAATTTTATATACTAATTGCTATTCTATATTAGAAAACTTGCAAAAGTATTAAGCAGATTTTCAATTTTCTGCCGTATTAAGTATCTTCGTGATTACACCCTAATTATAACGGTTTTATTTTTATTATGAATCAAACTGATAGCCCCCAGGGACTTTATCGCCCTGAATTTGAACATGACTCGTGCGGAACCGGCTTTATAACCAATATTAACGGACATAAAGACTACAAGATCGTTCATGATGCGCTTACCATGCTTGAGAATATGGAACACCGCGGCGCTTGCGGCTGTGATCCTGAATCAGGCGATGGTGCAGGTATTTTAATACAATTGCCGCATGAATTATTGATGGATGAGTGTTCCAACCTCGAAATCAGCTTACCAGAACCCGGTGAATACGGGGTAGGTATGATCTTTTTTCCGAAAGATTCGGCCCTGAAGAAGGCCTGCCGCACTATTATAGCTAACGCTATTGAAAAACTTGGCCTACAAAAGCTGGGTTACCGTAAGTTAATTACCGATTCATCTGTTATTGGAGAAACCGCGCGCAGCGCCGAACCGGATGCCGAACAGGTATTTGTGGCCAGGCCGCACCATATTACCAATATTGATGATTTTGAGCGTAAGCTATATATTTTACGCCGTTACATTACTAAAACAGTTACCGAGCAGCTGCCAAAAGCTGCCGAGCACTTCTATTTTACATCATTTTCTGCAAAAACAATTATTTACAAAGGGCAGCTTACCACCTACCAATTGCGTAATTATTTTGCCGATCTTTCTGATCCGCGTGTTGCATCGGGTTTAGCTTTGATCCACTCGCGTTTCTCAACCAATACATTCCCATCATGGAAGTTGGCCCAGCCATTCCGCTTAATTGCGCACAACGGCGAGATCAATACCCTTACCGGTAACCTTAACTGGTTCTATTCGGGCTTAAAATCACTGGCTTCATCATACTTCACCAGCGAAGAGATGGAGATGCTGTTGCCTGTAATTGACAACAACCAGTCTGACTCGGCTTGTTTGGATAACATCATCGAGATATTGCTGCACACCGGCCGCTCATTACCACACGTAATGATGATGCTGGTACCTGAAGCATGGGATGGTAACGAGCAAATGGACCCTGTCAAAAAGGCGTTCTACGAGTACCACGCTACGCTGATGGAACCATGGGATGGCCCGGCCGCTATCAGTTTTACCGATGGTAAACTGGTAGGCGCGTTGTTAGACCGTAATGGTTTGCGCCCGTTGCGTTATGCCGTAACTAATGATGGTCGCGTTATAGCAGCATCTGAAGCCGGTGTACTGGTAATTGACGAAAGCACTGTTATACAAAAAGGCCGCCTGCAACCAGGCAAAATGTTGCTGATCGATACTGAAAAAGGTAAGATCATCACCGACGAAGAAATTAAACACGAGATAGCCTCGCGCCAGCCTTATGGCCGTTGGTTAGAGAACTATAAAATTCGCCTGAACGAACTTTCAGAACCACGTTTGGCATTTGCCGATCTTACCCCTGATTCGGTTTTCCGTTATCAGCAGGTATTTGGCTACAGCCGCGAGGATATCGATACCATTATTAAGCCAATGGCCGTTGATGGTAAAGAGCCTGTAGGTTCAATGGGTACTGATGTGCCGCTGGCTATCCTGTCAGACAAACCACAGCACCTTTCAAGCTACTTTAAACAATTTTTCGCGCAGGTTACCAACCCGCCGATAGATCCTATCCGCGAACGTTTGGTAATGAGCCTGGCTACCTTCATTGGTAACAACGGCAATTTGCTGGACGAAGATAAAATGCATTGCCATTGCGTAACGCTTAAACATCCGATATTGAAAAACCACCAGCTTGAAAAGCTGCGTAGTATCGATACGGGTATGTTCCACGCTAAAACGCTGCAAACGTATTACATGGCCGATGGTATGCCGGGTTCCCTTGAAAAAGGTATAGCAAGGCTTTGCCGTTACGCTGAAGACGCGGTTGACGATGGTTTCGAGGTATTGATCCTGTCCGACCGTGCTATCGATTCGGAGCATGCGCCAATCCCTTCATTGCTGGCTACATCAGCTGTGCATCACCACCTCATCAAAAAAGGTCGTCGTGGCGCGGTAGGTATAGTGGTAGAAACAGGTGACGTTTGGGAAGTACACCACTTTGCCTGCTTACTGGCATTCGGTGCTACGGCCATTAACCCTTACCTGGCGCTGTCAACCATTGAAACCGTTAAAAATAACGGCGATTTGGAAACCAGCCTGGATATTAAACAATTGCATAAAAACTATGTGAAATCTGTTAATGATGGCTTGCTGAAGATCTTCTCTAAAATGGGGATCTCTACCTTGCAATCATACCATGGTTCACAGGTATTTGAAATATTGGGTATCAATAAAGAAGTGGTCGATCGTTACTTTACCGGTGCCGTTAGCCGCATTGGTGGTTTAGGTTTAGATGAAATTGCGCGCGAATCGTTAACCAAACACCGCGCAGGTTTCCATACCAACAAGGCCGATGAAACCCGCTTACTGCCCGAAGGTGGTATTTACCAGTGGAAACGCAGGGGCGAGGCTCACTTGTTTAATCCGCAAACAGTACACTTACTGCAACATGCTACCCGTACCAATAACTACGAGGTATATAAATCATACGCCAAACTTATCAACGAGCAGGGCGAAAAGCACTTCACCATCCGTGGCTTGCTTGATTTTGCCCATCACCGCGAACCGATCAGTATTGATGAGGTTGAATCGGCAGAAAGCATCATGAAGCGTTTCGCTACAGGAGCCATGTCATTCGGTTCTATCTCGCACGAGGCGCATAGCACTATGGCTATTGCCATGAACCGCATTGGCGGTAAAAGTAACACCGGCGAAGGTGGTGAGGATGAGATGCGTTACCAGGTAATGGAAAACGGCGATTCTATGCGTTCTGCAATTAAGCAGGTAGCATCGGCACGTTTCGGGGTAACCTCAAATTACCTTACCAATGCCGATGAGTTACAGATAAAAATGGCGCAAGGCGCGAAACCGGGCGAAGGCGGGCAACTGCCGGGCCATAAGGTTGACGACTGGATTGCTAAAACCCGTCACTCTACGCCGGGTGTAGGTTTGATCTCTCCGCCGCCGCACCACGATATTTACTCTATCGAAGATTTAGCCCAGCTGATCTTCGACCTTAAAAACGCTAACCGTGCAGCGCGTATCAACGTTAAACTGGTATCAAAAGCAGGTGTAGGCACTATAGCAGCAGGTGTTGCTAAAGCCCATGCCGATGTAATTTTGATTGCCGGTTATGATGGCGGTACTGGCGCTTCACCAATCAGTTCGGTTAAACATGCCGGTTTGCCCTGGGAGCTTGGCCTGGCCGAAGCACACCAAACACTGGTACGCAACAAACTGCGCAGCCGTGTGGTATTACAAACAGATGGTCAGTTAAAAACCGGCCGCGACCTTGCCATTGCCGCCCTTATGGGTGCCGAGGAATGGGGTGTAGCAACTGCCGCCTTAGTGGCCGGCGGTTGTATCATGATGCGTAAATGCCACCTGAACACCTGCCCTGTAGGTGTGGCCACGCAAGATCCTGAATTGAGAAAACTATTCTCGGGCGATCCGGCTCACGTAGTTAACCTGTTCAAATTCTTAACACAGGAGCTGCGCGAGATCATGGCCGAATTAGGTTTCCGTACCATCAACGAAATGGTTGGCCGCGTTCAGTTCCTGAAAGTAAAAGATAACCTGAAGAGCTGGAAAGCTAAAAAGGTTGACTTATCGGGCATCTTACATCCGGTTAACAACCCTAAAGACGTTACGCTTTACAACAGCGAAAAACAAGATCACGGTATGGATAACATCCTCGACTGGAAACTGCTTGAAGCAGCAAAACCTGCGCTGGATGATAAAACACCGGTATTCGCTTCGTTCGATGTGGTAAACGTTGATCGTACGGTAGGTACGTTGTTATCAAACGAAATATCAAAGATTTACGGTTCTGCCGGTTTGCCTGATAATACCATCAATATTAAGTTCAAAGGTTCTGCCGGTCAAAGTTTTGGTGCTTTCGCTACCAAGGGTATCTCTTTCGAGCTGGAAGGCGAAGCTAACGACTATGTTGGTAAAGGCCTTTCAGGCGCGCAACTGGCTATCTACCCTTCATCTAAAGCTACGTTTGTTCCTTCAGAGAATATCATCATCGGTAACGTTGCACTTTACGGCGCAACATCTGGTGAACTGTATGTGGGCGGTATGGCCGGCGAACGTTTCGCGGTGCGTAACTCGGGTGCTACAACGGTAGTTGAGGGTATCGGCGATCACGGTTGCGAGTACATGACCGGTGGCCGCGCGCTTATATTGGGTAAAACCGGCCGTAACTTCGCGGCAGGTATGAGTGGTGGTTTGGCTTGGGTATATAATCCGGATAATGATTTTGCCGAAAACTGCAATACCGAAATGGTTGATCTTGATCCGCTATCTATTACAGACGAGGAGCAAATTTTAACCCTGTTGCGCAAACATGTTCAGCTAACCGGCAGCAAGCTTGCTCAGGATTTGCTGAACAACTGGAATACCGTATCAACACAGTTTGTGAAGGTATATCCTAAAGAGTACAAAAAAGTTATCGAAAAATTACAATACCAAACTATCGGCTAATATATTATGGGAAAACCAACAGGATTTCAGGAATTTAACAGGGAGCTTCCATCTAAAACACCGGTAAGTGAACGCGTTAAAAACTATAACGAATTTGTGGGTATGTACAGTGATGAAAAGCTGAACCAGCAATCGGCACGCTGCATGAACTGCGGTATTCCGTTCTGCCATTCAGGCTGTCCGCTGGGTAACATCATACCCGAATTTAACGATGCGGTTTACCGCAAAAACTGGCACGAGGCCTACAGAATTTTATCATCAACCAATAACTTCCCGGAGTTTACCGGTCGTATATGTCCTGCTCCGTGCGAGTCGGCCTGCGTACTGGGTATCAACAAACCTGCGGTAGCTATTGAGGAGATAGAAAAACATATTATAGAAATTGCTTACGAACAAAACCTGGTTAAACCTACAGCGCCTTTAGTTAAAAGTGGCAAAAAGGTAGCAGTGGTAGGTTCGGGCCCGGCGGGTATGGCGGCAGCGGCACAGTTAGCCAAGGCAGGCCACGCGGTAACCGTTTACGAACGCGATGATAAAGCAGGCGGTTTATTGCGCTATGGTATCCCCGATTTTAAAATGGAGAAATGGATCATCGACCGTCGTATAAAAGTGATGGAAGAGGATGGCGTTAACTTTGTATACAATACCGAAGTAGGTAAGGATATTGCCGCCGAAGAAATTGTACGTAACAATGACGCCGTGATACTGGCGGGTGGCTCGACCATTCCGCGCGACCTGAACATTCCGGGCCGTCATTTTAAAGGTGTTCATTTCGCAATGGATTTCCTGAAACAACAAAACAAACGTGTTGGCAGCAGTCCATTTGATACTGAAGATATTTTAGCGACTGATAAAGACGTAATTGTGATAGGTGGTGGTGATACCGGTTCTGACTGTGTGGGCACTTCAAACCGTCAGGGTGCACGTTCTATCAAACAGTTCGAGGTAATGTTTAAGCCATCTGATGAGCGCCCGAACAGTATGCCCTGGCCGAACTTCCCTGGCGCGTCAATGCTAAAAGTAACCAGCTCACACGATGAAGGTTGCGAGCGTTTCTGGAGCATCAACACCAAAGAGTTTTTAGGTGACGAAGATGGTAACCTGCGTGCTATTAAAGTAGTGGATATTGAGTGGGAAACAGATTTTCTGGGTCGCCCGGTAAAATTCACCGAAATAGCCGGTACCGAACGCGAATTGCCTGCACAACGTGTGTTTTTAGCTATGGGTTTCTTAAACCCGCAGTTTGAAGGCGCTATCCAAAACTTAGGTATTGAGGTTGACGAGCGTAAGAACGTTAAAGCTAAAGAAGGTGTTTACCGTACCAACGTAGGCAAAGTATTTGCCGCCGGTGATATGCGCCGCGGACAATCGCTGGTTGTTTGGGCTATATCAGAAGGCCGCGAAGCTGCCCGCAAGGTAGATGAGTTCCTGATGGGGCACTCTATATTGGAAAGTAAAGATGGTGTAAACCAGTTTGAACAAGCTTATTGATCTGTCAGCAGATAAATAAATAGCATTTTTTTGAAAGCCGGGTATTTATATCCGGCTTTTTTGTTGGCCATGCTTAACAATAAGATAATGTAACAAGCTTGTAGTTTACATCGGCATAAAATGTAAAACACAATATATTTGCCGGGTGTAAAGGCATTTGTTTGGTGCCGATCTATTTATCTATCTATTTTAAAATGATTATGCGTTTACTTGCAGGCTGTTTTTTTATTACCGCAATAATGTTAAACTCCGTGGTTAAGGCACAGGATAAACCCTTGCTTTTAAGTAATTACAAAATCCCCGTTGATGGTAAAACCAAACTGATTGGGAAGGTATACCTTGATGACATAGCTAAAGGCGGTAAACTGGTTGAAGATACCTCGGGCTTGTTTGCTATAAATAAGGGCGGCGAGCTGTCGTTAAAAAAGGCGGCAAAATTATCGGCTGTTAAGTATAATATCGCGGTACAATACCAAAATACCAGGCAGGAATTTGTATTGGTTACCAATAAGTTCAATTACAATAAAGTAGTAGCACACCGTGGTGCCTGGAAGAATAATGCAGGCAGCCAAAACTCATTAACCTCGTTAAAGGACGCCATTAGGTTAGGTTGCGAAGGCTCTGAATTTGATGTGTGGCTGTCAAAGGATGGCATCCCCGTGTTGTCGCACGACGATCACATTGGCGGTAAAAAAATAGAGGAAACACTGATTGCCGAATTGCAGGCTATTGAACTGAAAAATGGCGACCATGTACCGCTGTTTGAAGAATATATTAAAGAAGCCATCAAGCAAAATACTACGCACTTGGTGCTTGAACTTAAACCTTCGGGCTTAGGTAAAGAGCGCGGCGAGGAACTGGCCACTAAATGTGTGGATATGATACGCAAGTATAAATGCCAGGGCTGGATGCTGTTTATCAGCTTTGATTATAACATCTGCAAGAAAATTGTCGCGCTCGATCCATTTGCTAAGGTGGCGTACCTGAATGGCGATAAATCTCCGGCTGATTTAAAAGCCGACAAAATGTGGGGGCTTGATTACCATTGGGGTGTGATTGAAAAAGACAGTAACCTGATTGCCGATGCCCACAAGAATGGGATCGATGTAGATATATGGACAGTTGACGCGCCCGAAAAGATGGATGCTTTTTTGAAAGCCGGGGCCGACCACATCACCACCAACGAGCCTGAAATTTTGCTGGAAAAAGTTAAAGGTGCTAAAACAGCCCAATAAGCAGTATATTTATTGGCATTTGAATACCTGCACCTAATGATGATCAGTAAAATTAAAGGAGTAATTTTTGATTTAGACGGCACTATAGCCAATACTTTGCCGCTTTGTATTGCCGCGTTCCGTAAATCGGTAGAGCCGCTTGCCGGTAAGGCCTTGAGCGATGAAGAAATTGTAGCAACCTTTGGTCCGTCGGAAGAGGGGACTATCAAAGCGCTTGTGCCGCAGCATTACGATAAGGGTGTTGCCGATTACCTGTTGCATTACGAGGAAATGCACGGCCTTTGCGCAGGTCCGTTTGAAGGCGTTGTTGAACTGATAGCCTCGCTAAAGGAGCGTGGTGTAAAGGTAGCCATGGTGACCGGTAAGGGGAAATACAGTACCGATATTTCGTTAAAACAGTTCGATATGCTGAACGATTTCGAGATCATAGAAACAGGCGCCCCCGAAGGCCCACGAAAAGTGCAGGGGATTGAGATTGTGCTGAACGCCTGGAAAGAGCTGAACAAAGAAAACATCATATATGTTGGCGATGCCCCAAGCGATATCCACGCCAGCAGGACCGCCGGTATCCCGGTAGTAGCCGCTGCCTGGGCCGAAACTGGCGAACCCGAACAATTGATCCCCCTGCAACCCGATGAAATTTTCTACACCATAAAAGATTTCTCGAATTGGGTGGGAGGGAAGATTTAGGTATTGGGCATTCGTCAATAGTCATTTTGGCCGTCAATGAGATGTAAGGCTTTGTATGCTTATTGAGTTTGTATTAATTTTATAAAGCCCTATAGATATTACAATAAATACAGACCTTTGCAGCCGAATAACTTATCACAGTAATGAAAATACAGTTTAAATTAGACTTTAAAGAGTTTTTGAAACTTCAATATCTGTTAACCTATCGTAAGCCACGCACAATAATTATCACATCTTTGGGCGTGCTGTTGTTAGCTTATTCAATACTTTGTTTAACAGGTAATTGGAATGATGAAGCGCCTTACATGGCATTAATAGTAGGGGTTTACACAGTATTGTTGCCTTTAATTATTTATTTATCAGTTAAAAGGAGTTTTTCTAATAATGCCCGTTTGCAAGAAATAATGTCTTACGAGTTTACCGATAAGAGTATAAGAGTTACAGGTGAAAGTTTTAATGCCGAATACAGTTGGGAGAAAACGCATAAGGTTTGGGAACTGAACAATTGGATATTGATCTATCAAAATAGTCGTTCGGCAAGTGTGATTCCTAAAAGTAGTTTTAGCGACACTCAATTATGGGATTTTAAATATATGGTAAAAAACGTGCCGGGATTAAAGGCTAAGCTTAAATAAATGTTAAAAAAGGTTGTTTTAATAGTACTCTGTTCGTTTCTATGTGCTATCGCGGGTGTTGGGTTACTTGGTGTATTAGCGGTGAGACAATCAAACCTCGCGTTTACAGGGGAAATGTTTGTGAAAACTTACGCGTATTTCTTCCCGATGTTTTATGTGATATTGTTTATAGCGGGTAATTTACTGGTAAGAATCACCAAGTATAGCCGCATTAAAGACCGTGTTAAGAGCAACGCTGCCCTGTTTGTTATACTGGCGCTCACGGTGATATTCGGCTCTTTCTCTTTTCGTGAGTTAATAGGCGACGAATACCTGCTTGATATCAGCATAGCGCTATGCTTTTCATTATCGCTTAATGTTTATTTAAGATTGCTCACCATTGTTGAACGTAATACGGTAGTTCCGGTGGCTAACCCGGTGGGTAAGGCCAAATAGCATTTCTCAATTGTAACACTTGGCCTGTTTGATTGTCTGATTATCAATTGCATTTGAATAATGAGATATCAGCAAATACAGGCTCCGGAACATCTTAAAAATCACATCCGCTATTTTTGGACGCTGGAAAGCGATTCGCTGCACACTTCCGCACAGCAATTTACTACCATTGCCGATGGTTGCCCCGGCTTGATATTTCAGCATGCCGACTATGGCAAGCTATCGCAATTTGATAAAAAAATGCCCGGCCTCTGCCTTTACGGGCAAACTACTAAATATGCTCAAATCAGTTTATCCGGCAGATTCAATACCATAGGAGTATATTTTTATCCAAGTGTATTGCGTTCCGTTTTTGGTATAAGTGCTGATGAGTTGACGGATAGCTGCATTGATATGAACCTGCTGCCCGGGATACAAGCAAATTTTGAATCGCAATTATTGCAAGCCGTATCTGTACCACAGAAGGTAAGCATTTTGTCGGCCTGTATTGCACAGCAAATAAAACTGAATAATAAAGCCAATGATAGCCTGTCTCAATTTGCTTTGTTGCAGATCATCGGCTCAAAAGGTATCATTCCGTTAAGCGACTTACAACAAAATCTAAAGCTATCGGAGAGGAGTTTCGAGCGAAGGTTTAAGCAATACGTGGGTATCTCACCGAAATTGTTTTCACGCATTTGTCGTTTCCAATCGTCGTTAAGCCAGTTACGCAGTAACGATTATGACAAACTTACCGATGTGGCTTATCAAAATGAGTACGCCGATCAATCGCATTTTATACGGGCGTTTAAAGAGTTCGCGGGCGTTTCACCTTATCAGTATCAGAAAAAATCAAACGAGATAGTTGAAAACCTTGCTGCTATGAATAACTGACGGGCAGCTGTCGGTTTTGTTCTATTTTATGAATTGCAGCCATCATAGTTTTGATAAAAAATTAAAATTATGAAAGCACATATCAATCTACTCGTTTTTGGCGCAACAGGCGCTACCGGTCGTTATATTGTAGAACAAGCCTTGGCACAGGGCTACAACGTAACCGCTTTTGCGCGAGCCCCCACAAAGGTGAGCATCAAACATCCAAACCTGAAAATACACATTGGCGACGTACTGGATTATGCATCAGTAAAAAATGCTATGCCCGGTCAGGATGTGGTAATATCACTAATTGGCGATGGCGAAAAACGCAGCACCCTGCGTGCAGATGGTACCCGCCAAATTATGAAGGCAATGGAAAATACCGGAATCAAACGTTTCATCAGTACATCAACATTGGGGATTGGCGATAGCCGGCCGTTGCTTAGTCCGTTATATAAATATTTGTTGGTACCATTTATTCTTAAACATGCCTTTGCCGATCACGAACAACAAGAGCAATACATAGAAGCCAGCCAGTTAGACTGGATAATCGTTCGGCCATCCGCATTAAATAATGGCCTGCAAACAGGTAGTTATCGCCATGGCTTTACAGCAACAGAAAAAGGCCTTAAGCTAAAAATTTCCCGTGCTGATGTAGCTGCATTTATGCTAAAGCAGGTGGCTATTGATACCTATCTGCATAAGAAAGTTGGGATATCTAATTGATAACAACATGAAAAAACGCGTCATTGAAGTACGAAGCAATGACGCGTTTTTTATAATTATTCGGTTCTCTTACTTCAAAATCAATTCAATAACCGGCACCTCGTACCTTGGTTTATCCTTGGGGAGATTGATCACCAGGTCATCGGCCGTGCTTTTTTCGGTATTGATCACCAATTCAGAATTATCATGAAGGAACTGCGCGTATTTTACTTTGCTTCGGAAGCCCGGCAATTTGTACTCACCGCCATCATACTTAAATAAGTGCACATATAAGCGTTTGGCTTTGGCATTGTAGGTTAAACGGGTGTTTTCAGGTGCCTTAAATTCCGACGGGGCGTAAGTGCATCCGTAGATGGATTTGCTGTTAGCATGCATCCAGTATGAAAGACTATCCAGCCTGTTATTGGCACGAAAATCAAATTCGCCGCGGGCTGTTGGGCCTACGTTCAGTATCAGGTTACCGCCGTTGGCAGTGGCAGTGATCAGCAGATCGAGCAATTGTTTTGGTGATTTCCAGCTGTTTTCGTCGCGGTGGTAGCCCCATGAGCCCGAGAAAGTTTGGCAGGTTTCCCACGTTTTACCACGGAATTTTAGTAATTCATCTGTGCTAACCTGTTCAGGTGTTTCAAAATCTTCGCCACCGGCATATCCGGCCAGGTCGAGGCGGTTATCCACAATAATACCCGGCTGTAGTTTTTTAATCAGTTTTAACAACTCTACTGATCCCCAATCATCTTTGCCCTTACCATGCCCATCAGCACGCGGAAAAGAGAAATCGAGCCACAGAATATCGATCTTACCATATTTAGTGAGCAGTTCAGTTACCTGGTTGCGCAGGTACAGGCGGTACTTCACCATGTCGCGGCCTTTGTTCAAGCGGGCGTAAGCGGTGTCGCTTTTGTCTTTAGGCGATTGCGGGTGGTATTCATCTATTGTATAATCAGGGTGGTGCCAATCTAACAGTGAATAATAGAAACCAATTTTAATACCCTGCGCGCGGAACGCGTCTACATATTCTTTTACCAGATCGCGCTTAGCGGCGGTATTGGTGGCCTTATAGTCGGTAAATTTACTATCGAATAAGCAAAAGCCTTCGTGGTGCTTAGTGGTAAGCACGGCGTATTTCATGCCTGCTGCCTTTGCTCTTTGTGCCCAAAATTTCGGGTTATAGAGGTCGGGGTTAAAGGTGTCAAAGTAGATTTCATACTTGGCATTGGTTATTTTCTCGGCGCTCTTTACCCATTCGTGGCGTGCAGGCAGGGCATACAGACCCCAGTGAATGAACATGCCAAAGCGGTCGTTTTGCCACCAGGCCATACGTTGGGTCTTTTGTTCGGGCGTTTCGGCAGTAAGCACCTTTTGCGCGAATACCGGTGCGGTAGCAATGAGCAGCAGAATGATAAACTGTAATTTTTTCAGCATAATATCAGGTTGAAGTTTAAGAATTGGAAGGGCTTAATTTATAGGTTATTACATTCCACTCAAATGGACTATCCTCGTATTGATATGGACTATCGTGCAGTTAGTCCTGCTCCCCGTCTTTATCAATCTTCCTTTTAGCTTTATTAACAATGTAAAACAGCAACGCGCCGCCGATAGCCACAAGCACAAGGCTAAAAATGATGAGTGATGCCTGCATAGAAATATTTTGTGGTTTACTAAATGTACTGATTTAATAACATGCAGAATAAGAATATGTTGCAGAGTAAATTCAGCCCCCAATAATTAACTATTTTTCAGCAGGGTTCTTTTTATTGCCGAGCAATTTATCTATCATTTTTACCAGCCTGTCGGCACGGGTTTTTTCTTGTTTGGCGCTGAGTATCCACACTATATATTCCTTTTTGTGCGAGTAGGCAAGGGTTTCGTAATAGGCCAATGCAGTGGGCTCGGCCGTAAGGGCTTCCTGCACATCGGCGGGCAGTATCACAAGCTTCTTTTCGGGGAAGATGTATCCGGCAAACTCATTGTTTTTACCTATGGATGCCCGGCTACTTTCCGAATCTTTTACCAACTCGTTGGGTTTAAAGCGAAGGGCAGTCCAGTCGTCGTTAACAGCTGCAGATGCTACCGGCCGCAAATTACGGTTGGTGAACATGCTCCAATCCTTCATCATCTCCAGGTCGCTGTTGATTTTGCCGCTCTTTTTAGGGTATACCAGCCATAGGTAGGTTTCGGGCTTTAACAATGATTGTATTTCATTGAGAGAGGGGATGAGTTCGGCGCTGTTTGTTGCAAATAACAGGATGCCGTTAACGGCTGCGTCAGCAGTAAAAACTAACTGCGTGTCTACGGGCAGTCCGTCGAGCATTACCGCGAAGTTTTCGGGGGCATTAAATAAAAGCCAGCGGCTGCCGGCTTTTATCTGTAATTTTTTAGCGAGCGCGTTCATCACGCTAATTTATATAAAACATTATCTGCTATGAAACGGGCACTATCTTGGCAAAAAAATCCCAAAGTACAATACCTGCCGATACCACAATGTTGAATGAATGCTTAGTGCCAAACTGCGGTATCTCAATACAGGCATCAATGTTTTGCATTACTTCGTCGCTTACGCCGTTTACCTCGTTGCCAAATATCAGGGCATACTTTTCGCCGGGGGCAGGAGTAAATTCATTTAGCATCGTACTGTTTTCGGCCTGCTCAATGGCTATAATCTTATAACCTGCCGAACGTAGTTCGTTCACGGCATCCATAGGCTCGGTAACGTGTTTCCACTCTACCGATTGTGTAGCGCCGAGGGCGGTCTTTTCAATTTCGCGATGTGGCGGCTGGGCAGTAATACCGCACAGATAAATGAGCTCCACAGCGAAACCGTCGGCCGTGCGGAAGATAGAACCGATATTGTGCATACTCCGCACATTATCAAGCACTACTACTACCGGTAGCTTATCCTGCGTTTTAAATTCATCTACCGTGGCACGGTTAAGTTCGTCGAGCTTTAGTTTGCGCATTATTTAGCTTAAAATACCCACACCCGGCCCAATCAATGAGCTATATACCGATGGCGCGTAGCCAATTTTATCTGTATAATATTTTATCAGTTCGCGGCTAAAATCTTCAAAAGCGGTTTCTTCAACCAAAGCTATAGCGCAACCGCCAAAGCCTGCACCAGTCATACGGGCACCGGCCACGTTAGTGTTGGTTTTGCTGTATTCAACAATGGCGTCAAGCTCTTTGCCGCTCACTTCGTACAAGTCGCGTAATGAATCGTGCGATCCGTACATCAGCCTGCCAAATTCAGCCAGGTCATTACCTGCCAATGCAATAGCGGCCAGTTTAACACGGTCGTTTTCTTCAATAACGTGTTTAGCACGGTTTTTTACAATCGGGTCGGTAATCAAATACTCGTGCCCGGCGTAAGTAGCGGCATCAATATCGCAAAGGTTGCTGATATCCAGCTTTTGTTGCAGGGCAGCAAGCGCGGCAGCACATTCTTCTACACGCTCGTTATATTTTGATTCGGCCAGTTTACGTGGTTTGTTGGTGTTGATAATTGCCAGCAGGTGAGTGCCCAGGTTGCTGTCTACCGCCTGGTAATCAAGCGTATCGCAATTCAGCATCAAGGCCTTATCTTTTTCGCCGAAGGCAACCGCAAACTGGTCCATAATACCACAGTTAACACCGATGAAATGGTTTTCAACAGCTTTGGCAATTTTCACCAGCTCCAGTTTGCTGTAACCCGCTTTCAGCAGATCGTTCAGCGCGAAAGCCGTAACCACCTCGATAGAAGCCGATGACGACAAGCCCGAACCGATAGGAATATCGCCGTAAAACAACATATCAAGCCCTTGTATCTGGTGACCATCTTTCAAAAAGTGCTCAAATACACCCAGCGGATAGTTGTACCAGCCTTCGCCGTCTTTTTGGTAGCTTGGCTGAAGCGGAATCTCTAATGATTCTTCAAAGTTCACACTTCTAAAGCGCAGCACACCATCGTTATTAGGCGCGGTTAATAAATAGGTACCAAAGGTAATGGCACATGGCATCACCAGGCCGCCATTATAATCAATATGCTCGCCGATAAGGTTTACACGACCGGGCGAAAAATAATTGTTTTGTGCCTCTTTATTATAAATACTTATAAAATTCTGGTTCAGGCTATCCTTCATTGTTTTACTGAAAATTAAGCTTTTTGTAAGATGTGCAAATATGGTAAATACTTGCAATGTTGTTTATAATTATTATTCGGTTTCAAATATATGTAATATTGACAGTTAAAACAACTGCAAATTTTTTTTTCGTAAATTATTTATTAAACAAAAAATACAAGGCGTATGTTAGTTGCCTGTAATTATAGCTAAAACATGAACCAGTACCTCATTACCGCTTACGACTATACCGACACCGAAGCGCTTAACCGCCGCATGAATGTACGCCCGCACCATCTGGATGGGGCTAAGGCATTGAAGCAAAGCAGCAATTTTATAACTGGCGGCGCTATATTGAACGATGATGGTAAAATGATAGGTTCGGTAATGATCATGCAGTTTGAAAGTGACGAAGCGCTGGAAGCCTGGAAACAAAGCGAACCGTACATTACCCAAAAGGTGTGGGAAACGATAGATATAAAGCCATTTCGCGTGGCCGATGTATAACTTCGCGAAACGAATTGTATTTTAGCTTTCAAAAAAATGATAACCATGCTTTCCGGTAAACGAATAATCTTATTACACGCTTTTTTTTGCCTTGCATTTGTGGTGGGGGTAATGGCCAATGCTAAATCGGCATCGGGCTATTATTATAAACTGGCAGTATACCACTATAAAACCGCCGCGCAGGAAACCCGGTTGGATACCTACTTTCAGCAAGCATACCTGCCTGCCTTGCATCGCGCGGGCTTTAAACAAATTGGCGTATTTAAACCGGTTGAGCAGGATACTGCCGATAAAAAGATATACGTGCTTATCCCTGCGTCGTCGTGGGATAAACTGAAAGATGTTGACGAGAAGCTATCTTCAGATAATACCTACACATCTGCCGCTGCCGATTATACCGATGCCTTATATAATAACGCGCCTTATGATCGTATCGAAACCATATTGCTAAAGGCCTTTACCAAAATGCCGGTGCCTGCAATTCCAAACCTTAACGGCGATAAGAACGAACGCGTTTATGAACTACGCAGCTATGAAAGCGCTACCGAAAAACAGCACATTAACAAAGTGAAAATGTTTAACGATGGCAACGAGGTGGCCTTATTTAACCGCCTTGGCTTTAACGCTGTTTTTTATGGCGATGTAATAGCGGGCGGCCACATGCCCAACCTGATGTACATGACCACCTTTAACAACAAAGCCGACCGTGATAAACATTGGGATGCCTTTGGCAGCGATGCCGAGTGGAAAGAGCTTTCGGCCCGGCCGGAGTATCAGCATAATGTATCAAAAAACACCATTGTATTTTTACGCCCTGCGCAGTATTCTGATTTTTAAGGCAGCGTACTCTTGTGTTGATCAGCATGACTGTGGTTAATTAAAAACTTAATTTTTAACTGCGGGAAAAAGTGTGGTGCAGGTTGTGCATTTTTCTCAAAAACAAAACTTAATTTTAAATTCTCCGTATATAAGTCGGTTACCGTGTAAGCTTAAAAGTTTATTGCAATTTATGGTCATAATATAGAGTTTTGGGCTAAATTGCGGGTGATTACAATCTAAAAGCTACTTTTTTAATGAAGATAAAGATACTATCAGGCTTTATTATTTTTTTGGCCATATCAATACAACAAAGAGCTTTTGCACAGGAGTCAATAATACAGGATGTTACTGACGCGTATGTTGAGAAGCTGGTTGAGGTAGCCAAAACCAATTTTCCGAGGCATAAAAGTTTTGAGAGTAAAGTTGATATAGCTAAAGCCAATGTATCCAGCGCCAGGTTATCGCTGTTTGATGCCTTGTCGGTATCATATATCTACCAGCCGGGTAATACTACTACTATTGATCCGGTAAATCCAAGTACCAGTTATTTTAAAGGTTTGCAGGCAGGTGTTTTCTTAAACTTAGGTTCGTTACTGCGTACGCCGGTTAATGTGCGTAAAGCAAAATCAGAATTACAGGTAGCGCAAAATGACCAGGCCGAATACGACCTTACACTGGCCACCGAGGTACGCAAAAGATATTACTTATATGTGCAGCGTTTAGCGCAGCTTAAACTCCAAACCCGCTCAAGGCAACAGGCCGAAAACGCTGCCAAGGATATGGAGTACAAATACAAAAAGGGTGAAGAAACTTTTGACGCGTATAACAAAATACTAATTCAGTTAACCGAGCATTCTGAAAGTAAAATCTCGGCCGAGGGCAATCTGTTTATTGCCAAAGCTGACCTGGAAGAACTATTGGGCCAAAAACTGGAAACTATAAAATAATGGAGCTGAGCAAATTTATAAAGCTGCTGCTGAAGCATAAATATACACTGATAGCCATACCGGTTATAGCAGTTATTATTACCTATTTTTTGGTGCGTAACCAGCCCGATGTATACAGTTCTCAGGCGCAGATAGCCACCGGTATAGTTGACCAAACCCAGCAGGTACTGAACAGCGAAAATCCGCAGGAATCAAAAATTAGCCAGGAGTTCAGCAACCTTATAGAGATGATGCGCTCTAAAAAGATGCTCGATCAGGTATCATACCGCCTTATCATTCACGATCTTACCAGCGATAAACCATACCGTAAGCCAAGCCCTTTACTAACACAGCTAACGCCCGATGCCCGTAAACACGCGCTGGCCGTTTATAACGATCTATATAAAAGGCGTACGTCATTATCATTATTCAATCCCGACCAAAACGGGCTTAATAAATTGCTGGAGTCAATGCGGTATGACGATAAATCGTTACTGAAAACCCTTACTATTTACCGTGCCGATAACAGCGATTTTATCAACGTACAATACGATGCTGAAGATCCGGAACTGTCTGCTTATGTTGTAAATGCCCTGTGTAAAGAGTTTATAGATTATTATACGCTGATAGTAAAAGAAAACCAGCGTAAAGCGGTCGATTTCCTATCGAAATTATTGAACGATAAGCAGGATTCACTTGCTGCTAAAACAGCGGCTTTGAGGCAATACAAAATTCATAACCGGGTATTGAACTTAAGCGAACAGGCTAAAAGTTTATACGGACAGCTGGCCGATTTTGAAACCCGTAAAGAGGAAGCTCAAAAAAGTGTGATCTCTACCGAAGCGGCTATCCGCAAAATTGACGGACAGTTTGATCCCAAAGATCGCCAGTACCTCGAAAGCTCGCTTAACCGCATCAATACCCAAATTACCGAGGTAGATGAACAACTGAATGCCGCTAACCGCGAGTACATTGAGAATAACTTTGATGAGCAATATAAAGCAAGGGTTGATTCGTTAAACGAGGTGTTTACAGCCAAATTGCACCAATCGTCAGATAAATATATTCTTAACCCTTTGGCTGCCAAGCAAAACCTGGTTGATAATAAAATAACCCTGCAAACGCAAAACGTTTTGGCTAAAAACAGTATCAGTTCTATTGATAAAGAACTGAGCCGGTTAAACAGCAAATTCGACAAGTTGGTACCGCACGAGGCCGTAGTAGGCTCGTACGAAAAAGCCATTGAAATAGCGCAGGAAGAGTACATGGTGCTGCTGTCTAAATACAACCAGATCAGCATGGAGGCCAGTTATTCGGTACAGCTTAAACAGGTGGTTACCGCTATGCCGGGCTTGCCGCAATCATCAAAAAAGATGCTGTTGGTTATTATTGGCGGTATAGTGAGCTTTGTGTTCTGCGTGGTGGTGCTGTTTATAATATTTATGCTGGATGATAGCGTTAAGTCGCCAAAAGAATTGGCTAACCGTACCAAAATACCAGTGTTGGGTTACCTTAACCTGTTAAACAACAGCGTTATCGATTTTAAAAAGATATGGGATACCAATGATGGCAGCGGTCAAACGCAGCTGTTCAAAAACCTGCTGCGTTCTATCCGTTTCGAGATAGATAACGAAATGGCCGGTGATAAAATATTGCTGGTAAACAGTATTTCGCCCGCCGAGGGTAAAAGCTTGCTGGCTATCAGCCTGGCCTATTCACGTGCGGTAGTAAACCAAAAGGTATTGCTTATTGATGGTAACTTTGAAAACTCGGGCATTACGCAAACGGTGCATCCTAAGTTATATATCGAAGATTACCTGAAAGGAAAGATCGGCATTGAGGAGCTGCAAACTGCGAATTTATTGAACGTTTGGGGTAACCGCGGCGGTGATATTTCGCTGTTTGAGATAGTGACCGAAGCAGAGGCGCAAGTTAAATTTAAAGCCCTGCGCGAATACTTCGATATCATTATTATCGAATCGTCGGCATTAACTACGCTTAACCGTTCGAAGGAATGGGTACAGGTATCAGATAAGGTAGTAGCCGTATTTGAAGCCGGACAAGACTTAACCGAAACCCTTAAACCGAACATCAACTATCTTAAAACCATACGCGAAAAGTTTATTGGCTGGGTGTTAAACAAAGTGCCTTCAGATGCAGAAGCAAAAAAGAAGTCATAATACAAATATCATAATATGGCTGTTGTAAAAATTATTTGGTGGGTATTACAAATCCTGATAGGATATAACCTTATTATGCCATTTGTGCTGTACTTGCTATCGTTATTCGGCAAAAAGAAGGTGTATCCAACATCAATAAACCAGGTAGATTATGCCATTATAGTCACCGCTTATGAGCAAACAGCGCCGCTGCCTGCCGTTGTAAGCTCTATATTACGCGTTAACTACAGCAACTATTTAATATATGTAGTGGCCGATAAATGCGATATCACCAATCTTCATTTTGATGATGAGCGGGTAATATTGCTTCGCCCGCCCGAAACTTTGGCCAATAACATCAAATCGCACTTTTACGCCATCAATAACTTTGTACGGCCGCATAGCCGGGTTACCATTATCGATAGTGATAACCTGGTGCACCCCGAATACCTGAACGAGTTAAATAAACTGTTCGATGCGGGTTTTACCGCGGTACAAGGCGTTCGCGAAGCGAAAAACCTGGATACTACTTACGCTTGCCTTGATGGCGCGCGCGATATTTATTATCATTTTTACGATGGTAAGTTATTGTTCAACCTGGGTTCATCCGCTACGTTGGCAGGATCGGGCATGGCGTTTACTACGGCATTGTACCGCGAATGTTTGGAGCATAAAAATATTTCGGGAGCAGGGTTTGATAAGGTACTGCAATCTGAAATTGTTGGCCGCAACCTGCGGATAGCCTTTACCGGCGATGCCATTGTGTACGATGAAAAAACTACCCGGTCTGACCAATTGGTAAACCAACGCTCACGCTGGATCAATACCTGGTTCAAATACTTTAGCCTCGGTTTTGTGATCATCGGCAAAGGGATCAAAGACTTTAGCGTTAACCAGTTTCTGTTTGGTTTTATACTGTTGAGGCCGCCATTGTTTATCTTTTTGCTGCTGTCGATAGTATGTATGCTGGCCAATGTGTTCATCAGTATTACGGTAGCGTTTGCGTGGCTGATCGCCTTTATATTATTCGTGCTGGGCTTTTACATCGCTTTGGCAAAATCAGATACCGACAGGCGCATTTATCAATCGCTGATCAATATACCTAAGTTTATTTTTTACCAGGTGATCTCATTGCTGAAATCGCGCACGGCCAATCAGCGTTCGGTAGCAACCCAGCATTACCATACCAATGTTACAGATGCTAATTTGAAAAGTGATGAGGATAGAACCATCTGATGAGGCATTAGGCAATGAGCAGGCCAAGCGCCGGTTACAGCGCCGTATAGATCGTATAACCCGCATTGTAGCTATTATAGTGGCGGGTTTAAGCACATTTACATTCATTATAAAAATACTTTTCCTTTAAGGTGGACAATTTTCAGTTAGAAGTAAAAAACACAAAAGGCGTTGCCGGCAAAGGCGACGGGTTTTTTAGCAGACTGAGAAAAATGATCCTGATTGAAAAGCTGTACAACCGTACCGGCCTTGCTATACTTATTCTTTTAGGGTTGATTATAGCGGTAGGCACAGCCAAATTCGGGCCAATATTTGGCGCGTTGCTGCTGGTTATGGCTGTGGGCATCCCCATGGTGGTAAGCGTGGTAATGTTCCCCAACTTCGGGATGATCGTGGTACTCATCATGGCTTATCTGCTCTTCCTGCTAATGCGGATAGGGGTATCCGGCCCGATAGGTATAATCATGGACGGCTTGCAAGTGTTGATGATGCTTGGCCTGCTCATCAGGCAGCGCCGAGAGCGTAACTGGGCGCAATTGAGTGGCCCTATTACTACCATGATATTGATTTGGATTGGTTACAACGTATTTGAAATTGCCAACCCATCAGCCGAGTCGCGTCTGGCCTGGGTGTATACCATACGCTCGGTGGCTATTGTGTTGCTGAGTTATTTCGTTTTTCTGTACAATATCCGCAGCATACAAATGGTGAGGCTTATATTTAAGCTTTGGCTGGGTTTGGCACTATTTGCCGCTTTGTATGCTTATAAGCAAGAGTATATCGGTTTTTCGGCAGTTGAAGAAGCTTACCTAAATTCCGATCCGGCTATCGCATCCATCCTGTTAATTGGTGGGCACTGGCGCAAATTCTCTATTTTTTCTGATCCGGTGGCATTTGCTTACAACATGGTGATGCCAAGCATACTGTGTATTTGCATTATTGCCGGTAAGTTTAAGCTGTGGAAAAAACTGGTGCTGGGTTTTGTGATGTGCCTGTACCTACAATCGATGCTATTTTCGGGTACCAGGGGGGCAAACGTATTGCTGCCTGCGGCGTTGTTCCTTTTCGCTATACTGAACTACAATAAAAAGGTATTGATCTTTACTGCGGTAGCCGCGGTATTCCTGGTGTTTTTGATCAATGTACCTACTAACGATCAAAACCTGTTGCGTTTTCAAACGGCTTTCCGGCCAAATAAGGATGACTCGTATACCGCCCGTAAGGTAAACCAAAAGCGGATCCAACCATTTATATTAAGTCACCCGATGGGGGGCGGTTTAGGGGCTACCGGTACATGGGGCAGGCGTTTCGCGCCGGGTTCGTACTTGTCGCGTTTCCCGCCTGATAGTGGTTACATACGTGTGGCTGTTGAGTTGGGCTGGATAGGGTTGACGATTTTTTGCGCGCTTATGTTTACCATTTTGCGAACGGGTATCAATAATTACTACAAAATTAAAGACCCGGAACTGAAAACATACTGTTTGGCCATGACGCTGATCATTTTTGCTTACAATGTGGCCAACTTTCCGCAGGAAGCACTCGTACAATTCCCGTCGAACGTTTACTTTTCAATGGCTGCTGCTATGCTTACCGTTGTATACCGTTTAGACAGGCAAAAACGTCGCCCGGATGAAGTGATGTACAAAGACGAAACAGTTAAATATTAATTAGCCCATAAATGAGCGGAAACGATATTATAAAAAACAGGGATATTGTAATTGTAGGCCAGCAACCCTGGGATGTTGAAATTGGCAGCAATTGCAAAAATATAGCACTTGAGTTTAGCAAACATAACCGCGTGCTGTACGTAAATTCCCCGCTCGATCGTATTACGCTATTAAAACATAAAGCCGACCCCAAAGTGGCCAAACGGATAGACGTGGTGCATAAAAAGGCTGATGGTATTGTACCTATACAAGATAACCTTTGGAACCTTTATCCTGATGAACTGATTGAATCTATTAACTGGATAAAGAACGATACGATTTATACCTTCCTCAATAAAGTAAACAATAAGCGCTTCGCACGATCTATAGACCGGGCTATAAAGAAGCTGGGTTTTAAGGACGTGATATTGTTTAACGACAACGACATTTTCCGTTGCTTTTACCTGAAAGATTTGCTGAAACCGGCTGTAAGTATTTATTACTCGCGCGATTTTCTGCTATCGGTAGATTACTGGAAACTCCACGGTGAAAAACTGGAACCACAACTGATTGCCAAAAGCGACCTTTGCGTGGCCAACTCTACTTACCTCGCCAACTACTGCGGCAAGTATAATAAAAGCTCGTTTTATGTAGGGCAGGGCTGCGATCTGGAGATATTTACCAATAAACAAGGCATTGCCACTCCTGGAGATGTTGCAGGGCTTAATAAGCCTGTAATTGGCTATGTAGGGGCGTTGCAAAGTATCCGCTTGGATATTGATCTGTTGGAGTACATCGCTAAACAAAAACCTGATTGGAGCATTGTATTGGTTGGTCCGGAAGATAATGAGTTTAAGGCAAGTCAACTGCACGGTATCCCCAATATCCACTTCCTGGGTAGTAAACCGGCCGAATTATTACCGGCGTACATCAATTCGTTCGATGTTTGCCTGAACCCGCAAATGGTAAACCAGGTAACTATTGGTAATTATCCCCGAAAAATAGACGAATACCTTGCCATGGGCAAACCAACCGTTGCCACCCGAACCGAGGCCATGAGCGTATTTGAAGAGCATACTTACCTCTGCAATACCAAAGAAGAATACGTAGCCGCCATCCAAAAAGCACTCGACGAAAACTCACCCGAACTACAACACCAACGCATCGACTTCGCCTCATCACATACATGGGAGAATAACGTGAAGGAGATTTATAAAGCGATAAACGCTGTTGTTGGGTTGTAAGTTGTGTGTTGTGAGTTGAAAGTGGAATTACTTTTTTTCGCTCTCGCGGGCTTTCAGCCCGTGAGTAAGCATGTTGGCAGCTTTCAGCTGCCGGTAAGCTGAAAGCTTACGCCATGTTGGGTCACGAGTTACGCTGCGCTAAACTCGCGACAGTTAAGTAAAGATCAATGTAAGTTCTCTGTGTAACTCCGTGGAAACCTCTGTGTCCTCCGTGGTAAAAAAACACTCCCCGCTCTCTGCGAAACCTCAGCTCCCTCAGCGGTTAAAAGCAACCGTGCTTAAAACAATTCAAAAACAAAAAAAGCTGTCATTCCTAAGAACAACAGCTTTTAACACAGTTACAAAAAGCGGAACTATATTTTCAATGCCTTAATATCCTGTGCCAGCTTCTTGGTAAACGTTTCGGCACCGTTTTTATTTAAGTGCTCGGAGTTGTAGAAGTAGGTAGTATCGTGCGATATTGGATCGTTTGAATAATCAAGGAACGGAATACCGTATTGCTTGGCCGCATCCTGGTAATAGCTGAATATGGTGGCGCGGTTAACAAAGTATGGCTGCACCTTCACATATTCGGGCGAGTAAACGAAGTATAGCTTTACATTATTAGCCTTGCACGTTTTTATCAACTCATGAAACTCTTTCACCAAATTAGTATCGGCTTTAATGGTATAGGTCTTTTTTAACTTTTTAAAGTTCTCAAAACTATCATCCCATACACGCTCACGGGCCTGGTAACCTCTTACACGCACATCATCATTAGGTACTTCTTTGCCGAAGTAAAGATTAAACCCTACCGAATACGAAATTGGGTCGGAGCGGTACTTCATGGCCGGTACATAATAATCGGCCAATGTAAAGCTGTTTTGGTAGCCTGCGGTTCCTTTTCTGATGATGGTATCGTTAAGGTAAGGCATAAACTGCTGATTGTTGAATATACCTATACCACGTTCCAAATCGCTGGTTGATACCGATAGGATAACCGTTTTTGGCATTTTGTTTTTGCTCAGATATACCTTAAAACGGGTATAAGCGAGGTTAAAATCGCCACCATCAACACCCAGATCATAAGCCGATTGTTTAAGGGCAGTATCCAGTACCAATGGCGATATATTTACAAACGCGCGTGAATTGCCTAAAATAATAAGATCGGCATTGATGTTGCCGCTGTAAATATCGTTCCACACGGCGTATTCGCCTTTGCGGTATTTGTGCATGCCTTCGTCAACTATCTTTTGCACTATATACAGGGGTATGTACAAAAGCACCACGAATAATATAATTTTTAATGTAAGCTTTGCCATGTTTAGAATTGGAAATAGATAAACCTGTGTGCTGTTGACGATGCAAAGAAGATCATGATGATCATCAGCGAATAATAAACCGACCACCTCAATACAATATTTTGGTTGCGCAGTTTATTAAATACATCGTATTTGTTATCTAAATAATGCAGTGTTTCAAGCAGTAAGATGAACACACCGCAGTATATCAAACCTAATTTCGGCAGGCTGCCATCAAAAATAGGCTTGGTACGTGTTACCGACCAGTTGGCTATCTCTGTAAAGAAACCCGGGATGCGCTTCAATACATAAAATGCATCTGCCATGGTATTGGCCCTGAAGAAGATCCAGGTATAGCAAACAAACAAGAATGTTAGTACCTGGCTCACCCTGCTGTAAATAAACGGATTTACCTTTTTCGATAACCTGTTGCGCCACTTTTTAGTCAAAAACTCGTAGCTGGTAGCAAAGCCGTGCATCACACCGAAACCTACGTAGGTCCATGCGGCACCGTGCCATAAACCGCTTAATGAGAAGGTAACCATCAGTGCGAAAACGATACCGAACTTGATAGAGCCACGGTTGCTGATTACCACCGGGGTAAACAAATAGTCGTTAAACCAGGTAGTGAGCGACATGTGCCACCTGCGCCAAAAATCGGTTACGTTACGGCTGCGGAAAGGGTAGTTGAAGTTTTTCACCAACTCATATCCCATTACACGTGCCGCGCCGCGGGCTATATCGGTATAGGCCGAAAAGTCGCAATAGATCTGGAACGCGAAGAAGAAGATGGCCACCACTATGGCTATTGACGTTTGCACGTGCAGGTTATTGTAAACCCCGTCGGTATAAGTGGTTAGGTTATCGGCAATCACAATCTTTTTAAACATGCCCCAAAGCATCATCCGCAAGCCATCCACTACACGGCTGTAATCGAAGCTCTTTTTTTCGTGGAATTGGTGCAGTACGTTCTGCGGTCTTTCTATAGGGCCGGCAACCAGCTGCGGGTAAAACATTACATACAGCGCGTATATACCAAAGTGCCTTTCAGCTTTGTAGTTTCCCCTCGAAATTTCGAGCGTATAACTCATCGCCTGAAACGTGTGGAATGATAAACCGATAGGTAGCAGCATGGTTAACGCCGGGATATGGTTCTTCCAACCGAAAAGGCTTGCTACGCCTGTAATGTTCTCATTAATAAAGTTATAATACTTAAACACAGCCAGTACGCCAATATTGGCAATAAGGCTTATGAGCAGGTAATACTTTTTCTGTTTAGCGGTTTTCGCCTCTTCAATAAGTATACCGGCGTAGTAATCAACTACAATGGTAAAAGCCAGGATAAGGATATATTCCGGCTTAAAAAACATATAAAAGAAACACGAGGCTGCCAGCAGCAACTGCCACCTGAAACGGTGCGGCAGAAAGAAGAACAGCGCAGTTACTATAGGGAAGTATAGTAAAAACTCAAATGAATTAAAGAGCATTTTGGGGTAACGTTTAAAAGATTAGGGGGATTGTGGTATTGTTTTTAGCTCAGTTTGCTTTCGATAGAACCGATCAGCTCACCAACGTTTTTGAAATGATGTATCTCAGTTGAGGTGAATTTGATCTTGAACGATTTTTCGATAGCAACGATGATCTGGATGTGGTTTAACGAATCCCAATCTTCTACATCGGTAGCCACGGTGGTATCCGTTAGCACAATGTCGTCATTGTCAAGCACGTCTTTAAAAATGTCGGTAACTTTAGCGAGTATTTGTTCTTTGTTCATACTAATTAATTATGTTCTTGTTATAAATATTGGTTTGCTTAATGTATAAGTAATAAGGTTGAGCACGTAGCTGTCTTCACTCACCGGTTCAAAACCTAACGATGGATAATGCTCTTTAACCATCATGTTCTTTTTGGTAGGTATATATTCGCCGATTATCTTGGTGAAGCCGTTCAGCTTCGCGTCTTCGGCAATGGTATCTAAGGTAAACAGCTCCATGCCTCTTTTTAGCACACGGCAGCTCATGGCCCAGTTTTCTACAAAGAGGGTAGTTTCGTCAATTTGCTTTAACACAACAAAGGCGATGAGGCCATTGTCGCCGTATTTATCTTTAAGTGTGTACGAGTAGGTAAAATAGTTTTTATCCTTGCTCATGTTCACCAGATCTTCTTCGGTATAACGTACGGTGCGCAGGTTAAACTGGTTTGAACGTTGCGATAACTGCGATACCCTCGGAATACTGAAACCTTCGAAAGCCTTAACTTCTGACACCATATCAAGGTTAGCCAAAAACTCCTCCTCGTTGGCAAAGCTCTTCATGAGGCTGCTGCGCTTGGCTTCTTCCTGGTATTGCAGGGTGCGTTGCTCATCGCCCTCGGTAAAGGAAGCGGTTTCAAACAGGTTAAGCGATTTCAGGAACAACAGGTACTCTGCCGCGTCATCGGGCAGGGTAGGTACCGTTACTTCCGGAATTTCTTTCTTCACCAATTCGCGCTCAAACGGGTTATCGTCAATAAACACAATAGAATCCATACCGATGTTCAGGATGCTCTGTATATGGCGGATGTTATCGGCTTTGTTTTCCCAGTTAGCTACAAATACAGCGATATCCTCTAAACGCAACACCATTTCGGGGTGACTCTTAAAAGGCTCCAAAGCTATCTCTTCGGTATTTTTACTGCAAACCGCTACAATGATACCACGTTGCTTAAGCTGTTTTACCCAAAGCTGAAACTCCGAGAATATCTTTCCGCTGCCAAGGTCGCCGATTTGGATACCATCTATACCATCATCACCTATAATACCGCCCCAGGTAGTATTGTCCAGATCGAGGATAACGCATTTTTTGAACGTGCCGGTAATGGCCAGTATAATATCGCTGATGTTTTTGGCGAGGTATGGTAAAAAGTCGATACTGAAAACCATATCGGCGCTGAAATACATTTTCGGGTCGAAAGATTGCAGGTAACCGGTTTTGGTAACCAAAGCATCCAGATCAAGCAGGAATAGGTTTTTGCGCTCCTGGCTAAACTCCATCAGCTTAAAGTTGAGCTTTTTTAACTGATACAGTAAAGATGAACTCACTTTTGAAGCGAAGTTGCCAAACACCCCATCGTTTAGTTCGAGGTAATTGTTGATGATCACCCTGCTTTTTAACCTGCTGCCAATGGTTTGGTATAAACCGTCGATATAGTCTATCTGGTTGGCGGCAAAATTCTCTTTTTCGGCTTTATCAAGCTTGTAAAAGTATTTTGATAAACGCTCGGTACTTCTCAGTATAATAACAAAATCGGGCTCATACTCGTACAACTCCGAACTTGGGTCGAAAACCTGGCGGTCAATCTGGTTATAATCAGCCTCGAAAATATTGAAGTTAACATTGTGTTCAACTCCGTAACCCTTGATTGCCTGCGTGATCAGTTGCGATGCTGAATCAGACAGGATGGCTACCTTTATTACTTTTTGGGTTTCAGATACCTTCTTAAGGTTCTTTTTGAGGTGGTTGAAAGTTTGGATAATCACGCCCTAAGATAATTTTTTAAATCAGTAGTTGCTTCACATTTTGTACGCTTTTTTCACAAAAATGTTACACAGTAGCCACTTATAACAAATAGGAAATTATTACTGTTGATATAGTTAATAATTTCTTTTAGCGTAATTTTGATTCATTCTATGACTAACAATACTACCCCGGCAATTAACCGGATCGATTCCCTCGACTACCTGCGTGGCCTGGCTGCATTCGGTATAATGATTTACCACATGCACCTGTTCACTTACGGCGAGGCCGATGCATCAAGCGTGCTGGCAAAAATTAAGATATATGGGGTAGCTATCTTTTACGTTTTAAGTGGACTAACACTCTACATGGTTCACATACGTGGTTTTGTATTTAGCAAACCGGTACTGGTTGAGTTTTATATTAAGCGCTTCTTCAGGATTGTGCCACTGTTATGGATGGCTACGGCGTTAACGCTGGTAATAGTTTATCCTCAAATGCTGTCGGTAAAAAAGATAATAGCCAATATTACTATAATACCCGGTGCCATAAAGCCCGAAACCTTTATCGCTAACGGCGCATGGTCGATAGGGGATGAACTGTTCTTTTACATCCTTTTCCCGTTCTTAATATGGATGGCTAAGTTTAAAAAGGGCTTATTCTGGGGATTTGTAGCGTTGTCGTTCCTGATTCTGATCTACTTTACCTTTAAGGTGCTTGACCCTAATGTATACCTGGGTAAGCAATGGGCCGAATATGTGAACCCGCTTGGCCAGATGTTTTATTTCGCAGCAGGTATAGGCCTGGGAGCTATTGAGCGTAACATGAAAAAGTTTGGCTGGCCTGCTGTTTTAGGTATTGTATTTTTATGCTCGCTCATTACATTTTACCCCGTTACCGGCGAACCTGTACAATTGGTGACCGGCTTTAACCGGTTAATACTAAGTGGCTATGTAATTGCGCTGTGCTTTTTGTTTTATAAATGCGATTTCGACTTTTTGCCCGGTTTTATAAAAACTATTCTGCGTACACTCGGCGAAATCAGTTTTTCGGTTTACCTGATCCACCCTATAATATACGGACTCATCCGTTTTGCCGCGGCTGACTATTTATCCGCTAACCCCATTATACACATCGCGCTTACCATCGCTATCACCCTTGTACTTAGCTTTTACAGCTACACTTACTTCGAGAAGTATTTTATACGCCTTGGAAAATCTGTTAGCGCTAAAGCGAAACCTGCGGTTGCTTCGTAGGAATTTTAAAATGCTTATCATTGCTGTAAGGGTTATGTAATTCGGTAACAGAATTAGCTTTTATTTTTTGTTGTTTAGGGAGGCCATATCGATAGGTTTTTTACCATTAATACCTTGATGAGGTCTTTCCCAATTATAATAAACAAGATAC